>NZ_JBICWS010000012.1:0-235226 GCF_043199875.1 Streptomyces sp. NPDC048516 | reverse complement strand
CGGCTGACGGCGTGGGGCGGCGGACGGCCGTCCGCCGCCCCACGCCGTCAGCCGGTCAGCCGTAGTTGCGGCCGGCCCGGGCCGGCCGCGCTCCCACGGAGGACCGGGCCGGGGCCGGCACCCCCGCGGGTGCCGGCCCCGCCCCGTCCGCCGTCAGGAAGCCGTGCCGGGCAGGCTCCCGCGGACCTCGCGGGCCGCGGCGACCAGGTTCTCCAGGGCGGCCCGCACCTCGGGCCAGCCGCGGGTCTTCAGACCGCAGTCGGGGTTGACCCACAGCCGCTCGGCCGGGATGGCCTCAAGTCCTTTGTGCAGCAAGGCCGTTGCCTCGTTCACGCCCGGTACGCGCGGCGAGTGGATGTCATAGACACCGGGACCCACCTCGCGCGGATACCCCGCCGTGGCGAGCTCCCCGGCGACCTGCATATGGGAGCGGGCCGCCTCCAGACTGATGACATCGGCGTCGAGATCGTCGATGGCCCGCAGGATGTCGCCGAACTCCGCGTAGCACATATGCGTATGGATCTGGGTGTCCGGCCGGACCCCGCCGGTGGTGAGGCGGAACGCCTCGGTGGCCCAGGCCAGATACGCGGCGTGGCCGGCGGCGCGCAGGGGCAGGGTCTCGCGCAGCGCGGGCTCGTCGACCTGGATGACCGACATTCCCGCCGCCTCCAGGTCACGCACCTCGTCGCGCAGCGCGAGGGCCACCTGCCGGGCGGTCTCGCCGAGCGGTTGGTCGTCGCGGACGAAGGACCAGGCGAGCATGGTGACCGGGCCGGTGAGCATGCCCTTGACGGGGCGGTCGGTGAGCGACTGGGCGTACGTCGTCCAGCGGACCGTCATCGGCCCGGGGCGGGAGATGTCCCCGGCCAGGACCGGCGGGCGGACGTAGCGGGTGCCGTAGGACTGCACCCAGCCGTGCCGGGTGGCGAGGTAGCCGGTGAGCTGTTCGGCGAAGTACTGCACCATGTCGTTGCGCTCCGGCTCACCGTGCACCAGGACATCGAGGCCGGCCTTCTCCTGGAAGGCCAGGACTTCGCGGATCTCGGCCGCGATGCGCTCCTCGTAGCCCGCGGCCGTGATCCGTCCGGTCCGCAGGTCGGCGCGGGCGGTGCGCAGTTCGGCGGTCTGCGGGAACGAGCCGATGGTGGTGGTCGGCAGCAGCGGCAGCCCGAGGTGCGCGCGCTGGGCGGCGGTCCGCCCGTCGTACGGCTGCGAACGGCGGCCGTCGGCGTCGGTGACGGCCGCGGCCCGGGCGCGCACGGCCGGGTCGTGGGTGAGGGCGGAATGTGCCCGGGAGGCCAGGTCGGCGCGGTTGGCGGCGAGTTCGGCGGCGATGGCGCCGGTGCCCCGCGCCAGACCGCGCGCCAGCGTCACGACCTCCGCGGTCTTCTGCCGGGCGAAGGCCAGCCAGCGGGCGATCTGCGGGTCGATATCGCGCTCGGCGGCGGCGTCCAGCGGGACGTGCAGCAGGGAGCAGGAGGTCGACACATCGACCCGTTCGGCCAGGCCGAGGAGCGTGCCCAGCGTGGCCAGCGACTTCTCGAAGTCGTTGATCCACACATTGCGGCCGTCGACGACACCGGCGACCAGCCGCTTGCCGGGCAGTCCGCCGACCGCCGCCAGGTCCCCGAGGTTGCCGGCCGCGGCGCCGGTGAAGTCCAGCGCCAGCCCCTCGACGGGCGCCTTCGCCAGCACCGGCAGCGCCTCGCCCAGCCGGTCGAAGTACGAGGCGACCAGCAGCTGAGGGCGGTCGGAGAGGACGCCGAGATCGCGGTAGGCGCGGGCCGCGGCGTTCAGCACGGCGGGGGAGCGGTCCTGCACCAGCGACGGCTCGTCCAGCTGTACCCAGTCGGCGCCGGCCGCCCGCAGATCGGCAAGGACCTCGGCGTAGACGGGCAGCAGCCGGTCGAGCAGCGTCAGCGGATCAAAACCGGCCGCCACACCGGGCGCGGGCTTGGCCAGCAGCAGGTAGGTGACCGGCCCTACGAGGACCGGGCGGGCGGCCGGAGCGAGAGCCAGTGCCTCGGTCAGCTCGGCGACCTGCTTGCCGGAGTCCGCGGCGAAGACCGTGTCAGGGCTCAACTCCGGCACCAGATAGTGGTAGTTGGTGTCGAACCACTTGGTCATCTCCAGCGGCGCCACCTTCTGGGTGCCGCGGGCCATCGCGAAGTAGCCGTCGAGGGCGTCGCCGGCGACCGCGGCGCGGTGGCGGTCCGGGACAGCCCCCACCATGACGCTGGTGTCCAGCACATGGTCGTAGTACGAGAAGTCGCCGGTCGGCACCTCGTGGACACCGGCCTCGGCGAGCTGCCGCCAATTGGCGCGGCGCAGTTCGGCGGCGGTGGCGCGCAGGGCGTCGGCGCCGGCGCGGCCCTTCCAGTAGCCCTCGACGGCCTTCTTGAGTTCACGGTTCGGCCCCTGACGGGGGTAGCCGTGCAGGGTGGCGCGTGCTGCCGCGGCTGCGGATGCGCTGGTCACGGAACTCTCCTTCGCGAGTATGTCTCCATGGACCCCGGGACGGGTCAAGGACGCGAAGGAACGGCAATCCGGACGGGCCCCGGCGCAAACAAGCCGGACGTACCCGTCTGATGTCCGCCGACCCGCCCTCGAGGTCACCGAGATCTCCCCGCGCACCGGTCGCACGGGGGCACTGGCAGGTCTTCGGACTCGCGGGCACATCCGCCAAGGCGGACATCTACTGGCCGTCGCTTCCCAGACCCGGCCCGGGCCCAGTGCGTATGACGGCGGTCGTTCCCACTCACCGCTGCGGGGCAGTCCCGGAATTCCACCGGGTTCCCTCTTGCGACGCGCCTGCCTGGCGGACAGGGCGAACCAGTTGCCCGGCCCACCCTAGGGCATGGCTTCCCTGGGGAGGTCTCCCCAAGGAATGTCCCCCAAGGCATATCTCCGGGGGCATGCCGTCGACGCCCGCGCCGCTCGCGCCACCGACGCCCGCGCGGTTCGCGCCACCGACGAGGCCGGAACCGGACCCCGACGACCGGCCGCGCCTTGCCTTGGAGGGCGCTCCAGCTCCTAGCGTGAGCGCACCACCGGCGAGCTGCACCGATCGAAGGGAACCACGTGCGCTACACACTGTTCGGCAGGACCGGTCTACGGGTGAGCGAGCTGAGCCTGGGCGCCATGACCGTTGGCGAGGACTGGGGCTGGGGCGCTCCCAAGGACACCAGCGGCCGGATCCTGGACGCCTACGCGGAAGCGGGCGGCAACTTCATCGACACCGCCAACAACTACACCGACGGCGCCTCGGAGCGGATCCTGGGGGAACTGCTCGAAGGCCGCCGGGACCGCTTCGTGCTGGCGAGCAAATACACCTGCGCGACCCGCAAGGGCGATGTGAACGCGGCGGGCAATCACCGCAAGAACCTGGTCCGGTCGGTGGAGGAGAGCCTGGAGCGGCTGCGCACCGACCACCTCGACGTGCTGTGGGTGCACGCACGGGACAACTTCACGCCCGTGGAGGAGGTGATGCGGGCGCTCGACGACCTGGTGCGCTCGGGAAAGGTGCTCTACCTCGGCGTTTCCGACTGGCCCGCCTGGGAGATCGCGCAGGCGAACACCCTGGCCGAGCTGCGCGGCTGGACCGCGTTCGCCGGCTCGCAGCTGCGCTACAACCTGCTGGAGCGGACGCCGGAGCGCGAACTGCTGCCGCAGGCTCGCGCCTTCGACCTGGCGGTGCTGGCCTGGGCGCCGCTCGCGGCCGGGCGGCTCACCGGCAAGTACCGCCGCGGGGAGACCGGCCGGCTGGATGTCGTCGGCGAGACGGACCGGTCCGACCACCACACCGAGGAGACCGTCACCGCGGTGTTGGAGATCGCCGAGCAGGGCGGCTGGAGCCCGGCGCAGGTGGCGCTGGCGTGGCTGCGCGGCCGGCCCGGCAACATCATCCCGATCATCGCCGCCACCAAGGAGAGCCAGCTTCTCGACAACCTCGCCGCGGTGGATGTCACGCTGGACGCCGACGCGCAGGCGCGGCTCGACCGGTGCAGCGCGGTACCGCTGGGCTTCCCGCACGACTTCCTGCGGGAGCCGGGCATCACCGAGAACGTCTACGGCGACCGCTGGACCGAGATCGACGACCGCCGCTCGACCTACCGCCGTACGACGAGCGAGATCCGCTGACCGGCACGGCCACGGCCACGGCCACGGCCACCGGCACGGCCACGGCCACGGCCACGGCCACGGCCCCGGCCACCGGCCCGCCGTGCACGGTACGGCGGCGCCCGGCCGCCCGGTACGCCGAACGCCGCCGCCCGGATGGCCGGGCGGCGGCGTCTGAGGTCTATTGAGGTGGGTGCGGCCCGACGGGACCGGGCCGGCCGGACCGAAGGCCCAGGGGGACACCCCCGGACCGAAGGCCCAGCGGGAGGCACCGCCGGCCCACCGTCCGCCGCTTCGGCTACGGCCGCCCACCGAGAGGCTTGGAGAAGCCGTGGCACCAGACCACTCCGTACCGCACCACGGGCGGGCGTCCGGCCGCGGGCGGTCCGGCCGGGCCGCCCGCGGTGTCGCACGGCTGCTGGCGGCGGCCGGCCTGGCACTGGACGCCTATGTCCACGCCCGGCTCGCCGGCCGCTACGACGGGGTCACGGCAACCATCAGCCAGGGTCTGCTCTTCCGTATCGAGGCCGCGCTGGCCGCGCTCGCCGCCGTGCTCGTGCTGGTCTGGCGCCGGCCGGCCGGCGACACCTTCGCCTGGCTCGTCGCGACCGGCGGACTCGCGCTGCTGCTCCTCTACACCTACGTGGACATCGGCGCGCCGGGACCGCTGCCTGACATGTACGAACCGGGCTGGAGCGCCGACAAGAAGCTGGCGGCCCTGGCCCAGGCCGTCGCCGTCCTGGCCACCGTCTTCCTGCTGCTCACCCGCCCCCGCGGCCTTGCCAGGCAGCGCAGATGACCGGCGGAACGCCGGGCGCCCGGGTCAGTGCTGCAGGGCGCTGCGCTGCTGCCACTGCGTCCAGCTCTCCTGCCAGACCTCCAGGCCGTTACCGACGTCGGTCTTGTTGGTGTTGCTGGTGCCCTTCACCTCGACGGTGGAGCCGATCGGCAGGAAGTCGTAGATCTTCTTGGCGTCCGAGGTGGTCATACCGAAGCAGCCGTGACTGTTGTTGACCGTGCCGATCGACTTGTTCCACGGGGCGGAGTGCAGGAAGGTCCCGGACGCGGTGAGGTGGGTGACCCACTTGGAGGGCAGCTTCCACTCGTCCCCGTGGCCGATGGTGGCGGAGTCCATCGTCTCGGCCGCGTTCTTGCTGCGTACGGTGTGCACACCGCCGCGGGTCGGGTCCTGCGGGGAGCCCGCGGAGCCGGTGATGGTGCCGACGCTCTTGCCGTTCTCGTACATGGTCAGCGTGTGCGAGGGCACATCGATGACGGCCTTGTGATCGGCGCCGATGCGGAAGCCGAAGTTGTAGTCACGGGCGAACCAGCCGCCGTCGTCACCGGAGTTGATCCCGGACAGTGCGCCCTTGACGGAGACCTTGGTGCCGGACGGCCAGTAGTCCTTGGGACGCCAGTCGATCCGGTCCTTGCCGGAGTAGTCCTTGACCCAGCCCCAGGCACCCTCGACCTTCGGCTGGGTGGTGACCTTCAGCGCCTTCTCGATCTCGGCGCGCCGGTCCTTCGCCACCGGGTGGTCGAAGAGGATCGATATCGGCATTCCGGTGCCCACGGTCTGCCCGCCGCCGGGGGTGTTGGTGAGCTTGTTGACCTTGCCGGCCTGCTCCGTGGTGAATTCCGAGGTGGCGGCGGATTCCTTGCCCTGCGCCGACTTCGTCCTCGTCCGCACGGTGTAGGTGGTCATCGGCTTGACCTTGCCGTCCGACTTCCATGACGTGCCATCACCGGCGATCTGCCCGGTGACCGTGCCGCCCTTGTCGTCCTTGACCTCGACCGAGACGAGCTTTCCGTCGTCGGCCCGCACGGATATCCCCGAGCCGAGCTTGACCGACTTGCTTCCGGCGGCCGGGGTGACGGTCACCTTCGCCGCAGGCTGGTCCGCCTTCGGCGCATCGGCACCCGGCCCGCACGCGGTCAACAGAGTCCCCGCCGCTATCAGGGCGGGTATCAACCGTACGGAGTGGCGGCGTGATCCGGCGTACACGGGGGTCCTTCCCAAGCAGAACAACTGACAGTGGCGGAGCGCGGCCCTGTACGGGGGTAACCGTCAGGGGCTGCCATGCCCCACCACACAGGCAGAGGGTCTGTGCGCTTCGGTGGTTGTCCGGTGCACCGGATCATTAGGACACAGTTCGATATCGGGCTCGCGGGCCTGCGGGAGAGCGGGGGAAGGGGGAAATCGGGAGAGCGGGGGAAGCGGCAGACCGGGAAGGCGGCCGGCGTCCTTCCGGCCGGCCGCCGCTTGGCGCCGTCCGCAAGCGGGGTGCCGCGCCGGTGCTTACGTTGGTGTGTGCATCCCGCGCGTGGCGTGCTTGGCGCGCATGCCGTGGACCGTGGTTTCCGGACGGATCGTTGGTACGCGGTCCCGTGACCGGCAGGAGAGAGCGTGAGCCAGATGCGAGGCCCCGCGCCGGCCGGTTCGCCGGGCCCGGTGCGCCGCCGCGGCGCACCGCCCGCGGTCCGGGCCTGGGCGGAGGCGCTCGGCACGGCCGTGGCGGGCGTCGTCACCATGATCGTGGTCGCCGCGCTCGGCCTGTGGGCGGCGGGCGCGGCGGACCTTCCCGGCGGGGCGTTCCCCTCCGTGGTCGCGGCCACGGTGCTGGTCGCGGCCGGCGGTTCGGTCGGTCTCTCCGGGGACGCCGGCGGCCTCGCGCAGGCCGATGCCGCCCTGGACGTCGTACCGCTGTCGGTCACGCTCGCCGGCGCGCTGGTGACCGCCGCCGTCTTCCTGCTGCCGCTGCGCCACCGAGCGGTGGCCGACACCGGGGAACTGCTCGCCCGGGTCGCCCGGACGGCGGTGTGCTGGCTGGTGCTTCTGCTGCTGCTCACGCTCGCCGCCCGGCACAGCTTCCGGATCACCGTGGGCAACGACCTGGCCGACCGGATCGGCGCCGAGCTGGGCGCCACTCCCACCGTCGGCTTCGGCGCCGATGTGCCCGCGACGCTCGGGGCCGGACTGCTGTGGATCCTGGCGGTGCTCGTGCTGACCTTCCTGGTCTCGCGCCGGGCCCCGCTCTCTCCCCGGCTGCTGCGCTTCCAGGACTCCGTACGGCCGCCCGCCTTCGCCATGCTGCTGACACTGCTCTGCTACGTCGTGATCGGGCTGGTCATCGGCATCGTCGAGCTCATCACCAAGGACCACCCGGCCGAGACCTTCGCCGCCATGTTCCTCGGCCTGCCGAACCTCGCCTGGATGGCGCTGGGCATCGGCACCGGCGGAGCCTGGGTGGGACATGTCGACAAGGCCATCGGACTGCCCCTGCCGCACGTCCTCGACCAGGTGCTCCGCGCCCACGGCAAGCGCACCCTCGACCTCGGCGCGCTGGCCGGGTACGACGGCCGGGCCTGGCTCCTGGTGGCAGTGGCGGCCGTGGTGCTGCTCCTTGCGGCCTTCACCGCCGCGGTCCGCTCCCCGGCCCGGCGGCCGGCCTGGCGGCACGCCGTCGAAATGGCCATGGCACTGGCGCTCACCCTCCTGGCCGTCGGCCTGCTCACCCGCATCTCCGCCCACTACGGGCTCTCCCTGATGGGCCTCGGTGACCTCGGCGGCGACCTGGGCGGCGAGGTCACCCTGGAGCCGCAACTCCGGCGGCTGGTGGGCGTCGGCCTCGCCTGGGGACTGGTCACCGGCTTCCTCGGTGCCTTGCCGGCGCGGCGCGTACGCCATCCGGGCGAGGTGGAGAAGCCGTAGCGGAAGGCGGCACCCCGGAAGGCGGCACCCGCCTCGGAAACCGACACCCCCGAAACCGACGCCCCGGAATCCGACGCCCCGGAAACCGGCACTCCGGAAACCGGCACTCCGGTGGGTCGCCTCCCACATCAGTCGAGGCACGCAAACCCCTCTCCCCAAAACGGGATTTCAGGCCACGATCCTGCTTTATCCGAGCGAATGCGACCGGCTACTCGCGAGAAACGGCGCAGGTCAACTAAGGTGAACGCTCCGATTAGTCCACTTGTAAATTCCATGGAAATGCCGGAATTTACTGCGCTGATCGAAGGAAGTCCTACCGAACCAGGACACACCGTGCAGTGCAGGGCTACGTGGTGTCGGCAACACCGCTCAACGTCGGCTTTGCAAGACCCAGCCGGCCCGTCCGTCCCCCGGAACGCGACGGCGCCGGTTCCTTCTTATTCACCTACCTCGCGAAGGCAAGGCAGAGATGGCACGAGTCTCCCGACAAAACCCCCAGCAGTTCTCCCGCCAGCAGGCCCACCCCGTCGACGAGGTACTTCCCGTCGCCAAGCTCACCCTCTACGGGTTTCAGCACGTCCTCGCTTTCTACGCGGGAGCGGTGATCGTCCCGATCATCCTCGGGAACGCCCTGGGCCTCTCCCATGAGGAGCTCGTCTATCTGATCAACGCGGACCTGCTGACCTGCGGTGTCGCCTCGATCATCCAGGCCCTCGGCATCTGGAAGATCGGCGCCAGGCTGCCGCTGGTCCAGGGCGTCACCTTCACCGCGGTCTCGCCGATGATCGCCATCGGGCTGGGTGCGGGCGGCGGGACCGCCGGGCTGCTCGTCGTCTACGGCGCGGTGATCACCGCGGGCATAGCGACCTTCCTGTTCGCGCCATTCTTCAGCAAGCTGGTGAAGTACTTCCCGCCGATAGTCATCGGCACCATCCTCACCATCATCGGCCTCACCCTCATCCCGCAGGGACTGCAGGACGCGGCCGGCGGTGCGCAGTTGATCGGTCACCCCGGATACGGCGATCCCAAGAACCTCGCCTATGCACTGGGCACCCTGCTCTTCGTCCTGCTCGTGGTCCGGCTCGGGAAGCCGTATCTGAGCAGCCTCGCCGTACTGCTCGGCCTGGTCGCCGGTACCGGGGTGGCCTGGCTCCTCGGCGATGCGGACTTCAGCGCGGTGGGCAGTGCCGACTGGTTCGGTGTCAGCACGCCCTTCCACTACGGCATGCCGAAGTTCGAGCTGTTCCCGATCATCGCCATGGTCGTGGTCATGCTGATCACCATGGTGGAGACCACCGGAGACGTCTACGCCATCGGGGAGATCACCCGTAAGAAGGTCGACAACGCCACCGTCGCCAACGCCCTGCGTGCCGACGGTGTCGCCACCGTTCTCGGCGGCGTGTTCAACTCCTTCCCCTACGTGGCGTTTGCCGAGAACATCGGCCTGGTGCGGATGTCGAAGGTCATGAGCCGGTTCGTGGTGGTCGCGGCCGGCGGTTTCATGATCATCCTGGGGCTGCTGCCGAAGGCGGGCAGCGTGGTGGCCGCGATTCCGCACCCCGTGCTCGGTGGCGCCGCGATCGCGATGTTCGGCATGGTCGCCGCGGTCGGCATCCAGATCCTGGGCAAGGTGGATCTGCGCGAGGAGCGCAACGCCCTGATCCTGGCGGTCAGCCTCGCCGCGGCGCTGCTGCCCAACGCCGTCGCGCCGTTCTTCGAGCGGATGCCGGAGGACGTCCGGGCCGTCCTCAACAGCGGTATCACGCTGGGCAGCCTGACCGCCGTCCTGCTGAACCTCTTCTTCAACGTCTTCACCCGCCGCAGCACGATGGAGATCGACTGGGACGAGATCGAGAACGACGAGCCGGAGGAGGCACACGGACCGCTGGGCGCGCACGAGCCGGTCGGTTCGCACGGGCCGGCGGCCCCGTTCCCCCCGCAGGGTCCTCACACCCCGCAGGGCCCGCACGCGCACCAGGGTCCGCACACCCCTCAGGGCCCGCCCACACAGCAGGGCCTCTACGACCCCCAGGGCCCGCACACCCCGCAGGGTCCCCACCCCCAGCAGGGCCCTCACACCCCGCAGGGCCCGCCCTGGGGTGCCCCCGGCAACTGACGTCAACGGCCGCGTCAACAGCCGTGCGACGGCCGCGGGCGGGGAGGAACGGCACCCCGGTTCCTCCCCGCCCGCTGGTGTCCGCTCCCTCGCCGCTCCTCGCCGCTCCCGTCAGTGGGTGGCCACGGAGTTGAACGGCGGCGCTTCGCCCGCCTCCCCGATCAGGTCCCAGAAGTGGTCGACCAGCCGGCGCAGATACGCCGAGCGCTCGGCCGCGACCTCCTTGAGCCGGGAGTCGTCGTTCCGCGCCACCACATGCCCCATATAGCGCTCGGAGAACTCCGCGAACTCCGCATGCATCGTGCGCAGGGCATCGCTCACCCGGGTCTTGTTCAGCGTGGTGATCTTCGCGATCGCCCCCACATGCCCCTTCCAGCGTCCGTCGATGGCCGACCGCAGATGCCCGGCCAGCTCGTCGTTGTGCCCCATCACCCCGATCAGCTTCCGCAGCGACAGCCCCAACGCCTCCACCAGCGCCTTGGTCTGCCGGTAGTCGCCGCTCCACTGCTGCGCCGACTCGGCCGCCCAGTACATGGCCGGATCCATCCCGATCAGCTGCGCCAGCCGCTCCACGCTCAACTGCCGGGCCATCCGGTGTTCGGCCAGGGTCCGGGGCTCGACGCCCATCAGCACGGTCGGCGGGCACCACAGGACATCGGCCAGGGCGAAGAGCTGTGCCTCGGAGGGCGCCTGGGTGCCGTACTCCCAGGCCTCGATCAGCTCGGGACGGACCGGGGCGCCGCACGCCGTCATGGCCTGGGCGACCTGAGCCGTACTCAGGCCCACCCGGGCCCGCGCGGATCTGGCCTCTGCGGGGGAAAAGGGAGTGCTGTACACCTACGGGACACCTCGCTGCACCCGGCGAACGGGGGGTGCTTGTGGGGAGAGGAGATGGAGGAACATCCAGGAGCGGGCAGATTAACAGATGGTCGATAGGTACGAATCTCCAGTTCCCCCTCGAAGCGAAGGCGGGTAAGGGCCGCGAGGATGGACGGGCAGGAGATGTGCACTATCTGTCCGATTTCGCGCATCAACCGTCTTACTGGGTATAGCTGATGCCTAGGTGCTTACTGGGCGGTAGCGGTTCTTGATGCCACACGGACGACGCGGCGTAATGAGAGCGTTACGTGGAAGAGGGTGTGGTGTCACAGTGAGCGTCAAGGCCGGCGATATCGGCCGCCTCCGCTTCACGAGGCCGGACCGCGAATGACTGTGATGCCTGCAGTGCCTGCAGTGCCTGTGATGCCTGAAGAGACTGTCACGTCTGAAGTGTCTGAGATCCCCCGAAGTACCTGAAACACCTGCAGCGCCTGAAACATCTAGACACCTAAACACCTGAAACGCCTGAAACGCCTGACATTCGGCCCTCCCCTCACAATCCGATCAGGATGGGACCCTTCATATGCGATCAGTGCTGGAACGCGCTTGTGCGTTCCGAGGCTTGGGGTCTGCCCCGGCAGTCGTGCGCCCGCGCGCCTTCGTCAGCTCCCGCACAGACAGGCCCGTGGAGTGGGCGCGGCAGTTTCGCATGTCATGTAAATGAGAATCACGCGGCCGACCGAAGATCCGGACCGCCCCAAGGCCTGCCCTCGGCCACCCCCTTCGCCGGAGATCAGCGCAGCGTGCGCCGGTCTCCGGCGAAGATCTTGTCGAGGTGGTAATCGAGCGTGCGGCGTACGTCCTCCAGCGTGCGGCGCCGGTGGAGCACGTCCTGGCCCAGCCCCACCGCACCGGACACCAGCAGATCCGCCTCGCGCCCCGGGTCGAGGCCGGCGGCCGTCCCCCCGTCGTGCTGCGCCGTGGCGATCAGCTCCGCCACCAGCCGCTCCAAGGGCTGGTCGGCGGGCAGAAAGACCTCGGCGAGCTCCGGGTCGGTCAGGCTGCGGGCGTAGTACGCGGCGAATACCCGCAGCGCGGTGGTGCGTTGGGCATCCACGGGCAGAAACTCGTCCAGCACCGCCCGCAGCAGGGCACGGGGATCGGTGGCGTCGAACCGGATGCGGGAGCGGGCGATGCGCTCGTTCTCCTCGTGCAGCAGATGCAGCGCGTCGACCAGCAGCCGGTGCTTGCTCGCGAAGTGGTACTGGACCGCGCGCAGCGACACCCCGGCCTCGGCCGCGACCTCCCGCAGGCTCGCCGCGTGCAGCCCCCGTTCGGCCGCGATCCGCCACAGCGCCTCGGCGATCTGCCGGCGTCGCCGCGAGGGGGCGCCGGGCGTCACGGTCCGTTCGGCCGCCGGGGCGGGCGGCTGCTTGCGCCGCCGGTACGCCTTCGCCTGGCAGCTCCGTGAGCAGTAGAGCGCCGGCCGGCCCCGTCCCGGAGCCGGGACAGCCGTGGAGCACATCCGGCACGCCCGCCCCCGGGCAGTCCTCATTTCGTCACGCTCATTTCTCATTCCAGAACCCTCAAATTGTGTGACGTAAATCGAATTCATCAGTAATCCAGCGGCAAATTTCCCTTTCTCAAATGATACGTTCGTAACGTTCCGAAGGGACGCAGAACGTTCTGGGCGAACGGTCTGAAAGAACTTTCCGAGGGGGCTTGGGGACCGATGAAGTACGACATCCTGCAGATCGTCGGCGCCGCCGTGATGATGGTCTTCACTCAGGGGGCGATCCGGCTGCTCGTCGACCACGACGACACCGGGTTCGTGGGCCTGCTGGGCGGCGGTTTCGCGCTCACGCTGGCCGTGCACGGGGTGCTGGTCGCCGTGGGCGTTCTGCTGACGGGCTGGTCCCACACCCGCGCGAAGGCGCTCGGTCGGCGGGGCTGACCCGTCCGGACTGAAGTGTCAACCATGGGTTGACAGGCTTTCGACTGTCAACCTAGGGTTGCCTCATGGTGGAACCGACTCAGATCAACCATTCCGTCCGCCTCGACGACCTCATCGAGGCGATCAAGAAGGTGCACGGCGACGCCCTCGAACAGCTTCAGAGCGCCGTCGTGGCCGCCGACCATCTCGGCGAAATCGCCGACCATCTCATCGGCCACTTCGTCGACCAGGCCCGCCGCTCCGGCGCCTCATGGACCGAGATCGGCAAGTCCATGGGCGTCACACGGCAGGCCGCCCAGAAGCGCTTCGTGACGAAGGACGAGCCGGCGTCCGACATGAGCCAGGACTTCGGCAGGTTCACCCCGCGGGCCAGGAGCGTCGTCGTCGCGTCCCAGACCAAGGCCCGCGAAGGGGGGTACTCGCAGATCGGCACGGGGCATCTCGTACTCGGTCTGCTCGACGTCCCGGAAGGGCTGGCCGCACGGGTGATCGTCGCCCAGGGCGTACAGCTGGAGACGGTCGGAGCGGCCGCGGCCGAGGCGCTGCCGGAGCCCTCCGGTGAGCCACTGCCCGCCCTCGTGCCCTTCGATGCCCACGCGAAGAAGGCGCTCGAACTCACCTTCCGCGAGGCGCTGCGACTGGGCCACAACTACGTCGGTACGGAGCACCTGTTGCTGGCGCTGCTGGAGGAGGAGAACGGCGAGGGCGCGCTCAGCGGGCTCGGCCTCGACAAGGCGACCACCGAGGAGCACGTGTCAGCCGCCCTGAGGGCGATCCGGGAGAAGCCGCAGGAGTAGTTGCCCGAGTAGCTACCGGAGCAGTTGCAGGAGTAGATCCAGGAGCAGATACACAGGAGAGCAGTGGTGCACGGGCCCCTCCCCCGGCTTCCCGGGAAGCCGGGGGAGGGGCCCGTGACGGGGAGGGCATCGTTCGCCCTGGCTTCAGCCGACGTGCACCCGCGGGCGCCGGGCCGGGTCGGGCTCGGTGCGGCGCAGGACCTCCCGGGTGACCGGGGCGACCTCGCCGTCGCCGAAGACCAGGAACCGCAGCAGATGGCTCAACGGATGACCCTCGGTCCAGTTGAAGTAGGCGTGCGGTACCTGGCCGGTGTGCTCGCGCAGGTGCATCAGCACGGCGGCGATGGTGTTCGCCACGCCGGCGCCCTCCACCCGCAGGATCTGCGCCCCGTACCGCTCCTCGCCCCGTACGCGCAGGTCCGTGGTGAAGTCCGAGGAGTCCCTGACGGTCACTTCCAGGAACAGCACCGGCCGTCCGTCCGGTATATGGGTCTCCTCGCGCTGGCTGTACTCCTTCTCCCGGTACTCCGCCGCGTCCCGCTCGTCGGGCTCGTTGGCGATGACCCGCAGCGGCCCGGCCGCCATCGCGGCGCCGATCAGCCGCTCGGCCGCCTCGTCGAAATCGACCTGCACGGCGCGCAGTTCGAAGGCCCGGTGAACCCGTGAGGCGAACGAGGTCAGCAGGATGCCCAGGATGAACAGCAGGGCGATCTTCAGGCCGTCCGGCCGCTCGATGACGTTGGTGACCAGGGTGTAGCCGAAGACGAGGGTGATGGCGCCGAAGCCGACGGTGGCCGCGCGCAGCCGCCGGTGGCGGGCGGCGACGGTGGAGGCGAAGGAAGCCGAGAGCATCAGCACCAGCACACCGGTCGCATACGCGCCGCTCTGCTCGTCGACGTCGGCGTTGAAGAAGAAGGTGATGCCGAAGGCGGTGGCCAGGAAGATCAGCACCAGCGGACGCACCGCACGGGCCCACTCCGGCGCCATGCCGTACCGGGGCAGATAGCGCGGTACGAGGTTGAGCAGCCCCGCCATCGCCGAGGCGCCGGCGAACCAGAGAATGGCGATGGTGGAGAGGTCGTAGACGGTGCCGAAGGCCTCGCCCAGGTACTGGTGCGCGAGGTAGGCCAGCGCACGCCCGTTGGCCGAACCGCCGGTCGCGAACTCCTTCTGCGGAATGAGCAGCGTGGTGGCCAGGCTCGACAGCAGCAGGAAACAGCTCATGACCAGGGCCGCCGTGGTCAGCAGCCGGCGGGTGCCCCGGACCCGGCCGGCCGGGTGCGCCGCGGTGTCGGTGGCGGCGCCCCGTACCTGCGGCATGACCGCCACGCCCGTCTCGAAGCCGGACATGCCCAGCGCCAGCTTGGGGAAGACCAGCAGCGCCACCCCGACGATCGCCACCGGCGAGGAGTGCTGGGCGGTCATCGCGTCCCACCAGTTGCCGACCACCACCGGGTGCGACACCACATGTCCGGCCGCGGTGGCCAGGACCACGATGTTCAGCGCCAGATAGGTCCCGACCAGGCCCACGGCGATGCCGATCGCCTCACGGAAGCCCTTGAGGAACACCGCGCCCAGGGCGGCCAGCAGCACCAGGGTGATCCACAGGTTCGCCCCGTGCAGCAGGGGAGGGGCGAAGGGGTTCTCCACGACATGCGCCGAGGCATCGGCGGCCGACAGCGTCATGGTGATGATGAAGTCCGTCGCGGCGAACCCCAGCAGCACCAGGACCAGCAGCTTCCCCGCCCACCACGGCAGCAGTCGCTCCAGCATGGCGATCGAACCCTCGCCGTTCGGGCTCTCCTTGGCGACCCTGCGGTACACGGGCAGCGCGCCGAGCAGGGTCAGCGCGATCAGTACGAGCGTGGCGAACGGCGAGAGCAGACCGGCCGCCAGCGCGGCGATGCCCGGCTGGTAGCCCAGCGTGGAGAAGTAGTCGACGCCCGTGAGGCACATGACGCGCCACCAGGTGTGGCCCTTGTGCTCGGCCGGCGGGGTGCCGTGCGGCCCGGGGTGGCGGGCGGCCTGGCTGCTGAGCCCGTCCAGGAGCCAGGCGCGCCACCGTCGGGAGGCGGGGGCGGGGGGCGTGGGATCCGCCTGGACAGTGGTCATGCGGGAAGGCCTGCCGATCCTCGGTCGTCGTTCGGGCAACGAGGAGCGAGTATGCATCACCACGTCAGCGGCGCCTCGTCCCACCCCGCGCCGGACGACACCGGCGGGGCGCCTCTGCCGTCAGGCGCGTGTTCACCCTGCCGTCAAGGTCGTGTCAGGAACCGCCCGCCGTCCGTACGCGGGGCGTTAAAGGACAGCGCGGCAGGGCTCCCGTACCTCCTCCCGTGCGCACTCTGGCGGCAAGGGGCCACCGCGGGTCCATGGATCGACCGGTCCGCCGCGGACCACAACAGGAGCGGACCACAGCAGGAGGTGTTCCCCGTGGCCACCCTTCACCGTCCGGCGACCGCCTACCGCCCGTACGTCCCTTACGCCCCCCACACCCCCCACACCCCCCACACCCCCCGCGCCCCGCGCCTGCCGCCGGTAACGCTGCCCCGTACCCGGCCGGCCCATCGGGCACCGCCCGGCCGCACCCTCGCCCGTGACCTCGCGCTGCCGCTCGGCGCCCTGGGAGCGGCGCTGCTGGTGACCGCCCTGATGCTGACCGGGGAGACCGCGCACGCCGCGGTCGCGCTCGCGGTCTTCGCCCTGCTGACGGTGGCCGGGTCCGCCTTCGCCCGGCCGGCCTTGGTGCCCGTCGTGGCCCTGGTGTCGTGGATGTTCTACGACGGCTTCGTGGTGAATCAGCGTTCCGACCTGGCCTTCCAGCCGCAGGACCGGACGGGTCTGCTGGTCCTCGTGCTCGCCGGTGTCATGGGCGCGGGCTGCGCCGCCGCCGTACGGGCCGTCCGGCGGCACTCGGCCGGCTGAGTGAGCCCTGCCGCTCACGGCCGGGTGACCGGGGCCTGCCCGCTCACCATCTGCTCGCTGAGGCCTGTCCGCTCACGACCCGCTGACCGGGGCCTGCCCGCTCACAGCCGGCACGCATCGGGCCCTCGTAACGCTCACCACCGACACCGGCCCCTCGCGGCACTCACCACCGACACCGGCCCCTCGCGGAACTCACCACCGGCAACGCCCCCGGTGGTGGCGCCGGCAGCACGCCGCGTGCCGGTGCCGGGCCGCCGCGGCCCGCCGCCGGCGGCCGGACGCGCCCAGGAACCCGAGCCCGATGCCCAGCATCCAGGTGTCCTTGGCCATCGGAATCCCGTCCTGGGTCGGCCGCAGACTTCCCTCCTGCCGCAACCCCGGGACGCGCAGATACAGACCGACCAGCCCACCGGAGAAACCGGTCAGCGCCAGTCCGGCCAGCCGGGTGGGTACGAACGGTGCCAGCAGCGCGCCACCGATCACGAGCTCCGACCATGACAGGAGCCGGGTGAACCGCTCGGCGGGAATCCTGTCCAGGAACGGGTACGCCACACAGGCCATGCCGTGCACGGCCTGTGCGGTGGCCTGGTCCGCCCGCAGCTTCGTCAGCCCGGAATTCAGGATGAACGCCCCGGTGGCCAGCCGGGGGGCCAGATCACGCGCTTCGGGCAGCTGCACCATGGGAGCCTCCAAGATCAGATCTTCGGCCCCTTCACCGAGCTTAGCCAGCGGGCAGGAGGGGTGCATCCGAGCTCTCCGACGTCACCGGGCAGGCGCGTCGTCCCACTGGTCGAGGATGTCGTCGGCCGACGGGCACGGCTTACGTTGACGCCCCGGTGCCGAGCTCAGGCCGGCTTGCGCCACACGGAGACGTGCTTCGCGGAGTCCTGGGTGAACGGCGTCCCGTCCCAGTCCGCGACGCGACGTTCCAGTTCGAGCCCGGCGATCCGCGCCATCAGGTCGAGCTCCGCCGGCCAGGCGTACCGGTGCCGGGAGCTTCCCCGGCGGTAGCGGCCGTCGCCGTCGCCGTCGCTTTCGCGGGTGAAGTGGTGCGAGACGAGAATCTGCTCGACCAGATCGAAGGTGTCGAAGCCGAGATGCCGCTCAGAGACGTCGAACGGCACCGCGACCTGGCCGGGCGGCAGGAACCTCAGCGGGGGCACGCCCAGCTCGATGACAAACCGGCCGCCGGGCTCCAGATGACGTGCGGCGTTGCGGAAGCACTGGACCTGCTCGTCCTGGGTGAGCAGGTTCGTGATGGTGTTGTAGACGAGATAGACCAGGGTGAACTCGCCGGGGACGGCGGTCGTGGCCATGTCCCCGATGGCTACCGGGAGCGTGTCCTCGTCGGACTTGCGCCGCAGGACCGCTGCCATGTGCTCGGACAATTCGATGCCCACTACCGGCACGCCGCGTTCCCGGAGCGGAACGCCCACTCGTCCGGTTCCGATGGCGAGCTCCAGCGCCCGGCCCTCTCCGGCCAGCTCGGCGAGGAAGGCGAGAGTCGGGCCGAGGACGGCGGCCGAGGACATCTCGGTCTCCTCGGCGTCGTAGCGGTCGGCGGTCGCACGGTTCCACAGCTCACTGCTCGTCACGGGCGGCCACTTTGCCGGATGCCGAGGGGCGCTGTCGACGCATTTGAGGACGGACCCCAGGGGGCTGCCGGCGCCGGGCGGCGGCAGCCCCTCCCCTCAGGTTTCAGCCCTCGCGGGGGTAGAAAGTGCCCACGGCGGAGCCGTCGGACGTGCAGTCCGTGTCGTGGTAGCGGTCGGCGAAGGTGCCGGTGAGGCCGGTGAACGCGTCGTACGCATGGTCCAGGGGCAGGTCTTTGCCCACCCTGAACCGCAGCTGCACGTGGACGGACTCGCGGGGCTTCAGCGTCTTCGGGCCGGGGACGGTGCCACGGGCGTTTCCATCGGCCTGGCGCAGCGTCTTCCAGGCGCGCTGCGAGGTGTCCCAGTACTGCAGATCGCCGTACGGGCTCAGGTCGCGCTCACCCTCGTTGTAGACATAACTGCCCAGCGCGGCGCTGAGGTCGAGCGACTTGAGCTCCTTTGCCGAGGTGTTGGTGAGCGTGGTGGTGTAGGTCGTCCACTGCGTGCCGAGAGTGATCGAATCGGGTACGCCGAACGAGCGGCCCACTAAGGCGTTGTTGTGGTACTGCCCGTTGCTGACGTCGGAGCACTTCGGGAGTTCCGCGGCAGGGGCCGCCTGGGAGGCGGGCGCGGCGGCCAGCGCCACGGGAAGCAGGGCGGCAGTCGCGGCCGAGACCGACAGGGCGCGGCGCAGTTTCGTGTTCATGATGATCTCTTTCCTGGTTCTTCGGACCCCTGGAGCCTTTGTTTCCGGTGTCTCTGAGTTCTCTGAGTTCTCTGGGTTCTCTGAGTGCACTGAGTTCTCTGGGGTCTCTGGGTTCTCAGGCCGTGGATCCTTGGGGTGTCAGGTTCTTGGAGGGATGGGAGGGGCTTACGCGGTGACGTCCGTGGCGCCCGGACCGGCCACGCCCTTCCGGCGCCGTACGCCGATGACCGCACCCGCGCCGACCACCATCGCGGCTCCGCCGGCGAGAGCGATCGCCGGAAGCGCGGACGAGGAGCCGGTCGCGGCGAGTTGGGAGCCGCCCTGCGGGCTGAGGCCACCGGTGGCATCGGAACCACCCGTACCGCCGGCGGACGCGGCGCTCTGGCCGGGCTCGGCCGTGCTACCCGGCTCACCCGGCTTGGCGGTCGGGGGCTGCGTCGGCTTCGTGCCCGCGCGGAGGATGGTGAAGTCGTACCAGGTTTCCTGGGCCGAACCACAGGAACCGTCGCGGTTGCGGTAGTCGCCGGCGGCGAGTGCGTACCCGGCGCCGGGCTTGGCGTCCTTGACCACGCGGGTGCGCAGTTGGAGCGTGACGGTGCTGCGCGGACCGACGGCAAAGAAGCCGAACAGGTCCTCGGGCTCCGCGTCGTGGAAGGTCTTCCACCGCCCCGTCTTGGCGTCGCGGTACTCGGTCTCCAGCTCCCAGTCCGGCCGGTCGACGTCCTCGGCGGAGGACACGCGCAGGAAGGGCTGGACCTCCTCCAGGGACTTGCCGGTGGTGTTGGTGAGCGTCATGGAGAAGGGGGTCCAGGCGCCGCCCGCGGTCAGCTGGCGCGGCAGCCCGTGGACGGCCGTGTGCAACTGGTCGGACTCGAACGCGCAGGGCTGGTCCGCACCATCGGAATCACCGGCGTCCTTGCCTCCGCCGGTGGCGTCACCCGCGCCGGTGGTCCTCTCAGTGGTCCCTTCGGCGGTCCCGGCGGCTTTCGGCGGCTTCCCCGGGCCGGGACGGGCGGCCCCGTCGCGGACCTGGGATGCCGCGCGGGCGGCGGCTTCGCCCGGGCGCCGCGGCTCGTCCGGATTACCCGTTCCGCCGCCGCTCTTCGCGGAACCCGCCGGCCGGTCCGCCGATGTCGCGGCACCGGGGGAGTCGGCAGAGGCGGGCGTGCGGGGGCCGGCCTCGGACACCGGCTCCGTTGCGAACGCGGCAGCAGGCGCGGCCAGTACGGCGGCAGGCGCTAACACGGCAGCCGCTGCGGCGGCTATCAGAGCTCTGCGAATCTTCATCCAGCAGACCTTTCGTATCCCAAGTGCCGCCTGGACGGCACAGGTTGACGTTCGTCATGTTCAGGCCGTGCATGACGCGTGGTGTGCGTGAGTGTGCGTGAATGTGCGTGCAAACGTGGGGACATGTGCACACCTGCGTGTCATGTAGGAGCACTCGCACGGCGAAAAGGTTCCACACCCAAGTCGCTGAAGTGACACATAAGGTGGGAGGTGTCCTGGAGTGTCCGCCAGGGGCCGTCAGTGTCCGCCAGGGTCCGCCAGGGTCCGCCAGGGTCCGTCAGGGTCCGTCAGGGTTCATCAGGTCCGTCTTCCAAGATCATCGAGGAGATATCGAGTGATGGGTCATGGCGGGGAGAGGCGCCGCCATGAACTCACCCTCCGTCGTACGGTCGTCGGACGTCCGCTGCCCGGTCGCCCCCCGGCGGTGTGTAAAGGTGTGACCCATGGGGACAACACCGGACGGGCGGCCGATGCCGCCCCTGCAGGCCGATGAACGTGCCACGCTGGAAGGGTGGTTGGACTTCCACCGCGCTACGCTCCCGCTGAAGTGCGAGGGGCTGGACGACCGCCAGATCCGCCTCGCCTCGGTGACTCCGTCGTCCATGACACTGCTGGGGCTGGTCCAGCACATGGCGGAGGTCGAACGCAACTGGTTCCAGCGGGTGCTCGCCGGCCAGGACGTGCCACCGGTCCACGGGGCGGGCAACGAAGACGGCTTCACGCCGGCCCCGGACCGCGGAATCGACGAGGCTCTGGCCCGCTGGCGCGAGGAAGTCGCACGGAGCCGCGAGCTGACCGCCGCCTCCTCGCTGGACGACACCGGCAGCCTCTCGGAACGGGAATCCGGTCTCGCCGGCGGCCAGGGCGTCTCGCTGCGCTGGATCCTGGTCCACATGATCGAGGAGTACGCCCGCCACAACGGCCATGCGGACCTGCTCAGGGAGAGCATCGACGGCGTCACGGGGGCCTGAGGGCCTGAGGGCCTGTGGGGCTGTGGGGCTGAGGCCCGGCGGGGGCCTCTTGTCTCAACGTCCCCATTGATCTGTCGGCGCTCCCGGAATGTGCCGCGCTGCACCCGGTAGCCCGTGCCGCGGTAAGGAAGCTGCCCCGCCGGCCAGGAATCCTGCCCGGCGGGGCTCACTTGTGGGCACCTGCCGGATCTTCGGAAACCGCCCCGCCGGGTCGTCGTCGTATCCCGGGTCCTCTCCGATCTGCTGAAACCTTTCTGCTGTCTTGTTGTCCAAGACGAACCACGGGTGCTTTTGCGCGGGAGATCTCGGCGGCTGCCGTACCTCTTTGGCGCCGGGTCCGGTAAGGCGCCTTTGTCGGCCACCGGGTTCCTGTTCTCCGGGTGGTGAGGTGCGGACCTTCATCTCCCGAGTCGGGCGGGCCCTCCGTGGAATTGCCGACTCCTCTTGATGTGTGCTGGATCGGCGGGCGGTCGTCGAAAACCCGAGTTTTCGCCAAGCCTTCGCGCCTCTGCCGTTTCGGGCAGCGATGTGTCCGAGGCGCCCGCGTGTGCGGCCTGACCTCTGCATCGTCGGTGGAGAAGGGGGCGGGGCAGGCGGGCCGCGGGGCCTCGTGCGCGGGTACGGGACGGGAATGAAGGGGGAGTGCGGGGGAAGCGCGGGCGATCTACCTGGCAGTTCGATGTCTACCTATCAGTACCGTCAACATGGCGCGATTACCTCCCCCCGGAGTGTCACTCTGCGACTATCAACGCCAGTGGAAATCAGGCCATCCGGAATTCCGTGGGGGGAGTGGCCATGGGGCTGCTCGGTGATGAGCTGGCGTTCGCGCGCGCTCTGACAGTCCAGGAAAACGAGAGCGTGATGGCCCTCGGAAATCGGAAGCATTTTGCGGCCGATGCTCATCTTCTGACCGAAGGCGACCGTTCAAGTCACGTAATGATCGTACTTGCGGGCTGGGTGACCGTTTCCGTGGTGACGGACCGCGGTGCCACCCGGTTGATACTCGGCCTGCGCGGGCCCGGCGAACTCCTCGGCGAGATGGCCGCGTTGGACAGCCACCCGCGCAGCGCCACCGTACGGGCCCTGGGACCGATAGAGGCCCAGGTCATATCCGGCGACGCGTTCCGTCGATTTCTCGCCCTGCACCCCCGTGTCAGCGGTTTGGTGATACGCCAGCTCACCTTCCGGCTCCGCAGTGCCGACCAGGAGCGGTCCGCACTCGCCTCGCTCACCGTGTTGCAGCGCTTGGCCGCCCGGCTCACCGAACTCTCACGGGCCGAACCTTCCGGCCCCTACGCGCCTTCCCTCTCGGGCTCTTCGCCCGCGGGCGCCGTCGTCCATCTGGCTCAGGACGAGCTCGCCGCCACCGTCGGAGCCACCCGCGAAGCGGTCGCCAAGGCCTTGCGGCTGCTGCGGAACCAGCAGGTCGTGCGGACGGGGAACCGGATGGTGGAGATTCTCGACCCCGCATTGCTCGCCCTCCTCGCGGGCGGCCATCAGGAGTGAAAGCCACGCCCGGCCGTGTGTAAACGGCTACAGACGGCCTTGGTCCCGGGCCCGAAGCTGAGGGGACAGCGAGCGACAGGACAGGGGGCACGGAGTGGACGACGACACGATGGATGTCGCCGAAGCGCGCTACGAGTTGGTGATCAGCGTCGACGCCCGGCGTTCCGGTGCGTACGACGACGTGGACAAGCCGCGGATGCGCGCCCGGATTTACCGGGTCCTGGAAGCGGCGTTCACCCATGCCAAGGTGGCGCGGGACGCCCTCCACATGGAGGACCGCGGCGACGGTGTGCTGCTGTCGGTGGCCGGCCGGATCGCCGTGACCCGGCTGCTCGGCCTGTGGACGGTCGAGGTGCACGAGAGCCTGCGGGACGAGAACCGCGCTCTGCGCGTGCCCCTGGGGCTTCGGGTGGGCATGCATGTCGGTCCGGTCCGGCACGACGGACGGGGCATCAGCGGGCGCGCGGTGGACCTCGCCTGCCGGCTGGCGGATTCTCCCGTCGCCAGGCAACTGCTGGACGCCGAACGAGCCGACCTCGTGCTGGTGGTCTCGGAGTCGCTGTACGAGGACGTGGTCAGCAGCGGGGGCAAGTTCATCGAGCCCGCGCGCTACTCCTCGGCCCGTCTGGAGCTCAAGGAGGGGGCGGTCACCGCCTGGTTCCATCTCCCGGGGCGGGCCGCTCCGGCGATACCGCTCGGTGATCCGCCGCCGGCCGGCACCCGGGCGCCCGGGAGGGGGGAGGCGGGGACCGGGGCCGCCGGCACGGACGTCCCTGAGGGCGGCGCGGACGACGGCGCGGACGACGGCGCGGACGATGACGACCGGACCGGTATCCCGGGTGCCCGCTACACCGTTCACGGCGACATGTCGCAGCACCGGGACAACGTGTACCAGCAGCCCGTGCACATCGGGCGGACCACCGGTGGCGCCGGGCCGCGGAAGGACTGAGTCACGTGGCCGAGGAACAACAGCACGCGGACGCATCCCCGGGGCCCGCACCCCGGAAGCCGGCCGGAGGTCCCGCTCCCGCGGCCGGCAACAACGCCAGGGCGGGGGACGGCGACGACCGGCCACGCGGGGAAGAGGGAGCGGCGGACGGCGGGGACCTCGCCGACGGCGAGGCGGCGGAGAAGGAGAAGGAACGGGAGAGCGCCGCAGGGCGGTTCAGGGAACACACCCGTGACCCGCTCGCCGAGGCGGAGGGCGAGGACGGCCCCACCGATCTCGCCGCCGCCTCGCGGGCCCGCCGCTCCACCCGGATGCTCTTCGACACCGGCCGGGACCTGAACAGCTTCGACCGTTCGTACATCCAGAGCGCCCATATCGGCGATATCCATCTGCGGATGGACGCCCGCCAGTCCAGCGCGGGGATGCGCAGCGGGCCGGTTCCCGATGAGGAGCTGCGCCGGCTCCGCCGGGTCCATGTGGAGCCGAAGGGGTACCTGCAGCTGCGCAACGCACTCCAGGCCCGTCGGCTGCTGGTGCTCGGTGCCGCGCCCGGTACCGGACGTACCAGCACCGCGCTCTCGCTCCTCGACGAGGTCACCCCTCGGGTGGGGAGCGACCAGGGCACGGAGACCGGGACGGGGTCCCGGGTGCGGCGGGTCGACCCGGACGTACGGGGGCTGGCCGGCTCGCTGGAGGAGCGGCATGGCACCGGGTACCTGCTGGAGCTCTCCCTCGCCGGTCCCGGTGCGCTGCCGCCGGACGAGATGGACCTGGACGGGCTGGCCGCCGCCCTGGACGAGCGCGCCTCGTTCGCGGTGATCGTCGTGACGGTCGGATCGGCGGCGAACCCGCTGCTGGCCGGGCGGTACGGGATGCGCTGCCCGCCCGTGCCCACGCGGGAACTGCTCACCACCCGGCTGCGGGAACGGCTGGAGGACCGCCTCGCCACGGCGCAGACCGGCACATCGGACGGCGGGCCCCAGGTGGCGGACCTGCTGAGCCGGGCGGAGGAGCTGGCGGGCGGGAAAGCGGTCAGGGACGCCGTCGGACTGAAGGAACTGCGGCCCGCCGAGGCCGAGTTGGTCGCGTCGCTGCTGGCCGGGCATCTGCTGGGTGACGTCTCGTACGAGGAACTGCTGTCCGGTTGCCGGAGCCTGGCTGCGGACCAGGCCCGGGAGTGGTTCGCCGGCGTGGACCGGGCCTTGGCCGCGCTCCCGTCCGCTACGGAGCCGAGCGCGGGGCGGCCGGGTACGGCGGCCCTCTTCCACCCGGTGGCGTTCCGCATCGCGCTCGCCGTACTGGGCGGGGCCTCGCGCAGCGTCGTGGCCACCGCCGCACATCTGCTGACCTGGGAACTGTCCGTACAGAGCGACCCGGACAACACACCCGCACGCCCGCTGTTCTGTGACGACCCGGACTCCGATCTGGCTCTCTCGCGTGCCGAACCCACCGACGGCACGGTCGAGGTGGCCGGCACCGAGGTGGGCGCCCAATTGCTCTGGTACCAGGGTTCCGCCCTGCCTGCCGCGGTGCTGACCGAGATCTGGGACCGCCACTTCCCCGCCAGGGCGCCGGTGGTCCGGTGGCTGCGGCTGCTGGCGGACGATCCCCGCCCCCAGGTGTGGATGCGCGCCGCGGTGGCCGCCGGGGAGCTGTGCGTACGGGACTTCGACCACGGTTACGCGGAGTTGATCCGGCCGCTCGCCGAGGCGTCCACGCCACGTCGGAGGATCTTTGCGGCCACCACGCTGGACCAGGCGGCCGGCCACGCCACGCACCGCAAGGCGGTGTGCAAGCTCGTCGACGACTGGAGCAGGTACGGGACGAAGCCGCTCCGTTGGACCGCGGCGATGGCGCTGGGCTACGGGAACGCCGCCGCCTCGATGGACGACACCCTGGACGCCCTGGCCCGGATCGGGGTACGCGACGACGGGGACCAGCTGGCGGCCGCCTCGTTCAACGTCGTACGGCTGCTGGCGCTCCCGGACGGTGCGCAGGTGCTGCGGCGGATGTCCGACTGGACCCACCACACCCGCGAGGCGTACCAGGACCTCGGTCTGGTGACCACCGTCCGGCTCGCGGTGACCCCTGTGGACGAGGTGCTGAACGACGAGCCGGGATCCCCGCTGGCGGACCGCGGGGACTGGCCGCTGCCGCTCGCCCTCGCCGCCACTCGTCCCGAACTCATCCGTCCCATGGCCGACTTGATGTGGACCGCGCTCAACACCCCGCGGTCGCAGGAGGTTGCGATGGACGCACTGGAGGGCTTGCTGCGATCCGCCGCGCGCAGGGGCGGAAGGCCGTGGACTCAGCCGGGCCTGGCGGCGCTGCTGCCCGCGCTGATGACGGAGGAGCACGACCGGCGGCGGCTGGACTGGCTGCTGCGCCGCATGATGAACGATCCGGAGAATCCGCTCCCCGACGCGCAGGCGCGCTCCTTGTGGTGGCTCGCCGTCCCGCCGCGGGACCGGACGGGTGAGGAGGAGAGGGATGGCTGAGCACGAGGGCTTGGCGCCGGACGGGGGCGCGGATCATGGCGCGGGGCCCGCGGGCCCGTTCCTGCGGGAGTACACGCCTGCGGGCCCGTTCCGGCAGACGAGTGCCCGGACGGCCTCGGTGCTGTTCTACCGGAACGGCGGCTACAGCGTGGCCACCGTCTCCGGTGTCCAGCACTACGACAAGCGGGCGCTGGCCCGGCCGCACACCATCTGCGAGATCGCGCTCGGCACCTTCGAGACGACGCTCCAGATGGAGCTGCCGGCCGCCGGCGGCACCACGTTCTTCAAGGCCGAGGTGGACATCCACTGGTCCGTGAACGATCCCCATCTGGTCGCGACCGAGGTCGTCACCGACGTCGCCAAACGGCTCACCGCCCCGACGCTGGAGCGGCTGCGCGAGGTCTCCTCGGAATTCCCGGTGGCCCAGGCCGAACAGGCCGACCGTGCCATCACCCGCAACTGTGCCAGCGGACGCTGGGACGACCTGGGTGCCGAACTCGGCCTGCGGGTGCGGCTGTACGTCCGTGTGCGGGTGGACGACCGGACCATCCACCACATGGACGGCATCCGGGACGCGCATGCCTCGGCCGAGTTGACCCGGGTACACCAGAACAAGTTCCGGGCGATGTTGCAGGGTGGCGAGCTGGACCAGCTCAGCTACATGCTGGCGGCCGAACCCGAGGCCGCCAAGGACTTCCTGGAGAAGATCCGCCAAGAGGGCAGGCAGGACGAGAAGGAACGCGTCGACCGGCTCTTCGCCATGGTCGACAGCGGTCAGATCCACTCCAGCGACGTGGAGTCGCAGGCGCTGGCGCTCCTCAACCGGGGCCGCCGGCACGTCCAGGGGCCTGTCGGCTCGCTGCCCGCCCACCGGGACACCCCGCAGTTGGAGGCGCCCGAGCCCTTCACTCCGGACTGGGTGGCGGACGAACCGGCCGCCCGGGCCGGGGGCCGGTCCCACCCGGGCAAGGACGAGGACGCCGAACCGGAGCCGCCCCGCCGCCGGAACCGCAGCCGGGACGACGGATGGTCCTGGGCGGAGGAGGACTGATGGCTGCCGACGGCGGCGCACACACCTCCCCCGACCCGGTCGTGCCGGTGCCGGACGGGGGTCTGCACGGGCACGACCGGACGGGGGAACGCCTCGCGGAACGACTGCTGATCACGGTCAGGGAGGACCTCGGCCGGGCCGATTCGAAGGCGGCTGTGCTGCTCTCCGGGGCGCTGGCACTGCCCGCGTTCCTGATCGGGCGGCACGGCACGCCGGACTGGCACGGGCCAGCGGACATCACGCTGGTCGTCGCGGGTCTGCTCTGGGCGGTCGCGGTGACCGCGTTGGTCCGGGTTCTCATGCCGCGTACCGGCACGATCCGCAGCCGGAGCGGGGTGACGTTCTTCGGCGACCTGCTGGCCCCCCACGACCTCGCGCGGCTGTCCGCCGAGCTCGCCGAGGCGGGGCGTGATCCGGCCGGGTGGCTGCTCGTCCAGGCCGTGGACGTCAGCTCGATCCTGTCCGCCAAATACCGGGCCATCCGCTGGGGAGTGGGCGCACTGGCCCCTTCGGCAGTACTGGCCCTGGCCTGGGGTCTGACCGCGCGCTGACCCGCGGCCGACCGCGCCGTCGACGGCGGCGCACCACTACGCACATGACGCAGAGACGAAATAAGGGGACGGCCGTGGGAGCAGTCAGGGGAGAACGGCAGAAAAGAAGGGGCTGGGTGCGCCGCCGTGCGGTCGTTGTGCTGGGCGGCGCCGCGGTGCTCATGTCCCTGCTGGCACCCGCCGGTCCCGATCCGGTGCCGGCGGCGGCGTCCAAGCCGGCTTTCGCTTCCGTCAACTACGCCGTCGCGGTGGACGAGTCCGCCAGCCTCGCGCCCGAGGACATGAAGGCGGAGAAGGCCGCCGCCGCCCGGATCGCGCTGGGCGATGTCTCCTCGTCCTCCCATGTCACGGTCTTCGGATTCGCCGCCGCGGAATCCGGTGACCAGCGCGCCGTGGACCCGGTGTGCCCGCGGACCACGCTGGACGCGGCCGGGCGTGAGTCGATCGGCGGATGCGTCGGCAAGCTGCGCAGCCGGAAGAAGAGCGAGGGCACCGGCACCGACTTCCCGAGTGCGATACGTCAGGGAGTGCACGAACTCAGCACCGGCACCGACCCGTCGGTGCCCAGGGTGCTGTTCCTCCTCACCGACGGGGAGATGGACGTCACCGGCAGCCCTCAGTACGGCGATGCCGCGCACCGCGAGGCCGAGGGCAGGCAGCAGCTGAACCGGGAACTCAAGAGCGCCGCCGCACAAGGGGTCCAGATCTGGCCGCTGGGCTTCGGGCCCGCTCCGGACAAGGCGCAGCTCGACCGGATGGCCGCGGGCGGATACCAGAAGGGCTGCGTCGAACTGCCCTCCGCCCGCCCGACGGCCGGCAAGGTCTCCGGGGCGAAGGACGTCGGCCCGATGCTGGAGAAGGTCTTCGCCGCCGCCCATTGCCTGCGCTACCAGCAGGGAACCAGCAAACGGCCCCCCGCCACCCTGGAGATCGGCATCTCGCCGCTGGCGACCGTGGGCAGCATCGTGGTCGACAAGAGCGACCCCGCGGTGACGGTCACCTACCTCGACCCCAGTGGCCACAAGGTCCCCACCTCGGGGACGTACCGGAAATCGCGCTTCGAGCTGGCGGGCGCCGGTGACACGGTCGAGGCGCTGAAGATCGTCGACCCGGTGCCCGGCGTCTGGAAGGTGAAGGCCGAAGCCCCCGAAGGACACCGCTCCCTTCCTGTCGGCGTCAGCGTGCTGTGGCAGGGCGAGCTGCGCGGCTCCCTCACCATGGACCCGCCCTCACCACAGGCCGGACAGCAGGCCACGGTGACCATGCGCCTGCAGACCCGCGAGGGCTACGAGATCAAGGACCCGCGTGACTACGCGGGGCTGCGGGTCCGCAGTGAGCTGACCGGGGACGGCTTCGCCCCGCAGACGCTGCGACTCGCCGACGACGGGAAGGGGCCCGACCCCAAGGGGAGCGATGGCTCCTTCACCGGTTCCGTGCAGATCCCGAAGAGCGCCGCCGGGGCACTGAAGGTGAGCGGCACGCTGACGGCCTCGGGGCTGAGCGCCGACACCCGCAGCGAGAGCGGCCAGATCGCGCCCGGGGCGCTGCCCGTCACCACGGCGCTCACCCTGCGCGCCGCGGACTCCGTCCACCCCGGCGGCGCGGTCACCGGGAACCTGGCCGTGCACAACACCAGCGGTACCCGGCACACCCTGCGGCTGTCCGTCGCCGACGTCCGACCCGGGCTGCTCTCGATCAGTCCGGCCGAGATCGAGGTGCAGCCCGGCGAGTCCGGGACCCGGAAGGTGACGGTCGAAGTAGCCCCCGAAGGCGTCTTCGGCGACCGCCTCGACGACGACGGTCTGCGGCTCGGCGGCACCGTCACGGCCGTCGACACCACGGACCACGACCGGACGCTGGTGCGGTCCCCGCTCTCCGTGCCGGTGACGCCGGAGCCCGGCATCTGGGAGAAGTACTGGTGGGCGTTCCTGTCCGCCGCCGCACTGGTCGCGCTGGCCGCCGTGGCGGCCCTCGCCTGGCTGCGGCAACGCCGCAGCCGCAGGGACCCGTTCGGCCTGGTGCTGCAACTGGTCTCCGAGGAGGGCGACATCGTCGCAGAACACCCGGCCGGACACGGGCACAAGCAGTGGTACGAATTCGCCGTCGTCGAGCCGCACCGCAGCCCGCGCATCGAACGGCGCAGCCACGGCCCCTACGCCGTCCAGCGCAGCCCCGAAGGCGGAGCGGTCCTGCGCAAGCGCGGCGGTGGGCGGACCCGGCTGCCTGCGCGGGGGCAGGTCCCGCTGACCGATGCGCTGAGCCTGTCCCTCGGTGAGGAGACCCGCAGCGCAAAGGTCCGGCGACCGCGGTCTGCCCGGCCACGGACCCCCACGGCCACCACCCCAGCGGCCACCGAGGGCGGGAGCGCGAGCACCTACGAGTCGTACCGGTGACGCGCGGAGCGGGCCGGTGCCTCACCGGCCCGCGGGCGCACACCGCGTCGCGGCCACCGTGCCGCGAGGAATCCACAGACGTATCGAGGACGAACCGGCCGCCGATACGGCCGCATGCGGGAGGGAACCCATGAAGATCTTCCAGCCGATGCTCTTCGTCGGCCTGGGCGGCACCGGTGGCCTGGTCGGTGCCGAACTGGAACGCAAGCTGCGCGCAGAGCTGTGCGGTCCGGACGGCGTCGCACTCAGCCACCTGAGCGGCCACGCCCCCTACCAGCTTCCCGACTGCCTGCAGTTCGTGTACGCGGACTACAGCGAGTCCGACCTGCAGCGTCTGCCCCAGTTCAATGTGGACCCGTCGCTGCGCGCCGCGTACGCCCGTACCTCCCGGGCCACCCACAACCTGCTGCCGAACTTCGACAGTTCACCGGAAGTGACCAAGATGCTCCGGGCGAGCCTGCGGGACGAGGTCTCCGGCTGGCTGCCGCCGCGCATCGACGAGCCGAAGGTCACCCCGCTCCACAACGGCGCGGGGCAACTGCCCACGGTCGGGCGCGCCGCCCTGTTCGCCACGCTCCGGCACAGCCTCGCGCCGGTTCTGGAACCCCTCCTCCAGGCGATCGACGCGATCGCCAAGTCGGCCGGGGAGCTGAGCGAGCTCGGTGGCGGCAAGGTCAACGGCTGCGATGTGTTCGTCGCCTTCTCGGTCGCGGGAGGCACCGGCGCCGGGATCTTCCTGGACTATCTGCACTTGATCAACCACGCCTTCCACCTGCGCCGCTTCGACGGGGTGAAGATCTACCCGCTGGTCGTGATGCCCTCCTCGTTCTCCTCCGCCGCCGGCGGCGGACGGGAGGCGGAGCTCAACTCGGCCCGTGCGCTGGTCGACCTGTTCCGGCTGGTGGACGGGCAGAACGCGCCGACGGAAGGGGCGGAGATCGGCGACCTGGACCATGACTCCGGTCTGGGTATCCGCTACCCGGGCACGACACCGATCCGGCTGCGGACCGGCATTCTGCCCACCGCATTCCTGTTCAGCCCGACCGCGGGTATCCGCCAGGACGACCTGCGCCGCTCCATCGTCTCCCTGGTGATGTCCCTGATCGGCACCGAGCTGGGCGACGGCCGCTCCCGGGGACGGACGACGGCGGCCGACGACGACTTCCAGACCTTCGCCGCGAGCTTCATCAACCGGGGGGTGCACCGCAGCGCCATGTCCCCGACCGGCATCGGCCGGCAGGGCGTGTCCACCAGCCTGGTGGCCTCCATGACCGCCCCGATGGACCAACTGGCCGACCTGGTGGCCGGCCGGCTGCTGCGGGAGGCCGTCACCGATCTGGTGGAGCGGCCGCGTACCGCGCTGCGGGAAACCGCGGTGCCGATGATCCGGCAGCTGTTCGCCGACTCCCATCTCGAAGAACTCTGGGAACGCCCGCAGTTGCCCGTACCGGAGCCCGACCCGCTGCCGCGCGGCAGCCGGGCCATCGAGCAGGCGCTCGGTGAACGCATCGCGGACATGCAGCGGCTGCTGTCCGACCTCCAGTCCCTCGCCGACCGGCAGACCGCCTCGATGGCCGACCGCTTCGCCCCGCGCCCCGCCATCGACAAGCTCCTGCAGACCGTGGACCCCTTCCTCGCCGAACGCGTCGTGCGGGGCGTTCCTGACAGCGATGAACCGATCGCCCGGGCCGGGTTCCTGGGCATGCTCAACAGCCGCTCCGTCGCCCCCCAGCGCCCGCCGGGGGTGACCGAGCAGCCGCCCAAGACCCCCCGGATCAAAGGCCGGATGGCCGGCATGTCACCGGCCCGCTGGGGCGACGACGACGTGCAGGCGGCCCTCCAGGAGCAGGACACCTGGTACCAGTGGCGCAGCCGGATCCTGTGGCACGAGGCATGGCGGGAGCAGCAGCAGCGCTGGCAGCCCCAGGCGGACGCGGCCGGAACCGACCTCGGGCGTCTGGTCAACGCCTTCCGCAAACACTCCGACCAGGAGCGCAAGGTATCCGCACAGAAGGGCCTTGAACTCTACGAGGACCGCACCGGGATCTCCTATCTGCTGCCACCGCAGCGCACCCTCAACCACTTCTACGAGGACCTGGTCACCCGGCTGATCCGCCGGGAGGGGCTGCGCGACCACGACGACGAGGCCACGCTCCTGCTCAAGATGATCGACGGGGACACCTGGCGCACGGTCCACTCGCTCAGCCGCCGCAGCCCCGACAGCGCGGTGGCGATGGTCAAGGCACAGCTGGAAGGCCGCATCACGCGACTGTTCGCCGAGGGCGGCGAACATCTGGAGGAGCGCCCGCTGCTGCCGTCCATGAGCACCCTGCTGGCCGCCGCCGCAGGCGACGCGGACGCCACCGACCACGTCAGCAAGGAAGCGCTCGACCTCTTCGGCCGCAAGCTGACCGGGCTGCTGCCGGTGGGCTTCACCCCGGAGGGCACCGGGCCGCTGCGGGTCCTGGTCACGCACCCGCGCGTGCAGGCCGTGGAGGAGGTGCAGGAGTACCTGGGCAAGGCCCTGCGGCTGCCCTCCGACGCCAAGAACTCCGTGGAGTACCGGGGAGTGGAGAGCGATTCGATCACCGTGGTCCTCTTCCGCAGCGAGATGAGCCTGACCCAGGTGCCCGAGGCCCGCAAGGTGCTGCGCCAGTGGGCCAGGGCGAAGGACTCCGAGCAGGCCCAGGACGTGCTGCGGTGGCGTCAGCGGCTCGGGTTCCGGGACAGCTGGATGGTCAGCAGCGAGGAGGACCGCCGCGCCATCCTGCACCGGCTCCTGTGCTGCATGTGGAACGGCCAGGTGGACGTGGTGGACGGCGACTCGGTGTCGCCGGACCGCGTGCGGCTGAGGCTGTTCCCCGAGACGGGCGACAACGTGCCCGGCGTCCGGCTGCGGCTCGGTGACTTCCCCGGTGGCGTGTCGAGCTGGGCGGAGCTGCTGCGCTCGTACGAACGCTGGACCGTCCTCGACGACGAACGGATCGTCGAGGACTACTGCCGCGAACTGATGGGGGCCCAGCCGCTGGGGCTGGGCAGGAGCGGCAGCGCACCGCATCCGCTCTTCGTCGAACTGGTCGAGAAGATCGCCCCGCGCCAGCTGGAACTGCTGGCGGACCGCCGGGAGCGCGGCGGCGAGCGGGTCGAGGGCTGGGTGCGGCCGCTGTGGGAGTTCTGGGCGGAGACGCTGCCGGCCGCTCTGGACACCGAGTTCGGGGACCAGCGTGCCGTCCAGCCGACCCTGCGCACGCTGCTGGAGCACGTGCGCGGCGGAACGCCGAAGCCGCGCGTCCGCAAGGAGCTTTCGGAACCCCGGCGTGCCGTGTCCGATGACGACGACTGGGGCACCGCACCGCGCGCCTCCGCCGACGCGTACCAGGACGGCCGCACCGCGGGTTCGCGGCGCGCGGCGGTGGACGACCATGACGGCGGGTACGGCGCCGAGCGGTACGGAGGCGACCGGCACGGCGACGAGCGGTACGACGCCGAGCGGTACGGAGGCGACCGGCACGGAGGCGACCGGCACGGCAACGGCCGCGGTGACGGTTTCGGCGAAGACGGCAGGCAGGCCCGGGGCGAGCGGTCCGGCACGGGCGGGAGGGGCGGCAGGGACGAGAGCAACGCCGCAGCCGGCTGGGGGGAACCGACGCCACCTGCCTCCGGCAGCTACGACCACGGAGACGGCGCGACGCACGACGACGGCACCCGGCGCTCCTTCGGTGACCGGGACCGGGGCCGGGACCGCGTCAACGGGCACTCCGGCAGCGCCGACCGGCCGTGGGCGCCCTGGGACGAACCCGGCGACTCCCGCCCGAACGGCGGCACCGACGACCGGGACACCGACGACCGGGGCAGCGCCGACCGCGGCAGTGACGACCGGAGCACCGACGACCGGAGCACCGACGACCGGAACAGTGACGACCGCGGCAGCGACCGCTCACGCCGCAACCCCTGGGACGGTGATGCGGAGTGATCACCCCCGAGGACACCGGTGCCGTCATCCACCTGGACCTGCGTACCGGGGCGGCGGACCTCGACACCGCCCCGGCCCTGCGGGCCACGGTCGCCCGGCAGTTGGGCCGGGCCGGGCTCCCGGAACCCGACCACCCGCTGTTCCTGGTGGTCGACACCCCGGCCGGACTCACCGACCACCAGCAGCAGTACGAACTGCTCACCGCCTACCGGGCCGTGGGCGAGGTCAGGATCCTGGTCCTTCTGGTGGGCAGTGCACCCGGTTCGTATGACGGTGAGGACGAAATCCTCCAGCCGGACCGCCGGCTGGTGCGGCCGGCGGTGCTGCGGGCTTCGGGCACCGCCCTGCTGTGGGCGGGCGATCTGCGCTCCGCCCGCACGGCGCTGGAACAGCCTGCGCCCGATGCTCCCGAGGCGCTGGCGGTCCTGGTGGACCTGCTGTCGGTACCGGACGTCTTCCTGAGGGTGCTCGACGACTTCGCATCGCTGCCCGACACCGTCGCCGCGCCCGGGGTGCGGCTGCTGGAGCAGGACCTGCCGCCGGAGGTGCGCGACCGGGCCTGGCGCGACGCGCTCGCCCGGTTCGCCGGCGAGGACACCGAACTCGCACCGGATCTGCCGGTGACCGCCTGGAGCGCAGCCGATCTGCCGGAGCCGCTGCGCGGGCTGGTGGCGGGCCGGATCGGCCGTGACCTGCGGCACCGCGAGGCGGGCGGAATGGCGGACGCCGCGTACCACGCATGCGCGACGGCCCTGGACGACGCCGAGGAGGCGCTGGCCGGGCTGCGTTCCGTCCCCGGACTGCTGAGGGCTGCCCGCAGGGAGGCGTTCGAGGCGGACCTCGACCAGGCGCGCCAGACACTCGGTGACTACCGGGACCTCGTCGGCACGGCTCTGCACAGCGGCGGCTCCGGCACGGTGCCGTCCGCCGCCGAATCGGCGGCGCGGCTCGCAGCCCTCGGCCTGCGGGTGCCCTCGGCCGAGGGTGTGGGCGAGCGGATCGGCGAGGGGCTGCGGGAGTTCGCCGGGAGGCTGTTGGGGCAGGGGCTCGCCCTGCGCGCGGTGGCCCAGCGCTTCACCGGACTGGCCGGCCGGGTGGAGCCGGTGCCGGGTTCGGCGCTGCTGCCGAAGCTCGCCGAGCACTCCGCCGAGGCGGTGGCCCGGCGGTCCGGGGCGGGGAGCGTCCCGGTGCCCGGGCCGGTGGCCGGGCCGTCGGCGGCGGCCGCGGCGGGGCTGCTCGGCGCGCTGTGGCAGGGGCCGTACGTGGCGCTGGCGATCGCTGTCCCGCTGGTGTTCCTCGGCCTCGCGGTGTTCGGCGCATCCCGGCTGCGGGGCACCGGGTACCCGAAACGCTGGGCCACGGGCCCCCGGGCCGCGGCGCTCGGCGGTGCCGTGGCCGGAGTGGCCGTGGCGTACGCGACCGAGCCTCCGCTCTGGCTGAGCGCCCCCGCTCTGGTGGTGGCTCTCGGCATCGCGGTGGAGACGGCGCGCCGGCTCTGGCGCGCGGCTGCCGACTGCTGGGCCACGGTCCACGGGACCACCGCGCTGCGCCAGGCCCTGGGCGGGCTCGACGCCCTGCTGGCCGAGGCGGTCCGTGAGCACTGGGCCGCAGACGAACGCCTGTACTGTGCCGACGCGGCCCGGTCCGTCGCCGGCATGCTGAGGGCGACGGCCGCCGCCGCGGACGCCGAGGCGGCGCCCGAGCCGGAGCGGTCCCCGGCCGCCGTCGCGTCCCACGCCACCGAGCCGCTGGACGCGGAGGACTGGCTGTCCAGCACCTCGGCCCTGGAGACGGACGCCTTCACCGCGTCCGGCGATGACGACAGCGACTGGGCGAGCGCGTACGCCTGGGAGGACGGGCCCGCCTGGGACGAGGCCTCCGCGGAGCGGAGTGCGGCGCGGCCCGCCGACCCGTGGGAGGACGGCACCGCCGGGGCTCCGCGCTGGCTGGACCGTGAGAGCGGCGAGGGCGGGCCGGAGCTGGTGGCCACGCTCGCCGGTGATCTGACGGACGCCGCCATGGTCGCGATGGCCCCCTACTGGGGGGCCGTCGAACGCGGCCAGGCCGGCGCCCTCGCCCTGCGGCGCACCGAGGACCGGGTCCGCGAGCTGCTGTCGACGGCCCGTCGGCACCTCCAGCGCAACGGGGTGTCGGCCCCGCCCCCGTTCGCCGCCGCACACCGGACCCGCGCCACCTCGGCGAACCTGCTGGGGACCGACCCGCAGCGGGTGGCCGAGCTGGTCGGCGCAGAGCCCGAACGGCAGGCCGTGGTGCAGCTGTCCTCGCCCGAACAGGGCGCGCTGCTCAGCCGCGACCCGGCGGCGGCGGTGTGGATCAGGTTCGCGCCGGAGGCCGTACGCAGCGAGGTCGAGAAGGCCTGGCGGACGAGCGGTGCGGCCTGGCCCCAGGGGACGCTGTGGACGTCGTCGGGACGGTACGCCGGCCTGATCCGGCTCACCCCGCTGCGGATGGGAGTGGTGGATACCGTCCGGCCCCGTGAGAGCCCCGCATCCGACCGCGCGAACGGGTACGAACGAAGGGACGGTGACCGCTGGTGACCAACAGCCCGCACTCCCACCTGGCAGAGCCGGACAGTTCGCAGCGGACCACACTTGCCTTCACCGCCCCCTCGGGGCGGCGCCGTATCGCCCCCGTCCGCTTCGGCCGCGAATCCCGCCGCGATCCGCTGCTGCCCCAGCGGATCCGCAACGGCCTGCTCGACGACGAGGGGCAGCAGTTCGTCCAGGTGCGCCTGACCGCCGCCGACGCGGCGAACCCGGCGGCTCGGGCGCTCCTGGACGCGGAGACGGGCACAGCCCTGCACCTGCACCGGGTGCTCGACGACACGGAGTACGCGACGCTCTTCCCGCGGATCGTCGGCTACGAACTGGACACCGCCGAGCCGTTCTTGCTCTACGCCGCACCACGCGGCACCGCCGCCGTGCGCACCCATGTGATGTCCGCGACCGATCAGCGGGTCCTCGCCCGCGACCTGATGCTGGGGCTGTGCCTGCTGGAGCGCCAGGGCCTGGTGTTACGTGGCATCTCGCCCGCCACCGTGCTCTGGGACGGCACCTCGCTCCAGCTCTGGGGGCTGGAAGGGGTGGCCCGCACCGGACGGCCGAGGACCCGGTGGGGCCGGGCGCCCTACTGCTCGCCCGAACAGCGCAGGGGCGAGGGCCTGGTCGACTCCCGGGACGCGGTGTGGAGCGTGGCCCAGGTGCTCTACCAGCTGGTGACCGGCCGGCCCGGCCCCACCGACCGGGCGCCCGCCGACCTCGGCGAGCACCGGGTGCTCGCGGAGACGCTGCGGGGCGCTTTCGCCCCGCTGGCAGCCGGCCGGCCGACGCCCGCCCGGCTGCTCGATCTCCTGGCCCCGGGGGCCGCCCGGCGCATCGCGCTCTCCGTGCCGGCCGACGAGACGCGCCCGCACCGGGAGGCGTTCGCGCAGGCGCTGCGTCTCAAGCGGCAGGCGCCCGCCGCCGCACCCCGCGACGGGGCCGGCGGGTCAGCCGGGAGAAGCAACGGTGAAGTGCTCTGCCCGTACTGCCTGGAGACCATCCAGCTCGACCTCACGTCGCTGTTCGTCACCGACAGCAAGATGCAGTACCAGGCCCTGGATCCCTCGGGCATCAGCAACCCCTTGCGGCGCCAGGACGTCATGCGCGGTGCCGTCCAGAAGTGCACGGCGGACCCGGACTTCCCCGAGCACTTCATCCCGGTGCCCTACCTCACCTACGGCCGCCCCCTGACCGTCGCGATGGTCGGCCAGTCCTCCACCGGCAAGAGCCACCTGCTGACCCAGATGATCGCGGAGATCACGGACGGCGGCCTGGAGCCGTTCGGCCTCAAGTGGCAGTCCGTCAACCCGGAGCAACACGCCCGGTTCGTACGGGAACGGGTGCAGCCGCTGCGCAACGGCAAGGTCCTCGACCACACCGGCGGCCTCGGCCTGGACGGCTTCGCCCGCTTCGTGGAATCCCTCCTGCTCACCGACGCGCGCGGGCAGGTACGTCCGGTCGCCTTCTTCGACCTCGGCGGCGAGGACCTGGTACGCACCGATGCTGCGCTGCGCTTCCTGCTGGGAGTCGACGCCATGGTCTTCGTCGTCGACCCGGCACTGGCTCTCCCGCTGCCGCATCTGGACCACGCCAGGGAACGCTGGGGTCTTGAGGTGAACCGGGACGGCGATCTCGCTTTCGGCACGGTCCTGGACCGACTGCCGAAGAACGGCCCGTATCTGGACGTGGCGGCCGCCATGGTGCTCGGCAAGGCCGACCTCCTGCGCTTCCAGCCACCTGTCGACCGCTGGCTGGGCGAGGCGCCGCCCACCTCGCTCGATCCCACCCTGATGCGCGAGGAAAGCCGGGACGTCTACGGGCTGCTGCGCCACCATGCCGGCCAGGCATGGCTGCGCCCGTTCGACACGATCCGCCGGTGCACCCTGCATGTCGCGTCGGCCACCGGCGGCCAGGAGGAACACGGCCGCTATCCGGCGGGAGCGGGGCCCCGGCGGGTGCTGGAGCCGCTGCTGTCCCTGCTGGCGATGCACGGTCTGATCGAAGTGACCGGCGGCGCCGAGGCGTTCGCCGTGGGGGCGGTTCCCGCGAGGGAAGCGGAACCGTCGTCGGAAGCCGGCAGAGCAGGGGGAGAGGAAGCGAAGTGAGCGACTTCCAGGAGCGGAGGCCACTGACCGGAACGGGCGGACCGGGCGGGCCGGGCGGTGGCGGAGCCGCGGGGCCGGTGCACCAGGTGATCTTCCGGTGGGACGGCAACCAGGGCCGCCAGGGCACCGGTATGAAGGCCGTCGCCCACTCCTGCTCCGCCGAGCGCGCCGAGGAACTGGGCAGAGAACTGGGACCGTTGCTGTGGGTGCCCGGTGCGGCGGCCCCGCGGCAGAGCGTCGTACGCACGCTGTCCCGCGACGGTGAGGTCATGCTCGTCCAGCGCCTGCCCACCACCGACCGTGGCGGACGGCCCAGCACGGTCAGCCATGTCCTGGTCGGCGACCCGCGGACGCTCAAGACCCGTCAGTGTCTCGGCCTCTCCCACGGCGGGTGGAGCAACCGGGAGTCCGCGGAGAGGGCTGCCGGGCGGCTGCGCGCAGTGGGGTGCGCGCAGCTCGACGAGCTGGCGCGCCGGCGACTGCCGGGAATGCAGGAGCTGTTGCCAACGGTCCAGCACGCGCTGATCCTGGTCACCGCGGAGTGGCTGCGCGATCCGGGCCAGCGGGTGTCGCTGCTCACGCCCGAGGAGAAGCTGCCCGGCTGGCCGGACCGGGACGCGGCGTCGCTGGTGTACCTGGGGCTGTTCATGCTGTTCGGTTCCTGGCTCGGCCAGGAGTGGACGTTCGCCACGTACGACACGGTCGATACCCATCAGCTGCGACTGATGTGCGTCCCGCGCTGGGAACCGGACGCGGGCGGGCCGGGACCGCTGGCCCGGATCACGGGGCATCCGCCGGCCGAGCCGCAGTTCGAGCACAGGGCGGCGGCCCGGCTCGTGGGCCACCTCCTGGCCCACCCCGCGGACGGCCCCGGAGTGCCGCAGCTGGTCGACTCGCTGAGGGACGGTGCGGCGCTGGGGTGGCCGCAGCGGCGCACCCTCCTGAAGGAGATCCTGGACGCCGGCCACCGGCCCGTCCCCCGCACCGCCGCGGCACCGCACCGCCTCCCGCCCCCGGACGACGCACCGGCCGGCGAACCGGACGACGCACCGGCCGGCGAACCGGCCCAGGCCCCGGTCGCCCGGCCCGCCGACCCGCAGCCGGAGCCCGCAGCCGTGCCTGCGCCATTTACGCCGACCCTCACCCCCGCCTCTCCTCCGCCGGCCCTCGCGCCCGAGCCCCCACCGGGGCCCGCCCCCACACCCGCCCCCACGCCCACACCCGTAACTCCGCTCCCCCTCCAGACGCCCGCCTCTCGGCCGGCGGCGCTCGGTGCCGGCCGGGCGGCAGCCCACGAAGTGCCCTCACTCCACGAGGACCTGCGTGCCCCTCAGCGCAGGAACGCCGTGCAGGGCGGTCTGCTGAGGGAGCGGCTGCGCACACAGCCCGACGGTCTGCTCCTGGACGAGCTGCGCTCCGCCGGGCTACCACCGGATTCCCTGGACCTGCTGCTGCACGAGCTGGGTGACGACCACCGCGTCCGGGTGCGGGAGACGGCGATGAGGCACGAACTGTGCGCCGAGGTGCTCCGCCACGGCCTGTACTTCGAGCCGAACGGGCAGGGCGCGGAGGCCATTTCGAGGACCGCCATGGCCAGGCGGGCGGCCGACCTCTTCACCTGGGTCGTCGCCCCCCTGGCCCGGGACGAACGCTATCGGCGTGACCTGCAGGAGCTCTTGCACCGTATGTGCCGGGACCGCCACCCCGCCGCGGGCAACTGGCTGTGGCAGAGCATCATCGCACCGGGGAACGGCCTGGCCCCTGACCTGCCTCCCGTCCTGTGGCAGCAGATCCTGCGCGATGTGATCGGCCAGAGCGCTGCTCCGCGTCCGGCTCCGCCCGCGTCCCACGCTGCTTCGCCCGCCACCCCGGTGTCCACCACGTCCCGCGAGCCCTCCGCCACCGTGCCGGAGCCACCCGCCTTCGGTGCCCGGCTCTCCGAGCTGGCGACCAACCCGGGCTGTGTGGTGGGAACCGGAGTCGGAGTGATCGCCGTCCTCCTCGCGATCCTGCTGATCTTTGCCTGATGAGCCGGCAGAAGACTTCGCCGAGGGGGATTTTCCGTATTCCCGGACGGGACCGTGCTGAAGAGCGCCGGCTAACGACCGTCCGCAGACGAGCAGACGGTCCGCAGGTGGTTGCGCACAGCGCGTTGATGGCCGGCTCGTCGGATACCGCAGAGACGTCGTTTCGATGAGTGCCGCGGGGAAAAGGGTTGGCGCAGCGTCCCCGCTGTCCCGTAGGTTCTGTGCCGCAAGCCGTTGAATGCGCGTGTGAAGCGCGTGCGCTTTCGCGAGAACAGGAGGTGAGGACCGTGATGACTGTCATTGCGCCGGGTGCTGCCCGGAACCGGAAGCTCATCCATCCCGCCCCTGTGGTCTCCGGCTGACTGACCTTTCCTTCTTCCCGCGCGTGGTGCGCGGAGCCGGGACCGCTCTTCCTGAAGGGTCATCCCGTTGTTCGACCTCGATTTTTCTGCTGCGCATCCGTTGACCGCCTATGGCTGGGACGACGGGTTCGCGGAGAGTTTCACCCCCTATGCCGGGCAGGGGTTCGTGCCCGGCCGTATCGTCCGCGTGGACCGCGGGCGGGTGGATGTCGTCGTGCCCGAGGCCCAGAGCGAGGCCGAGGGCGTCCGGACCGTGCTGGCGGATACCGCACTCGTGGCGACAAGTGATCCGATGCGGGTGCCGTGTACGGGTGACTGGGCCGTGATCGACCTGGAGAACGGGCTGACCGGTGACCACCTCGACGGTGTCGTCAGGGCGTTGCTGCCGCGGCGTACGGCGTTCTTGCGGTCTGCGTCGTCCAAGCGTTCCGAGGGACAGATCCTTGCCGCGAACGTCGATCATGCGGTGATCGCGGTGTCGCTCGCCGATGCGCTGGACCTCGGGCGTATCGAGCGGTTCGTCTCGCTGGCCTGGGAAGGCGGGGCGCAGCCACTGGTGGTGCTGACGAAGGCGGATCTGGCCGGAGGGCCGGACACGTCGGCGCATCTCGTCGCGGATGCGGAGTCCGCGGCTCCCGGGGTGCAGGTGCTGGCGGTCAGCTCGGCGACCGGTGAGGGGATCGATGTGCTCTCCGCCGTGCTCGCCGGGGACACGTCCGTACTGCTGGGGCAGTCCGGTGCGGGGAAGTCCACGCTGGCCAATGCCCTGCTCGGTGAGGAGGTGCAGCTGGTGCAGGCCATCCGCGACCGGGACGGCAAGGGGCGGCACACCACGACCACCCGGGATCTGCGGGTGCTGCCCAGCGGTGGCGTGCTGATCGATACGCCGGGGCTGCGCGGCGTCGGGATGTGGGATGCGGGGGCCGGGCTGGCCCGGACGTTCTCGGATGTCGAGTCGCTGGCCGAGGGATGCCGCTTCCACGACTGCGCGCATGAGGCGGAGCCCGGCTGCGCGGTGCAAGAGGCCGTCGAGAGCGGGGAGTTGCCCGTGCGGCGGCTGGAGAGCTACCGCAAGCTGCTGCGGGAGAACCAGCGCATCGTGGCGAAGACGGACGCCCGGCTGCGCGCCGAGATCCGCCGGGACTGGAAGCAGAAGCAGGCGCTGGGGCGGCACATGATGGAGCGGAAGCGGGGGCCGCAGAGGTGAGGCGACGTGCGGTGAGGTGAGGCGGGGGAGGCCTGGGGTCGGGGGCGGCCCGGGGCAGGGGGAGGGCATGGCGAGGGCGGGGTGGCGCCGGTCGTGGGCCGGCCCTCCCCCCCCCGTCAACGCCATGTCCGATTCCCGCCGGTCAGAGGGCCGGGCGCGGCACAGACTGAAGGGGTGAGGGACGACGAGGCGAGGTATGAAGCGGTGTCCAGCCGGGACGCGCGGTTCGACGGGGAATTCTTCTTCGCGGTGGCGACGACCGGTATCTACTGCCGGCCGAGCTGTCCCGCGGTCACTCCCAAGCGGGTGAATGTGCGGTTCTTCCCGTCGGCCGCCGCCGCGCAGGCGGCCGGGTTCCGGGCCTGCCGTCGGTGCCGGCCGGATGCCGTGCCGGGGTCGGCCGAGTGGAATGTGCGTGCCGATCTGGTGGGCCGGGCCATGCGGTTCATCGGGGACGGCGTGGTCGACCGCGAGGGCGTCGGTGGGCTGGCGCGGCGGCTGGGGTACAGCTCACGTCAGGTGCAGCGGCAGCTGACCGCGGAGCTCGGCGCGGGGCCGGTGGCGCTGGCGCGGGCCCGTCGCGCGCACACCGCCCGGGTCCTGTTGCAGAGCACGGAGCTGCCGGTCACCGAACTGGCGTTCGCGGCCGGGTTCGCCAGCATCCGGCAGTTCAACGACACCATGCGGGAGATCTATGCCGGCACGCCCAGCGAGCTGCGGGCGGCGGCCGGGCGTGGGGGCGCGGCCGGGCGCGGGAGCGGAACCGCACGTGGGGGCGGCGACAGCGTCGGTCGTGGGGGTGGCGTCGGCCGTGGCGGCAGCGTCGGTCGTGGGGGTGGCGCTCGCGGCTCCGTGCGAAGCGGGGGCGGAACCGGGCCGGGAGGAGCCGGCGGGCCGGAAGGAGCCGGCGTCCGGGGTGTTCCGGCGTCCGCCGGGCTTCCGCTGCGGCTGGCCTACCGGGGGCCGTATGCGGCGGCCGAGATCTTCGACTTTCTGCAGGTGCGGGCGGTGCCCGGCATCGAGGAGGTACGCGGGTCACGTGGCGGGCGTACCTACCGCCGTACGCTGCGCCTCACCCACGGCAGCGGGATCGCCGAGGTCGACGAGCCCATTGGGCCCGCCGGGCGGCGCCGGCCGCCGGCGGGCCTGGTGTGCCCGGCGGCGCGCGGGGCCGGCGGTGGCTGGCTTGAGTGCCGACTGCGGCTGGCCGATCTGCGCGATCTGCCGACGGCCGTGCAGCGGATCCGCCGGCTGTTCGACCTGGATGCCGATCCGTATGCGGTGGCCGAACGGCTCGGCACGGATCCGCTGCTCGGTCCGCTGGTGGCCGAGCGGCCCGGGCTGCGGTCACCGGGCGCGGCGGACGCCGCCGAACTCGCGGTACGGACCGTGCTCGGTGGCCCGCCGGAGCGGGCCGCCGCGCTGGTGCGGAGGTACGGCACCCCGCTGGATGCGGCGGACGGCGGGCTGACCCACCTCTTCCCCGAGCCCGGTGAGCTGACCGGCGGGGAGATCGCGGAGCCGGTCCGTACGCTGTGCACCGCACTCGCCGACGGCGCGGTGCTGCTGGACGTGGGCACGGACCGTGGCGCCGCCGAGCGAGCGCTCGCCACGCTGCCCGGGGTCGGCCCGCGGGCGGCCGCCTACATCAGGATGCGCGCGCTGGGCGACCCTGATGTGGGGGTGGCGTCGCAGGGGAGGGGCCAGGAGCAAAACGGGCACGGGCAGGGGCACGGTGATGGCGACGGGAACGGGGGTGGGGATGGGGATGGGGAAGGCGATGGTTACGGGACGGTGGACCCGGCCGCCGGGTGGCGGCCCTGGGGTGCGTACGCCCTGCACCATCTGTGGCACGCCGGACTGCTGCCGGCGGGGGAGATGCTGACGGCAGAGGCACCGGGAGCGGTGGCGGGAGCGGTGGCGGGAGCGGTGACGGGGCCCGGGCTGTCGGAGCCTTATCGAGCAGGGGAGGGGGCCAGGTCGGCGGCGCCTCATCCGGCGGCGGAGGTGCCGTCCCCGATGGCGGGCCTGCCTGCCTGCACCGTGGACGTCCGGACCGGATGAGACTGCGGCGCGCCGCACCTGCTGACGTCTCAGCCCGCCGCCACCGCGCCCGCCCAGGCGCCGACGACCAGCAGGCAGGCGAACAGCTCGATGAGCACGCTCAGGCCGATGGCGCGCATGGCCGTGCGGGTCGAGGCCCAGGCATCGCCATGGCTGCCGAGCCGGACCCGCTCCAGCAGGTAGAGGCCGCCGACGGCGCCCAGCGGGCCGCCGATGACCGGGATCACGAAGAACCCCACGATGCCGGCCACCCCGGCCAGGAACAGCGCCCGGTACGGCGCTCCCGCGGCCCGCAGATTCCGGACCGGGAGCAGCCACTTCAGCGTCTGGTTGAGGAGCAGCAGGGCGGTGGCGCCCATGAGCACCACCCAGGCGAGGGAAGACTTCTCGGACAGTGTCCACCACAGCACACCCGCCCAGACGATGAGCGGCCCGGGGATGCCGGGCACGAGCACCCCGAGCAGCCCCAGCAGCATCACCAGGCCGACCGCGACCAACTGCCACACACTCATGCGCCGGCCCCATATCGCCCGGCCGGCCCGCCTTGGCCGGGCAGGCCCCTTCTCCTGGCCCGCCGGCTGCTGTTCCCGGCCCGCCCGCTGCCCTCGCTCACGCGCCGGCCTCACTCCCGGCGGGCGCACGCCCCATGACGGCTCGTACGCTGCACACTCTCATGGGCCCAGCGTGCCGGACGCGACCCGGAAGCGCTTGCCGGCCGGCCGGACCGGGCGTACCCGGCGGGTGTTTCGCCGTCAGCCCCGCCCCTTCCGCGTCACCCGGCAAACAGACAACGCCGGAGGGCGAACCGGCCGACACCCATGGCCCTCCGGCCCGCCGGGCCTGAGTCCGCACCCGCCACCCGCGTCAGCCGCCGCATTCCGGCGGACCATCACCCGAAGGAGGCCGGCCGCCCGGTGGACGCTCTTTCGCGCCCTGGCTCGGTCGTGGCCGTCCGGGGACAATACGGCCCATGAATCAGCAGGGAGCCGCTCGGCGCCACGAGGACGACTGGTGGCGGCAGTTGTACGGCGACGGCGACGGCAGCGGTGGTGGCGACGGCGACGGCAGCGGTGGTGGCGGCGGTGACTGCGGCGCGGGCGGTGGCGCGGGCGCCTCGGGCCGCGGCGCGGTGTGCGATGCGGGCCCGTCCGATGCCGGCCTGTCCGGCGCCGGCCCGTCCGATGGAGGTCCGTCCGATGTGGGCCCGTCCGGAGCTCGGGACACCCTCGATGACCGGGTCGAGTCGGCGCTGCGGACACTGAGAGGGCCGGGGCGGGCTGATCCGGCACCGCAAGAGCCCCCGGATCGCGGTGCGGCCGACCCACCACCGTGGCGACCGCCGGGCCGGGCCGCCCCCTCCCCGCCCGAGCCGTGGCAACCGCCGGGCGGGCCCGCACCTTCCCCACCCGAGCCGTCGGCACCGATCCCGCCGCAGTCCACCGGGCCCGGGAGGCACGCGCCATCCGCCGATCGCCCGTCCCCCGGCCTCCCGCTCTCCGACCGCCCTCCTGTCGACGGCCCGCCCACCGACCGCGCGCCGACCGACCGCCCGCCGAACAACCGCCCGCCCACCGACGGGCGAGCCGCCCCATCACCCCGCACCCCGCGGGGCACCCCACCGCCCACCGACGGGCGAGCCGCCCCATCACCCCGCACCCCGCGGGGCACCCCACCGCCCACCGACGGGCGAGCCGCCCCACCGCCCCGCACACCCCGGGACACCGCCCCACCCCCCGCCACCGCCGGCCCCGCCGCTGACCGGCCGCCCTCGCCCGGGGCCGAACCGGGCGAACTGCCCGCCGCCGACCCGGCCACGCTCGACGACCTGGTGCCGGACACCACGCTGGACGGCGCCCGGTACGGCTCACTGACCCTGCGTGCCGCCTCACAGCGTGGTGACGCCGCCCGCCGCCGCGGCGACATACGCCGGGACGCGCTGCTCACCGCCCGCTTCGGAGCCGGCCGGCACGCCCTGATCCTGGTCGCCGTCGCCACGGGCCGGCTGTCCGCCGAGGGCGCCCACCGTGCCGCCCGGGACGCCTGTACCTGGATCGGCGGCGCGGTCGGCCGCAGTTACACCCGACTGGCGGAGGACATCAGGACGGACCGTCGCGGTGCCCTCAAATCCGGGCTGCAACGGCTCACCGACCGCAGCTACGGCAAACTCCGCGGCCGGACGGCGGAGCGGGGCGCCCCACCGGAGCGGCACCCGGCCGCGTTGCGCTGTCTGCTGCTGCCCGCCGACCCGGACTGCCGTACCCGGGTGTTCTTCGGTGTCGGCCCGGGCGGTCTCTTCCTGCTGCGCGACGGCGCCTGGCAGGACCTGGAGCCCGCCGGGACGGACCACCTCACGGGAAAGGCGGCGGGCACCGGCCAACTGCTCGGGCCCGCCCCGGCCCACGACCCGCACCCGAACGGCAGCCCGGCACGACCCGAGCCGTTCCTCTTCCGGACGGCCTTCGCCCGTCCGGGGGACACTCTCCTGCTGTGCACCGCGGGTCTCGCCGAACCGCTGCGGGAGGAGCCCGCCTTCGCCGCCCGGCTGGCCGACCGGTGGTCCGCCCACGGACCGCCGGGACTGGTGGACTTCCTCACCACCGCGCAACTGCCGGCCGAGGACCACCCGAAGGACCGTACGGCCGTGGGGGTGTGGGAGTCGTAGCGCGGTCGGCACAGGGATCCCGGCGCGGACCGGACGGCGAGGTGCGGCGGGGAGGCGAGCCGGGAGGTACAGCGGAGGCGCGCCGCTGCGCCCCATGGGTTCATGATGGAGCGGCACCCACCACGCCGGCGGGCAGCCGCCCACTCGTCGAAGGAGCGAGCACGACATGGCGAAGCAGACCGTGGCCGAGCAGTTCGTGGACATCCTCGTGCGAGCGGGCGTACAGCGGCTCTACGGTGTCGTCGGCGACAGCCTCAACCCGGTGGTGGACGCCATCCGGCGGAACTCCGCGATCGACTGGATCCAGGTCCGTCACGAAGAGGTCGCCGCCTTCGCCGCCGGGGCGGAAGCGCAGCTCACCGGCTCCCTCGCGGCCTGCGCCGGCTCCTGCGGCCCCGGCAACCTGCACCTGATCAACGGCCTGTACGACGCCCATCGCTCCATGGCCCCGGTCCTCGCGCTGGCCTCCCACATCCCCTCCAGCGAGATCGGTACCACCTACTTCCAGGAGACCCACCCCGACCGGCTGTTCGCCGAGTGCAGCCACTACAGCGAACTGATCTCCAGCACCCGGCAGATGCCGCGGGTGCTGCAGACCGCGATCCAGCACGCCATCGGGCGGAGCGGCGTCGCGGTCGTCTCCCTCCCCGGCGACATCGCCGCCGAGCAGGCCCCCGAGCGCACCATCGAACACGCCCTGGTCACCGCGCGCCCGTCGGTGCGCCCCGGGGACGCCGAGACCGACAAGCTGGCCCGGATGATCAACGAGGCCGGCAAGGTCACGCTGTTCTGCGGCAGCGGTACGGCGGGCGCGCACGCCGAGGTCATGGAATTCGCCGAGCGGGTGAAGGCCCCGGTGGGCCATGCGCTGCGCGGCAAGGAGTGGATCCAGTACGACAACCCCTTCGACGTCGGCATGAGCGGACTGCTCGGCTACGGCGCCGCCTACGAGGCCACCCACGAGTGCGACCTGCTGATCCTGCTCGGCACGGACTTCCCCTACGAGGCGTTCCTGCCCGATGACGTCACGATCGTGCAGGTCGATGTCCGCCCCGAACACCTGGGCCGCCGCTCCCCGCTCGACCTGGCCGTCTGGGGCGATGTGCGCGAGACGCTGCGCGGTGTGATGCCCAAGGTGCAGCCGAAGACGGACCGCCGGTTCCTGGACCGGATGCTCAAGAAACACGCCGAGGCTCTGGAGGGCGTGGTCAAGGCGTACACCCGCAAGGTCGAGAAGCACCTGCCGATCCACCCCGAGTACGTCGCCTCGGTCCTGGACGAAGAGGCCGCCGACGACGCGGTCTTCACCGTCGACACCGGTATGTGCAATGTCTGGGCGGCCCGTTACCTCACCCCCAACGGCCGCCGCCGGGTGATCGGTTCGTTCAGCCACGGCTCGATGGCCAATGCGCTGCCGCAGGCGATCGGCGCACAGTTCCTCGACCGCGGGCGCCAGGTCGTCTCGATGTCGGGCGACGGCGGGTTCTCCATGCTGATGGGCGACTTCCTCACCCTGGTCCAGTACGACCTGCCGGTGAAGGTGGTGCTGTTCAACAACTCCGCGCTGGGCATGGTGGAACTGGAGATGCTGGTCTCCGGGCTGCCGTCGTACGGCACGGGTTACCGCAACCCGGACTTCGCGGCCATCGCCCGAGCGGCGGGGGCCCACGGAATCCGGGTGGAGAAGCCCAAGCATCTGCGCAGCGCACTGCGCGAGGCCTTCAAGCACAAGGGACCGGCGCTGGTCGACATCGTCACGGACCCCAACGCCCTGTCCATCCCGCCGAAGATCAGCGCCGAGATGGTGTCCGGCTTCGCCCTGTCGGCCGGCAAGATGGTGCTGGACGGCGGCGTCGGCCGGATGCTGCAGATGGCCCGCTCCAACTTGCGGAACATTCCCAGGATTTAGCGCGGCGCGAGGGCACCTCAGCCGCCGGCGAGCCAGACCACCCCGGCGGTGAAGAGGGCGATCGCCACGGCAGGCGCCGCGTGGCGGAGGCGGCGGATGCCGTCGACACGGTGGAGTGCGAAGCCCACGACAACGGCGGTGAGAAGAACGGCGATGGTTCCGATCGTTCCCGGGAGGGCGCCATGGCTGTACCTGAAGTTGTCGGCGTGCCGTACCCATGCGAATAACCCGGAATACTTCATTCCCCGCCCCCTGGAGCCCTCACGAAAACGCACCGCTGACCGATCGACAATAGCGGCATCGCGACTGCGCCCGACTGCGCCCGACTGCGCCTGACTGCGCCCGGCTGCGCCCGCGGCCGGTTCAGGCACCGGGCGGGTGCTGCGGCCGGAGCCGGAGCGTCAGGATCTGGAACGGACGCAGCTCCACAGACACCTCCGAGGTCGGCCCTTGCTCCTCGTCGTGCACCGGCCGCTCCAACAGGTCGGTGACGGTGACCCGTTCGACGGGGAAGCCGGGGGAGAGGGTGCCGCCGGCGCGTCCGCCGCACGACTCGTACAGCCGCACCACCACATCGCCGCTGCGGTCCTCGGCGAGCTTGACCGACTCGACCGTGAGGGCCGGGTGGTCGACACGGATCAGCGGGGGGACGGGCGGCACGACGGCGGTCCGCAGCGGCAGGTTGAGCGCCAGCCCCTCGGCGACCGCGTCGCCGGTCCCGGCGCCCGGCAGCAACGCGTAGGTGAAGCGGTGGGTGCCCTGGTCGGTCCCGGGGTCGGGGCTGTGCGGCGCGCGCAGCAGGGTGAGCCGGACGGTCGTGCCCAGGCCCTCCGGGTGCGGGGTGCGGGTGACGTCGTGGCCGTACGTCGAGTCGTTGAGCAGTGCGATGCCGTAGCCCGGCTCGGCGACCCGCAGCCATCGGTGCGCACAGATCTCGAAGCGGGCCGCGTCCCAACTGGTGTTGGTGTGGGTGGGGCGGTGTACGTGACCGAACTGCACCTCGGAGGTGGACCGTTCGGCGTGCACATCCAGGGGGAAGGAGGCCTTGAGTACCTTCTCCGACTCGTGCCAGTCGATGTCGGTGCGGATGTCGAGGCGGCGTGAGCCCGCTCGCAGGGTCAGCTCCTGGGCGATCCGGGACGCGCCGAACGCCCTGGTCACCCGTACCGTCGCGGACAGCGGCCCGGCCGCGGTCAGCTCCACCGACTCGGCGTCGGTCAGATCGGTGTGCCGGTTGCGGTAGTGCCGGTCGAGGTCCCAGGCGTCGTACTTGTTGGGGTGGTCGGGGTGCAGTTGCAGCAGATTTCCGCGGGCGCCCGGCGCCAGCACCTCCCGCCCGGCGTGCAGATCCCGTACGGACGCCAGCAGACCGTCGGCGTCGATGACCACCCGCAGCAGCCCGTTGCCGAGTGTGACGGTGCCGCCGGCGTCGCCGTCCGCCTGTACGGGCGCGGGCGGCGGGGTGGCGGATGCCGGACCGGCCGGGCGGACGGCGGCCGAGCCGAGCGCGGGGACATGCACCGCAACCTCGGTGGTCCCGCCCGCCTCCGTGGCCGCCGGCAGCGCGACGACCTCGTCCCGGCCGTAGGGCGAGGCGTTGAACACCGTGGGCACCCCGGCCGCCGCCGTCTCCTCGCCCTCCAGCACCCCGGGTGCCCCGAGTGCCCCGAGCGCCCCGAGCGCCGTCTCGATGATTCCGGTCAGTTCGGCCGCCACCGCCGCATAGGTGTCACGGGCCTCGCGATGCACCCAGGCGATGGACGACCCCGGGAGGATGTCGTGGAACTGGTGCAGCAGCACGGTCTTCCAGAGGCGGTCGAGGGCGTCGTACGGATAGGCGTAGCCGCCGTCCCCCGCCCGCACCGCCGCCGTCGCCGCCCACAACTCCGCCTCGCGCAGGAGGTGTTCGCTGCGCCGGTTGCCCTGCTTGGTCTTCGCCTGCGAGGTGTAGGTGCCGCGGTGGAACTGGAGGTACAGCTCCCCCGACCAGACCGGTGCCGCCGGCCCGTACTCCGCGTGGGCGGACTCGAAGAACCGGGCCGGCGGCTCGATCCCGACACGCGGGGAGCCCTCCAGGGAGCGCAGCCTGCGGGCCCGCTCCAGCATCTCGCGGGTCGGTCCGCCACCGCCGTCACCCCAGCCGAAGGGCACCAGGGAGCGGGTGGCGCGGCCCTTGTCCGCGAAGTTGCGCTCCGCGTGGGCGAGTTCACCTGCCGCCAGCCGGGAATTGTAGGTGTCCACCGGCGGGAAGTGCGTGAAGACCCGGGTGCCGTCGATGCCCTCCCACCAGAAGGTGTGGTGCGGCATTTTGTCGCTCTGGTTCCACGACAGCTTCTGGGTCAGAAACCACTTCACCCCCGCCAGCCGCGCCAGCTGAGGGAACGCGGCGGTATAGCCGAAGGAGTCGGGCAGCCAGACCTCCTCGGTCTCCACCCCCAGCTCCTCCAGGAAGAAGCGCTTGCCGTGCACCAGCTGCCGGGCCAGCGCCTCACCGCCGGGCATATTGGCGTCGGACTCCACCCACATCGAGCCGACCGGCGCCCAATTCCCTCTGCCGACAGCCTCCTTGATGCGCGCCCAGATGTGCGGCTGGTGCTCCTTGACCCAGGCGTACTGCTGCGCCTGGGAGCAGGCGAACACCAACTCCGGGTACTCCTCGGCCAGCTGGGTGACATTGGCGAAGGTACGGGACGCCTTGCGGACCGTCTCGCGCAGCGGCCACAGCCAGGCGGAGTCGATATGCGCATGTCCGGCGGCCGAGACGCGATGGGCGCTCGCCGCGGCCGGGCGACCCAGGACGTCCGCCAGCGCGTCCCGCCCCGCGGCCGCGGTGGCACCGACGTCATGCAGGTCGAGGGCGTCGAGCATGTCCTCCAGCGCCCGCAGGATCTCGTGCCGGCGCGAACCGTCGGCGGGCAGCTCGTGCATCAGCTCCGACAGCACCTCGATATCCAGGATCAACTGCCAGACCGTCTCGTCGAGCACCGCGAGATCCGCCGCGGCGAAGCGGTACAGCGGACGCTCGGTCGCGGTGCGTACATCGCCGAGGCCGGTGGGGCGGAAATCCCGCAGCACCGCCGGATTCGCGGCCGCCTCCAGCAGCAGCCGCACCTCCTCCCCACCGCGGGCCGGCGCGGCGACGGGAACATGCCGGTTGCGCGGATGGATGCCCTTGATCGGCACGCCCTCGGCGTCGTGGACAAGACCCTCCGCCTGAAACCCGGGCCCGTCCCCGCTGAAGCCGGGGTCGATGACGGCCTCCACCCGTCGCCCGGCCCACTCCTGGGGCACCTCTCCCGCCAGCCGGAACCAGCTCGTGGACCACGGCGGCCCCCAGGGCTCGCCGACCGCGAAGGGTTCGTACGGGGCTTGCAGCGCGTCGCCCACCGGCACCGTTCCCCGAGCGCTCGCCGCCGCCGCCTCCTCCTCCGGGCCGTCGACGACGCTGCGCGGCACATGCCAGACGTCAAGCCGCAGTGGTACCCGCGCCGCGTACTGCGCGGGCCGGATGAACTGCCCCAGCGCCCTCTCCAGACGCCCCTCCACCAGCAGTCGGTCGTCGTGCACAGCGGCTCCTCACGCTCGTACTCCCCGACGCCGCCAGGGCGCGGGCGGGGGCCCGTCGGTTGCCGTTGCCGGGGGAGTGCTCCGGTCGTCCGGGTCCCGGCCGGGGTTCCACGGCAGGCACGAGTCAGGCATACCCACTGGGCGCCGCCCGGCCCACCCGGCGCGCGTGGCGCGCCCCGGCGGCCCGGCGGGCGGAAGCATGGCGGCAGATCCGATGGGCATGCTGACCGTGAGGCTGTTCGAGGCAGAGCGCCGAAGTTCGTTGGGGGCGGGGGAGAAAATGCGTCAGCCTGTGCGACGCGAAGAGCGGGACAGACAGCAGGAATCGGCTGAGGGGAGCCGGAACGGGGGAATCGCCGCACGAGCGCCGGGTGTACTGGAGCGGAAGGTGCGGCATGCGGATCTGAAGGCGGTCGGCGAGGTGCGCCGGGAGCTGCGCCAATTGCTCAGCCGCTGGTCGGCGCCGGGGGACGGCGAACTCACGGAGGTCGCGACACTGCTCACCAGTGAGCTGGTCACCAACGCCCTGGTACATGCGGAGGGCGGAGCCGTGGTCACGGCCAGGGTCAGCGACCGGCTGCGGGTGGAGGTGCGGGACTTTGTTCCCGGCCGTCCCGAGCCACGCGCCCCGACCACCGACGGCACCTCCGGGAGGGGCCTGATGCTGGTGCGCTCCTTAGCCGACGCCTGGGGAATACGTGCCGAAAGCCTCGGCAAGAGCGTGTGGTTCGAACTGCGCGGCGGACCGGCCTGACCCATGGGCGCGGGTGCCGATTGGCACGGTCCGCCGCCGGTCAGCCGAATTGCCGCTCGATCTCGGCCAACTTCTCCTCCAGGGAGTCCAGACGGGGAATGGTCTGGGTGTCGTCCTCGGCGGTGAGATCCACGGTCCGCCGGGGCCCGTCCGCGGTCGTGGCGCCCTCGGCCTCAGCGCCGGACACGGCCTTGAGGGCCGGACGGGCGTGCAGCGGCAGCTCCCCGGTGAGCGGCGGCTCGGCGTCGCCGGCTATGGCGGGGTCGGGGCCGGCCACCTCCGCGGAGGCCGTTGCCGCCTGCGTCACCGCCAGCTGCCGACCACCACCACGGCCCCAGCTGCGGTGCTGCCGGTTGATGGCCTTGATGCGCGCCCGGTCGAGCTTGCCCTGTTCGCGCCTGCGGAGACGGTGCTGCTCCTTCTCGCGCCGGTCCTCGCGGACCTCCTCGACCGCCTCGTCCAGCGTCCGTACGCCCTCCAACAGCATCAGCGACCAGGCCCCGAAGGTCTCACGGGGAGCGCGCAGCCAGCGGACGATCCGGATCTGCGGCAGCGGACGGGGCACCAGCCCCTGCTCGCGCAGCGCCGCCCGGCGGGTCTGCTTGAGCGCCCGGTCGAAGAGGACCGCCGCCGACAGCGACATCCCGGCGAAGAACTGCGGGGCGCCCGCGTGGTCCAGGCCGCGCGGCGCATGCACCCAGTTGAACCACGCCGCCGCGCCCGCGAACGTCCACACCAGCATGCGCGAACCGAGCGCCGCATCACCGTGACTGGCCTCCCGCACGGCGAGCACGGAACAGAACATCGCCGCGCCGTCGAGCCCGAACGGCACCAGGTACTCCCAGCCTCCGGAGAGGTTGAGGTTCTGCACGCCGAAGCCGACCAACCCATGGAAGGACAGTGCAGCCGCGACCGCCGCACAGCAGAACAGCAGCAGATAGGAGGCCGACGCGAAGACCGTCTCCTTGCGGCGCCGGCGCTCCTCGCTGCGTTCCCAGGAGTCCTCACCGACGGACCGGGCGGCCGCTCGCCTGCCCCGCACCACCAGCGCCGCGACCACCGGCACCCCGACGAGCAGCAAGACTCCGGGGACCAGCCAGTCCAGCGGTATGTCGGTCATTCTCATTCTGGGATCCCTTTGGCTCGAATACGCGATTTCCGCGACATCCTGGCGGAAACCACAGACGCAACCGAGCCATTCGGAACAAGAGGACGCCTAGGGGTATGAGGAAGCTATCCTGTTGTCGAACTGCCGTTCCTTGAAGGGTATTTGAGTTCGAGATGCCTCACCCCGGCGAGTGGTGGCGTCGGGGAATCAGGGAGTGACGCCGAGCGCGGATTCGCTTCTGCGTAATGCGCCATGCGCCGCGAGACAGCCGGGCCAGAACGGCCGTGCGTCCAGCGACTGGTCGTCTCCAGGCATCTCCGGAACCGATGCCACCGCACCCGCGCCCTCGCCCCCGGCTGATTTACGCACTCGGCCCCGTGGCTCACCCGCCCTTCATCAACCGCTCGCCTCAACGCATCACCCGGTCAAGAAACCTGGGACCGGGAAAGTCATCACCCTCAGGGGAGCGGGCGGGGCTCGTCAGTTCGATCGCGCCGGTGCATGCCACGCGGCCCGTCACCTTTGCGCACGCCACGGCCTGCCGCAGGTCCGAGGTGGCCAGCATGGGGCTGACGGCAAGGCCCTCACGGCCGTCGGTGTGGGAGGTGAGCCGTGCGTCACGGCCGACCCAGATCGACACCTTCTGCGCGCCGCCGGAGCGTGGCTGCACCTCCGACCAGACGGTTCCGCACGACGGGCTGAAGCGGAGGCGCACGGTGTACGTGGTGTCCACGATGGTGCTCTCCGCGCGTGCGTCGCGATTGCAGCCGGGCCGCCACGGATAGCGCCCCTGGCATCTGTGGCCGTGGCACGCGTGGGACGCGTGCCCGTCCGTCCGTGCGGCCCGTGCGGGAATCTCCACGATCGAGGCCGCCGCTCCCATGGTCGCGACCAGCGCCGTGAGCGCCACCAACGCCCCGGCGGTCCGCAGCACCCCGGCGCTGCGCAGGAACTTCCGGGCCCACCCGGTGGGTTCTGCCGTGAGACCGGTGCGTTCCGCCGGCGGGGGAGTCGTGGGCGCCACGGGCGGCGTGGCCACGGGTGCCGTCCGGGCCCGGTACGCGGCGTCGTACACGGCGAGCAGCTGTTCCTGATCCGCGCCCGCCACCTGGCCGATTGCCTCGACCGCACTGCGCGGCGGCAGCTTCTCGCCGTTGAGGTAGCGGTGCCAGGCGGACTTGCTGTACGGGGTTTTCCTGGCCAGCCCGTCCAGGCTCAGCCCGGTCCGTTCCTTGAGGGCGCGCAACTCTTTCGCCAAGCGTTGCGCGTCAGTATCGAGCGTGTCGGGCAGCGGCCGCCAGCGGGACACCTTGTGCGCCTCCCCTCACCACCTGCCTCCGGGCCGGGAGGGTCGCGTCAAGCGGTCCCGGCCGGGGATCCGGGGGTCTGTTTCCTCCCGGATGGCGGAATGTGTACCCACCCGTGGCGGCCGATGACACCCCGCGCGCACCGAACGGGATATGTCAGCTGAGCGCTTTGTCGTACAGACGGAAACCGCGGCCGCCCGCCGGGCCTTCGACGAACCCCAGGCACAGCCGCGGTGTGCCACCTTCCCGCAGCACGGCCAGGCCCTCCGGCTCGCGGGGCGACAGTCCCGGAGCCGTCCGCTCCCGCTGCTGCCACCTCACACGTCCGGACCGCAGGTCGATGCGGTACAGGCGGGTGTTGCCGCCGGCGGACGCCGGATTCCCCGTACCGTACGCACTGCCCAGGAGCTGGTAGGCGTAGTCGCCGTAGACGGCCATGCCCTGGAAGGGCAGTGCGAGGCCCGCGCCCGGCTGGGCGAAGTCGGCCAGCGGGAGGAACCAGCCGGCCCGGAACCGGTCCAGGTCGTACAGGGCGAACCTCGGTATGCCGTTCCTCTTGTACCGCAGCAGGAGTTGCCGGTGCGTCACATCGAGGGCGGGGGCATTGCTGGTGGAGCCGGTGACGGGGTGGTACGTGCCGAGGTCGCCGCTGTCCCGTTCCAGCACCCGCCCGTCCGTGAAACGGAAGCGGCACACCCCCCGCCCGTAGCCGGACGCCGGGTTGGCGTCCCACTCCGTCCACAGCGTGACGCCGTCCGCGGAGTCCTCCAGCCCCATCGAGCCTCCGTGCCCGAAGCCCTTCAGGTACATGTGTCCGGCCGCGGAGCCGTCAAGGGTGAGCCGGTTCAGGCACAGATCACCGTTCCTGACGCGTTCCGTGTGGGGAGGAGCCGTCTCCTCGCCCGCCAGCCGGACCCCGCCCGCCACCACCTGCAGGGCGTAGAGATGACCCTTCCGCTCGTCGACGGTGAAGGACTGCAGCACCGTGGCGTGTCGCAGCCGCCCGGCGAGGAACGGCCGGCCCGCCGCGGACAGGGCGGGCAGCTTCCGGCTCGGGGCCGACGCGGCCGGCGCCCACCGCGTCGGCGCCACGGCGGCGGCCGCCGCAGCCAGCCCGAGGCCGCACACGGCCCTGCGCCCCGGCCCCTGCATGTCTGTCTCTGTGACCATCACGCGCTCCAAGAACTCGGACCGGCTGCCCGCCCGCCCCCTCGAACGGGCGGGCAGCCGGCGATCATTGCGGTGCCACCGCGGACGGCGGCGTCAGCTGCTCAGTTGCCGAGCACGCGGCACCACGGGACGGTGCGGAAGGCGTGGACGTAATGGGCGGAGACAAAGCCCCGGTGGTGCGTCAGCCGGTACCAGCGGTGGTTGCCCTGCACCGAGCCGCCGTCGGTCTTGCACGCGAGGGCCCGCACCCGGCCGGCGCGTACGGTGCCGACCACGCGGTAGGCGGTGCCCGGACCCGAACGGACGTTCAGGCGGACGTCGTTCGGGGTCACCACGCGGCCGTACGTATGAGTGGTCCTCATCGTCGCCGTGTCCTGCTGCGCGGAGTGCCGGCCGGCGGCGGGGTGCGGACAGGAGTCGGCGAACGCGACCGCGGGGACCATGGCGAGGGCGGCAACCGCGGCGACCACACCGCTGCGCATCATGCGTCGAATCATCGGGTTCTCCTCGGGAGTTCCGCAGGTTCACCGGAGCGTGACCCTGCGTCGCTCAGCGTTTCCGACGAGCCGGCCGATGATGTGTCCCAGCCCGTCCCAGGGAGAAAGTGGAACGCGGCGGCCCGCCTCGCGCCCCTCGGAAGTGCGGCAGCGGTGGTGCTCCGGCCCGTCAGCCGGCCTCGGGAGGAGGCGGATGCTCCTCGCCGGCGGCGGCGTGAGCGCCGAGGCGGCGGGCCAGCGCCTGCACACGGGTGCGCAGTTCCGCGGGGTGTTCAATGACGAAAGGGCGGTCCAGAGCGGCCAGTACGGGGGGAATCCAGTCCAGTCGCTCGGCGCGGATCCGGACGCGGACCCACCCGGTGGGGCCGTCGGCCGGCGCCGGGTGGGCCGGACGTCCGGAGCGGGTCGTGACGGTGTCGACGGGTGCCGGGCCGGGGTCGTCGGCCACCGGGCCGGTGTCGACGGGTGCCGGGCCGGGGTCGTCGGCCACCGGGCCGGGGTCGTCGGCCACCGGGCCGGTGTCGTGGGGTGCCGCCGCCACCGGGATCGAGGACAGGGTGGCGATGTCGGCCGGGAGATGGCGGCGGAGGTGCTGGACGCTGTCGTGGACGCGCAGCGACACCTCGTGTCTCCAGGGGGTCCGCGCGAGGCTGTCCAGGACCGTGGTCACCGGGTCGAAGGCCGGGGGGATGACGAACGAGCCGGGCCGCACGGTGGCGCCGGTGATCCGGTCCAGCCGGAAGGTGCGCACCTCCCCCTCCCCGGCGGCCGGGTCCGCGCCGGTCAGGTACCAGCGTCCGGAATGCGCCACCAGGCCGTAGGGCAGGACGGTGCGGTCGCTGCCGCGGCCCTTCCGGTCGGTGTAGGTGATCGCCACCGGCCGCTGATGGAGTGCGGCCTCGGCAAGTCCCAGCAGCACGCCCGCTTCCGGTGCGGCGGCGGGGCGGGGCCGCGCGGTGAAATCGGCCGTCGCGGGCAGCGCCTCCAGGCGCCGCCCCAAGGCCTTGGGCAGTACGCGTCGCAGTTTGGCCGCGGCGCTCTCACTCGCCGCGGCGGACGTGGTGACCAGCCCGGCCCGCTGTGCGGCCAGGAGGCCGAGCAGCACGGCCAGGGCCTCGTCCTCGGTGAGCATCAGCGGGGGCATCCGGTAGCCCGGGGCGAGCCGGTAACCGCCGTAACGGCCACGCACCGAGTCGACGGGCACGCCGAGGTCCAGCAGGTGGCCGGCGTAGCGGCGGACGGTGCGTTCGTCGACGCCGAGGCAGGCGGCCAGGTCGGAAACGGTGCGGGTGCCGCCCCCTTGCAGGATCTCCAGCAGGGCGAGCACCCGAGTGGTCGATGTGGTCACTTCGGCAAGTCTGCTGTATATACCGGGCGGGTTCTGTCCGGTATGGGCCCTAGCGTTCGAGGCGTTCCTTCATCCCGCGTCACTTCTGACAGGAAGTCCCCTGATGAACTTGGTTTCGCTCCGTGTGATCACCCATGACGTCGCTCGCCTCGTCGCGTTCTACGAACAGGTCACCGGCGTTCCTGCGACATGGTCGACCCCCGAGTTCGCCGAACTCGTGACGGAGTCGGGCACGCTCGCGCTCGCAAGTGAGCGCACGGTGGCGCTGTTCGGCGCCGGCAGTGCCCGGCCGGCCGCCAACCGCACGGTGATCACCGAGTTCCGCGTCGCCGACGTGGACGCGGAGTACGAGCGTCTGACGTCCCTCTGCGACGAGTTCGTCCAGAAGCCGACGACGATGCCGTGGGGCAACCGCTCGCTCCTCTTCCGGGATCCCGACGGGAATCTGATCAATTTCTTCACGCCCGTCACCCCTGAGGCCGTGCAGCGGCAGGGGGGCTGAGACAAAGGCCGCCGAGGGGCGGCTCAGGGGAGTGATCGACCACGCGGCCGGGCGTGGATAGCGCGGCAAGGAGCGGGTACCGGGCAGATCGATGATGCCGGACAGGGCGAACCCTTGAGGAAGCGGAGGACTGGCGTGGCCGATGGCGTCGCCGAGCGGAAGGAGCCGGCCGGACACGGCCGCCTCTCCAGGATGGGGCAGTGGTGGCGACGGGCCCTGGGATCGGAGGGGTATGAGCGCCACACGGTGCTGCTCATCGGCAAGAGCACCTTGGCCGCCACCCTCGCCTGGGTCGTCTCCTTCTACCTCCTGAACGCACAGTCGCCGGCCTTCGCGCCGTTCTCGGCGGTGCTGATCATGCAGGTGACCGTTTACCAGTCGCTGCTGCAGTCCTCCCGCTATGTGGCTGCCGTGGCGGTGGGCGTCGCGGTGCAGGCGGCCCTGGGCTCTCTCGGCGGCCCCGAGCTGCTGACCTTTGCGCTGGTGGCGCTGGTGGCGCTCGCCATCGGCCGGTGGCCGGCGCTCGGTTCACAGGGCTCCCAGGTGGCCACCGCGGCGTTCTTCGCGTTCTCCACCTATATCTCCGCCACCTCGGACCTGGAGAAGGTCACCCAGCTCGGGCAGATCATCCTGCTGGTGCTCATCGGCTGCGGCATCGGCATCCTGGTCAACGTCGCCGTGGTGCCACCTCTGCGCTACCGCAGCGCCGAGCACGGTATCCACACCCTCGCCCATGCCCTGTGCGACCTGGTCGGCGATATGCACCCGGCGCTGCGCGCCCACGAGGTCGACAAGGAGCGCACCGGACAGTGGCGGGGCCGGGCCCAACGGACGGAAGGGCTGGTCACCCAGGCTAGGGCCGGCCTGCACACAGCGCAGGAGAGCCTGCACTACAACCCGCGCCGACTGCTTGGCCGCCACCGCAGGCACACCGGCTTCGAGGGCTACGACGCGGTTCTGGCGGCGTTGGAGCGCGTGCTGTACCAAATGGGCTCCCTGACACGGAGCCTGGACCAGTGGAGCGAGGACGAGAGCAGCCCTCGCTACCGGTCCTTCCTGGAGTACTACGCCGACTTCCTGGCGTCCGTGTCCGAGATCACCGAGGTCTTTTCCCGTCTCGACGAGGACAAGCTCAACGACCAGGCGCCGCAGCTGTGCCGGCTGGCGGACCGGGCCCAGCAATGCCGCCGCCGCGTGACCGAACAGGCCGAGCGCGACCGCCTGCCGCTTGCCGACCCGGCCCGCCCCTATGGCGTACTGGTCATCGAGGCCACCCGTCTCATGGAGGAGTTCCAGTACACCTGTGACGTGCTCCAGCACCACGTTGACCAGTGACGGCGGGGACACCGGGCTCCGGGGCTCCCATGATCTGACGAAGCCCGGTGGCGCCCCGTCTCCCCGTCTCCCGCCTCGCGTCTCCTGCCGTCCGCCGCGCGTCGCCTCGCGTCGCCCCGCCTCCCCTCGTCGTGTCTCCCGGCAGCGGAAGCCGGGGCGGCGTGAGGGCTACCCGGTTCTCCGGTCCGTTCGGGTGAGCGGAAGGCCCGCCAACGGGCAGCCGGGCGTTCTGAGGGGGAGTTTGGAGTCAGACAGCAACGAGCCGAAGCGGGCGGAGGTCGTATGAGTGTGCGCAGGCGGCTACGCGACTGGCCCGCGTACCGGCAGCTCACCGGTGGCGACCGGCTGGCCAGAGGCCATGCCGCGATGTCCGCGCCCACCGCGGAGCTGCGGCCGCGCACCGACACCGCGGACCGGGTGGTGCAGTCCGTCTGCCCCTACTGCGCCGTCGGCTGCGGCCAGCAGGTGTATGTCAAGGACGACCGGGTCGTGCAGATCGAGGGGGACCCGGATTCCCCCATCAGCCGGGGGCGGCTGTGCCCGAAAGGGTCCGCGACCCTGCAGCTGACCACCGGGACCGCCCGGCGCCACCAGGTGCTCCACCGGGCCCCGTATGCGACCGACTGGGAACCTCTCGACCTCGAGACGGCCATGGACATGATCGCGGACCGGGTCATCCAGGTCCGCCGGGACACCTGGCAGTGGGAACAGGACGGCCGACGGGTCGCCCGTACGCTCGGCATCGCCAGCCTCGGCGGTGCCACCCTCGACAACGAAGAGAATTACCTGATCAAGAAGCTGCTGACCGGTCTGGGCGTGGTCCAGATCGAAAATCAGGCGCGGGTCTGCCACAGCTCCACGGTTGCCGGTCTGGGCACCTCGTTCGGACGGGGCGGAGCCACCACGTTCATGCAGGATCTGCAGCACGCGGACTGCATCGTGATCGAGGGATCCAACTTCGCCGAGGCGCACCCCGTCGGCTTCCAGTGGGTCATGGAAGCCAAGGCCCGTGGTGCCCAGATCATCCACGTCGACCCCCGGTTCACCCGTACCAGCGCCCTGTGCGACCTGCATGTACCGATCCGGGCGGGCAGCGACATCGCCTTTCTCGGCGGGATCATCCATCACGTGCTCGCGGAGGAGAAGGATTTCCGGGAGTACGTGCTGGCCTACACGAACGCGGCCACCGTCGTCAGCGAGGACTTCCGCGACACCGAGGACCTCGACGGGCTCTTCTCCGGATTCGACGCGGAACAGCGGCGCTACGACCCGGAGAGCTGGCAGTACGAGGGGGCCGGTGTCCAGGCGCCGGCGGGCGATGTCGAGCAGGCGCACGAGCAGCGGCTGCGGGACGCCGAGGCCAAGCCCCACAAGGTCCCTGGCCATGCCGAGACACATGGATCAGGCGGTCCGCAGGCCGCGCCCCGGGCACCGCAGGACCCGACCCTGCGCCACCCCCGGTGCGTCTACCAGATCCTCAAGCGGCATTACGCCCGCTACACACCCGAGCTGGTCGAGAAGACCTGTGGCGTACCGCGCGAGACCTTCCTGCGGGTCTGCCGTGCGCTGACCGAGAACTCCGGTCGCGAGCGCACCAGCGCCTTCGTCTATGCGGTGGGATGGACCCAGCATTCGGTCGGCTCCCAGTACATCCGGGCGGCGAGCGTGCTGCAGCTGCTCCTGGGGAACATCGGCCGCCCGGGCGGTGGCATCCAGGCGCTGCGCGGGCACGCCTCCATCCAGGGCTCCAGCGACATCCCCACGCTCTTCAACCTCCTCCCCGGCTACCTGCCCATGCCCCATGCGCACACCCACGAGGACCTGGACACCTTTGTGGCCGCCAGCCGTACCGACAAGGGCTTCTGGGGCCATATGCGGGCGTACGTCGTCAGCCTGCTGAAGGCCTATTACGGTGATGCGGCCACCGCCGGCAACGACTTCTGCTTCGGTCATCTGCCGCGGCTCACCGGGTCCCACAGCACCTATGAGACGGTGCTCGCCCAGCTCGACGGCGTCTGCAAGGGCTATTTCCTGATGGGGGAGAACCCGGCCGTCGGCTCCGCCAATACCCGATTGCAACGGCTGGGCATGGCGCAGCTCGACTGGCTGGTGGTCCGCGACTTCTCCCTCATCGAGTCGGCGACCTGGTGGCAGGACGGGCCGGAGATCGAGACGGGCGAGCTGCGCACCGAGGACATCGGGACGGAGGTGTTCTTCCTGCCGGCGGCGGCCCACACGGAGAAGTCCGGCTCGTTCACGAACACCAACCGCTGGCTGCAGTGGCACCACGCCGCCGTGGAACCGCAGGGCGATGCCCGCAGCGATCTGTGGTTCATGTACCACCTGGGCCGGCGGATCAAGGAGAAGCTGGCGGCCTCCACCGATCCGATGGACGCGATGGTGCAGGACCTGACCTGGGACTACCCGGTGGACGGCCCGCTCCAGGAGCCGGTCGCCGCCGCGGTCCTGGCCGAGATCAACGGCCACGGCCCGGACGGCGCACCGCTCAGCGCGTACACCGAACTCCGGGACGACGGCTCCACCCGGTGCGGCTGCTGGATCTACTGCGGGGTGTATGCGGGAGGCGTCAACCAGGCTGCCCGCCGCACCCCGCACACCGCACAGGACTGGGTCGCGGCCGAATGGGCGTGGGCGTGGCCGGCGAACCGCCGGATTCTCTACAACCGTGCCGCGGCGGCGCCCGACGGATCCCCGTGGAGCGAGCGCAAGGCGTATGTGTGGTGGGACGGGAAGGCCGGACGGTGGACCGGCTACGACGTGCCGGACTTCGTTCCCGACCTGCCGCCGGACCATGTGCCGCCGCCCGGGGCGACGGGGCCGGAGGCGCTTCGCGGCGACGACCCGTTCATCATGCAGGCGGACGGCAAAGGCTGGCTCTATGCGCCCGCCGGACTGCTCGACGGACCGCTGCCCACCCACTACGAGCCCCAGGACTCCCCGTTCACCAACGCCCTCTACCCCGACTGGCCGCGCTCGCCCACCCGCCGGCTCTATCCGCGGGAGGGCAACCGTTATCACCCCAGCGGCGGCGAACCGGGCGCCGAGGTGTATCCGTACGTGCTGACCACGCACCGTCTCACCGAGCACTTCACCGCGGGCGGGATGAGCCGCTGGTCGCCCCACCTCGCCGAGCTGCAGCCCGAGCTGTTCTGTGAGGTGTCCCCGCAACTGGCCGCGGAGCGCGGGCTGGAGCACTCCGGATGGGCCACGATCATCACCGCCCGCAACGCCATCGAGGCGCGGGTGGCGGTCACCGACCGGATCAGGACACTGACCGTGCACGGCCGTACGGTGCATCAGATCGGGCTGCCGTTCCACTGGGGACCCAACGGAGTGGTCACCGGCGACGCGGCGAACGAGCTGGTGGCCATCGTCCTCGACCCGGACTCCCACATCCAGGAGGACAAGGCCCTCACCGCCGACATCCGCCCCGGCCGCCGGCCCCGCGGCCCGGACCTGCCCCGGCTGGTGGCCGAGTACCGGCAGCGCGCGGGCATCACCGAGCACACCGGAGAGGACCACCGGTCATGACGGACAGCCTGTTCAGCGGCCCGGAAGCCGACCCGGCGGGCGACGCCGGTCATGCCGACGCCCCGCCACGCGTGGGGTTCTTCACCGATACGTCCGTCTGTATCGGCTGCAAGGCGTGCGAGGTGGCGTGCAAGGAGTGGAATGCGCTCCCCGAGGACGGGCTGTCCCTCACCGGCATGTCGTACGACAACACCGGGGGACTGGGGGCCTCGACCTGGCGCCATGTGGCCTTCATCGAGCAGTCCGCACCTCCGTCCGAGTCCCTGGCCACGCCTCCGTCCGAGCCTTTGGCCACGCCCCCGGTGCCCGCCCCCGAGGGCCGTACGGAGCTCCCCCTCGCCACGGACTCCCCGCCGGCGGGCGGCGACTTCCGCTGGCTGATGTCCTCCGACGTCTGCAAGCACTGCACCCATGCCGCCTGCCTCGACGTCTGCCCGACGGGCTCGCTCTTCCGTACCGAGTTCGGGACCGTCGTGGTCCAGGAGGACATCTGCAACGGCTGCGGCTACTGCGTACCCGCTTGCCCCTACGGCGTCATCGAACAACGCCCGTCCGACGGCCGCGTCTTCAAATGCACCCTGTGCTACGACCGGCTGGGAGCGGGCCAGGAGCCTGCCTGCGCCAAGGCGTGTCCCACCGAATCCATCCAGTTCGGGCCCCTGGACGACCTGCGTGAGCGGGCGGCGCTGCGGGTGGACCAGCTGCACGCCGCGGGCGTGGACGGTGCGCGGCTCTACGGCCACGATCCCGAGGACGGAGTCGGCGGCGACGGCGCCTTCTTCCTGCTGCTGGACGACCCCGAGGTGTACGGGCTGCCGCCCGACCCCGTCGTCACCACCCGGGATCTGCCCGCGATGTGGAAGCACGCGGGTGCGGCGGCACTGACCTTGGCGGGCGGGTGGGTGCTGTCGTTCGTACTGCCCGCGATGGTGCGGAAGAGGAGACGGGCATGAGACGGCACGACACCGCAGCCGACGGGCCGGACGGCGGCCGCCCGGGGCGCGAGGCGACGCCCGCGGCGCTCCGGGGTGGCGGGGCCGGACGGCCGCGGCGCTCCGGGCGCTCACGCAAGGGCGAGGAACTGATGGTCCCGCAGGCCGAGTTCCGCTCCTACTACGGCCGTCCCATCATCAAGGCGCCGTCCTGGGCGGCGCGTGACATCGCCGGGTACCTCTTCCTCGGCGGCCTTGCGGGGGCCGGATCGGTCCTCGCGGCCGGCGCACACCTCACGGGCCGTCGGGCCACCGCCACCGCGATGAAGGTCTCGTCCCTGGCGGCGGTCTCCCTCTCCGCCGCGGCGCTGATCCATGACCTCGGCCGCCCCGGCCGGTTCGCCCACATGCTGCGGGTCATGAAGCCGACCTCGCCGATGAGCGTCGGTTCCTGGCTGCTCAGCGGCTACGGGCCGGCCGCCGGCGCGGCCGCGGTGTGCGCGGTCTCGGGGCGGCTGCCGCGGGCCGGCGCGGCCGCCACGGCTGCCGCCGCGGTGCTGGGCCCCGCCGTGGCCACATACACCGGTGTGCTCGCGGCGGACACCGCGGTGCCCGCCTGGCACGGCGCGTACCGCGAACTGCCCTACCTCTTCGCCGCCTCCGCGACGGCCGCGGCCTCCGGCATGGCACTGGTCCTCGCGCCGGCCCACGAGAACGCCCCCGCACGCTGCGCCGCCGCGCTGGCGGCCACCGCCGACACCGCGCTCACCAGGGCGGCCGAGCGGCGCCTTGGCATGGTCGCGGAGACCTACCGCACGGGACGGGCGGGGACGTTGCTGCGCTGCGCCGAAGCCCTCGTCACCGGCGGGGCGGCGGTGGCCGTGCTCGGCGGGCGGTTCCGCCCGGCGGCCGTGGCGGCCGGTGCCGCCTTGCTCGCCGGATCGGCCTGCACCCGCTTCGGCGTCTTCGCGGCGGGCATCGCCTCCGCCGAGGACCCCGCGTACACGGTCGTGCCACAACGGGCCGCGCTGCGCGGCCGAACCGAGCCGTAGGGCAGTAGAACCGAGCCGTAGGAGGGTCTTCCGTCTCCCCGTCTCCGGCCGCCGCGACCGGACACGGCGAGTCCGTTACCCGAAGGAGTCGGGGTCAGTTCAGCCCCTGGGTGTTCTGCCTGCCGGAACCGCCGTCCGGCCCCTCGTGACCGCCCCGTGCGGCCCGCTCTTCCAGAAAGCGTTCGCTCTCCCAGGTGAGGGCGTGTTCGATCTGGATGAAGTTCAGCCCCGTCACATCGGCGAGTTCTTCCTCGTCGAGGTCGGGCTGTGCGCGCAGAGCACGGTCGATCTTTCCCGCCCAGAGTTCTTCTTTGACGAACGGCCGCCGGCGGTAGCGCTGCCGGAGCTCGTCGAGGTGGCCGGGGCTGCAGGCTGCCAGGAGCCGTTCACCGTCCTGCTCCGAGTCGTAAGGGTGGATCCAGGAGGAGTCACGGACCCGGCCGGAGACCTGTGAGGCCCGGTGGATGGCCGTGCCGCACAGCTCGCACACCCTCGGATGCGGTGTGGCCGTCGCTTCGCCACTGTTGTCGTGCATTGCTGTCCCGGCCATTCTCTCTGTGAGGCTGTCAGGGCACTCGCTCACGGCGCCTCGGACGCCAGGCCCGGTCGGCCGGGCACCCTCTCCACTTCATGCCGAAACGGCCGCGCGCGCGACACGGGAGGGCCGACCAGGGCATGGTTGCCCGGTCGACGAAGATCGGAAATCGGTGGCGGGATTGGATGGGCTCCCCTCATTGGATAGGCTCCCCTCTCATGGCGATAGGTACCGAGCTGTGGTCCTTCACCCTCGTCGTGGGGCTGCTCACGCTCACCCCCGGCCTCGACACCGCGCTCATTCTCCGCACGGCAGGGCTCGGCCACCGGCGTCGCGCCTGGGGTGTGGTGCTGGGGATACAGACCGGGACCCTGCTCTGGGGAGCACTGACTTCCCTCGGCCTGACCGCACTGCTCACCGCTTCCCAGCTGGCGTACGAGACGCTGCGCTGGGCCGGCGCCGGCTATCTGTTGTGGCTGGGCGCGCGCATGGTGTGGAGCACGGTGCGCCGGACACGCGGTACGGCAGTGGAGGACGGTGTGTCCAGGGCAGCGACTGCCGACACCCTGGGCGGGGGATGGCGGCAGGGCGCCCTCACCAACCTGCTCAACCCGAAGATCGGTGTCTTCTACGTCGCCGTCCTTCCGCAGTTCATCCCGGCAGGGGCGCCGCACTTCACCACCGGCGTGCTGCTTGCCTGCGTCCACATCCTGTTGGGCGTCCTCTGGTCGACCGCTCTGATCTATTGTGCGCGGGCGCTGAGTGGGTGGCTCCGGCGGCCTGCCGCCCGACGCACTCTCGACCGCGTCACCGGCACGGTCATCGTGGGGTTCGGAATACGGCTGGCCGTGACCGACTAGGGAGTCGCTGCGTGGTCCAGGTGATCCACGTGGTGCGCGCGGTCACGGGACCGTCGGCGTTGTCGCGTGTGGTCGGCGCTGCCGAGCCGGATACCGCCCACGGTGAACGCGGTACGCGTGCGGACGGATAGCTGAGTGAAGAGAACACCCATGTCCTTCCCGAGCAGCGGATGGTCGTGGTCGTCAGCCCATCTCGAACCGGTCCGGGACGCTCCGCGACGGGGTGGTCATTGAGCGGTGAGGGCCGGTATCAGTCCCAGCCGACCAGGACCGTGCCCTTCGTCCGCCCAGGCCCCTCCCTGACACGCTCACGCTCCAGATGCTCTCCGGCTCTCTCAACAGGGCGTACAGCGGTCGGCCGCCGGGCCGCACCGGGCAGCAGCTGCAGGACGGCGGGGCCGAGGGATGCGCGGCCGGCGGCGCGGCAGGCCGCACTCGACGGTCAATGCCCACAGCAGCAGCAGCGCGGCGGCGATACCGAAGGGCGTCGTCGGCGCCGCCCCTGCCCAGGTGCCGGTGCTGCGCCGTACAACGGATCTGTCAGCCCTGGGCATTACCCGCAATACACCCGAACCAGGGTGAATGAAGCGGGCAGCATAAATCGGTTGGTTCACCGGGTGCACCTGGTCGACCGGGTTTGATGGTTACGACAACGATCCCTTAACGTCACCGGTTAGCCTCATTGATGAATCAGCTAAAGTCCTAATGCATGTTCGACCTGCAGAGACTTCGCGTATTGCGCGAACTGAAACATCGCGGCACACTCGCCGCTGTCGCCCGGGCCCTGTCGTACACGCCCTCGGCAATCTCGCAGCAACTCTCACTCCTGGAGGCAGAAGTGGGCGTGCCACTGCGGGAACAGGCGGGCCGGGGCGTACGGCTGACGGCGCAGGGCGAGATACTCGTCGCCCACACGGAGATCGTCCTGGAGCAGTTGGAGTGCGCCAAGGCCGAGCTGGCCGCTTCGATACAGGAGATCACCGGGACCGTGCGGCTGGCCTGCTTTCAGACCGCCGCGTTGGCAGTCGTTCCCGATGCCCTGGCACGGCTGCGGCGCAGCCATCCGCGACTGCGGGTGGAGACCGCCCAGATCGAGGCCGAGCATGCTCTTCCCCAGCTCATGTCCCACGACCTCGACCTCGTCATCGCAGAGGAGTACCCGCGGGGTAAGGGCGTCCGCCAGTCGGGACTGCAGAGCCGAGAGTTATGGGTCGACACCATGCGGCTGGCGCTGCCCCAGCCCTCCGGTGCGGTGAGTGACCGCGCCGCCATGAGGATGGCGGCCACCATGCCGTGGATCTTGGAGCCGGTGGGGACGGCGGCGCGAAAGTGGGCGATGGCGCTGTGCCGCGAAGCGGGATTCACACCCGATGTGCGTTTCGAGACCACTGACGTGACCGCCCATCTGCGTACTGTGCAGCAGGGGCACGCGGTGGCGCTGCTGCCGGATCTGCTGTGGCAGGGGAAGTCGCCGGCCATCAGTCTCTACGGGCTGCCTGCGGAGTGGGGGATCCGGCGCATCGTCACTGTCGTACGCAAGGGAGGCGATGGGCGGCCCGCGATCCAGCTCTGCCGCACGGCACTTGAGGCCGCTCTCCATCCGGCCCGGCGGCCCTGAACCCGGGCGCGAAGCGGCCGCAACCCGGACTGTTCCCCAGGGCCCCTGCCGGGTTCGGGGAAGCCGCGGATTCCGGTTGTGTGAGCCACGCATTCCCTGTCAGGTCCAGACCTTTTGTGGTTCCATCGCCGCGTTCCCTGCCGGCTGAACGACCTTGTTGCGGTAAGGAGAGCCCTGCTAGTTTCCCCTGCAGCGCCGCCCCGACATGTGAACTCGGAGAACGGTTGCCCCATTCCTGTTGGTTATTCAGCGGGATACGTCATACGGCGACATAGGTATTTCGGCTCTCCATCCTCAATTCTCCAAGGAGCGGACTCTTGCCCAAACCCGTCGTGGTGGTGAGCGATCAGCTCCTGGCGGAAACAACGTCCTGGCCACTTCTCCTTTAGGGGGCCGGACCGACAGCACTCAGTGGCGGGTGGGACTGGCCGCGGTGCGGAGCGTCCTCAAGATGCTGGAGCAGACCACTCCGCAGTCGCGAGGCTGACACCGTGACGTTGCCGGCCTGCAGGGCTCGCCGCATTCGTGCTGAATCGAATAAAAACAGGGGGAAAGAATGATAATCCAGCACGCCCATCAAGGTGTCACGGACGATGTATTCCTGAGACTCGACGGATTCCTGCCCGGCAGTGAAGTTTTCCTGAAACTCGAAGGGTTGAACCCGGCGGGCTCCATCAAGCTCAAGGCTGCGGTGGGCATGGTCGAGGACGCCGAGCGGGACGGCACGCTGGGCTCTACCCGCCGGCTCATCGAGTCCTCCTCGGGAAGCCTGGGGATCGCGCTGGCCATGGTCGCCGCGGGCAAGGGCTACTCCTTCACCTGCGTGACCGACCCGAATGTGTCCCCGCAGAGCCTCGCGACCATGAGGGCGCTGGGAGCCGAGGTCGTGCAGGTCGACGAACGGGACGCGAACGGCGGCTTTCTCGGTACCCGCATCGCGTACATCCACAAGCGCCTCGACGAGGACCCCGGGCTGGTCTGGCTGAACCAGTACGCGAACCCCGCGAATCCGGCTACCCACGCGCGGACAACGGCCGCCTCGATCCTGCGGAGCATCGGCCGCGTGGACCAGCTCTTCGTCGGCGCCGGCACCACAGGCACCCTCATGGGCTGTGTCAGCCACTTCCGTGCCCACTCGCCCCGGACCAAGATCGTCGCTGTGGATGCCGAGGGCTCCGTCACCTTCGGCGACCGGCCCCGGCCCCGGCACATCCCCGGGATCGGTACGAGCCGCCGGCCCGAGCTCTGCGTCCCCGAAGCGGTCGACGAGGTCATCCACGTCGCCGAGCCCGACGCGATCCGCATGTGCCGCAGGATCGCCAGGGAACGCGGGCTACTGACCGGTGGCTCGACCGGTTCGGTACTCGCCGCGCTGGATCGGGCCGGACCGTTCATACCGAGCGGATCGTGTGTCGTGGCGCTCTCGCCCGACATGGGAGAGCGCTACCTGCAGACCATCTACCACGACGAATGGGTCGACCGGACCTTCGGAGACCAGGTCCTGGAACGACGCGACGTCTCCTGTCTTCACTTATCCGTCTGAGCATTGGTGACCACAGTGTTTGACTTCCACGTAATCAGCGGCTCGACCGTTCGCTCGCTCCTGACGGAGTCCCGCCCGGAGATCGTCGAGACCGTCCGCGCCGCCTATCTCACCCACCACGACGGCGACTCCGTCAATCCCAACAGCTACTTCCTGCGGTTCCCCGAGAAGCCCGACTCCCGGATCATCGCCCTGCCCGCCTATCTGGGCGGCGAGTGCGGCACGGCCGGGATCAAGTGGATAGCCAGCTTCCCGGGCAACATCGAGCGCAATGTTCCGCGCGCATCGGCCGCACTGCTCCTCAACGACTACGCGACCGGTTACCCGTTCGCATGTCTGGAGGGCTCGCAGATCAGCGCGGCCCGTACCGCCGCCTCGGCCGTCGTGGGCGCCGAGCAACTCACGGGCGTTCGGTCCGCGCACCGCGTTGCGGTGATCGGCGCCGGCGTGATTGCCCGCAACATCGTCGAATTCTTCCACGCGCAAGAGTGGTCGGTGGACCAGTTCGTGGTCCACGACCGAAGCTCCGAGTATGCCGACCGGCTCGGTCAGCACATCGCCGGGCTGGGCTACCGCGCGGAACGCGAGGACTCGTTCGAACGGGCCGTCGACGGCGCGGATGTCATCGTCTTCGCCACCACCGCCGGGGAACCGTGGGTGACCGAGGCGGGAACCTTCACCGCCGAGCAGACGATCCTCAACATCTCGCTGCGTGACATCGGTCCGCGGATCATCGCCGAGGCCCAGAACATTCTCGACGACGTCGACCACTGCATGACGGCCAACACCTCTCCGCACCTGGCCGAGCAGGAGTTCGGGCACCGCGACTTCCTTCACGGCACGGTGGCCCAGGTGATGCGCGGCGAGGTCACAGTCGATCGCACCAAGCCCCGGATCTTTTCCCCCTTCGGGCTCGGAGTGCTCGATCTCGCCGTCGGACTGCAGGTCTACCGCACGGCCGTCGAACGCAACCTCGCCGTCAGCGTCCCGGGCTTCTTCGCCGAGACCGAGCGCTGGTCGTGAACCGAGACCTGCCGCGCTCGTCCCGACGCTTCCACTCCGTCCGCCACTTCCACCGTCCTGAGAGCACATCCTTTGCGTACTGAATCCACCGCCGCAGCCCCCATGCAGGGCAGCGCAGAGCCGTCCCGCATCGCCCGCCTGGCCGAGGAGCTCGCCCTCCGGTTCCCCTGGTACGGCGCACTCCTCGACGCCCGGGACCTCCGAGGCAGCGGCCGCCTGCACGACCTCCCCGTCATCGACCCGGACCTGCTGGCCCGGCACTACTACACCGCGGAGCACGGGGAACTCAGCGACGCCTCCGCCTATCTGACCTCCGGTACCAGCGGGGGGCTGCGCAAACGCATCCTCTACAGCCCGGCCGACGACGAGGCGTACGCCGCCCAGCGCAGGGCCCTCTTCGAGGAGTTCGCCAGTGAGCTGCCGGCGGGTTCGGTCGCCGTCGCGGACCTCGGAACCGGTCACGCCGCGGCCGCCGCCCGGCGCATCTTCAAGGACATGGGCTTCGTGGCTCACGACATCGAGTTCCAGCGGCCGCTGGCGGATCACGTGACGCTGCTCAACACCTGGCAGCCCGACATCCTCTTCACCATGCCGATGATCCTCGACCGGCTCATGCGGTCGCCGGACGAACTGCGCATCAGGCCCCGCAAGATCATGGTCGTCGGCGACCTCGCCCCGGCCAACTGGAGAAGGCTCGTAGCGGATCACTTCGGCATCGGGATCGCGGACGTACTCGACGTCTACGGCAGTATCGAGGTGGGCGCCATCGCGTATCTCTGCGCGGAAACCGGCCTCTACCACTTCCACGACCACATCCTGCCCGAGGTCGTGCCGCCTGACGAGTTGTACGCGGACGCCGGAAACGAGGAGATCCGGCGCGTGTCCTCGGCAGACTCGGGCAGCGGGGCGCTGCTGCTCACCTCCTTCACACGGTCCTACTTCCCGGTGCTGCGCTATGCGACGGGTGACCTGATCAGCGGCCTGCGCGTCATCGAGTACCGAGGCCGCCGCGTACACGCCTTCGAGCGCATCGAGGGGCGGCTGGGCGGTGACTTCAAGCACGGCGAGCGCATCAGCGCTCACGACATCTGCCAGGCCATGGCGGAGGTCTTCCCGGGCGCCGCCTTCGAGGCGGCCGACGACGACGGTTTGGTCATACGCGTCGCTGATGAGGTCGTGGAGGACCAGGAAGCCGCCGTACGCAAGCTGCTCATGGAGGCGGCACCGGACGTTGCCCAGATGATCTCCTCCGGCATGGTCGGCGAGATCGATGTGCGAGCCGTCGCCGCCGACGAGTTCACCTCCGGCCACGCCAAGCGCCGTTTCCACGCAAGGGCACGGTGAGCGGACGATGTGTGGCATCGCCGGTACGGCGACCTTCGGACTGACCCCGCCCCTGGAACGCTTTCCCGCTTCCGCCTGCGCCACCATGGCACACCGCGGCCCCGACGAGGCGGGCTTCCACCACGACGATCAGACGGCCCTGGGCATGTGCCGCCTGAGGGTGATCGGCCTCGACGACGGCTCCCAGCCGGTCTACACCGAGGACCGCGGTGTGGTCTGCGTGCTCAACGGTGAGATCTACAACCACCGGGAGCTGCGCAAGCTGCTCGCCGACCGTGGTAGGTACGTGCACGGCGGCAGCGACGCCCACGTACTCCCGCTGCTCTACGACGAGCTCGGCGAGGACTTCGTGAGCGAACTGCGCGGCATGTTCGCCATCGCTGTCTACGACACCCGCGCCCGCACGCTGCTGCTCGCCACCGACCGGGCCGGAAAGAAGCCCCTGTTCCACAGCCGCCTCCCGGACGGCACCGTGGTCTTCGCCTCCGAGCTGGCCGCCCTGATGCAGCATCCCGGCATTGCGCGAGACGTCGACCCGGAGGCGGTCGACCAGTACTTGAGCTACCGGGTCGTCCCCGCCCCGCACACCATCTACCAGCAGGTGCGCAGGGTCGAGCCGGGCACGGTGCTCACCTTCGGGGCCGGGCGACCGGAAAGGAGCCGGCGTTACTGGCAGTTCGACTTCGCCGCCGACCTGGTGGATGTCACCGGTGCCGAGGCCGTGGACCGCCTGGAGGAACTGCTCCAGGAGTCCGTGGCCGAGCGGTTGGAGTCCGAGGTCCCACTGGGCGCGATGCTCAGCGGAGGGCTCGATTCGAGTCTCGTTGTCGCCATGGCCTCGCGGCGGCTCGGCCGTCGTATGCACACCTTCTCGGTGGGCTTCGAGCACAGCGCTTTCGACGAGTCGGCGTACGCCCGCCAAGTCGCCGAATACTGTGGCACCGACCACCACACGTACCGCATCGGCGCAGGGGACGCCCGGCAGGCCGTCGACCTGATCCTGGCACACATGGGGGAGCCGTATGCCTTCCCCTCGGCCATCGCCGCCCACTGCATGTACCGCTTGGCGCGCGAACACGTCACCGTAGTACTGACCGGTGACGGCTCCGACGAGATCTTCTGCGGCTACAACCGCTACAAGGTCTTCCAGCAGCTGCCCGACATCGCCCCGGCGCACGCCGCAAGGGTGGACGCCGAGGCCCTCGCCGCGGGCGACGGCGGGATCGCCGACCGCTACCAGGCCGTGCTCGTGGACGGCGTACGAGGCGGTATCAAGGACCGTCTCTACAGCGGTGCCTTCACCGCCAAGCTCCCGCGGTATCCGTACAACCCGCTGCGCGACCGCTTCGCGCGCACCTGCGAGAGCACACCCGAGCTGAGCCGGGTCATGCAGGTGGACTGCGGATTCTGGCTCCCGGACGCCCAGTTGGTGAAGATCGACCGGATGGCGATGGCTCACTCCGTCGAGCCCCGCAGTCCGTTTCTCGATCACCGCGTCATCGAGTACGCGACTCGCCTTCCGGCTTCGGCGCACCTCGTCGACGGCAACGAGAAAGCCCTGCTCAAGCAGGTCGCCGCGCGCTGGCTGCCCCACTCGGTGCTCAACCGCCGCAAGCAGGAGCTGGCAGTCCCGCTGGAGGGCTGGCTCGGCAGGGAACTGCGAGAGACCATCCAGTCCGCGCTGTTGTCGGAGCCCTCTCTTGAACGGGGCTACTTCAGGCCCGACGCCCTGCGCGCCTTCGTCCGGGAATTCCGGCCGGAGCACAGCTACGCACTGTGGACGCTGTACATGCTGGAGCGCTGGCATCAGCTGTACACGGACGGCCGCAGTCCCGAAACGTCCTAGTCGAGGAACACGCACATGCTGAGGAAACCTCACGCTCCACTGCCGCCCGCGGTCATCGTCGTCACCGATCTCGTGGTGTTCTCCCGCCATCTCGACCTGATCGCGGAGATCGAGAACCGTGGTCTGCGTCCCCTGTTCGTCTTCGGGCCGGAGACCCCCGCCGATCGGCTCGCCCTGCACCGGGGCGACCCGCACCATCCCCTGTCGCGGGCATCAGAGGTGGTTCATGTCCCGGACTGCGAGCTGGACACCCTGCTCGCAGGCTTACGCACATACCTGATCGAGTATCAGATATGTGCGGTGCTCAACTGCGGCGAGGTCTTCGTCGAGCCCGCAGGCGCCCTGGCCGAGGCCCTCGGCCTGCCCGGTCCCGGCACGCACGCCGCGCGGGTGTGCCGCCACAAGGTGCTGCAGCGCCTGGCCGCCCCGGGCCTGGCGCCGCGCTGGACCATGCTGGGGCGGGCCGGGCAGGCGGCAGCCGTGGCGGCCTCGTGGCAGGAGTTCCCCGCGGTACTCAAGCCGGCCGGGCGGATGTCGAGTTCGGGAGTGCGCTCGGTGGACGACCCGGCCGAACTGCGCGACGAACTCGCCCACTATCCGCCGGACGAGATGCTGCTGTTGGAAGAGCGCGTCCACGGCCCGGAGTTCTCCGTGGAGACCCTGGTCCACGAAGGCGACATCCTCTGGTCGGGCGTCACGGGAAAGAACACCAACGAGAACGGCACCCGCTACTTCACGGAGACCGGTCACACCTCACCCGCGGCCGGCCTGACTCCCGCCGACGAAAGCCTCCTGCTGGAGGCGAACGCCGCGCTCCTGCAGGCCATTTCGTTCGGCACCGGCATCAGTCACGCGGAATTCCGGCTCGACGGCGGACGCGTGATCCTGATGGAGATCGCTGCCAGGCCGCCGGGCGACGCGATCACCAAACTGTGGCATCTGGCCACCGGGCAGCCCCTCGAACCTGCCCTCCTCGACCTGGCCCTCGGCCGGCGGACGTCCCTTCCCGCCCCACGGCGCCGGGCTCGTCAGGTCTACCTCGACCACCCCCGGGGAGTGCTGCGCGGCGTGGACTGCTGCGAGGGCGTACCGGTGTCATGGGTCACCACGGACGGCGCCTGGCCCCGCTTCGAGTCGGTGGCCGAGGACGACCCGGCATGCCTGTCGGCCGTGATCGTCACCCGCGAAATCGGGCAGGAACTCAACGAGTTGAGCGACTCGGGGGGACGGGCGGTCTCGGTCGTCGTCAACGGCCCCCTTGGTGAGGATCTGGATGCCGCCGCGCAGCGGCTCGTGAAGGCCGTACACATCCGTGCGGGCGACGGCGGAAGCGGCCCGAGAGCCACCGCCGACGACACGAGTGGTGCGTAGCCACCGATGCCTCGTGAATCCCCCCGCGGAGCGTCTTCCCGCTCGCGGCTGGGCCTGCCCGACCTCACCGGTACCGGCCGGTTCGTCGCGGCCAACGTCATCGACAGCCTGGCCGGCGGACTGGTCATCGGGTTCCTGGTCGTCTACTTCACCCGGACCACCTCGCTGTCGCTGGCGGAGGTGGGCGCCTGCCTCACGCTCGGGAACGCGCTCGCCCTGCCCGTGCCGGCCCTGGCCGGCCGGCTCCTGGACCGGATCGGTCCGCAGTCCGTGGTCGCCTCGGGCAACGTGGTGTCGGCGCTGGGTTTCGTGGGGCTGCTGTTCGCCCAGTCGGCCTGGCAGGTCGTCGCCACCCAGTTCCTGGTCCAGGTCGGTTCCTCGATGTACTGGACGTCGAGCAGCGCGCTGGTCGGCCTCGTCGCCCGAAGCGACGACCGCACACGTTGGTTCGGCTTCTTCCGTGCACTGCGCAACGTGGGGATCGGATTCGGCGGCGCCATCGCGTCCCTGGCCCTGGCGACGGCCAGTACGACGGGGCTGAGGACGATGGTGGCGGCCCAGGCGGCAAGCTATCTGGTGGCGGCATGGCTGCTGCTCGGCTGGCGTCCGGGCCGGACCGCGACCTGTGCGTACGACACGGAAGGCGCACCGGAGGATCTTCCGCCCCCACGCCGCGCCGACGCCCGGTACACGGCGGTTCTGCGCGACGGTGCCTACATGCGGCTGGTCGCCGCCAACCTTTCCTTCGTACTGGCCTCGATGGTCCTCAGCGTTCTCCTCGGCGTCTATGCCACAGAGGAACTGAAGGCGGGCGCATGGGCAGGCGGCGTTCTGATCACGCTCAACACCGCGCTGGTGGCGGCGGCACAGACCATCGCCACCCGCTGGATCGAGCGGCACCGGCCCACCCGGGTCATCGCCCTGGCGAGTCTCGTCAACGCGGCGGCATTCGGGGTGTTCGCCGTCCTGGGCCTGGTGCCCGGGTGGGCTGTCCCGGTCGGGCTGGTGGCCGCCGTCGTCGTGTACACCCTCGCAGAGGTGCTGGGCTCCCCGCCCATGGGAGAGCTCAGTGTGTACCTGGCCCCCGCCCACGTCCGCGGCCGCTACCTCGGCGTATACCAGCTCTCATGGTCGCTGGGTGCGACCGTCGCACCGGCCGTGCTGACCTCACTGCTGGCCCTGGGGCCGGCTGTGCCCTGGCTGTTCCTCGCCGCGTGCAGCCTGCTCGCCGTTCCCCTGGTCCTCGGCCTGGAGGGCCGGGGCAACACCGCCGAGCGCCCGGCGCGCCGGGGCGACCCCGTCACCACCTGAGCATCACCGAGGCGATCCCCCACTGGTCTCAGCGCCAGTGGCCTGTCCATCAACCGGCATGCGATGAACGAGGTTGACTGTGCAATTCGACGATTCCAGAGCCGTGTACTACCCGGTCTCCGACCTGCGGATAACCAGGGGAAGCGGCATCTATGTGACGGACTCCGACGGACGAGACTACATCGACTGCGCGTCGGCGACGTTCAACCTCAGCCTGGGATACGGGCACCCCGGGGTCCTCCGGGCCATCAGGGAGCAGTCCGAGAAGCTGATCCACGCGACGTCCAGCTTCCAGACGGATGTCATCAACAAGCTGTCCGCCCGTCTGGTCGAGCTCGCGCCGAAGCGGCTGACCAAGGCGCATTTAAAGGTCTCCGGCGGGTCCACCGCCAATGAAGGGGCCATCAAGATGGCCCAGCGGGCCACCGGCAACCGGGACGTCGTCACCCTCTTCCGCAGCCATGTGGGCCAGACCATGGCCATGGCCGGCCTGTCCGGGAACGCGTTCCGCAAGAAGTCCCTGCCCATCACGGCGGTTGGCGGGCTCCAGGTCCCGGACCCGTACTGCCTGCGGTGCTTCTACGGCCAGGAGCGCGACAGCTGCGGGCTGATGTGCGTGGACCGGATAGCCGACTTCCTCGAGTACGCGAGCAGCGGCAGCGTCGCCGCGGTGCTCGTCGAGCCGATCTCCGGGAACGGCGGGAACATCGTCCCGCCGGACGGGTACTTCACCAGGCTTCGTGAGCTGTGCGACACATACAACGTCAAACTCATCCTTGACGAGATCCAGACCGGGATCGGGCGGACCGGGCGGATGTTCGCGGCCGACCATTTCGGGGTGGAGCCGGACGCCATGACCGTCGGCAAGGGCCTTGGGGGCTCGGGTGCCCAGGTGGCCGCGATCCTGGCCAGCGACGAGCTGAGCGGTCTGCCGGCGAACGACCACTCGTTCACGTACGGCGCGAACCTGCTGTCCGCGGCCGCCGCGCTCGCCACTCTGGAGGTCATCGACGACCCCGCGTTCCTCGCCAACGTGCGGACGACGGGCGCGGTGATCATGGAACGGCTGTCGGGCATCCGGTCCTTGGTGCCCTGTGTGGCGGACGTGCGGGGAGTCGGGCTGATGATCGGCGTCGAGATCGTGAACAGTGAGGGCCGGCCCAGCGCCGAGCTCACCAACCACCTCGCCCAACGGGCGATGGATTTCGGCCTGGTACTCCGCACCTCCAGGTACGGGCACGGCAATGTGCTGAAGATCAGACCGCCGCTGATCCTCACGGTGGAAGAGGCCCATCTGATCTGCGACCGCTTCGAAGCGCTGCTGCGCGCCCACGGAGACTGAAAGGAACCCCTGATGCACAACCCTCTCGGATTTCGCGATTTCGGCGTCGACGTCCTCGTCAAGCTGGGCGGGAGCCTGCTGGCGGACTTCGACCGTGCCCGGCTGCTGGGCGAGACGCTGTCACGCGTGGCCCGCACCCAACGCGTGGTGGTCTTCCCCGGCGGTGGCCCCATCGACAACTACATCGAGGAGGTCGACCGCAAACTGAACTTCGCCCCGGACGTGCACCACCAGCTCTGTGCACGGGCCCAGGACCAGACCGGGCTCATGTTCTCGGCGCTGTGCCCGAACTCCCAGGTCTTCACACGACCGGTCGAACTGCCGCCGGTCCTGGCTGCGGGCCAGGTGGCCATCATGCTTCCCATGCACGAGATCATCGAACTGGACGTGTTCGAGAGATCCTGGGTCATTACGTCGGATTCGATGGCCGCGTGGTTCGCACGCTTCTTCGGTGCGCGCCGGTTCGCGATCCTTACCGACGTACCCGGCATCCGGCGCCCCGACGACCCCTCCGAGCGGTACCTGGAGCGGGTGTCCACGGCCGAAGCGGGGGCCATGGGACGCACGAGCATCGATGAGTGCCTTCCGCCCTTCCTGGAGGCCAATGCGATGTCGTGCACCGTACTGGACGGACGGGACCACCAGACCGTCGAGAAGTGGTTCGCCGGAGTGCCCGGAGAGCCCGGCCCGGGGACCACGGTGTACCCGGACCGCATGGGCGGACGAGGGGCACAGTGAACACAGCGGTGAACCCGGCAGCGAATACCGGCAATACAGGCAATACGGTCGGCCTCGCCACGGCCGGACCACAGGCCGCCGCCGGCCCTTTCGTCCCGCAGCAGAACGCCGGCTTCCTGCTGTTCTCTCCCGACGCGCTCTTCTCGGGCCGGTACGCGTACGCGCTGGACTATCTGGCCGGTCTCGGCATTCACGTCAAGGGCGTCTCGCGTCTGCACATGACGCCTGAACAAGTGGATGGCCTGTACGCCAAGAACCGCCGCGACCGATCGGACCGGCCCGAGGACCGTCTCGTGGACCGGCTCTTCGGCGCCGGACCGAGCCTTGCCTGCTGGCTGGTCTCCGGCAGTCTCCGGGGGCCCTCTCTGGTGGACACGCTGAGAGTGCTGAAGGGCCCCTCCGACCCGGCGGGCTGCCACCCGGGGCACCTCCGGCACGTCCTCGGTGCCGAGAACGGCCTCATGAACGGCGTCCACTCCAGCGACTCCCCGGAGGAGGCCGCTCAGGAGATCGGCACACTGGGAATCACGGAGTTCACGCAGCCCGAGCCCCGGCAGTTGCCACCGGAGCCAGGGGACTGTGCCAACGGGCAGAGTGCCGGGCGCCCGACCAGCGCCCTGGCGGTCGCCTGCCTGCTGCGCCGACGCGTCTTCGACGCAGCCCACCTGTCGGTGCCAAAGACGCGGGACATCCAGGCCGAGGCGGAAGCACTGGCCGGCCGGCACGTGAAGCCTTCGGGGGTTCTCGCCACGCTCGGTACGCTGTGGGACCGCCAGCACGGACTGATCAGGGCCGCAGCGCCGAAGGACGATGCGCTGATCGCCTGTCTGACCCGGGTGGCCGAGATCTGTTCGTCGTCCTTCGACGCGGACCGGCTCACCCGGGCAGTCGCTCCGTTCGGTGTGGTGCTGAGCGACTGGGAGGACCTGGTCCTGCGCTGTCAGGCGCACTTCGGGGCCCTGCCGGGCTGGCGGGACCTGGAGTAGGAGAGCGGGAGGACGGGCGGGCCCTTCTCAGAGCCCGAGTTGTTCCAGCAGAGCGCGACCGCCGTGATCGAGCTGGTAGAAGACCCGCCCGCCCACCCGCTGCTTCCACACGAGCCTGGTGTCCGCCAGCACGGCCAGATGCTGGGAGACGGTGCTCTTCGCCAGCCCCAGGGACTCGGCCACCGCGGTGGTCGTCTTCGGCAACTCCAGGGCGCGTACGATCTGCGCCCGCCCCTTGCCCAGCAGCAGCGCCAGCCGGTCCTCGGCCACCCGGTCACGCGCCCGTGCGGTCAGCACGTGGAAGTAACCGGTCGCCCGAGCCTGGTACGACATGGCCACCGTCCCCCGTTCCTCCAGGAACAGACGCAGACCGCCGGCGAACACCGTCGGCACGAGGAGCAGCTGCGACCGTGTGACGGTCACGCTCAGATCCCGGTGGTACGGCGCGGTCAGCCGGGGCCGCGACCACAGCACCCGGCCGCCCAGCTCACCCAGCATGGCCTCGGCCCCGTCGACCGCGAGGGTGCGGCCGCGGAAGAGGATCTCTTCCTCCAGCGAGGACCTGATCGAGGTCCAGTAGGGTTCGACGGCCCAAGTCCAGTACCGCTCCAGCAGCGTGACGAGACGGTCAGCCCGGGGGGTATCGGGGCTCATCCCGCGCAGCTGCCCCAGTTCCGCCGCGAACGCGTTCCGCGAGGGATCCGGGACCGGTACGAAGCCCGGGGGAAACACCGGCGGATCGGGCCGCCGCATCGCCTCCACGAGCTCCCGGTTGAGATCGTCGGGCATCCCGGCGCGCACCGCACGTGCCCAGCTCGTGTACGGAGAGGGCGCCTCACCCCGGTACCGGGCGAGGATGCCCAGGCTCCCGATCGTCTCCCACAGAGGACTGAACGTCAGGCGCACCGTGTTCAGGCTCTCGTCGTCGACCTGGAGCCGGATCACGAAGCCTGCACCGCATCACACGGATACCGAGGTCGCGCTACCACTCGATGATGCCCCTGTCCGTCAGGTCGTCGAGGAAGTCGCGTACATCGGCCAGCGCCTCCTGCTCGTCGATGCCGTACTCATCCGCTACCAGCCGCGCCACGTCGGCGACGCCGCGGCGGCCGTCGAGTGCGGCGTAGATGAGCCGGGCGGGGCCGGTGAGGTGCAGGGCCTCGTCCTCCACGCCGAGCATGAAGTCGCCCTTGACCAGACGGATGCGGATTCCGAGGGCTCGGCGGGGTACGTCCTCGGGGCTCCGCAGAGTGGTGTCGCTCATGAGGTCTCCACACGCATCGCGATGTCCTGGCAGATGGTGAGCACGTCCGTGATCCACGGCCGGGGGTCGGCCGGGTCGTAGCCGCGCATCGTTTCGAGTGCCCAGTAATCCTCGAACGACAGCGCCTCCGGGGCGGCTGCCTTGAACCGGTTGGGCCGCCACTTGGGCAGGTGACTGCCGAACTCGCCCGCGCCTTCGAGCAGGGCGTCGATCGCGTGCCCGAAAGCGATCCGGGCGGAGACGGTGGCGCTCTCCAGGTCACCGGACTCCAGCTGGCCCAAGGCGTCTTCGACGGCATCGTCCGCGTCTCCCAGGGAGCGGACGACCAGGAAGGAGCGGAATGCGGATGCCACCAGGCGCTTCCGGTTCCTGTCCACCCACTCCTCGCCGAACAGCGGCAGGCAGTTCCCCAGGCGGCCCAGCCAGAGCTCCTCACGGCGCGAGAGCACGTCCTCGGCGACGGTGCCTGCTTCGTACACCTCCCAGGAGACCTTGGCGAGCATCTGGTCGATCTGGCTGTCCAGCCAGTAGGTGACCTCCCACCGCTTGTCGTGTTCGTAGAAGGTCTCGCTCCGTACACGGGGCGGATCCAGCGGCACGGGCATGGAGTTACTCGTCTCCGAGTGCCGCTCCGCGGCGGTGACGACGTAGATGTCGAAGTCACTGCGCGCGTTGTGCCAGCCGCGGGCGGCGGAGCCGACGACGAACGCCGCCACGGCATCGTCAGGGACGAGGCCCCGCTCGCGGACCGGAGCCAGCCAGTCGGCCATGGCCATTTTCTGCATGTCGTGATCCATTCGTCAGAAGTTCCGCATAGTAGTGCGACGGTGCCGTCCATCCTCCTGGGGTCCGCTCAGGTCCCGGCGGCGGCCGACCGGACTCAGCAGCAGGATCAGCGGTGCGATGAGGGCGCCGGTGCACACGAGCCACAGGGCGGTGTGCAGGCCCACGAGCGAGGCGAGCAGACCGCTGAACGCGGCCCCCATGGGCAGCGCGCCCCACGAGACGAAGCGGACCGTTGCCATCACGCGCGACAGCAGTTTCGGAGGGGCCTCCGTTTGCCGGTGCGTCCGGGCCATGATGCTGCCGATCACCACGCCGAAGGCGAAGCCGACGTTGCCGAGCGCGTAGAAGTAGATGTTCCCGAGCTCGGTCGTCAGCGGGATCACCAGCGCAAGCAGTCCACCGGCGAGTCCTGCCACGATCATGGCGCGGGCCGTTCCGAACCGGGCCGCGAGCCGGGTAGCGGCGGCCGAGCCGATCAGCGCGCCGACCCCGTCCATGGCGATCACGATGCCGACCACGGTCGCCGATGCCCCGGCTTCCCGCACGAGGTACAGCGGGGTGAGCGCGACCAGCGCCGCGGACACGAAGTTCACCACGGTGGCCCACATCATGCAGGGCCGCATCACCGGATGCCGGATGACGAAGTTCCAGCCTTCCCGGATCAGTTGCCGGGCCTTGGTGTACGGCTGTGCCTCGGGACGGCGCTCGGGCAGCGTCCCCAAGGTCACGGCCGACACCAGGTAGCTGGCAGCGTCGATCGCCAGAACGCCGACGGGGCCCGTGAGGTGGACGAGCAGCCCGCTCACGGACGGGCCTCCGGTCTGGGTCACCGCCTCCGTGCCCGAGATCAGGCTGTTGCGGGTGCTCAGCTCCTGCTTGTCGACGACGGCCGGCAGGAAGGTCGAATTGCCGATGTCGAAGAGCACCGTCGCCGAGCCGGTGATCAGGGCCACCAGCAGCAGGTGCGGGTAGGTGAGCCGGTCCAGCCACCAGGCCACAGGTATGGAGGCCATGGCTGCCATCCGTACGAGGTCCAGCGTCACCTGCAGGGCGCGAAGCGGGTACTTCTGGACGACGACCCCGGCCGGCAGACCGAGGATCAGCCAGGCCACCTGGCCGGCCGCGGCGAGCAGAGTCACTTGAAGTGCCGTCGCGTCCAGCACGGTGAGGGCTACCAGAGGCAGCGCCACCGCGGTCATGGCCGAGCCGGCCTCGCTCACGGTCGTGGCCAGCCAGAACCGCCAGAACATGCTGGAGGCGGTGGTGTCCTTGGGGGCGACGGGTGCCTGTCCGGTCATGTCGCGAACTCCCTCGGTGGGGTGGGGACTTCGGTGAACCGGAGTGTCCCGGTGAGCATGCCTGCCTCTTCGAAGGACGCCCGGGTGCGGGCATCCTCGAGCGCGCCGGCCTCGGTGAAGTAACGCGTGAGCGGGGACGCCGCCCGGGCGATGGCGGACCGCATGGCACTCGGTGGCCATGACTCCGCGATGACCTGGTCGCTCTCGTCGGCCGTCAGGCCGACGCTCCTGAGGTGGCGAGCGGTCTGGAGGTAGTCCGGCTCCAGGAAGGCATGGATCGCAGCCGGAACGAGCGGCCCGGCTGCCCGTCGCTCGTACGGTGTCAGCGCCGGCCACAGGTGCCTGAGCACGGACCGGAAGTAGACGTGGTGACGCCCTTCGTCCTCGGCGTGGTCACGGACGACCGCGCGCACGGACCGGGGCAGTCTGCTGTCGCGTGGGATGTCCGCGAGGATGCCGGATATCAGGGTCTCGCTGACGATGGTGAAGAGAAGGGACTCCACACCTCTGACGTCGTGCGGGAGCTGCTCCCGCAGCGCGTCGAGCCGCGGCAGGAACGCCGGCGGCCCGGCCTCCTCGGGGCGCAGCCCCGGGCAGTTGGTCTCTGCCGCGATCTGGCGCGCGAAGTCGTGGGAGAGCTGGGCGTGCCACGCCTCATCGGTGACGATCTTGTAGGCGTCCGCCTTCATCCGCTCCGGCAGGATCAGCCCCGAGCGTCCACGGCTGATCTTCGTGGCGACAGGAATGACTGCCAGGCTCTCCAACTCGGTCGTGAAGTCCAGGTAGTCGTAGAGCCGCTGCAGGAGCAGACCCTTGACCACGGCCTCTCCCCTGGCAGCGACGATGGGGTGCAGCACCACGGGGTAGAGCTCGGGCGGAAAGTAGAGGTCCGGTCCGCCGGGCTCGAAGTCCCGCCGCGGGGTGCGGCGCACACTCGCGAGGTCGTCCCACCGTTCGAACCGGCTGCTGTACTCCACATCGTGGACTCTGGCCGCAGCGTCTCCTCGTATCAGCTGCTCCTGAAACGCCTGGAGGTACATGGCTGTCCCCGTCACCCGTCGAACGAGATCAGCTGCTGGGCACAGAGCGTGTCCAACTCGGCCCGGACGTCCTCCAGAGCGACGTCTGCCGCGCTCAGCACCGTTGCGAGATCGGACTCACCGTCCATGCGGCGCAGGACACGCAGGATGGGGGTGTCCTTTTCGAGCACGAACTCGATCTGCCCCTCGTGCGACAGGTACCCGTCGCCCTCGGCGTCCGTCAGAAGGAGTGCTCCCTTGGCCGGCACGGGAACGTGTCGGGCGTCGTAGCCGTGTGCCGGTGCGAAGAGGTTCTCGGTGTCTGCCACGGGGTGGCGTCCGGCCGCCAGGGCGGAGGGGACCGGACCCGCTGTCATCCCGTCGAGCCGCGGAGGTTGCGCCGCCATCTCGGCCAGCAGGCCCATGTTCACCACACGCATCAGGAGTTCCACCGAAGCGGAGTCCGTGTCACCGTCACCGAACCCGGCCAGCCGACGCCTGAGGGCGCTCGCGTCCAGATACGTGTCCGCTCCCGGGGCGGCGAGAGCGCGCTCGACCAGTTCCTGGTTGTTGCTCCGCATCAGCCGCACGAGCATCCGATAGGCGTGCCCGGTCCCGGAACCGTAGAAGAACGGAACCTTCGGCCGCTCGGCGATCCGACGGGGGAGCCGGGACGTCACCGCGTCGCGCAAGATCCGCTTGTCCCAGAGCAGCCGCGGACGCAGCCTGTCCGGAATGGTCGCGGTCAGTTCCACGAGCCGGTGGTCGAGGAACGGGACGCGCGCCTCGATGCCGCTGCCGGCCGCCGTGCGGTCCTCGTGCCACACGTTGTACTGCTGGACCTTCCGGTATTCGGACCGGACGTACGCACGGTAGACGTCCATGCCCTGACCGCCGCGCAGGGCATCCAGTGCGCGGTCGGAGAGGAAGGACTCCCCGCCGCCCCACCAGCGCCGGAGCCCGGGGTGCCCGTCCAGCAGCGTGGTGCGGTCCATCTCACCGAGCCCCGTGAGGAAGGACTCCCAGTCGTCGCCGAAGTCGTGTGAGTAACCGCCGTTGAACTCATCACTGGCGGCGCCGAGCAGCATGCCTCGCAGCTCCGGCCGCTCTTGGCGGGCGAACCGGTGGAGTTCGTGCTTGTAGTAGACCTCCGGGCCGGCCATGGGCGTCTCGGCCAGCCACAGGAGTCGTGCCCATTCCTCGGGCGTGGGTACGTTGTCGGGACCGAAGACGACCTGGTGGTTGTGGACGCCCAGGTCACGCGCGAGCCAGTCGGAGTGCTCGGCGTCGCCGTTGGCGCGCGTCCCTCCGCTGAGGGCGGTGAAGGTGTGGAGCTCGTCCACCCGGTCCCGCGCGAACGCGAGTACCGTCGCCGAGTCGATGCCGCCGGACAGGAAGAGGCCGAGCTCGGTGTCCGCGGTCGCGCACTCCCGGACGGACTCCTCCAGCAGGTCTCCGTAACGCTCGACGAAGGCTTCCGCGCCGGTCGACTCGTCCGCCTCAGAGGGCATTTCCCAGTAGCGGTGCCGGGTCGTGTGGCCGTCGCGCAGGTCCACGCGGAGGACGGTGGCCGCCGGGACGCTTTCCACGCCCTCGAACCATGTGCACATCTCCGGTGCGCCGAAGCGGGGCGCGGCCGCCAACGCGGGCACGGCGAGGGCCTGCTCCCAGGCGAACCGCCGGGGTGTCGCCGGGTCGGCGAAGAGGCCCTTGATCTCCGACGACAGGACGATGCGCTCGTGAGTGTGGTGGTAGTAGAGGGGCTTGATGCCGAAGCGGTCGCGGGCGAGGACCAGTTGGCCGCGAGCACGGTCCCAGAGAATGATCGCGAACATGCCGCGCACGTCGCGGAGGAAGTCCAGGCCGTGCTGACGGTAGAGATGGAGGAGTACCTCGCAGTCGGAACCCGTCCTGAGCCGCACGTCGGAGGGCAGGCCGGCAGCGAGTTCCTTGTGGTTGTACACCTCGCCGTTGGCGATCAGTACCAGATTGCCGTCGTCGCTGACGAGGGGCTGGCTTCCGTCCTCCGGATTCACCAGCGACAGTCTGGTGAAGGCCAGACCGACGGGTCCGTCACGGAGCAAGTCACGCTCGTCCGGCCCTCGGTGCTGCAGGATGTCGGCCAGTTCGTTGAGGAGGGCATCCGTCTCCGGACCGAGGTCTTGCCCGTCAAGTCGGGCGATGCCCGCGAGACCACACATGTGCATTCCTTCAGACGCGTGATGCCCGGCGTCTGAAGACCCCGGGCAGGACGTACGCACCCCCGTAAGGGGGCGCATACGTCCTGACGGAGATACACCTGAATCTGATCAGGCGTTGCTGCGCAGGACGGTGCCCTGCGAGACCGACTTGGTGGCCGGCGTCGTGTACTTACGCATATGAATCCCCTCCTTTTTGGTGAAGTACCGGTCTGCGAGGCCCTGTTCGGGGCCGTTGCGTTCCCGGCGAGAGGAGCAAAACACGGCCGTGAACGGCCTGCCCAGGCATTCGTTCCTGACCGAACACCTGCCGTTCGGCAAGGGCATCGAAGGGAGCCGCGGATCGCTATGTCGCCATGACGCCGCCCGACCCGGCAACTCGTCGTTCTCACCAGCTCCGCACGCCGGCCGCGCTCCCGCCTCGGTCACCTCCGGGCGCCTTCGGCGCGGCTCTACCATGGCGTGCGTGACAAGCGATCCGGACAGTGCGCAGCGACCATCGAGTGCGCGGGCGCACGGAGTGCAGTGGTGGGTGTCCGTCATTCGTCCCTTGCGGGGGGAGCTCCTGGATTTCTCCTCCCGTCCGCTGCCGACTCTCCACCGGGCGCGCAACCGGGTGCTCCGCCAGCTCCCGCTCGTCCTCGCGGGGCTGTTCACGCTCTATCTCGTCGTGCCGGGAGCGGACGTGGTCGCCGAGCGGCTGCAGATGTCCTGGCCCGTACCGGTGCTGCTCGCGTGTCTCCAGGCGGCGTCCGTGCCGCTGAGCCTGGCCCGGCCGGTGGCCGCCTGGTGGCTGTCGCTCGTGGCCATGGTGCCGTTTCCGCTGCTGCTGGTGGCGCTGGGTGTCCCGCCCGCCGGGGATACGCCCTGGCCGTGGACGGAGCCGGGGTTCCTGGCGCATCTGGTCGTGACGCTGGTCGTCGCCTGGCGGGTCAGTGCCCGGCTCTTCGTCACCCAGTGGCTGCTGACCCTGCTCGTCAGCGGCGTGCTCGCGGTGGTGCTGCGGCCTCAGGGAGCGGGGCAGGGGCTGTACGCGTTCGGGATTCTGTCCGGCGTCGGACTGCTGCTGCTGGCCGCCGTGCGCGGACGCAGGGAAGCACAACGGCAGCTGCGACGGCAGGAAAAGCTCACCGAGATCGAACGGTTCCGCCGGACGCTGCTGGAGGAACGGGCCCGCATCGCGCGGGAACTGCACGATGTCGTGGCGCACCACATGTCCGTCGTCGCCGTACAGGCGGAAGCCGCGCCGTATCTCGTCGCCGATCCTCCGGAGGCGATGCGCGAGAGCTTCGGCAGCATCCGGCACAATGCGCTGGCCGCCCTGACCGAACTCCGCCACATCCTGGGCATGATGCGGTCCGGCGACCCCGGTGCGCGCGGTGAGGACGGCAAATATGTGCCGCAGCCGACCCTGGACAATCTCGGTGAACTGGTCGGCAATGTCCGAGCGGCCGGACTGACCGTCGAGACGGACATAGCCGGCACCCCGCGGCCCCTGCCCCACCATGTCGAACTCTCGGCGTTCCGTATCACTCAGGAAGCGCTGAGCAATGTGCTGCGCCATGCCCCGGGCGCACAGGTCCGGGTCGAGCTGGCCTATGGGGAAGCCGAGCTCCGGGTGCAGGTGACCAACAGCCCGGTCACCGGCACCGCGCAGCGTCAGAGCGGCACCGGACACGGTGTTCTCGGTATGCGGGAGCGGGCCTCCATGCTCGGCGGCACCCTGCATGTGGGGCGTATGAGGGACGGATGGTTCGAGGTACGGGCCCTGCTGCCCACCGGCCGGAGTGAGGACTCATGACGATTCGCGTGCTGATCGCCGACGACCAGGCGATGATCCGGGGGAGCTTCGCGGTCCTGCTCAACGCGCAGCCTGACATCGAGGTCGTGGGGGAGGCGGACAACGGCGCGGAGGCCGTCCGTCAGGTGGCCGAACGCGCCCCGGACGTCGTGCTGATGGACATCCGGATGCCGGAGCTCGACGGCCTGGAAGCCACCCGCCGCATCACCGGGAGCGGCAGCCTCACCAAGATCCTCATGCTCACCACCTTCGATCTGGACGAGTATGTGTACGAGGCACTGCGCGCCGGGGCCAGCGGGTTCCTGCTCAAGGACTCCTCGGCCCACGAACTCGCCGCCGCCGTACGCACCATCGCCACCGGCGGCGCCCTGCTCGCCCCGACCGTCACCAAGCGCCTGATCGAGGAGTTCTCGAAGCGCGGCGCGCCCCGTGTGCCCCGCCGGGACCGGGTGGCGGATCTGACCGAGCGGGAGACAGAGGTGCTGTGCCTGATCGCCCAGGGACTGTCCAACGCCGAGCTCGCCGAGCAGCTGGTCATCGCCGAGCAGACCGTCAAGACCCATGTCGGACGCATCCTGGTCAAGCTGCAGCTGCGCGACCGTACGCAGGCGGCGGTATACGCGTACGAAGCGGGGCTGGTGGTCGCCGGGGAGTGACCGGCCCCGCCTCCGCGGCCCTGCGGCGCGACGCCTCCGGCGCCCCGCGAGGTCCCCGGGGGCGGTCGTCCGTCCCGTTCGCACCGCGCCGAGCGGGGCGATAACCCCGGGGTTCCGAAGCAATATCTCGCCAATAATGCGGCGTCCTAGCGTCGTTACCGGCCATTGCACAGATGCTGAAGAACGTCCGGCCGGACGTTCGCGATGGAAGGTAACGCGAGTGAAGGTTCGGCAGGACGGGCAGCACAGCCGGCCCGCACAGTGGCACACGACTGCCGACCCGGTGACGGACCGGGAATTCTGGCAGCGCGTGCTCGCCGAGGGCGGCTATACGCCCGTACCCCGGTGGTCCGGCGAGCACGCCGAACCGGGCGCCGTCGCCGAACACCGGACGGTCCTGCCGGCCGCGACGGCACGGGCGGTGCGCCGGCCGGCGGATGACCTCGCCACGGACCCCGGCACCGTGCTGCTGGCCGCCTGTGCACGGGTGCTGGCGGCACTGACCTCCGACTCCGCCGTCGTGGTCGGCTACCTGAGCGACGACGGCCCGGCGCCGCAGGCGCTGCCCTGCCCGGTAGCGGTGACCGACGGTCCCTGGCGGGCCCTGCTGCACACCGCCGCCCGCGCCGCCGCGGCGGTGACCGGCCGGCCGGCCGCGGCCCTTGCGGAACTGCGCGCCGAGACCGCCGGCCCCCAAGCCCTCTTCGACACGCTCGTGGTCGCGGGCCGGGCCCCGCGGGCGGACGACCTGGCTCCCGAGACCGTGCTCGCCGTGGGGCTGGACACCACCGGTCCGCAGCCGGAACTCGTCCTCGGCCACCGCCCCCGCGCGCTCGACGCCGACCAGGCCGGGCGGGTCTCCGGCTATCTGCTGGCCGCCCTGGACGCGCTGGCCTGCCGGCCCGAGGCCGACCACCACGATTGGAGCCCGGTCTCCGAGAAGGAGACCGCCCACCAGATCGACGGGCTGGCCGGCCCGCAGCGCGATCTGCCCGACCGCCGGGTCCACCAGCTCTTCGAGGAACAGGTCCGGCTGCGTCCGCAGGACATCGCCGCCGAGCAGGGCGAACGCTCCTGGACCTACCGCGAGCTCAACGCCCGCGCCAACCGCATCGCCCACGCCCTGCGTGCCCAGGGCCTGCGCGACGAGAACGCCGTCGCCGTGGTCAGCGAGCGCACCCTGGAATGGCTCGCGGCCGTGCTCGGCGTCCTGAAGGCGGGCGGTGTCTACCTCCCGGTGGAGCCGCACTTCCCCGCGGGCCGGATCGCCGGCATGCTCACGCGCAGCGAGTGCCGCCACGTACTGGCCGAGCGCGATGCCTGTGCCGGGCTGCCCGAGGCGTTGCGCGCCGCCCCCGGTGCCGTCGCCCACCACCTCGACGACGTGCTCGCCGCGGACCACCCCGACACCGACCCCCAGCTGCCCGTCGCCGCCTCGCAGGGCGCATACATCTACTTCACCTCCGGCTCCACCGGCAAGCCCAAGGGCGCCCTGTGCGAGCACGCCGGATTCCTCAACCACCTCCTCGCCAAGATCGAGGACTTCGGGGTCCGCGAGGGCGGGGTGGTGGCGCAGAGCGCTCCGCAGTGCTTCGACATCTCGCTGTGGCAGCTGGTCGCCGCCCTCGCCGTCGGCGGCCGCACCCGCATCATCGAGCAGGCCGCCGTCCTGGACGTGGCGCGCTTCGTCGAGACGCTGGAGCGCGCCCGCGTCGAGGTCGTCCAGGTCGTCCCCTCCTACCTGGAGGTGGTGCTGACCGAACTGGAGCGCCACCCCCGCGAACTGCCCCACCTGCGCTGTGTCTCGGCGACCGGCGAGGCCTTGAAGAAGGACCTGGTGGCACGCTGGTTCGCCGCCTTCCCCGACGTCGCGCTGGCCAACGCCTACGGCCTGACCGAGACCTCCGACGACACCAACCACGAAGTCATGCGCGGGGTGCCCGAGCAGGCGTCGGTGCCGCTGGGCCGTCCGATCGCCGGCGTGCGGATCTACGTCGTCGACGAACTGCTGCGTCCGGTGCCGCTCGGCTCGTCCGGCGAAATCGTCTTCTCCGGCGTCTGCGTGGGCCGCGGCTACGTCAACGACGAGGAGCGCACCCGCGCCGCGTTCGTCCCCGACCCGCACCACCCCGGCGCCCGGATGTACCGCTCCGGCGACTTCGGCCGCTGGCTGCCGGACGGACGGCTGGAGTTCCTGGGCCGCCGCGACGCCCAGGTGAAGATCAGCGGCTTCCGCATCGAGATCGGCGAGGTGGAGAACCAGCTGCTGCGGGTGTCCGGGGTGCGCGATTGCGCCGTCGTCATCACCGGCGAGGGCGAGCACAAGCAACTGGTGGCCTTCTACTCCGCCGCACAGGAGCTGCCTGCGCAGACCGTCGGCAAGGAGCTGGGCACCGCCCTGCCCGCGTACATGGTCCCCGGCCGTATCCACTACCTGCCCGCCCTGCCGCTCACCGCCAACGGCAAGATCGACCGCAAGGCACTGACCCGCACGGCGGACGAACTCGGGTCGGCCGAAGGGGAGTTCCAGCCACCCCGCACGGACCACGAGCGCAAGCTCGCCGCACTGTGGGCGGCCGCCCTCAAGCTCCCCGCCGGCGCCATCGGCCGGGACACCCACTTCTTCGAGGCCGGCGGCACATCGCTGGCCATGCTGCGCCTCGCGGTCGCCCTGGACCGCACGGTGACCCCCGCGGAGCTGATGAACCGGCCGGTGCTCGCCGACCTCGCGGCCCTGCTGGACGAGCGGGCCGCCGAGAACACCACCGTCGCCTGACGCCACCGGGCGCCCGCCCCTCCCGGTCCGGCCCCCGGCGGCCGGACCCTCCTCCTCCTGCGTACCGGCGGCCCGCCCCTGCCCGTACGCCGCCAGACCGCCCAGAAAGGCAACCCGATGACGGTCACGACCGACAGCACCACGACCGGCGCGGCACTTCCCGACGGCCGCGAGCCGACCCTCGACGCGGGGCGCACCCCCCTGCTGGAGGTCCCCGGCGCGGACTTCGAGACGCTGCCCGGCCAGGCGGTCAGGGAGCTGGTCGCCCGCCACGGTGCCCTGCTCGTGCGAGGCCTCGGCCTGAGCGCCCCCGCGGACCTGGCGCGGGCCGCGCGGTGGCTCGGTGCGACCCCGGTCGCCGAGCGCGAGGGCTTCACCAGCCGCACCGACCACGGCGACGGCGTCTACTCCGCCTCCCAGTGGCCGGCCGACGAACCGATGTGCATGCACCACGAGTTGAGCTACGCCGTCGAGGTGCCCTCCCTCGCCCTCTTCGGCTGCCTGACCGCGCCCGCCTCCGGCGGCGCCACCGCGGTCGCCGACGCCCGGACGCTGCTGCGCACCCTGCCCGCCGGCCTCGTCGAGCGCTTCGAACGCGAGGGCTGGCTGCTCGACCGCGACTACCGTGAGGTGGGCGTCAGCCGGCTCGAAGCCTTCGGCTCCGAGGACCGTGCAGAGGCGGCCGCGTACTGCGCCGGCCACGCCATCGAGCACGAGTGGCTGGCGGACGGCGCGCTGCGCACCCGCCAGCGGCGTGCCGCGGTGGTGGCCCACCCCGTCACCGGCGAGCGGCTGTGGTTCAACCAGATCGCCTTCCTCAACGAGCTGACCCTGGACCCGGCCGTCCGGGAGTACCTGACCTCCTTCTACGGTCCGGGCTCGCTGCCCTTCAACACCCGCTTCGGCAATGGCGACGCCATCACCGAGGACATCATCGAGACCATCAACGCCGCCTACACCGCGGCCACTTCGCGTGAACCCTGGCAGACCGGCGACCTTCTGGTCGTCGACAACCTTCGGATGGCGCACAGCCGCGAGGCGTACCAGGGCGACCGCGAGGTCGTGGCGCTCTTCGCCGACCCGGTGTGCCTCACCGGCCACGTACGCACCGACGTACCGGCCCGCCCCACGGCCGCCTGACCGTCCACCACACTTCTCCACGGAGCTCTTCATGTCCCAGCAACACCCGGCGCCCTCTTTCGCGGTGATCCCCGGAGCACAGGTCAGCCAGGTTCTCGACGGCCGCGGCCAGGAGGTGGTGGACCTGATCGAGGCCGCCTACCGCCTGCACGGTGAGGGCGACACCGTCAACCCGCCCTCGTACTTCCTGCGCTTCCCCGAGAAGCCCTCCTCGCGCATCATCGCGCTGCCTGCCTCCATCGGCGGTCAGGTCCGTACCGACGGACTGAAGTGGATCTCCAGCTTCCCGGAGAACGTGGCGGCCGGCATCCCCCGGGCCTCCGCCGTCCTCATCCTCAACGACCACGAGACCGGCTACCCGTTCGCCTGCCTGGAGAGCTCCATCATCAGCGCGGTGCGCACCGCTGCCTCCGCCGCGCTGGCCGCCGACCGGATCGCTGCCACCCGCACCCGCCCGGCCCGGATCGGCTTCTTCGGCGTCGGCCTCATCGCCCGCTTCATCCACCGCCTGCTGCACGACACCGGCTGGAGATTCGACGAGGTCGGCGTGCACGACCTGTCCGCCGAGCACGCGGCCGGTTTCACCGCGTACCTCGACCAGTCCGGCGAGACCGGCAGCATCACGGTCCACGACACCCCCGAGGACCTGATCCGCTCCTCGGACCTGGTCGTCTTCGCCACCATCGCCGGCACCCCGCACGTCACCGACCCGGGCCTGTTCGCCCACAACCCGCTGGTGCTGCACGTCTCGTTGCGTGACCTCGCGCCCGAGGTCGTGCTGACCGGCACCAACATCGTCGACGACGTCGAGCACTGCCTGAAGGCCAACACCTCCCTCCACCTGGCCGAACAGCAGCTGGGGCACCGCGACTTCGTCCACGGCACGCTCCACGACGTGCTGACCGGGAAGCTGAGCCCGGCCGCCGACCGCCCGGTGTTCTTCTCGCCCTTCGGTCTGGGCGTGCTCGATCTCGCACTCGGCAAGCACGTCTACGACGCCGTCCGCGCCCTGGGACAGCTGAACGTCGTCGACGACTTCTTCCATGAGATGCAGCGCTACGGCTGACGCAGTCCACCGCATCAACGCCCGGCCAGGCAGGGAGGTCTCGTGCCGATCATTTCGGCCCCCCACGAGTTCAACGAGGAAGACCTGTACGTCGACCTCGACGCGGTGCTCGGCATCCCGCTGCACCTGAAGTGCGAGGGGTTCAACTTCACCGGCTCCGTCAAGCAGAAGGCCGCCGTCGCCATGGTGGAGGCCGCGCAGGAGTCGGGAAAGCTCGCCCCCGGATCGATCCTGGTGGAGTCCTCCTCAGGGAATCTGGGCGTCGCCCTCAGCGTCATCGCGGCAAGCAAGGGCTACGGCTTCGTCTGCGTCACCGACGCGCGGTGCAACCTCGCCTCCAAGCGACTGATGGAGGCCCTTGGCGCCGTGGTGCACACCGTCACCGAACCGGCGCGCGAGGGCGGATTCCTGGCCGCGCGTATCGCACACGTCCAGGCACTGTGCGAGCAGGACGAGCGGTACGTCTGGCTCAACCAGTACACCAACCACGCCAACTGGCAGGCCCACCACCGCCACACCGCACCCGCCATCGCCCGCAGCCACCCCGGCCTCGACGTCCTGTTCGTCGGCGCGGGCACCACCGGAACGCTGATGGGCTGCGCCCGCTGGTTCAAGGAGCACCGCCCCGCCGTCCGCGTGGTGGCCGTGGACAGCGTCGGCTCGGTCACCTTCGGCCACCCGCCGGCCCCGCGCATGATCCCGGGCCTGGGCACCGGAGTGCGCCCGCCGCTGCTGGACGAGTCCTTCGTCGACGACGTGGTGATGGTGCCCGAACCCGACACCCTCCGCATGTGCCACCGGCTCGCCGCCCGCGGCTTCCTGCTCGGCGGCTCCACCGGAACGGTCGTCAGCGGCGCCGCCCGCTGGCTGGCCGAACACGCGGGCGGCAAGCGGCGCGAGGCCGTGGCGATCGCCCCCGACCTGGGGGAGCGCTACCTGGACACCGTCTACCTCACCAACTGGGTGCAGGGCGTCTACGGCCCCGGCGTGCTCGATGCCGGTGCCGGTGCCGGTGCCGACGTCGATACCGGTGCCGAAGCCGGTGCCGGAACCGGCCCCGCACCCCTCCCGTTGACCGCGCTGTCCTAGGGACTGCTTTCAGGCCCCGGCCGGCCGCCCGCCCCACGACAGCCAAGTACCACAAGAACCCGGAAAGAGGATCACGACAATGAGCACCAACCCGTTCGAGGACAACGACGCCCGCTACCTGGCCCTCATCAACGACGAGGGCCAGTACTCCCTGTGGCCCGTCTTCGCCGACGTGCCGGCCGGCTGGCGCCCCGCCCGTGAAGAGGGCAGCCGCGAGGAAATCCTCGCTTTCATCTCCGAGCAGTGGACCGACATGCGCCCGCTGAGCCTGGTCCGCGCCATGGAGAACGCCGGCTGACCGCGCGGCACCGCCGCCGGCTCGCGACGGCAGCCGTCAGGGCCCGTACACATACACGTTCCACCAGAAGGTGAAGCTCGATGACTGTGGTACTGGAGACCGGCGCTCAGGCGACGGTCGTGACGATAGTGGGCGATGACGCCACGCAGACCGATGTGGTCGCCCGACGGCTGCGCCGGGCCGCTGACGGCAAGGTCGACAGCCACGAGTGGGTCGCCGCCGCCCGCAGGGAGTGGAACGAGCTGCCCTCCGGGCTGCGCGCCCCACTGGGCGAGTTCCGCAGGGACTCCGGCCCCAGCGGTGTCCTGCTGGTCCGCGGCCTGCCCGTGGGCGGCGCGACGCTGCCCGCCACCCCGTCCGCCGCCCACTCGGTGCAGCAGGAGGCCAGCGTCTCCGCGGCGGTGCTGATGATGGTCGCCTGCGGCCTCGGCGACCCCGCCGCGTTCCGCCCGGAGAAGACCGGCGCGCTGGTCCAGGACGTGGTCCCGGTCCCCGGCAAGGAAGACTTCCAGGGCAACGCCGGCTCGGTCCTGCTGACCTTCCACACCGAGAACGCCTTCCACCCGCACCGGCCCGACTACGTCATGCTGCTGTGCCTGCGCGCCGACCACGAGAGGGTCGCCGGACTGCGCACCGCGGGCATCCGCGCGGCACTGCCGCTGCTGAGCGACCAGACCCAGGAGGTGCTGCGCAGCGCGGAGTTCCGTACCGCCCCGCCGCCGTCCTTCGGCGGTTCGGGCGGCGGGCCCACCGAGCCGCGGCCGGTCCTGAGCGGTGCGCCCGACGACCCCGACCTGTGCATCGACTTCGCCGCCACCGAGCCGCTCACCCCGCGCGCGGCTAATGCGATGGCCGAGCTCCAGGACGCGTTCGACCGGACCTCTCTGAGCACCGTGCTCGCCCCCGGCGACCTGGCGATCGTCGACAACCGCATCACCACACACGGCCGTTCGGCCTTCATCCCGCGCTACGACGGCAAGGACCGCTGGCTGCAGCGCACCTTCGTCCTCAACGACCTGCGCCGCTCCCGCGGCCTGCGGGTGCAGGACGGCTACGTCCTCGACTGAGCAGTCACCCGGCACCGCCCGCCGCCGCCTGCAGCGAGCGGCCGGGCGGCCGGCGCGAACCACTACGGAAAGAACCAGGACCTCATGACTCCTGCCATCCTGATCGAGGATCTGGCCAAGAGCTACGGCGGCAATCCGGTGGTCAGGGGGGTGAGCCTCGAGGTGCCCGCCGGCCACGTGCTCGGACTGCTCGGCCCCAACGGCGCGGGCAAGACCACCACGGTCAAAATGGTCTCCACCCTGATCAAGCCCGACAGCGGGCGGGCGCTGGTGTGCGGCTACGACGTGGTGCGCCAGGCCCGCGAGGTCCGCGCGCTGATCGGCCTCACCGGCCAGTACGCCTCGGTGGACGAGGACATCTCCGGCCGGGAGAACCTTTACGTCATCTCCCGGCTGTTCAACCTCCCCCGCCGCACCGCCAGGGCGCGGGCCGACGAGATGCTGGAGCGCTTCGGCCTCACCGAGGCCGGTGCGCGGCCGGTCGGCGGCTACTCCGGCGGAATGCGCCGCCGCCTCGACCTGGCCGCCAGCCTGGTGGGCGATCCCCGGGTGCTGTGCCTGGACGAGCCGACCACCGGACTCGACCCGCACAGCCGCAACGCCCTGTGGGCCGAGGTGCGCCGGCTGGCCGGCCAGGGCACCACCGTGCTGCTCACCACTCAGTACATGGAGGAGGCCGAAGCGCTGGCCGACTCGCTGGTCGTCATCGACCGTGGCCAGGTCATCGCCCGCGGCGGGACCGAGGAGCTGCGCTCGCGCCTGGGCGGCCAGGTGCTGTGCGTCCGGCCCGAACAGGTGAGGGACGCGGCCGCGCTGCGGCGGGCCCTGGAGATCCAGGGGTACCCCGCCGCCGCGCCCGACGAGGAGACCGGACAGATCCAGCTGCCCCTGTCCGGCGACGGTGCCCAGCTGAGTGAGGTCGTCCGGACGGTGGGGCAGACCGGCATCCCGCTCTCCGGGCTGACGGTGCACATGCCCAGCCTGGACGAGGTATTCCTGACGCTGACCGGGGCCGACCGGGCCCCGCAGGCGCAGGCCGGAGCACTGTCGGCGAGGAGCGCGGCATGAGTTCACCGACCATGGCGCCGGGCGCCGCGACACGGACCGCCCAGGGGCGGGGAGTGCGCCCCCTGGTGCGCCACTCGCTGGCGCTCAGCCGCCGCAATCTGCGCAAGGCGGTGGCCAGCCCGGGCCAGATCATCGACGCCACCCTGATGCCGGTGACGCTGTCGCTGGTCTTCATCTACGGCTTCGGCGGCGCGATCGCCGGGGACAGCGCGCAGTACCGGCAGTACCTGATGCCCGGCATCATGGCGCTGACCCTCACCACCACCTGCCGTACCTCGGGCATCGCCCTCAACATGGACTTCGCCAGCGGGGTGATGGACCGCTACCGCTCGATGCCGGTGGCCCGTTCGGCGGTGCTCATCGGCCGTATCCTCGCCGACGCGGTCCGCGTCCTGGCCGGTCTGCTGATGGTGCTGGCCTTCGGGTTCCTCATCGGCTTCCGCGTGCACACCTCCGTCGCCGCCACGGTCGCGGCGGTCGGCGTGCTGTTGCTGTACGGGGTCGCCCTGTGCCTGCTGCAGGCGTTCATCGGCCTGGCCGCACGGGGGATGGAGACCGTGCAGAGCGTGAGCACGCTGGCAATGGTGCCGCTGCAGTTCGGCAGCTCCATCTTCGTCGCCCCGGACACCATGCCGTCCTGGCTCCGGGTCTTCGTCGAGAACAACCCGATGACCATGGTCGTGGACGCCGCCCGCAATCTGATGGTCGGCGGCCCGGTCGCCCACTCGGCGCTGATGGCCGTGGCGTGGAGCGTCGGATTCATCGCGGTGTTCACACCGCTGTGCGTGGCGAAGTACCGTACGCGCGCCTGATAATGACGCTGCGACGCTGATGACCTCCTGGCAAGGGCCGGTGGGCGGGAGCCGGTATCCCTCCCGCCGGCCCTTGCCAGGTGCGGCTCAGACGGCCTGGACGCTGCGGATGTAGAAGAGCATGCCCCAGCTCTCGCTGGCCCGGTACGTCGCGCCCGGCTCGACCACGGCGTCCGCGTCGCCCCGGCAGTCGGTGCCGACGAAGACCTTGACCTTGCGGTCGGTCTTGTTGGTGACCAGGAGCCGGCCGTCGTTGTACCCGTTGGAGACGTTGTAGCACTTGCCGTTCTCGGGGTTGGAGACGTTGCGTTCGCCCTGGTACATGTGGACGTCTATGACGCCGGTCGCCGCCTGGGCGGGGCCGGCGCCGGCGAGCAAGGCGACCGCGGACAGGGCAGTGAGGACGGGAGCGCGGTAGGGGTTCTTGCGCATGCGGGTTTCCCTTCGGCTGATCGGTCTCGGCTGAGCGGTCTCGGCTGAGCGCTCGGGAATCCGAGCCGCTGGCCACCGTAGCCAGAGCCGTTATTCCCGCGTTATTTCGCGATTGCCGCCAAGTTGTCCGACTCTGAAGGCAGTTGGAGCGAGGGGAACCAGGGGGCGTCGTGGGCCGGGAGGCCCGTCCGGGGAAGAAGTCAGCCTGTAGGCGCGGTACCGGATCGCCGCCATCCGGACCACCCCTGGGCAGATCGGGGAACGTCAGCATCGAGGCAGGCACCGTACCTTCGGGTCCCTCGGCGCGCCTCCCCCGAAGTAGCCCATTCCGGCTCCCTCCTTCGGGGACTCCGAATTCCCCCGTAGCAGCGATGCGCAGGAGCTCCGTCGCCTGAGAACGTTCACAACAGAAAAGTGACCGATTCGGTGCCTGAAAGGCCATGATGAAAACGAGATCCGCATCGCACTCCGCATTTAGCACCTCCGTGACAACAAGGATCGGTGCGGCCGCATGGATTGTCGGTGTCGCGCAGTTCGTCGTCGTTCAGTTGGCCGTGGAGTCCGGCTGGCGCACTCCCTACAGCTGGGCGGCGAACAACATCAGCGATCTCGGCAATGTCAGCTGCCGGATTTGGGATGACTCCCGACCTCGGTATGTGTGCTCGCCACTGCACGACGCCATGAACGCCAGCTTCGCCGTCCACGGTGTGCTATTGCTCGCCGGCATGCTGCTGGCCGGAGCCTGCTGGGGTCGCGGTGGGATATCGGCAAGTTCCCGCATTCTGCTGGCCCTCGGTGCCGTGGGGTGGGTGCTGGTTGGCCTTGTTCCTGCAGACGTCGACGAGAATCTGCATGTGGTAGGCGGGCTCCTCGTCATGGCGCTGGGAAATCTCGGGCTCCTCCTCGCCGGATTTTCGTCCCGAGGTGCCCTCTTCGGCAGGCTGCGAAGCGTAACCCTCTCCATAGCTGTCGTCGCATTGCTCGCGGCATGGATGTTCTTCGGTCAGTACGACCCCGGAATCGGGCTGGGTGGCATGGAACGTTTCGCCGCCTGGGCGCTGGACGCGTGGAGCCTCGTCATGGCCCTCGCCATACTCCGTGCCCGCCGGCCGGACAATGCGGGCGAGGTGGCGAGTCTTCGAAACGATCACGCGCGGCGCGATGGATGACGACGTGTTGTTGGGGGCGTGCACCTAAGAGGCCATCTCGTGTGGCGGGGACAGTGGCTTGTCGGTCGTGGGGGGCATGGGGCAAGTTAGTGCCCGATGAGCTGTGGGGTTGCCGGCGGGGGCTTGGGAGGCCCTCTCTCACGTGGGAACCAAGGGGGCGGTTTACGGACTCTCACCCCTTGAGTCGCGCCTATGTTGGGAGACCGAGGAATGAGTCCACGTACGGGAAGCAGTCACTTACTGCGGCGCACGGTGGTTGCCGCGGTGGTGGCCGCGGGATGCGTGGTGGTATCGGCGTGCGGCACGGACGGCACACCGAACCCCGACGGCGCACGCGCATCAAGCCCGGCCGGAGAGCGCCCCACGGCCTTACCCGACTTCAGGAAGGCCTATGAGGCGGGGTACGCGGCCGGTGAAAAGCTCTATGACGCGGGCGGCAAAGGCGCCGCGGTGCGCGAGGTGGTGTGGGGCGGCTGTGCCCGTCGCGCCCTTGACGCGGGAGCCAAGGCAGACCAGGACCGCGGGGCCTGGGTGAAAGGCTGCCATGACGGGGTCGGCGACGCCCCGCGGCACCCCCCGCCCCACCCTCTGACCAAGCGGAAGTCGAACCCCCGGCTCCTCAGAGACTTCCGTGCGTGGGCACGGACCGAGGGTGGTACGGCGACCGCCCGTCATGCCGGCCGCGTCTTCACCGTCGAACTCACCGGCCAGGACTATGACGTGGAAGTGTCCACCGACTACAGCTCACCGGCCGAGGCCGAGGAGTTCGCCGCCGCCTTCGCACAGTGGTGGGACGCAGACGACGGGCCCGGGGTGGCCAGGAGCCTCGTCATTCTCGACGCCCGCGACCAGCGCATTGCCACCGGGCGGCTGTGAAGGCCAAGACCGGCAAACTACTGCCTCGGCCACATCCGATGTTCCCCAAGGATGGTCCCCGTCATACCTGAGAGCTACCCGTGCAGTGAGCTCTTGAGGGTGACGTGCGAGGAGGGCGCGAGAAATACCGTCTTTCCTGTCATTGAAGTGAGCAGGAAGGCGGGTCTCGTGCGAGCATCCGTGGTGCGCCGCGCGTTCGCGGTCTGCGTCGCCGCCGGTGCGATGGTCTTCTCCGTCGCCGCGGCCTCGGGTTCGGCGGCAGGCGTCATGCCCGCCCCACCGAGGCTGCCCGCCGTCCGGGCGGACACCCTGGCCGAGCGGTACGCGGCCAACCACGACTTCATCGAGCGGTCCGAGCGCGCCGCACGCAGGATGGGCGACACCTCCAGGGCGGGCCATCTGGCCGGACTCGCCGCGCACGGACGGACGTTCCTTTCCTTCGCCACCCGTGACGACGGCCTGGCCGTGGAGGTGCTGGGCGACCTGGCGCATGCCGACCGTGTGGTCGTGGTGGTGCCCGGTTCGGACACCACCATCGACACCTTCGACGAGCTGGGCACCCGCCAGGCCGCGTTGGCCGGCGGGGCCCGTGCGGTGCGGGCGGAGATGCGACGGCTCGCCCCGGACACCGATGTCGCGGTGGTGGCCTGGCTCGGCTACCACGCTCCGCGCACCCTCAGCCGGGACGTGGTCACCACCGCCCGCGCCCGGGCGGGCGGCAGGCAACTGCGCGCGTTCACAGCCGAGTTGAAGAGGATCAATCCGGCCGCGCCGGTCACCCTCATGTGCCACTCCTACGGCTCGGCGGTCTGCGGGAATGCCGTCGCGAGCCCGGCGAACGCGGCCGCCCCGATGGATAACCTCGCCGGGATCGCCGTCGTCGGCAGTCCCGGTATGGGCCTTCGGTCCGCCTCCGACCTCGCCGTGCGGGTGCCGGTGTGGGCGGGCCGGGGCGCGCACGACTGGATCGCCGGTGTGCCTCACACCAGCGTCAGCGTCCCCGGCGCGACCATCGGGTTCGGTACGGACCCGGTCAGCCGCACCTTCGGGGCCCGCGCATTCGACGCGGGCCGAGGCGGCCACAGCGACTACTTCAAGCCCGGCGGCCTCGCCGTGCGCAACCTCGCGATGATCGGCCTCGGCCGCGGTGCGGCGGTGTCCCGTGGCTGATCTTCAGACGCGCTCCGGAGTGAGGCCGGTCCGTCCGGTGCGGCCGGTCGCCGACACCAAGCCGGTCGCCGACGCCAAGCCAGTCGTCGCCCCCGCCTCCACCCCTACGGCCTCCACCCCTACGGCCTCCACCCCTACGACCCCCGCCCGTACGGCCCTCGACCGGCTGCACGCGGCGGTCCTGCGGATCGACGCGGCCACCCCGGACGGACGGGACCGGGCCCTCGACGTCCTGCGTGTCCTGGCCGTCACCGGTGTGGTGCTGGGGCACTGGCTGGTCAGCGCGGTGGTACTGCGCGCGGACGGCCATCTGCTGGGCGACAGCCCGCTGGCCCATGTGCCCGAACTGACCCCGCTGTCGTGGGTGCTCCAGCCGCTGGCGGTCTTCTTCCTCGTCGGCGGGCGGGTCGCGGCCCAGGGCTACGACTCCGCAAGGGCGCGCGGGGTCGGCTACGGTGCCTGGCTGCGGCAGCGGCTGCGCCGACTGGCCGGACCGGTGGGCGCCTTGCTGGGGATGTGGCTTCTGGTGCTGGCCGGCCTGGTCGGGGCCGATACCGCCCACGAGACGATCCACACGCTGCTCAACCTCGTGCTCTCCCCGCTGTGGTTCCTGCTGGTCTTCGCCCTGCTGACGGCCCTCACGCCGCTGGTGCGCCGGGCGGGCGTGATGGCGGCGGTCCTGGGGGGCGGCTATGTGGCGGCGACGGACGGCGCCCGAATGGTGTTCGGCGACGCCGGCTGGGTCGACGCGGCCCGCCAGGGCAACGTCCTCGCGGGCTGGTTGATCCCCTTCGCCCTGGGCGCGGCCTGGGCAGCGGGCGGGTTCGCCCGGCGACGGTACGCCGTCGTGCTGCTGGCCGCCGGCGCCGTGAGCACGGCAGGGCTGATCCTGTGGTGCGGCTACCCCGCGAGCATGGTCGGCGTGCCCGGCTCGCAGATCTCCAATCTCAACCCGGTCACCCTGGCCGCCGTCACCTTCGGTCTCGCCCAGTGCGGTGCCGCGATGCTGCTGTGCGGTCCGCTGCGGCGCCTGGTGGGCGGCCGGCCGCCGGCCGTGTCGTCACATGCTCTGTCAGGGAAGGAACTGAAGGCCCGGCCCGGGCAATTCGCCTGGGCAGGAGTGACCGTGATAAACCTTTCGGCGATCACGATCTTTCTCTGGCATCAGACGGCCATGCTCACGGTCACGGTGACCTCCCTCGGAACGGGGCGGCCGTTGTTCGGATTGCACACCAATCCCGATCACCCGCTGTGGGCGCTGGCCCGCATCGGCTGGGTACCGGTATTCGCGATCGTGCTCGTGGTGCTGTGCATCGCCTTCCGTGAGGCGGAGAACACGTCCCGGACCGGGCGCGGGCGTACCGCTCGCAAGCCGTCGGGCCGGCCCGTCTGAACGTCACGGAAGCGGCTGGAGCGGCCCTTCCGGTATTCCTTGGAGGAGCAATGGAAGCACTCTCTCTCGATTCGCTGCGCACTCTGTACACCAAGTACGAGGCCGACTTGAGGAAGGTCAAGGACGCCCAGCGCAGTCTCCTGAGGGAGCGCGGCAAGGCCATGAAGGCCCAGCTGGACGACGTGGAGGCGGAGATCACCTACATGCGGCTGCGGGAGCTGCGGCCCGCGAAGGTGGTGGAGATCGGCACCTTCTACGGCTGGTCCACCATCTGGCAGCTGAGCGCGCTGCGCGACAACGGCACCGGTCATCTGTACTCGTTCGACATCGTTGACCACGTGGTGCGCAACGTGCCGGGTGAGCTGACCGGCCAGTGGACCTTCACCAAGGGCGATGTCCGCGAGAACCTGGACAGCATTCCGCAGGATGTCGACTACCTCTTCATCGACGCCGACCACGGTGCGCGCTTTGCCCGTTGGTACATAGAGAACCTTTTCCCGGCCGTGCCCGGCGGCACGCCCACCAGCGTGCACGACGTGTACCACGGCCGTCGCCCCAAGCCCTTCAGCGAGGGCTCCGTCATCGTCAAGTGGCTGGCCGACAACAACGTGGAGTTCTTCACGCCGTCCCCGGCCAAGTCCCCGGCGGAGTACGCGGAGATAGCCGAGATCAAGAAGGGGCTCGGGCTGGACGAGCCGGTGCGCGACAGCCGCCACAACCCCATGATCTTCTTCGACCTGCCCAGCCTGTAACCCCCGGTCCACCTCCCTGCGGCGCCCATCCCCCGCGCCCCGCGCCGCCCGTGCGGCGCGGGGCGGGGCGCCGCGCTCTCATGAGGCGCAATGAGGGTTCACGCCACTACGGGCTCGCCGTGGGAGGAAGGTGTTAAGAAAGAGTCAACCTGCGGTCAGATCCAGCCAGATATGCCGCGCCACGCAACCATCCCATACCGCCGCACCCGGGCTGACCGGTGGCGATCCGCGCGGTGACGACCACTGCGTACCTAGCGGAATGCATGTTCCGTTTTGCCCGCCTAAAGGTGAGATCAGCGAAACATTTCAGCCAGTCCCGCGATCTTGGCGCAGATTCTGCTCTAGGGTGACTCGGTCGTACGTTCGGTGCGGCTGGAGGCATGGGGGTATGCCGTGGGGGAGCGGTCACACGCTGAGTGGGTTGCATTTACCTTGCTGGGGTCGCTGTCGGCGAGAGTCGGCGACGAGACCGTGGCCATCGGAGGGCCCCGGCAGCGGGTCATCGTTGCCGCACTGGCCCTGGCCTGGGGGCGAGTGGTCTCCGTCGACTCGCTGATCGACGCGGTCTGGGGCGATGAACCGCCGGCCTCGGCACGCACCCAAGTGGCCATCTGCGTGGGCGCCCTGCGCAAGGCTTTCAAGGCCGCCGGGCATCAGGACCCGGTGATCGTGACCGCCCACCCCGGATACCGGCTGAACACCGAGTGCAGCTCCCTCGACGTCCGCGAGTTCGAGAAGCTGGTGGCCGAAGGGGGTGACAGAGTCCGCAAAGGCTCCCTGGAGGACGCCAGCCGGCTCTACAAGCAGGCCCTGGATCTCTGGAGCGGCCGGCCGCTGATCGGTGTGGGCGGGCAGCTCGCCGAGGACGCGGAGACGCGCCTCGAGGCCAAGCGGCTGGCGGCGTACGAAGTGTGGACCGGCGTCGAACTCGAACTGGGCCGTCACCAAGAACTCATCCCGGTGCTGTCCGCCGTGGTGAACGACTATCCCCAGCACGAACAGTTCCGGCACAACCTGATGCTGGCCCAGTTCCGTTCCGGACGGCGGGTCGAGGCCGCCGAGGGCTTCCGCGCCTGGCGGAACGAACTCGTCGAGGAACTGGGCCTGGAGCCGAGCCTGTCGATCCAACAGCTGCACCACGCCATCCTCCGCGACGAGCCCGGACCGGACCGCCCCGAGGAGACCGAGCGCCCGGCGCCGGCACCGGCCGCCCGTGCCGTCCCTGCCGAACTCCCGCCTGACGTGCCCGCCTTCATCGGTCGGGAGGCGGAGCTGCGGCGGCTGGACGCCCTGCTGGCCGACGACGCCCTCGGGACGGTGCCGGCCACCTGCTTCGTCACCGGCATGGCCGGCGTCGGCAAGACCAGCCTCGTGGTGCACTGGGCGCACCGCGTCGCCGACCGCTTCCCCGACGGGCAGCTCCATGTGGACGTCTCCGAGCACGAGCGCGGGCAGGGCCCCGCCACGGCCCACGCCCTGCTCGGGCGCCTGCTGCGGGCCCTGGGCGTGCCCGGCGAGCAGATCCCCGAGGATCCCGGGGAGCGGATCTCGCTCCACCGCAGCATCCTCGCCGACCGCCGCGTCCTGGTGCTGCTGGACAACGTCCGCACCGTCGACCAGGTCCAGTCGCTGCTGCCCGGCAGCGGCCGCAGCTGTGTCGTGGTGACCAGCAGGGAGCAACAGGAGCACATGGCGGCGCTCCACGGCATGGTCCATATCGCCCTCGGCCTGATGCCCGCCAGGGAGGCGTCCGCACTGGTCCGCCGGATCGCGGGAGAGGGGCGCGGGGCCACCGACCTCGCGGCCGTGGACACCCTGTGCGCCCTGTGCGACGGACTGCCCCTGGCGCTGCGGATCGCCGCCACCCGGCTGGCGGCCAAGCCGCACTGGTCCGTCCGCCACCTGGTCGACCGCCTCGCCGAGGAGCCGCGGCGGCTGGACGAACTCTGCGCGGGCGGCCTGGAGATGTGCTCCGTCTTCGCCACCGCCTACCGTGCCCTGCCCGTGGACCTGGCCCGGATGTTCCGCAGGCTGTCCCTGCTGGATGTGCCGGACTTCGCCGCCTGGGTCGGCGGCGCCCTGCTCGACCTGCCCACCGCCGAGGCCGAGAAGCTCATCGAGCAGCTGGTCGATGTCAACCTGCTCACCGTCGTCGGTATCGACGAAGCCGGCGCCGTCCGCTACGGCTTCCACAGCCTGCTGAAGCTCTACGCGCGGGAGCGGGCGCGAGCGGAGGAGCCGGAGAGGGAGCGGCGGGCGGCCCGTGAGCGTGCCTGGCAGGGCTGGCTCACCCTCGCCGGCGAGGCGCACCGCCGGGAGTTCGGCGATGACTTCACCATGCTGCTCGGCACCACCCCGCGCCGCCCCCTCGAACCGGCCCTGGCCAGGGGGCTGCTGGAGTCCCCGCTCGCCTGGTTCGACGCCGAGCGGGCCTCGGTGGTCGCCGTGGTCCGGCAGCTCTCCCGGCTCGGCGTGGACGAACTCGCCTGGGAAATGGTGATGTCCACCGCGGCACTCTTCGAGGCCCGCAACGCCTGCGACGACTGGCGGGCGGTCACCGAGAGCGCGCTGGTGGCCGTGCGGCGGGCCGGGAACCGCCGCGGCGAGGCGGCCATGACCCTGGAGCTGGCCTCGGTGGAGATGCGCCGGCACCGCCATGACCGCGCCAAGGACCTGCTGCGGACCGCGTTCCGCCTCTTCACCGACCTTGGCGAGACCTATGGCCGGGCGCTGGCCCTGTGCGGGATGGCCGCCCTCGACCGGGTCGGGGACGAGCTGCTCCCCGCGGTGGGCCGCCCCGGGCACCCGCCTGCCGCGCTCGGCACGGGGGACGCACGCATGGCCGCCGGGCCCGGCGAGAATGCTTCCGTCCTGCTGCTGCAGTCCCTGGCGATCGCCTGATCCGCCTGACGGGCCCGCGCCGTCGCATCGTTCGCCTGAGGGGCGGCCCGTTCGCGAGGCCGCCCCCTTCAGCGCCTCTTCGGCATCAAGCGATTGCGGCCGTCGCCTCCGCTGCTTCTCCGCTGCGCGCGGCGGCCCCCGGCGCCCGTCCGATCCGCGGCGCGACGATCCGGGCGATCTGCTCGGCGGGACCCGGATCCATCATCTGGGAGTGCTCGCAGTCCACCTCGACGATCTCCATCCGGCCTGCCAGGAACTCCTCCCACGCCTCGGGCACCACGGCCTCCAGACGTTTGCGGGTGGCCAGCACCAGCAGCAGGTCCGCGCGCAGCACATCCGGCCGCCGCTGTGCCGCCAGGTAGGCGTTGTTGATGCTGACCTCCAGAGCGGCGGCGCGGTGCTCGCGGCCCAGGTAGCGCAGCTCGCTGCTGCCCTCCCCGTACCACTCGACGATCTGGGCGCGCATCCCGTCCGTGGTCGGCTCCTCGGGCGCACCCTCCGGAATGCCGTAGATCTTGCCGTAACCCTCGTACATCTGGGTGAGGATTTCCTCGCGCGTCCCGGTCCCCTTGCTACCGGGCTCGGGCGGCGAGGTGTCCAGCACCGCCAGCAGCCCGATCTGCTGTCCGTCCGCCTCCAGCGCGGTGGCCACGGCCTGCGCCATGATCCCTCCCAGTGACCAGCCCAGCAGGTGGTACGGGCCCTCGGGCTGTACCGCGCGGATCTGCCGGGCGTAGTCCGTGGCCAGCTCGTCCATGGAAGCGGGCAGCGGCTCCGTCCCGTCCAGACCCCTGGCCTGCACCGCGTACACCGGATGATCGGCGCTGAGCGCGCTCAGCAGCGTCGAGTAGCGCCAGCTGAGACCGGCGATGGGATGGATGCAGAACAGCGGGGCCGCGCTGCCGGAGGTGCGCAGCGGGAGGATCACGTCGAAGGCGCTGCCGCCGTCCCCGTCGAGCTGTTCGCACAGCCGGGCCGGGGTGGGCGCGGCGAAGATGTCCCGCAGCTCCAGCGGGCGGCCCAGGGCCTGCCCGATGCGGTGCGTCAGCCGGGTGGCGAGCAGGGAGTGCCCACCGAGCTCGAAGAAGCTGTCGTCCACGCCGACCCGCTCCACGCCGAGCACGTCGCCGAACAGCCGGCAGACCAGCTCCTCCTGGGGTGAGCGCGGCGGCCGGTACTCGCCTGCGGCGGGCTGCGCGGGCGCGGGCAGCGCCCGGTGGTCCAGCTTGGCGTTGGGGGTCAGCGGCCACTCGTCCACGACGACGAAGGCACCCGGCACCATATAGGCGGGCAGCCGCTCGGCGACCTCGGAGCGCAGGGCCCGCGCCGTCAACTCCCCGTATTCAGCGGCGGTTTCGACATAGGCCACCAGGCGCTGATCGCCGGGGCGGTCCTCGCGGACCATCACCACGGCCCGCTCGACCCCGGCGCAGCCCGCGACCACGGCCTCCACCTCGCCCAGCTCCACCCGGAATCCGCGCACCTTGACCTGGGTGTCGGCGCGGCCGCGGAACAGCAGCTGCCCGTCGGCGTTCCATGCCGCCAGGTCGCCGGTGCGGTACATCCGGGTGCCCGGCGCGCCGTACGGGTCGGCGACGAAGCGCTCCGCGGTCATGCCGGGACGGGCCAGGTAGCCGCGCGCCAGCCCGCCGCCGGAGAGGTACAACTCGCCCTCGACGCCCGGCGGCACCGGCCGCAGCGCCTGGTCCAGGACGTACATCCGGTTGCCGGCGATGGGCCGGCCGATGACCGACGCCGCGGCCGCGTCGGGGACCAGGCGCCGCGCGTAGCTCACCTCGCAGGTGCCCTCGGTGGGGCCGTACGCGTTGATCAGCAGCCGGCCGCGGCCCCAGAACCCGGCCAGCTCGGGGGAGAGCGGTTCCGCGCCGGTGATCAGCGTGCGCAGCTCGGGGAGCTCGGTCCGCGGTACCTGCGCCAGCGCCGAGGGGACGATGAGCAGGTGGGTGATGCTCCGCTCGGCGAGGAACGCGGCGAGCTGCGGCCCGGCCGGGGTGTCGGAGGGTATGACCAGGCACGCGCCGGACAGCAGGGCCAGGCAGAACTCCGCCACCGACACATCGAAGCTGGGCGAGGCGCACTGCAGCACCCGGCTCTCGGGACGGACGGCGTAGTGGGCCAGCTGATGGGCGGCCAGCGCACCGATCCCGGCATGGCCGACCACCACACCCTTGGGGCGGCCGGTGGAGCCCGAGGTGAAGATGACATAGGCGGGATGGGTGACCCGCAGCGGGGCCCGGCGGTCGGCGTCGTCCAGGTCCGCTCCCGGCAGCGCGGCCCGTTCGGCGGCGGTGGCCGCCTCGTCGACCAGCAGCACGTCGAGGTCGCCGGGCTGCGGCAGCCGGCCCGCCAGCTCCGTGGTGGTCAGCAGCAGCGCAGGTGCGCTGTCCGCCAGCATCGCCGCCAGCCGCTCGGCCGGGTAGTCCGGGTCCAGCGGCAGATACCCCGCCCCGGCCTTCATGACGGCGAGCATGCCCTCCAGCATCTGCGCCGAGCGGGGCAGCGCCACCGCGACATAGCTCTCGGGCCCTGCACCCCGGGCGACCAGCTGCCGGGCCAGGCGGTTGGCCCGCTCGTTGAGCTCGGCGTAGGTCACGGTGGCGGCCGTGGAGTCCACGGCGGACTCCACCGCGGGCCGTTGCGGGGTGCGGCGCACCTGTGCCTCGAACAGCTCGGGGAAGGTGCCCACCGGGGCCGGCCCGCCCGCGGCGGGCTCATCGCTCTGCAGCAGCGCCCGCCGCTCGTCGGCGGAGAGGATCTCCAGCGCGGAGACCGCCGTGCCGGGATCGGCGGTGGCGCTCTCCAGCAGCCTGCGCAGCCGGTCGGTCAGCCGCTGTACGGTGTCCGGTTCGAACAGCTCGGCGGCGTACTCCACGAGGCCGTCGATGCCGGCCGGCGCGCCGTTGCCGGTGTGGTTCTCGCCCATGTTGAAGGCGAGGTCCACACGGGCGTTGCCGGCCGCCTCGCCCTCGAAGGAGACCCGCACCCCGGGCAGGTCCAGCGAGCCGCGCTCGTTGTTCTGGAAGACCAGGGTGACCTGGGTGAGCGGAGCGTGCGAGAGGGAGCGCCCGGGGTTGACGGCCTCCACGATCCGCTCGAAGGGCAGGTCCTGGTGGGCGTAGGCGCCCAGGTCCGTCTCCCGCACCCGGGCGAGCAGTTCGCGGAAGGCCGGGTCGCCGGACACATCCGTACGCAGTACCAGGGTGTTGACGAAGAACCCGATGAGGTCGTCCAGCGCCTCGTCGGTACGCCCCGCCAGCACCGCCCCGATCGGGATGTCGCTGCCCGCGCCCAGCCGTGAGAGCAGCGCGGCCAGCGCGGCCTGGACGACCATGAACACGGTGACGTCCGACTGCCTGGCCAGCTCGGTGATCCGGGTGTGCAGGGCGGCGTCCAGAGAGAAGCGCACGGTGGCACCGCGCCGGCCGGCCACCGCCGGGCGCGGGTGGTCCAGGGGCAGCTGAAGAAGTTCCGGAACTCCGGCCAACTGCCGGGTCCAGTAGCCGAGTTGACGAGCGGCCACGCTGTCGGGGACCGACTCGGCGCCCAGCAGCTCCCGCTGCCACAGCGCGTAGTCGGCGTACTGCACCGGCAGCGGCTCCCACCGGGGGGTCCGGCCCGCTGTACGCGACCGGTAGGCGGCGGACAGGTCGCGGACCAGGGGGGCCAGCGACCAGCCGTCGCTGGCGATGTGGTGGGTGAGCAGATACAGCACGTGCTCATGTTCGGACACCCGGAAGAGCGTGGCCCGCAAAGGAGCCTCGGTGGCCAGGTCGAAGGCGTGGCCCGCCGCGCCGGCCAGCGCGTCCGGCAGGTCCCCTTCGCCCGCCAGCTCGACGCGCTCCAGCCGGATGTCCGCCTCTTGGGGACTCATGACGACCTGGCAGGGCCGGCCCGCGAACTCGGCGAAGCGGGTGCGCAGCACCTCGTGCCGCTCCACCAGGTCCGCGAGCGCGGCGGCCAGCGCGGTCCGGTCCAGGTCGCCGGAGAGCCGCAGCGGCAGCGGGTTGTTGTACGTCACGCCGGGCCCGTTGAGCCGGAAGGCGAACCACAGGCCGCGCTGGGCGTAGGACATCGGCACCAGCTCGCCACGCTCCACGGCCACCAGCGGCGGCCGGGCCGTACCCGCCTGCGCCAGCTGCGCGGCCAGCCCGGCCACCGTCGGTGCCTCGAAGACCGCACGCACCGACAGCTCCACCCCGAAGGCGGCCCGGACCTGGCTCAGCAGCCGGATCGCGGTGAGCGACTGGCCGCCCAGCTCGAAGAAGCTCTCGTCCACCGAGAGGCAGGGCCGCCCCAGCACCTTCTCGAACAGCCCGCAGAGGATTTCCTCCACCGGCGTCTGCGGGGCTCTGGGGCCCGGCCCGGCCGGGCCGTGGTCTCCGGTGTCCGCCCCGGTACCGTCCCCGGCGGGTGCGGTGGCACGACGGAACGACGACGGCAGGGTGAACTGCACGTCCCCGGCGCTGCCGTCCGGAGCGGCCACGACAGCCTTCAGCACGTCGGTGAGTGCGGTGAGCACCGCCTGCGCCTCGTCCTCGTCGATCAGGCCCGGCTGGTACTCCAGCTCGATCACCAGCCGCTGTCCGGCCAGCCCCGCGATGACCCGTAGCGGGTAGTGCGCGGCATCGTGGCCGCCGGCCACCTCGACCCCGACCCCCGCGTAGGACGGGCGGGCCGCGTCGTCGTCCGGGTAGTTCTCGAACACCATGAAGGTGTCGAAGAGGTCGCCGTGCCCGGCCATCCGCTGCAGGCGGCCCAGCCCCAGGTGGTGGTGCGGCAGCAGCGCCGCCTGCTCCCGGCGCAGCCGGTCGAGGTTCTTGAGCACCGACTCCGCCGGCTCCAGGCGCACCCGCACCGGAATGGTGTTGATGAACATCCCGATCATCGTCGCGATGCCGGGGATCTCCGGCGGGCGGCCGGAGACCAGCGTGCCGAACACCATGTCGTCCCGGCCGGTGAGCCGGCCCAGCACCATGGCCCAGGCACCCTGCACGAGATGATTGACGGTCAGCCCGCGGTCGCGTACCAGCGCGTCCAGGGCGGCGCCGAAACCGGCGGACAACGAGGTCGTCACCCGCGCGGGCATGCCGGGCACCCGCGACGGGTCGGCGGAGAACACCAGCGTCGGCCCCGCCAGCCCTTCCAGGGCATCACGCCAGGCCCGCTCCGACTCCGCGTCGTCCTTCTGCGCCAGCCAGCTGAAGTAGCTCCGGTGCGGTACGGGCCGGGGCAGCGCCGAGTCGTCACCCCCGCCCTCGTACAGCGTGAACAGCTCACGGATCAGCACAGGGGTGGACCAGCCGTCCAGCAGCATGTGATGGCTGGTCATCACCAGCCGGTGCCGCCCGGCGCCCAGCCGCACCAGGGTGAAGCGCATCAGCGGCGGCCGGTCGAGCGGGAAGCGGCGCATCCGGTCGGCGGCGAGCAGCTCCGTCAGGCGCGCCTCGGCCTGTGCGGCGTCAGCGGTCGAGAGGTCGGTCTCCTCCCACGACAGCGGCACCTCGCGGTGGATGACCTGCATCGCCTGCCCGTTCTGCCGCTGCCGGAAGCCGGCGCGGAGGTTGGGGTGGCGGCGGATCAGCGCCGCGGCGGCGGTCTTGAGGACTTCCGGCCGCAGCGGGCCGTCCAGATCGAGGACCATCTGGGTGTTGTAGAGGTCCACCGCGTCATCGTCGTAGAGGGAGTGGAAGAGCATTCCCTCCTGGAGCGGGGTCAGCGGCAGCACGTCTTCGAGCGCGGGCCGGTTCATCAGAGCATCCTCAGTTCTGCTTCGAGTTCGTCGATCTCAGCCTGGGAAAGACCGAGGGAGAGATCGGAAGGGCTGTGGCCGCCGGCACCGTCCCCCCGGGCGTGGGCGGTCAGGGCGTCCAGGGCGGAGAACCACAGCTCGGCCAGCTCCCGGACGTCCTCCTCCGGCAGGAGGTGGCCGGCCCAGGTCCAGGTGGCCCGCAGCCGCGGGCCGTCGGCCAGGTCTTGGGTGAGCGCGTTGAGTTCGACGGGATGCGCCAGCGGCATCCCGCCGTCCCACGGCGCCGGGGAGGGCAGTCCGCTGACCATCGTCCACGGCCGGTCCTCACCGGCCGCCACGTCCGTCGCCTCGAACCGCCCGAGGTAGTTGAACCCCAGCTGCGGAGCGGGGAGCGTGGAGAGTACGGGGCCCAGGCGCGGATTGAGGTAGCGCAGCATGCCGTGGCCCACGCCGTTGCCGGGCAGCGCCCGCAGCCGCTCCTTGACCAGCTTGAGGGATTCGCCGACCGCCGGGCCGCCCGCCTGCACCTCGGTCCAGTCGGCGGCGGCCAGGGGCAGCCGCACCGGGTAGAGACTGGTGAACCAGCCCACCGTGCCCGACAGGTCGGCACCCGGCACGATGTCCTCGCGGCCGTGCCCCTCCAGGTCCACCAGCACCTCGTCCGCCGCCTCGCCGCGGCGCCGCCGCCATTCGCGCACCGCCAGGGCGAACGCGCTCAGCAGCACATCGCCCACGTTCGCGTGGAACGCCGCAGGAACGTCCGTCAGCAGCGGCCTGGCGCGCTCGGGAGGCAGGCTCAGCTCCAGCATGCGTACCGTCTCGGCGGTGTCCCGCCGGGGGTCCAACTGCCGTGCGCCCAACGGCGCATCGACCGCCGTCGGGCCGTCCGCGCCACCGGTGGCGGCCCGTGTCCACACGTCGAGACCGGCCTCCCACGCAGGCTCCTGCGCGGCCTCGGCGAGCCGCCGCGCCCATGCCCGGAAGGAGGTGGCCACCGGCGCGAACTCCGGACCGCGCCCGGCGGCCGTCGCCTCCCAGGCCTCGCGCAGGTCCGGCACCAGGATGCGCCAGGACACCCCGTCGACGGCCAGGTGGTGCGCCACGATCTGCAGCAGTCCCGGCGCCTGGGGCCCGGCGTCGTACCAGACCAGCTGGACCACCGAACCGTCCTGTGGGGACAGCCGCAGCCGCGCCTTCTCGCCCTCCTCGGTCATGGCGGCGTCCCGCGCCCCCGGCGGCAGCCCGGCGACGTCCACCCGGCGCAGCACCGTGCCGGCGGCCACCGCTCCGCGCTCCGCCACGACCGGCTGCCAGGAACCGTCCTCGGCAGTCGTCATACGCAGCCGCAGGATGTCGTGATGGTCCAGCCAGCTCTGCACCGAGGTGGTCAGCCGCGCGAGGTCCACACCGGCCGGAACACGCACCGTGGCCGACTGGTTGAAGCCCGCCACCGGGCCGCCCAGCTCCCGCAGCCAGTGCATGATCGGAGTCATCGGGAAGGCGCCCGCGCCGTCGTCCGCCGTGGCCCACGATCCGGTGACCTCGGTGGCCACAGCGGCCAGCTCGGCGACCGTACGGTGCTGGAAGACCTGCTGCACCGTCAGCGTCAGCCCCTCCTCCCGGGCCTGGGACACCACCCGCATCGAGCTGATGCTGTCGCCGCCCAGCTCGAAGAAGTTGTCGTCGATGGTGACGGTGCCGAGACCGAGGACGCCGGCGTAGACACCGGTCAGGATCTCTTCGCGGGGGGTGCGGGGGGCGCGTCCGGTGGTGGCGGAGCCGGCGAAGGCGGGAGCGGGCAGGGCCTTGCGGTCGATCTTGCCGTTGGGGGTCAGGGGCCAGCGGCCGAGGACGACGATGGCGGCCGGGACCATGTAGCTGGGCAGGGTCGCGGCAAGGTGGGCGCGGAGGGCGGCGGGGTCGGGGGCCGGGGCGTCGGCGGTGACGTAACCGATCAGCCGCGGTCCGGCCGGGCCGTCCTGCCGCACCATCAGCAGAGCGTCGGTGACCCCGGTGGCCTGGGTGAGGGCGGTTTCGATTTCGCCGAGTTCGATGCGGAAGCCGCGGATTTTGATTTGGTTGTCGGTGCGGCCGAGGTATTCGAGGGTGTGGTGGGTGGTCCAGCGGGCGAGGTCGCCGGTGCGGTAGAGGCGGGTGCCGGGTGGGCCGTAGGGGTTGGCGATGAAGCGTTGGGCGGTGAGGTCGGGGCGGTTGTGGTAGCCGCGGGCGAGGGCGGGGCCGGTGGTGTAGAGCTCGCCGGGGACGCCGGGGGGTGTGGGGTGGAGTGTGGGGTCGAGGAGGTAGAGGTGGGTGTTGGTGATGGGGGTGCCCAGGGGTGGGGTGATGGTTCCGGTTAGGGGTGGGCTCATGGTGGTGCAGATGGTGGTTTCGGTGGGTCCGTAGGCGTTGATCATGTGTCGGCCGGTGGACCAGCGGCCGGTTTGTTCGGGTGGGCAGGCTTCGCCGGCGACGATGAGGGTCATGTCGGTGGGGAGGCTGTGGTCGGGGAGGGTGGTGAGGATGGCTGGGGGGAGGGTGGCGTGGGTGATGCGTTGTTGGTGGAGGAGGGTGGTGAGTTCGTCTCCGGTCAGGCGGGTGGGGGGTGCCATGACGAGGGTGGCGCCGTGGGTGAGGGCCATGATGATTTCCCAGGTGGCGGCGTCGAAGCTGAGGGAGGCGAATTGGAGGGTGCGGGAGGTGGGTGTGAGTGCGAGGTGTTGGGTTTGTGCGGTGGCGAGTGAGGCGATGCCGGTGTGGGTGACGAGGACGCCTTTGGGGCGGCCGGTGGAGCCGGAGGTGTAGATGAGGTAGGCGGGGTGGCGCAGGTCGAGGGGGGCGTGTCGTTCGGCGTCCGTCACCGTGGCGTCGGACAGCTCCGCCAGCCGGGCCGTGGTCCCGGCGTCGTCCAGTACCAGCTGCGGGCAGGACACCTCGGGCAGGTGGCCGGCCGTCGCGGACTCCGTCAGCACACAGGTCGGCGCGGCGTCGCCCAGCATGTAGGTGATGCGGTCGGTGGGGTAGTCGGGGTCGATGGGGAGGTAGGCTCCGCCGGCTTTGTGGATGGCGAGGGCGGCGGTGACCATGTCGGCGGAGCGGGGCATGGCCAGTGCCACGAGGCGTTCGGGTCCGACTCCGTGGGTGAGCAGGAGTCGGGCGAGTTGGTTGGCGCGGCGGTCGAGTTCGCCGTAGGTGAGGACGGTGTCCTCGTAGACCACGGCCTCGGCGTGCGGGGTGCGGGCGGCGTGCGCCTCGAACAGCTCCGGCATGGTCAGCGCGGGAACCGACCGCCCCGTGGCATTACGACCGTGAACCAACTCCTGGTACTCCGCCGCTGTCAGGATCTCGGCATCCCTCACGGCCTTGTCGGGCTCGGCCACGAGGGCCCGCAGGATGCGTACGAACCGTTGGGCGACGGCCTCGGCGCTCGCGGACTCGAAGAGGTCCGTGGCGTAGGTGAGCGTTCCGGTGAGGCCGGCCGGTGCACCGGCTGCCGTGTGCTGCTCGCTCAGGCCGAAGACCAGCTCGGACTTGGCGGCATCCAGGCCCACAGGGTGGGATTCCACCCGCAGCCCCGGCAGGGCCGGCGCGCCCGCTGCGCTCTCCTCAAGGTTGAGGGAGACCTGGAAGAACGGGGTGTGTGAGAGCGCACGGGCCACACCCGCCGCCTCGACGGCACGCTCGAACGGGGTGTCCTGGTGGGCGTAGGCGGCCAGGTCGGTTTCGCGGACCCGGGCCAGGAGCTGACGGAAGGTGGGGTCGCCGGAGACGTCGGTGCGCAGGACGAGGGTGTTGACGAAGAAGCCGACGAGGTCGTCCAGGGCTTCGTCGGTCCGGCCGGCCACGGCGGTGCCGATCGGGATGTCGGTGCCCGCGCCCAGGCGGGAGAGCAGGGCGGCGAGACCGGCCTGCAGCACCATGAACACCGTGACATCGCCTACGCGGGCCAACTCCACGAGCTGTGCGTGGAGCTCTGCGTCCAGCGTGAAGTGCTCCGTGGCGCCGCGGTGGCTCGCGACGGCGGGGCGGGGCCGGTCCAGCGGCAGTTCCAGCAGTTCCGGAGCGCCGCTGAGTTCCTTGCGCCAGAAGCCGAGCTGCTGGGACAGGATGCTGCCGGGGTCGTTCTCGTCGCCCAGCATGTCGCGTTGCCACAGGGCGTAGTCGGCGTACTGCACCGGCAGCGGTTCCCAGGCGGGGGCGCGGCCGTCGAGGCGGGCGGTGTAGGCGTCCGACAGGTCGCGGGAGAGCGGCCCCATGGACCAGCCGTCGCCGGCGATGTGGTGCAGCAGGATGAGCAGGACGTGCCGGTCCTCGGAGACCTTGAAGAGCGTGAGCTTGAGGGGGACTCCGGCGGTCAGGTCGAAGCCGTACGCGGCGGCCTCCGCCAGCGCCGTCTCCAGCAGAACCGGTGCGTCCAGCTCGGTGAACTCCACCACGGGCCGGTCCTGTTCACCGCTGAGCACCACCTGGCACGGCTCGCCGGCCTCCTCGCTGAAGCGGGTGCGCAGCGCCTCGTGCCGCTCCACCACGTCGGCCAGCGCCGCATCCAGCGCCGCACGGTCCAGAGCACCGGTCAGTTGCAGGGCGACCGGGATGTTGTAGGTCGGGCTGGGGCCCTCCACCTGGAAGGCGAACCACAGCCGCCGCTGCGCGAAGGACATCGGCAGCGCGTCGGGGCGTGCCATCGGCACCAGTGCCGCCCGCGTCGAACCCGCCTCGCCCAGCCGGGCGGCCAGTCTCGCGACGGTCGGTGCCTCGAACACCGCCCGGATCGACAGCTCCACGTCCAAAGCGGTGCGGATGCGGCTGATCAGCCGGGTGGCCAGCAGTGAATGCCCGCCCAGCTCGAAGAAGTTGTCATCGACGGTGACGGAGTCCAGGCCCAGGATCTCGGCGAAGACACCGGCCAGGATCTCCTCCCGGGGGGTGCGCGGAGCGCGTCCGGCGGCACCCGCGCCCGCGAAGCCGGGGGCGGGCAGCGCCGTGCGGTCGATCTTGCCGTTGGGGGTCATCGGCCAGCGGTCGAGGACGACGAACGCGGCCGGGATCATGTGGTCGGGCAGCGTGGCGGCCAGGTGGGCGCGCAGTGCGGCGGGCTCGGGGACCACGCCGTCAGCGGTGGTGACGTAGCCGGCCAACTGCTGTCCGGTCGGTCCGTCGTGACGTGACATCACCAGGGCGTCGGTGACGCCCGCCGCCTCGGCGAGCACCGCCTCGATCTCGCCGAGCTCGATACGGAAGCCGCGGATCTTGACCTGGTTGTCGGTGCGGCCCAGGTATTCCAGGGCGCCGCCGCTGGTCCGGCGCACAAGGTCGCCGGTGCGGTAGAGCCGGGAGCCGGGCGGGCCGAAGGGGTCGGCGACAAAGCGTTCGGCGGTGAGCGCCGGACGGCGCAGATAACCACGGGCCAGACCGGGGCCGGCGGTGTACAGCTCACCGGCCACGCCCGGCGGCACCGGGCGCAGCGCGCCGTCCAGGACATACACCCGTCCGTTGACCACCGGTCCGCCGATCGGCGGGATGCCCTCGCCGGCCAGCGGCTCGCTCATGGCGGCTACCACCGTGGCCTCGGTGGGGCCGTAAGAGTTGATCATTCGGTGCCGCTTGGACCAGCGGGCGGCCAGCTCGCTGCCGACCTTGTCGGCGCCGGTGGCCAGGGTCCGCAGGTGCGGCAGCTCGATCTCGGGAAGGGTGGCCAGCGCGGCGGGCAGCATCAGGGTGTGGCTGATCCGCTCGTCGGCCAGGACCCGGGCCAGCTCCTCGCCGGCCAGCTGCTTGCTGTCCGGTACCACCAGGGTGGCGCCGTTCGTCAGCGCCATGACGCTCTCCAGCACCGAGGCGTCGAAGCTGGGCGAGGCCAGCTGGAGCACCCGGCTGTCCCGGTCCAGCAGATAGCGCTCCGTCACGCTCACCGACAGATCGCCCAGGCCGCGGTGGGTGACCACGACGCCCTTGGGACGGCCGGTGGAGCCGGAGGTGTAGATGACATAGGCGGGGTGGTGGACAGCGAGCGGGGCGGTGCGCTCGGCGTCCGTCACCGTGGCGTCGGACAGCTCCGCCAGCCGGGCCGTGATCCCCGCGTCGTCCAGTACGACCAGCGGGCAGGACACTCCGGGCAGGTGGCCGGCCGTCGCCGACTCCGTCAGCACGCATGTCGGCGCGGCGTCCGCCAGCATGTAGGCGATCCGGTCCACCGGATAGGCGGGGTCGACCGGGAGATAGGCGCCGCCCGCCTTCTGTACCGCCAGCGCGGCCACGACCAGCTCGGCGGACTTCGGCAGGGCCAGCGCCACGATGTGCTCGGGGCCGACGCCGCCCGCGATCAGCATCCTGGCCAGCCGGTTGGCGCGCCCCTCAAGCTCCCGGTAGGTGAGCGTACGGCCCTGGTATGCCAGAGCCGGGGCATCCGGCGCGGCCTGTGCCTGTGCCTCGACGAGCTGGGGCATCGTACGGGCCGGACCGCTTTTGGCGGTGTCGTTCCAGCCGGTGAGCAGCAGCTCCCGCTCCCGTTCGGTGAGGATCTCCGCCCGGCTGACGGGGGAGTCCGCATCGGCGACGACGGCGTCCAGCAGTCGCACCAGCCGGCCGGTCAGCGCCTGCGCGGTCTCCGGCTCGAACAGGTCGGTCGCGTACTGCACTTCGCCGCCGATGCCCGCCGGGGTGCCCTGCGGCGTGTGCCGCTCGCGCAGCGTGAAGGTCAGATCGACCTTGGCCACCCCGGTGTCCAGGTCGCTGACGGAAACCTCCAGTCCCGGCATGGTGCATCCGCCCCCGTCGGCGCTCTGCAGCGACAGCAGCGTCTGGAAGAGGGGGGCGTGGGACAGTGACCGGGCCGGGTTGACCGCCTCGACGACTCGCTCGAACGGAATGTCCTGGTGGGCGTAGGCGGCCAGGTCGGTTTCGCGGACCCGGGCCAGGAGCTGGCGGAAGGTCGGGTCGCCGGAGACGTCGGTGCGCAGGACGAGGGTGTTGACGAAGAAGCCGACGAGGTCGTCCAGGGCTTCGTCGGTACGGCCGGCCACGGCGGTGCCGATCGGGATGTCGGTGCCCGCGCCCAGGCGGGAGAGCAGGGCGGCGAGACCGGCCTGCAGCACCATGAACACCGTGACATCGCACTCGCGCGCCAGCTCCACGGCGCGGGTGTGCAGCTCGGCGTCCAGGTCGAAGCGGGCGCTGCCGCCCCGGTGGCTTGCGACGGCCGGGCGGGGCCGGTCCAGCGGCAGTTCCACCAGCTCCGGCGAGCCGGCCAGCTCCTTCACCCAGAAGGACAGTTGCTCGGCGGCCAGGCTGCCGGGGTCGTTCTCGTCGCCCAGTACGTCGCGTTGCCACAGGGCGTAGTCGGCGTACTGCACCGGCAGCGGTTCCCAGGCCGGCGCCCGGCCGTTGACGCGGGCGGTGTAGGCGTCCGACAGGTCGCGGGAGAGCGGCCCCATGGACCAGCCGTCGCCGGCGATGTGGTGCAGCAGGATGAGCAGGACGTGCCGGTCTTCGGAGACCTTGAAGAGGGTGAGCTTGAGGGGTACTCCGGCGGTCAGGTCGAAGCCGTAGGAGGCGGCGTCGGCCAGTGCCGTGTCCAGTTCCCGGGGTCCGTCCAGCTGGGTGAACTCCATTACCGGCCGGGACCGTTCGCCGCTGAGGACCACCTGGCACAGCTCGCCCGAGCCCTCCTCGGCGAAGCGGGTGCGCAGTACCTCGTGCCGCTCCACCACGTCGGCCAGCGCCGCATCCAGCGCCGCACGGTCCAGATCGCCGGTCAGTTGCAGGGCGACCGGGATGTTGTAGGTCGGGCTGGGGCCCTCCACCTGGAAAGCGAACCACAACCGCCGCTGCGCGAACGACACCGGGAACATGGCGGAACTCCTCTTGGAACGGAATACGAGCGGTGCGGGAAGGAGAGGTCAGGAGCTGCGCATACGGCGGAGCGAGGGCCGGGCCCGGCGGGCCGTGCCGAGCTCGTCGGCCAGCCCGGCAACGGTCGGCTTCTCGAAGACCGTCCGGACCGGCAGTTCGGCACCCAGCGCCGTCCGCACCCGGCTGATCAGCCGGGTCACCAGCAGCGAGTGGCCGCCCAGCTGGAAGAAGCTGTCGTCGATGCTCACCGAGGCCACCCCCAGCAGCTCCCCGAAGATCCCGCACAGGGTCTCCTCCTGCGGAGTGCGCGGGGCCCGGCCGTCGGCAGACCCGGTCGGCTGCTCCGGGGCGGGCAGGGCCTTGCGGTCCACCTTTCCGTTCGGCGTCAGCGGCCACTCCTGAAGGACCACGACCGCCGACGGCACCATGTACGCGGGCAGTTTCCCGGCGCACCGCCCGAGCAGTTCCTCGACCAGCCGCGCCGCGGCGGACGCGTCGCCAGGACCTTCGACATAGGCCACGATCCGCGGCTCACCGGGACGGTCCGTACGCACCAGCGCCATCGCCCGGGCGACCTGCGGATGGTCCGCGAGCACGGTCTCGATTTCGCCGAGTTCGATGCGGAAGCCGCGGATTTTGATTTGGTTGTCGGTGCGGCCGAGGTATTCGAGGGTGTGGTGGGTGGTCCAGCGGGCGAGGTCGCCGGTGCGGTAGAGGCGGGTGCCGGGTGGGCCGTAGGGGTTGGCGATGAAGCGTTGGGCGGTGAGGTCGGGGCGGTTGTGGTAGCCGCGGGCGAGGGCGGGGCCGGTGGTGTAGAGCTCGCCGGGGACGCCGGGGGGCGTGGGGCGGAGTGTGGGGTCGAGGAGGTAGAGGTGGGTGTTGGTGATGGGGGTGCCCAGGGGTGGGGTGATGGTTCCGGTTAGGGGTGGGCTCATGGTGGTGCAGATGGTGGTTTCGGTGGGTCCGTAGGCGTTGATCATGCGTCGGCCGGTGGACCAGCGGCCGGTTTGTTCGGGTGGGCAGGCTTCGCCGGCGACGATGAGGGTCATGTCGGTGGGGAGGCTGTGGTCGGGGAGGGTGGTGAGGATGGCTGGGGGGAGGGTGGCGTGGGTGATGCGTTGTTGGTGGAGGAGGGTGGTGAGTTCGTCTCCGGTCAGGCGGGTGGGGGGTGCCATGACGAGGGTGGCGCCGTGGGTGAGGGCCATGATGATTTCCCAGGTGGCGGCGTCGAAGCTGAGGGAGGCGAATTGGAGGGTGCGGGAGGTGGGTGTGAGGGCGAGGTGTTGGGTTTGTGCGGTGGCGAGTGAGGCGATGCCGGTGTGGGTGACGAGGACGCCTTTGGGGCGGCCGGTGGAGCCGGAGGTGTAGATGAGGTAGGCGGGGTGGCGCAGGTCGAGGGGGGCGTGTCGTTCGTTGTTGCTGATCGGCCCGTCGGGCAGGTGCCGGCCGGCGGCGCTGAAGTCCCCGTTGCCCTCGCCGTTGCTCTCGCCCTCGCCGTTGCTCTCGTCGTTGGGGTGGTCGAGCAGGATGCGGGGGTGGCCGGTGTCGGGGAGGTTGACCGCGGCGGTGGTGAGGATGCAGACCGGGTTGGCGTCGGTGAGCATGTAGGTGATGCGGTCGGTGGGGTAGTCGGGGTCGATGGGGAGGTAGGCTCCGCCGGCTTTGTGGATGGCGAGGGCGGCGGTGACCATGTCGGCGGAGCGGGGCATGGCCAGTGCCACGAGGCGTTCGGGTCCGACTCCGTGGGTGAGCAGGAGTCGGGCGAGTTGGTTGGCGCGGCGGTCGAGTTCGCCGTAGGTGAGGACGGTGTCCTCGTAGACCACGGCCTCGGCGTGCGGGGTGCGGGCGGCGTGCGCCTCGAACAGCTCCGGCATCGTCAGCGCAGGAACCGACCGCCCCGTGGCATTACGTTCGACGAGCAGTTCCCGCCGCTCCTCCTCGGCAAGGATCTCGGCACTGCCCACCGTGCGGTCCGGATCGGCCACGATGGTCCGCAGCATCCGCATCAGTCGCCCGGCCAGGGCCTCGGCGCTGATGTGCTCGAAGAGGTCCGTGGCGTAGGTGAGTTCACCGGTGAGGCCGGCCGGCTCGCCGGCCGCCGTGTGCTGCTCGGTCAGGCCGAAGACCAGCTCGGACTTGGCGGCCGGGACGCCGACCGGCTCGGGCCGGACCTGGAGGCCAGGCAGGTCCGGAGTGATGGCGGTGCCGTCCTCCAGGTTCAACGAGACCTGGAAGAGCGGCGTGTGCGAGAGCACCCGGGTGACCTGTGCGGCTTCCACGGCACGCTCGAACGGGGTGTCCTGGTGGGCGTAGGCGGCCAGGTCGGTTTCGCGGACCCGGGCCAGGAGCTGGCGGAAGGTGGGGTCGCCGGAGACGTCGGTGCGCAGGACGAGGGTGTTGACGAAGAAGCCGACGAGGTCGTCCAGGGCTTCGTCGGTACGGCCGGCCACGGCGGTGCCGATGGGGATGTCGGTGCCCGCGCCCATACGGGACAGCAGGGCCGCCACCGCCGAGTGCAGCACCATGAACAGCGTGGCGCCCGAGCCCTGGGCGAAGGACAGCAATGAGCGGTGCAGCTCGGCGTCGATGTTCAGCTCCACCGTGGCGCCGCGGTGGCTCGCGACGGCGGGGCGGGGCCGGTCCAGTGGCAGTTCCAGCAGTTCCGGAGCGCCGCTGAGTTCCTTGCGCCAGAAGTCGAGCTGCTGGGACAGGATGCTGCCGGGGTCGTTCTCGTCGCCCAGCATGTCGCGTTGCCACAGGGCGTAGTCGGCGTACTGCACCGGCAGCGGTTCCCAGGCCGGCGCCCGGCCGTCGAGGCGGGCGGTGTAGGCGTCCGACAGGTCGCGGGAGAGCGGCCCCATGGACCAGCCGTCGCTGGCGATGTGGTGCAGCAGGATGAGCAGGACGTGCCGGTCTTCGGCGACCTTGAAGAGGGTGAGCTTGAGGGGTACTCCGGCGGTCAGGTCGAAGCCGTAGGAGGCGGCGTCGGCCAGTGCCGTGTCCAGTTGCCGGGGTCCGTCCAGCTCGGTGAACTCCATTACGGGGCGGGCCTGTTTACCGCTGAGGACCACCTGGCACGGCTCGCCGGCCTCCTCGGTGAAGCGGGTGCGCAGCGCCTCGTGCCGCTCCACCACGTCGGCCAGCGCCGCATCCAGCGCCGCACGGTCCAGAGCACCGGTCAGCCGTACCGCGACGGGCACGTTGTACGTCGGGCTGGGTCCCGCCAACTGGTGCAGGAACCACAGCCGTTGCTGTGCGGGGGACAGCGGCAGCCGCGCCGGACGCCCGCCCGCCACCAGCGGCGGACGGGCCGTGCCCGCGTCGGCCAGGTGCGCGGCGAGTTCGGCGACGGTCGGTGCCTCGAACACCGCCCGGATCGGCAGCTCCGCTCCCAGCGTCCGGCGCAGCCCGGCGATCAGCCGGGTCACCAGCAGCGAATGCCCGCCCAGCGCGAAGAAGTTGTCGTCCACGCCCACCCGTGGCAGGCCCAGTATCTCCGCGAACGCGCCGCACAGGATCTCCTCGTGCGCGGTGCGCGGCGCACGCCCCGAAACGCCCGCCGCGACGCCGTAGTCGGGCGTGGGCAGCGCCTTGCGGTCCAGTTTGCGGTTCACCGTGAGCGGGAGCTCTTCGAGCAGCACGAAGACCGCGGGCACCATGTAGTCGGGCAGTTGCCCGGCCGCGTAGCGGCGCAGCTCGGCGGAGTCCACGCTCTGCCCGGGAGCGGGGACGGCGTAGCCGACCAGGCGTTTGTCGCCGGGCTGGTCCTCGCGGACGATCACGGCCACCTGTGCCAGCTTCGGGTGCGCCCCGATGACACCCTCGATCTCGCCCAGCTCGATACGGAAGCCGCGCAGCTTGACCTGGTCGTCGACGCGCGCGACGAACTCCATCTGGCCGTCCGCCCGCCACCTGGCCAGGTCCCCCGAGCGGTACATCCGGCTGCCCGGCGGGCCGTAGGGGTTGGCGACGAAGCGGCCCGAGGTCAGGTCCGGGCGCCGGTGGTAGCCGCGCGTCACCAGGTCACCGGCGATGTACACCTCGCCGGTGCTGCCGGTGGGCACCGGCTGCAGCCGGGCGTCCAGCACGAACATCTGGGTGTTCCAGATCGGCCGGCCGATGGTGACCACGCCCGCCGGGACACTCTCGCCCGGCTCGATGCGGTACTCCGAGCAGCCGACGGTGGTCTCCGTCGGGCCGTACTCGTTGATGACGGTGGCACCGGGGTGCCGGCTCCGCCACTCGTCCAGGACCTCGCCCATCAGCGACTCGCCGCCGAGCACCAGTTGCTCCTTGGGCGAGTACTGCCCGGGCAGTTCGATGAGCAGCGGCAGATGGCTGGGGGTGGCCTTGACGAAGGCGGGCTGCGGCCGTCCGTCCGCCGCTTGGGTCCGGCCGTCCAGTTCGACCAGTTCGACGCAGCCGCCGGAGGTCAGGGGCGCGAACAGGCCGGTGGCGGTGAGGTCGAAGGCGACCGGTGAGTGCACCAGGGCCCGTCCGGCCACACCCGGGTACGCCGTGCGGGTCCAGCTCAGGTAGGCGTCCAGCGAGCGGTGCTGCACGGTGACGCCCTTGGGGCGGCCGGTCGACCCGGAGGTGAAGATGACGAAGGCCGCGTTGTCCGCCAGCAGCGGCGCGTTGCGGTCGGCGTCGGTGAGGTTCGTGGAGTCCTGCGCGGCCAGTTCCGCGGCGACCTCGGGGTCGTCCAGGCGCAACGACGGGCACGGCGCGGGGACGTGGTCGAGCACGCCCCGGGCCGTGACGGCCAGCACGGGCGCCACGTCCTCCAGCATGAAGCCGAGCCGGTCCGCGGGGTAGGACGGGTCCAGCGGCAGATAGGCGCCACCGGACTTGACGATGGCCAGAAGGGTCACCACCAGGTCCACCGAGCGGGGCAGCGCCACCGCGACATAGCGCTCCGGACCGACACCGCGCCGCACCAGGAGCCGGGCCTGGCGGTTGGCGCGCTCGTTGAGCTCTGCGTAGGTCAGGCCGGTGTTCTCGTGGACGACCGCGAGGGCGTCGGGCACCCGCCGTGCCTGCTCCTCGATGAGGACGGGCAGTGTCTTGCCCGAGACCTCGTGCGGAGGGCCCTGCCACTCCTCCAGCGCCTGCCGCCGCTCCCGCTCCGTCAGGATGTCCAACTGGACCACCGGTGCGTCCGGTCGGTCGGTGGACTCGCCCAGCAGCCGCACCAGACGGGCGGTCAGCGCCTCGACGGTGGCCCGGTCGAACAGGTCGGTGGAGTACTCCAGAGAGGCGTCGATGCCCGCGGGTGTGCCGTCCCGCGCCGTCTTCTCCTTGGTGTGGAAGGAGAGGTCGAACTGCGCGACCCCCTTTGCCACGTCCTGCGCCACCGCCTCAAGGCCGGGCAGCGCCATGCTCTCCTCAGGAGTGTTCTGCGAGGTCAGCATGGTCTGGAAGAGGGGGGCGTGGGACAGCGACCGGGCCGGGTTGACCGCCTCGACGACTCGCTCGAACGGAAGGTCCTGGTGGGCGTAGGCGGCCAGGTCGGTTTCGCGGACCCGGGCCAGGAGCTGGCGGAAGGTGGGGTCGCCGGAGACGTCGGTGCGCAGGACGAGGGTGTTGACGAAGAAGCCGACGAGGTCGTCCAGGGCTTCGTCGGTACGGCCGGCCACGGCGGTGCCGATCGGGATGTCGGTACCCGCGCCCAGACGGGAGAGCAGGGCCGCGAGACCGGCCTGCAGCACCATGAACACCGTGACATCGCACTCGCGCGCCAGCTCCGCCATACGGGAGTGAAGTGCGGCGTCGAAGGTGAAGTGGGTGAGGGCGCCGCGGTAGCCGGCGACGGACGGGCGAGGCCGGTCCAGCGGCAGTTCCAGCAGCTCCGGAGTGCCGCTCAATGCCTGCTCCCAGAAGGCCAGTTGCCTGGCCGCGGTGCTGTCCGGGTCGCTCTCGTCCCCCAGCATCTCGCGCTGCCACAGGGTGTAGTCCGCGTACTGCACCGGCAGCGGCTCCCAGGCAGGGGCGCGGTCGTCGGCGCGGGCGGTGTAGGCGGTGGACAGGTCGCGGGTGAGCGGGTCGCGGGACCAGCCGTCGGTGATGATGTGGTGCACCACCAGGAGCAGGACGTGCTCGCGCTCGCCGAGCCGGTAGAGGGCGGCCTTCAGCGGCACTCCCGCGGTGAGGTCGAAGCCGTGCCCGGCCTGCTCGGCCAGCGCCCGCTGAAGCTGTCCGGCTCCGTCCGGTTCGAAGAACTCGACGGCCGGGGCGGCCTGTTCGGCGTCCAGGATCACCTGGTGGGGTTCGCCGTCGTGCTCGGCGAAGCAGGTGCGCAGCGCCTCGTGCCGCGCCGTCACATCGCCCAGCGCCGCCTCCAGGGCGGTGCGGTCCAGCTCGCCGCTCAGCCGGACGGCGATCGGGATGTTGTAGGCCGGGCCGGGGCCCTCCAACTGGTGGAGGAACCACAGGCGCTGCTGGGCGGGGGAGAGCGGGATCCGGTCCGGGCGCCGGGCCGGCGCCAGGGCGGCGCGTGCCGCGTCGGCGCCGGCCAGCCGCTCCGCCAGCCCGGCGACCGTCGGTGCCTCGAACACCGCGCTCATCGGCAGCTCGGCGTCCATGGCCGCGCGGATCCGGCTGGTCAGCCGGTTGGCCAGCAGCGAGTGACCGCCCAGGTCAAAGAAGTTGTCCTCGACGCCGACCGAATCCAGGCCCAGCACCTCGGCGGCCAGCCGGCACAAAATCTCCTCCGTCGCGGTGCGCGGGGCGCTGCCGGCGCCGGTGCGGTACTCGGGGGCGGGCAGCGCCTTGCGGTCCACCTTCGCGTTCGGCGTCAGCGGCCACTCCTCGATGACGACGAAGGCCGACGGCACCATGTACCACGGCACGGTCTTCGCGGCATGGGCCCGCAGCGTCGCGGCGTCCGGCTCGGCGGTGCCCTCCGCGGTGCTCACATACGCCACGATCCGCTGGTCGCCGGGGCGGTCCTCACGGACCAGCACCACGGCGCGCGAGACCTGCGGGTGCTGCGTCAGTACGGCCTCGATCTCGCCCGGCTCGACGCGGAAACCGCGGACCTTGACCTGGTGGTCGGCGCGGCCGCGGAACACCAGCTGCCCGTCCTGAGACCACCGGGCCAGGTCACCGGAGCGGTACATCCGCTCGCCGGGCGCCCCGAACGGGTCGGCGACGAACCGCTCGCCGGACAGTGCGGGCTGCCTGAAGTAGCCGCGAGCCAGCCCGGGGCCCGCGATGTAGAGCTCGCCGGTGACGCCCGGCGCCACCGGGCGCAGCCGGTCGTCCAGGACGTAGCCGCGCATGTTGTCCATCAGACGGCCCAGCGGCAGCACCCCGTCCGGGGTCGGCCGGCCCGGCTCCAGCCGGAACTGCGCCATGTTGACGGTGATTTCGGACGGGCCGTACACGTTGATGACGGTGGCCCCGGGATGGCGGCGGCGCCACTCGTCCAGCGCGGCGCCCAGCAGCGCCTCACCGCCGAGCATCAGCTCACCGGTGGGCGAGTAGCCGTCCGGGAGGAGATTGAGCATCGGCAGATGGCTCGGGGTGGCCTTCATGAAGGTGCAGGAGACAGTGCCGGCGTGCGCGTCCTCCTCCAGCGCGGCGGCCAGCACCCGCCCGCCGGACACCAGCGGCCCCCACAACTCCGAGACGGTCATGTCGAAGGACACCGGTGAGTGCCACAGCGAGGTGCCGCCCGGCCGCATGCTCGGGTAGTCCTTGCGGGCCCAGGCCAGATAGTCGGCCAGCGCGCGGTGCTCGATCACCACGGCCTTGGGCGTCCCGGTGGAGCCGGAGGTGTACGTGACATACGCCGGGTTGGCCATGCGCAGCGGCCCGGTGCGCTCGGCGTCGGCCAGATCGGTTTCCGGCAGGCCGGGCAGTGCCTCGTCGACCGCCGGGTCGTCCAGCAGCACCAGCCGGTCGGTGAGCCCTTCCGCGGCGGGGGAGTCGGCGGTGGTGAGCAGGCAGACGGGGTCGGAGTGACCGAGCATGTAGGCGATGCGCTCGGCCGGGTAGTCCACGTCCACCGGCAGGTAGGCGGCACCGGTTTTGGTCACCGCCACCAGTGACACGATCTGCTGCAGCGAGCGCGGCATCAGCACGCCGACGACCTGCTCGGGACCGGCGCCGCGCGCTACCAGCAGCCGGGCCAGCCGGTTGGCGCGCTCGTTCAGCTCGCGGTAGCTGAGTGTCCGGCCGCTGAAGGCCGCGGCGGGGGCGTCGGGGGTGCGGCGCACCTGTGCTTCGAACAGCTCGGGCAGCGTCAGGTCGGGGACGGCGGACGGTTCGCCCTGCCACCGCGCCGGGACACCTGCGAACAGCTCCTCCCGGGCACCGGACTCCGCCGCACCCGCAGTCTTCGCACCGCTCATTTTCCGAAACTCCTCGTGGCCCGACGGCGGGCTTGTGCTCTCGACCTGGCGACGTGTCGGGGGCCGTGTGGCTTGGGCAGAACACGCATGACGTTCGTGCGCCGAGGCTATGCAGAGCTGATTTCGCCGCGTTATTGAAGCCATTTCGCGGGTGGGCGGTGGCCGGATATCGGCCAGGGGACCCCCTCCAGCCGGTGCCGGTGCCGGTGCCGGTGCCGGGCAGCGCCTGTACCGACTGACCCCCGCCGCCCCGCCGCCCCGCCGCCCCGCCGCCCGGACGGGAGGAGGCCCTGTCCGGCAGTGCCCCCGGCCCGCGCCGCGCCGTCGGCGTCGGGGTGTCGGCATCGGGGTGGCGCAGCGGTCAAGTGGCCGCCGTGAGGCGCCTGATGCGCTCCTCGTCCCCGGTGCGCGGGCAGGTGACGCAGGTGTCCTCGGGGCGCAGTGTGTAGAACATGCAGCAGCTGGCACGGTCCCGGGTCGCCAGCGACTCGCCGCGTGGCCCGGTCAGTTCGCGGAATCCCGCACCGCCCACGTACGGAGCGGTGGCGCCCGGCAGCAGCAACTCCAGCTCGGCCACCGCGCGCGGCTCCTCGCCCAGCAGATGCCCCAGGTACCACAGGCCCTCCGCGATCTCGTCGGACGCCATGCCCCACAGCGCCCGCGGCCCGCGCCGCATCCGGGTGCGGAAGCCCTCCAGTACGGGCCGCAGATGCTGGGCCACCGCCACCCGTACCTCCGCCCGCAGGGCCTCCTCGTCCGGTACGACCCGGGCGCCGGGCAGCGCCGCGGCGGGGTCGTCCGGGAGGCAGTTGAAGGTGCTGACCCGCACCGCCATCCTGCCCAGCTCGCGCTGGAAGGAGACGTCCTGCACGGGCAGCCGCGGAACCCGGCGGTGCAGGAACCAGGGGACGGTGATCAGCAGGCAGGCGGGCCAGGCGTAGCGGTGCAGGGCGAAGCTCGCGATGACGTCCGGCCGGGCGCGCCGTCCGTAATCCCGCATGATCTGCGCGTCGTCCCAGGCGAGGAAGGCGTCCAGGCTCTCGCCGCCGGCCGCGAGCCCGGCCGCGCACACCCAGCCGTCGCCGCTGGGCGGGGCCGCGTCCCACAGGGTCACCCGCAGGCCGGGGAAGACCGCGGAGAGCCGGGCGTAGGCCTCGGCGACGGGGTGGGCGGCAGACGGGGCGGCGGGGGCACGAGTCATGCGGGAGACCACCGAATCGCGATCGTCAACAGGTAAGGCTTACCTTACCTGAAGGCTTACCCGTGTCCGCTGAGCGCCAGTCCTGGCGGCCCGCACGGCTTCCCGGCGACTTCCGGACAGTTCCCCGGATTTGAACTGGGGCGCGCGCCGCCTATGGTGCTGGAAACGTCAGGAGGAACCGTCATGGAGCAGGGCACAGCGGAACAGGAGCCGTGCGCCGGGGCGTGGGTGCCCGCGCAGGCCGGCCCCGCCGTGCCCCGGCGGCACTCCGTCCGCGGCCAGGTGCTGGCCGCGCTGCGCCATGCGCTGGTCGGCGGGGAGCTGGCCCCGGGCGGGGTCTACTCCGCGCCCGCGCTCGCCGAGCGCTACGGCGTCTCCGCGACCCCGGTCCGGGAGGCCATGCAGCAGCTCGCGGGGGAAGGCGCCGTCGAGGTCGTGCCCAACCGCGGCTTCCGGGTCGCCGAGCGCAGCCCCCGTGACCTCGCCGAGCTGGCCGAGGTCCGGGCGATGCTGGAGGTGCCCGCGGTCGTCCGGCTGGCGCGGGCGCTGCCCCCCGAGCGCTGGGAGGAGCTGCGCCCGCTCGCCGATGCGGGCGTCGCGGCCGCCGCCCGCGGTGACCGGGTCGGCTACGCCGAGGCCGACCATGCCTTCCACGACGCCCTGATGTCGCTCACCGGCAACCGCAGGCTCGCCGAGGTCACCGGTGATCTGCTCCGCCGTGCCCAGTGGCCGCCGGCCGGCGGCCCCCGGAGACGTACGGCCGAGCTGCTGGCCGACGCCTCCGAGCACACGGCGCTGCTCGACGCCCTGGTCGCCCAGGAGTACGCGGTGGCCGAGCGGATCGCCCGCGAGCATGTGTCGGTGGCGCGCCACCCGCACTGAGCGAGTCCGTCGGCGGACCGGCCGGGCATCGCCCGCGCGGCTAGCCGGGCAGCAACTCCTCCAGTGGCAGCGCCGCGACGTCGGCGGCGGGCCGGGAGAGGTAGAGATCGGCGTGGTAGAAGCCGTCGGCTTCCTTGTTCGCGGTGGACAGGTCGCGGGCGGCCAGCGCCTCGAACGCCGCCTGCCGCTCGTTGCCGTCGGCGAAGCGCCGTTGACGGAACGTACGGGTGGTGAGCCTCTCCGTCACCAGGCCGGCCCGGGCCAGCAGGGCGGAGATCGGCCGGTAGGACACCTCACGCAGCACGAAGGCGGCCACCCAGGGCGGTGAGGACACGCAGTCGAAGAGGCGGGCGAAGGTACGGGCGGAGATATAGCCGACGCCGCCGGTGACGGTGATCAGGTCGGTGTCGGCCAGCACCTTCCGCAATTCCGGGCTCGGGTCCTCGACTTCCAGGTTCTCCGCGAAACCGTGGTCGAGCAGACCGACCGCCCGGGCGTAGCCGACCGCGCGGTCCGCCGCGTCGATGCCGGTCACCCGGAGGGGTTCGGTGCGCCGCCGGGTGGCGAAGAACGTGCGGTCCTCTTCCAGGAGTTGGGCGGTGGACGGCAGCGCCTTGCCGTTGACCGCGTAGCGGCCGTAGAGGTCGGCGAGGGAGAGCTGGTGGTTGAGCAGTGCGGCGTTGACCCCGTACGAGCAGCAGAGGTCGACGACGTTCAGCGGCGGGCGGTCGCTGCGGTGCCGCTGCAGGGTCTCGGCCACGGCACGGAACACCGCTTGGCCGTGGTGCGGAATCTGGTAGTCGAGGGGGTTGAGTGTGGTGAAGTACCGACGAGGATCCGGGCAGTTGTAGATCGCCTCGAAATCTGCCTTGCCCCAGTCGCTCGCAGCGGTCGTGTTGGTCACTCCTGCTGTCATGTGGCCTCCTGAAAGGCTGTGCCAGTGGGTGGGGCCGGCTGGTCCCGGACCAGCATCCATACCCCGCTGCCGCCTCACAGTGCGACTTGCGGCCATTCTCGGGGCCTGTGGGGCGTCGTGAGACATCCCTGCCCCGGGCCTTCGGCTCATAGTCCCACCTCAGGGTTCGCCCGTCGCGTTGACGACGGGCCGGTGCCGCAACCACCGCAGCCCGGCCGATCCACCATGGGGACCGCCTGGATCCGGCCAATCGTCGAAGGATCTGGCATGGCTGGTGTTGAGGGGTTGACGGCGACGGAACGAGTGCGGCACGGGCGGCGGATCGAGCAGGGAGGACGGCAGCGAACGACGGCGGCCGCCCCTCCACGGAGAGTGGAGGGCCGGCCGCCGTCCGTGAGCGCGGCGGACCTCCGCCGGGGCGATACGGCTAGGTCGCCGTGACGCCGGTGGACAGATGGTCGGCGAGCCACGTGGGAACGCCGCCCATCAGGCGGAAGAGCCGGGCCGCCTCGGCGCGCAGCCGGGCCGCGTCGGCGTCCGGGGCGGCATCGGCCAGCGCCACGAGGGCCGGCGCCGTGCCGACCAGAAAGCCCAGCTCCTCGCGGATCCGCAGCGACTCGGCGAAACCGTGCCGGGCCTCCGCCAACTCGCCGTCGCGCAGCGCGAGCCCGGCCAGGTGGCGCCAGGTGAAGGACAGCAGCAGGGTGTCGCCGTGCGCGGTGGCACCGGCGTGCGCACGGCGGTAGGCGGCCCGCGCCGCGTCCGGGCTGTCGGCGACGTGCTCGGCCATCAGCCCGCGGCGGAAGTCCAGCAGCGGCCGGCCGGCCGCGGTGGGCGCCAGCAGCGCGGCGGCCCGGCCGAGTGCCGAGCGGGCCTCGTCGGCGCGGTCGCGGACGCCCAGGACCGTGGCGGCGTACGCGAGATGGCCGCGTTCGCAGGCCGCGCCGCCCCGTTCGTCGTCGTCGCCCGCCAGCGCCTCGGCGGCGCGCAGCGCGTCCTCGGCCTCGGGCCAGCCGGCGGCCGTGAACATGCACCGTTCGACCAGCAGCGCGGCGCGGCGCAGCGCGGACGGCGCGTGCCGGACGGAGTGCACCTCCAGCAGGGCGGCCGCATCGTCCCAGCAGCCGCGGGAGCGCAGACGCCAAACGGCACGGTCCAGGGGGCTGTCCCCCACGACCGTGCCGAGTGATCCTGATTCCGGTGCGGATGCCGGTGCCGGTACCGCGAGGGGTACCACCACCGTGGAACCGACCGGATCCGCAGAACTGACCGGGTTCGCAGAACTGACCGGATCCGCAGGACCTTCCGGGTTCGCAGCACCGACCGGAACCGTGGAACCGACCGGGTCCGCAGAACTCACCGGGTCCGCGGAATCCGCGGATTCCGACATGGCGGTATCCGCCACATTGCCCTCCCCGAGCGCGCCATTGAGCTGGAAGTGAAGCAGTGGGCGAATCTCAGCACGGATTCCGCCGCCCGGCCAAGGGGGTGGGTGAATGAATTCACAATCCCCGGGCGGCCGGTCCGGACCGCGGGCGCGGCCCTGATCGGGCACATCGCCGCACCGTGCGGCGGGCCCGGGGCACCACGACGTGCCCCGCGATGACGCCCGATCGAGTTACCCCGAATGGCGTAATCGGGCCCCGCCGGCCGAACCGGCGGGGCCCGATCAGACCGGGGGCGCGGGCAGTCGCTCCGCGGCGCCGTGACGAGGGACGCCGTGACGCGAGCCGGCGCCGTGACGCGAGCCGGCGCCGTGACGCGAGCCGGCACCGTGACGCCGGACCGCGCCCTCAGCTCATCCGCAGCGCCAGGAAGAAGTCGAGCTTGTCCTCCAGGCGGGCCAGATCGCGGCCGGTCAGCTGCTCGATGCGGCCCACCCGGTAGCGGAGGGTGTTGACGTGCAGATGGAGGCGGCTGGCGCAGCGGGTCCAGGAGCCGTCGCAGTCCAAGAACGCCTCCAGGGTGGGGATCAGCTCGGCGCGGTGCTTGCGGTCGTAGTCGCGCAGCGGGTCCAGGAGGCGGGCGGTGAAGGCCCGCCGGACGTCGTCCGGCACGAAGGGCAGCAGCAGGACGTGCGAGGCCAGCTCCTCGTGCCCGGCGGCGCAGACCCGGCCCGGGCGGGCCGCGGCGACCCTGCGGGCGTGCCGGGCCTCCTCCAGGGCGCCGCGCAGCCCCTCCGCGGAGTGGACCGCGGCGCTCACCCCGACCGTCAGCCGCCCGTCGTCCGCCAGGCCGCGGCCGAGCGGCTGCCGGACGACGGACAGCAGCTCACCGGCGTGCAGACCGGCCGCCGAGGGGGCACCGGGCTCGTCCGGGACGGGCAGCGGCACCAGCGCCACCGCCTCGTCGCCGGTGTGTGCCACCGCGATGCGGTCGGAGGGCTCGGGGCCGAACGTGCCGGGATCGACCAGCATTTCCTCCAGCAAGCTCTGCGCCACCGGGCCGCCGGGGACATCGCCGTCCTCCCACTCGACCCTGGCCACCACGATCTGCCAGTGCGGTGCCGTGCCCAGCCCGGGCAGCAGCACCGGGGCCGCCACCCGCAGCCGGGCCGCGATCTCGGCGGGCGGTGCGCCCGTCTGGACGAGTTCCAGGACCTCCTGGGCGAGCCGGCGGCGCACCGTACGGGCGGCATCGCGCCGGTCGCGTTCCACGACGATCAGCTGGGTGACCCCGTGCAGCAGGTCAAGGCGCTCTTCGGACCAGTCTCCGGCGTCCGCCTCGACGGCCAGCAGCCAGTCGCTCAGCAGCGTCCGGCGCAGATCACGGCCCTCGTGGCGGATCGGGAAGAGGGAGAAGGTGGAGCTCGCCGGCCCGTCGCCAGGACGCCGGCCCTCACCGGGCTTCCCCTGGACCTCGTCCGCAGCGGCCCCCGTCGCGGCGCCCCCCTCGATCGTGACGCGGTGCGGGCCCCGGCGGCCCGAACGGGCCGCCGCCAGATGTTCGCCCGCGAGCCGGGCGGCCAGTTCGCCGGAGAGTTCGGGCCCGGAGTCCGCCAGCGTGGAGCCCGCGATCTGCCGGCCCGTGGGGGAGAGCACCCAGGCCCGCAGGTCCAGGTCGGAGCCGAGCAGGTCCAGGACCACCTCGGGACCGCCGCCCGTGGGGCCCGAGGTCATCAGCCGCCGGTGGCGGTCCACCACGGCTGCCAGATCGCCTGCCCGTTCGCTGGAGACCTGGCGGACCACATGCTCGGTGATGGAGGCGAACGAGACGTCCTCGACGACGGAGAACAGCGGCAGCCGGTGGCGGAGGCAGGCCTGGACGAGGTCGTCGGGGACCGAGCCCAGCTCCGCCTCGCCCGCCGCGAGCCCGGCGACCCCCGCGGTGGCCAGGATGCGCACGAACCGTTCGGAGTCCTCCGGTTCGCGGCGCCACGCCAGACCCGTCAGCACCAGTTCGCCACCGGAGAGGTAGCGGCTGGGGTCGCGCAGGTCGGTGGTCATCACGCCGCGTACCGTGCGGTCCAGCTCTTCCTCGCCCCCGAGCAGCCGAAGGCCAAGGGTGTGGGTGTCCAGGAGTGCGCGGAGCCGCATGACCTCGCCCGCCGTTCTTTGCTGTCTGGTGTTGCCGGTGGAATGCCGCGAGGTTTCCGAGCCTCGTCTTTCGTTCGAATCTACAAGACATGTGGTGTGGCCAGCCAACCGCTTCATGGTTTCGGTGACTGCACCGGGCGGGACCCGGGCGCGTTCACTGAACCCATCTTCATGAACAAGACATGAATGAACGACTCCGTGGCGATGCCGGCGCAGCGTCCTCACCATGAGTAGCGAACGACCCGATTTCGTAGAATTCGTAGAAGAGGCCAACGATGGACTTCCTTCGCCCCGCCAGCTGGGAGGAGGCGCTCGCCGCCAAGGCCGAGCACCCTACCGCTGTGCCCATCGCGGGCGGCACGGACGTGATGGTCGAGATCAACTTCGACCACCGCCGCCCCGAGTACCTGCTCGACCTGAACCGCATCGGTGACCTGAGCGAGTGGGAGGTCGGCGAGAAGACCGTACGCCTGGGTGCCTCCGTCCCGTACACGCAGATCATGGAGAACCTGCGGGCCGAACTCCCGGGCCTGGCCCTGGCCTCGCACACGGTGGCCTCCCCGCAGATCCGCAACCGCGGCGGCGTCGGCGGCAACCTCGGCACCGCCTCCCCGGCGGGCGACGCGCACCCCGCGCTGCTCGCGGCCGGCTGCGAGGTCGAGGTGGAATCCGTGCGCGGCCGCCGGATGATCCCGATCGACGACTTCTTCACCGGCGTGAAGCGCAACGCCATGGAGCCGGACGAGCTGATCCGTTCGGTGCATCTGCCCAAGGCGGACGGCCCGCAGCAGTTCTCCAAGGTCGGCACCCGCAACGCCATGGTGATCGCGGTCTGCGCCTTCGGTATCGCGCTGCACCCCGAGACCCGCACGGTGCGCACCGGCATCGGCTCCGCCGCACCCACCCCCGTACGGGCCCGTGAGGCCGAGGACTTCCTCGCCGCGGCGCTGGAGGAGGGTGGCTTCTGGGAGTCGGGCGGGCCCCTCCCGCCCTCCCTCGCCAAGCAGTTCGCCCAGCTCGCCTCCGGCGCCTGCAACCCGATCGACGATGTGCGCGGCAGCGCCAAGTACCGCAGACATGCGGTCGGCATCATGGCGCGCCGCACCCTCGGCTGGACCTGGGAGTCCTACCGGGGCAAGGAGAGGAGCGCACAGTGCGCGTGACATTCACCGTCAACGGCCGCCAGCAGGAGGCCGACGACGTCTGGGAAGGCGAGAGCCTGCTGTACGTCCTCCGTGAGCGGATGGGCCTGCCGGGCTCCAAGAACGCCTGTGAGCAGGGCGAATGCGGGTCCTGCACGGTCCGTCTGGACGGTGTGCCGGTGTGCTCCTGCCTGGTCGCCGCAGGCCAGGTCGAGGGCCGCGACGTGGTGACCGTCGAGGGCCTGGCGGACTTCGCCAGGCAGCGCGCCGAGAGCGGCGGCTGTGCTTCCGGCGCCTGCGGAACGAGCATCGACCAGGCCCAGCAGTGGCAGGCCCGTCCGGCGGATTCGCAGGCCGGCGAGGGAGCCGGACTCTCCCCGATCCAGCAGGCGTTCATCGACGCCGGCGCGGTCCAGTGCGGCTTTTGCACGCCGGGTCTGCTGGTCGCCGCCGATGAGCTGCTGGAGCGCCACGACTCCCCGTCGGACGCCGACATCCGTGAGGCGCTGTCGGGCAACCTGTGCCGCTGCACGGGCTACGAGAAGATCCTCGACGCGGTCCGGCTGGCGGCCGCCCGCGGCGAGCACCGGACCGCCGGACAGGGGGCCTGATCGCCATGGCAGGTAAGGAGACCCGCCTCGCTACGGCTCCGGGCCGTACGCCCACGAACCTCACCCAGGGCGGCCAGGCCAAGGCCGGCATCGGTGAGTCCACGCTGCGGCCCGACGGCACCCTCAAGGTGACCGGCGAGTTCGCCTACTCCTCGGACATGTGGCACGAGGACATGCTGTGGGGCTACACCCTGCGCTCCACCACCGCGCACGCCGAGATCAGGTCGATCGACACGTCCGAGGCGCTGGCGACCTCCGGTGTCTACGCCGTCCTGACCTACGACGACCTGCCCACCGACGTGAAGAACTACGGCCTGGAGATCCAGGACACGCCGGTTCTCGCGCACGGCAAGGTACGCCACCACGGGGAGCCGGTCGCGCTGGTCGCCGCCGACCATCCGGAGACCGCGCGCCGCGCCGCCGCCAAGATCAAGATCGACTACGCCGAGCTCCCGGTCGTCACCGACGAGGCCTCCGCCACCGCCGAGGGCGCCCCGCTGGTCCACGAGAACCGCGACGACCACCACGTGGGCCATGTCCCGCACCCGAACATCGTCCACCGCCAGCCGATCATCCGCGGCAACGCCGACGAGGCCGCCAAGAAGGCCGATGTCATCGTCTCCGGCGAGTACGTCTTCGGCATGCAGGACCAGGCGTTCCTCGGCCCGGAGTCCGGCCTCGCGGTGCCCGGCGAGGACGGCGGCGTCGATCTGTACGTCGCCACCCAGTGGCTGCACTCCGACCTGCGCCAGATCGCCCCCGTCCTCGGCCTGCCCCCGGAGAAGGTGCGGATGACGCTCTCCGGCGTCGGCGGCGCGTTCGGCGGTCGCGAGGACCTGTCGATGCAGATCCACGCCTGCCTCCTGGCGCTGCGCACCGGCAAGCCCGTCAAGATCGTCTACAACCGGTTCGAGTCCTTCTTCGGACACGTCCACCGGCACCCGGCGAAGCTCTGGTACGAACACGGCGCCACCAAGGACGGCAAGCTCACCCACCTCAAGTGCCGCATCGTGCTGGACGGCGGCGCCTATGCCTCCGCCTCCCCGGCCGTGGTCGGCAACGCCTCTTCGCTCGCCGTCGGCCCGTACGTGGTCGACGACGTCGACATCGAGGCCATCGCGCTGTACTCCAACAACCCGCCCTGCGGGGCGATGCGCGGCTTCGGCGCCGTCCAGGCCTGCTTCGCCTACGAGGCGCAGATGGACAAGGTCGCCAAGAAGCTGGGCATGGACCCGGTCGAGTTCCGTCAGCTCAACGCCATGGAACAGGGCACGATCATGCCCACGGGCCAGCCCGTCGACTCCCCGGCCCCGGTCGCCGAACTCCTGCGCCGCGTCAAGGCGATGCCGCTCCCACCGGAGCAGCAGTGGCTGACGGCCGGGGCGGGTGCCGATGTCCGTGCGCTGCCCGGCGGGCTGTCCAACACCACCCACGGCGAGGGTGTGGTCCGCGGTATCGGCTTTGCCGTCGGCATCAAGAACGTCGGCTTCTCCGAGGGCTTCGACGACTACTCCACCGCCCGGGTGCGGATGGAGGTCGTCGGCGGGGTGCCGGTCGCCACCGTCCACACCGCGATGGCGGAGGTCGGCCAGGGCGGTGTCACCGTCCATGCCCAGATCGCCCGTACGGAGCTGGGGGTCCAGCAGGTCACCATCCAGCCGGCCGACACCCGGGTCGGCTCGGCGGGATCGACGTCCGCCTCCCGCCAGACCTATGTCACCGGCGGCGCGGTCAAGAACACCTGTGAGCACGTCCGCGAGCAGGTCCTCGACATCGGCCGGCGCAAGTTCGGCACGTACCACCCGGCGTGGGCGACCGCCGAACTCCTGCTGGAGGGCGGCAAGGTCGTCACCGACGGCGGCGAGGTCCTCGCCAACCTGGCGGACGTCCTGGAGGACGAGGCGGTCGACCTGGAGCTGGAGTGGCGGCACCGCCCGACCGAGCCCTTCGACCTGCACACCGGCCAGGGCAACGGCCACGTCCAGTACTCCTTCGCGGCCCACCGCGCGGTCGTCGAGGTGGACACCGAACTCGGCCTGGTCAAGGTCATCGAGCTGGCCTGCGCCCAGGACGTCGGCAAGGCGCTCAACCCGCTGTCCGTGGTCGGCCAGATCCAGGGCGGGACGACCCAGGGGCTGGGCGTGGCGGTCATGGAGGAGATCATCGTCGACCCCAAGACCGCGAAGGTGCGCAACCCCTCCTTCACGGACTACCTCATCCCCACGATTCTCGACACCCCGACCATCCCGGTCGATGTGCTCGAACTCGCCGACGAGCACGCCCCGTACGGGCTGCGCGGCATCGGCGAGGCCCCCACCCTGTCGTCCACCCCGGCCGTCCTCGCGGCGATCCGGAACGCGACCGGGCTGGAGCTCAACAAGACGCCGGTGCGGCCCGAACACCTCACCGGCACATAGAGAGCCGTCCGGGGATGATCCCCCGGACACCGGTCTCCGGGCGGTGGGTGTCAGGGGGGTCCCTGTCCGTCCTCCGCCGCTCACCGCCCGGAGTCCTCCCCCCTCGCACCACGCAGTCGCTGCTCCGCTCCGGCGGAGCCAGTACCCCCCGTTCGTCTCGGGCCGTCCCCCGGGTCGTGCAGCCGGAATCCATCCCAAATCTCGCGCTTCGCTGCGAGTGCCCCTGTGAACCTTGGGAGTAAGGCACCATGACCCAGCAGTCCACCGAGCCGAGGACCACGGCGGAAGACGCGGGCGCCGGCTCGCGCCAGCCCGCCGGCCGGTCCTGGCTCGACCGGTACTTCCACATCTCCGACAGAGGATCGACGCTTGCGCAAGAGGTGCGCGGCGGCATCACCACCTTCATGGCGATGTGCTACATCCTCCTGCTCAACCCGCTGATCCTGTCGACCCCGGACGTGGAGAAGAACACCCTCGCGCATGCGGGCGTGGTCACCGCGACCGCGCTGGCCGCGGCCCTCTCCACGCTGCTGATGGGCTTCATCGGCAAGGTACCGCTGGCCCTGGCGGCCGGCCTGAACGTCTCCGCCGCACTGACCGCGCAGGTCGTCCCGCACATGACCTGGCCGCAGGCCATGGGCATGTGTGTGGTCTACGGCGTGGTGATCTGCCTCCTGGTGGTCACCGGCCTCCGCGAGATGATCATGAACGCCATCCCGCTGGCGCTCAAGCACGCCATCACCATGGGCATCGGTATGTTCGTCGCCCTGCTGGGGCTGGTGAAGGCCGGTTTCGTGGGCAAGGGCGAGGGCGGCCCCGTCACCCTCGGCCTGACCGGGCAGCTGTCCGGCTGGCCGGTGCTGTTCTTCTGCGTCACCCTGCTGCTGATCTTCATGCTGCAGGCCCGCAAGGTGTCCGGCGCGATCCTCATCGGCATCGTGGCCGGCAGTGTGCTGTCCATCGCCGTGACCAGGATCGGCGGCCTCACGGCCAAGGACTGGGGCGGTACGCCGCCGGAGCTGAGCGGCGGCGCGGTCGCGATGCCCGACTTCGGGCTCTTCGGCCATGTCGAATTCGGCGGCTGGGGCTCGATCGGCGCGCTCAGCGTCGGGATGATCGTCTTCACCCTGGTGCTGGCCGGCTTCTTCGACGCCATGGCCACCATCATCGGCGTCGGCACCGAGGCCGAGCTGGCCGATGACAAGGGCCGGATGCCGGGCCTGTCCAAGGCGCTGTTCGTGGACGGCGCGGGCGGGGCGATCGGCGGGGTGGCCGGAGCCTCCGGCCAGACGGTGTTCATCGAATCGGCGAGCGGTGTCGGCGAGGGAGCCCGCACCGGCCTGTCGTCCGTGGTCACCGGCCTGCTCTTCGCGGCCTGCCTGTTCTTCACCCCGGTCACCCAGCTCGTACCGGCCCAGGTCGCCTCGGCCGCCCTCGTCGTCATCGGCTCGATGATGATGAGCGCCGCCGGCCATGTGGACTGGCGCGACCGCTCGGTGTCCATCCCGGTCTTCCTGACCGTGGTCCTGATGCCGTTCACCTACAGCATCACCGCAGGTGTGGGCGCGGGCGTCATCGCCTACGTTGCCATTAAGGCGGCACAGGGCAAATGGCGCGAGGTCGGCGGCTTCATGTGGGTGCTGACCGCGATCTTCGTCCTCTACTTCTCGCTCCATCCGATCGAGCAGTGGCTGGGCGTCAAGTAACCGCCCGCCCTTTCCCCCCGTCCGTAAGGAGACCGACATGCTGGACATCGCCGAAGAGCTGCACCGGTGGGTCAAGCAGGGACGCGACTTCGCGGTGGCCACCGTGGTGGCCACGCACGGCAGCGCGCCCCGCCGGCCCGGAGCCGCCCTGGCCGTCGACAGTGACGGCACGGCGATCGGGTCGGTCTCCGGCGGATGCGTGGAGGGGGCGGTGTACGAACTGTGCCAGGAGGCGCTGCAGACCGGCGAGCCGGTCCTGGAGCGCTTCGGCTACAGCGACGAGGATGCCTTCGCCGTGGGTCTGACCTGCGGCGGAGTCATCGACATCCTCGTCCAGCCGGTACGGACGGGCGTCCGGCGCCCCGCGGGCGGCCACGCCGCTGGGGAGCCGGCCGGCGGCCATGCGCCGGGGGAGCCGGTGGACGGTCACGGTCACGCGCCGGGGGAGCCGGCGGACGGCACCGCCCACACGCTCGCCGCGGGGCTGGCCGCCGCCGCCACGGGGGAGGCGGCGGCCCTCGCCCGGATCATCGACGGCCCCGCCGAAATCCGGGGCCGTGCCCTGCTGGTCCGCCCCGACGGCAGCCACACCGGCACCCTCGGCGGCCACCCCGCCCTCGACCGCACCGCGCTCGCCCTCACCCGCGCCCTGCTGGACGCCGGGCGCACCACGACCATCGAGATCGGGGCGGGCCCGGCACCCGAGGACGGCGCCCGGGGCGAAGGCGCGGGGCAGCCGAGCGGGGAGCAGCGCGAAGGCGCGGGGCAGCCGAGCGGGGAGCAGTGCGGCCGACCCGTCCTCCTCCTCGTCGAATCCTCCGTCCCCGCGCCCCGCATGATCGTCTTCGGTGCCATCGACTTCGCCGCCGCACTGGTCAAGGTCGGCAAGTTCCTCAACTACCACGTCACGGTCTGCGACGCCCGCCCCGTCTTCGCCACCCGCACCCGCTTCCCGGACGCCGACGAGATCGTCGTCGACTGGCCGCACCGCTACCTGGACTCCCAGGACCTCGACCCCCGCACGGTGCTGTGCGTGCTGACCCACGACGCCAAGTTCGACGTACCGCTGCTGGAGCGGGCGCTCAAGCTCCCGGTCGCCTACGTCGGCGCGATGGGCTCCCGCCGCACCCACCTGGACCGCCTGCAGCGGCTGCGCGACACCGGCCTGACCGAACTCGAACTCAACCGGCTGCGCTCACCCATCGGCCTCGACCTCGGCGCCCGCACCCCCGAGGAGACCGCGCTGTCCATCGCCGCCGAGATCGTCGCCAACCGCCGCGGCGGCACCGGCGTACCGCTGACCGGCGCGCACACCCCCATCCACCACGACACGGCCCGTCCGGTGGGGCGGATCGGGTCGGTGGCCTGAGGGCGTGGGGCCCGGCGGCCTGCGGAGGGCGCCGCCGTGCGCGGCGCCCTCCGGTGGTGGGGTGGGGCCGTGAAGGGCCCGCTGTCTCCGCCGCGAGAGGTGAGGTGCCGCCGCCGCGGCACTTAACCGGATGACGGTCCTGGCGCAGCGCGTTAGCGTTCCCCCGGTGACCACTGACGCCGCCGCTCACGCCACCACGGACATCCGGGACCTCGCCGAAGCCGATCTCGACCCGGCCCTGGACCTGTGCTACTCCGTCTTCCACCTGAAGCCCGGTGACAGGACCCGGAACTTCCACCGGGATCTGCTGCGGGACGGCCTCCGGATCGGCGCGTACGACGGCGGACAACTGGCCGGAATGGCCGGGGCGCATCGCCGCACCCTCTCCGTTCCGGGCGGTCAACTCCCCTGCGCGGCAGTGGACTTCGTCACCGTGCTGCCCACGCACCGGCGCCGCGGCATCCTCACCTCGATGATGGACGCGCTCTGGCGCCGCTGCGCCGCCGACGGACGGCCGGTGGCCTGCCTGTGGCCGTCCGAGAGCGCCATCTACGGCCGCTACGGCTTCGGCGCCGCCACCGAGGTGTACGGCATCGAGATCGACGCCTCCCGCCCGCTGGCGCTGCGCCTCGCCCCGGACGGCCGCCCGCTGCGGCTGATCGACCCCGCCGAGGCGCCCGCGGTACTCGCCCCGCGCTACGACGCGACCCTGCCGCAGCGCGCCGGCCGCTTCACCCGCGACCGGAACTGGTGGCGCGCCGGGGCGCTGGACCTCAAGGGCGCCAGTAACAACGCCGGCCAGGAGGGGTTCGGAGCGGCGCGCGTCGTGGTGCTCGGCGCGCCCGGCGAGGAGCCCGGCGGCTATGCGGTCTACCGCACCCGCGGTGCGGGCAAGGGCCGCTCCGGCGCGGTCCGGGTCGGCGAGCTCGAAGCGGAATCCGGACCGGCCGCCGCCGCCCTGTGGTCCTACCTCGTCTCGATCGACCTCACCTCGACCGTGGAGGTCCAGGGGCGCCCCGCCGACGACCCGCTCCTGTACCTGGCCGCCGACCGCGACCAGGTCCGTGTCACCGGTCAGGAAAACAGCCTGTGGCTCCGGCTGGTGGACGTCCGCGCCGCGCTGACCGCCCGCTCCTGGGCGGCCCCCGTCGACCTCGTCGTCGACCTGCGTGACACCGCCCTGCCGGCCAACGCGGGCCGCTTCCGGCTGACCGCCGGGCCCGGCGGCGGCGCCACCTGGGAACCCACCGCAAAAGCGCCTGATATCGCGCTGGACGTACGGGAGCTGGGGTCCTGCTACCTCGGGTGCACCCCGCTGCGGCACTTCCTTCACGCCGGCCTGGCCACCGAGCACACCCCGGGCGCGGTCCGCCGCCTGGACGCCGCCCTGGAGACCGAGTGGCTGCCCTTCACCGGGGAGAACCACTGAGCGAAGGGCGCGCGGGCGGGCCGGCCCCGGGGCTGCCCGCGCTCGCGCCTCAGCTGGTGCCCCTCGGTGCGCGCCCTCAGTTCGTGCCCTCGGCCCGCCGCGTCCGCAGCGCGGCCATCACGAACACGTCGTGCCACGCGCCGTCCCAGAACAGCGCCTCCCGCATCCGGCCCTCCACCTCGAAGCCGCACTTCTCGTAGGTCCGCCGGGCGCGCGGGTTGTAGTCGTAGACCTCCAGCTGGACGCGGTGCAGGCCCACCCGGTCGAAGGCGTAGTCCAGCAGCAGCCGGATGGCCTCGCTGCCGATGCCGCGGCCGGTGGCGCCCGGGACCAGGGCGATCCGGAAGCTTCCCCGGGCGTTCGGTGCATCGATGTCGTTCAGCGCGAGTTCGCCCAGGAACGCGCCGGATTCCCGGTCCTCGACGGCGAGGTCCAGGCGGTCCGGACAGCCGGCCCGGCCTGCGCACCACGCCTGCAGCTCCGCCGGCGTGAAGTCATGGTGGGTGCCGGTCAGCCGACGGGTCTCGGGGTCGACGGCGGAGGCGTGGAAGGCGGCCGCATGCCGTATCGACAGCGGCGTGAGACGGATCCGGTCGCCCGTGAGCACCGGTTTCTCGGAGAGTGCGGTGGCGTCGATCATGGGGGGATGATGTCGGGGCCGAGGGCCGGACGGCAACGGAATTGACCGGCGACGGAATGGGCCGGCGAAGGAATGGGCCGGCGACGGCACCGATCCCCGGGGGAGTGCCGGAACGGGCGGACGCGGCCGGGCCCGCTCGGGGAGAGCCGGGCCGGAAAGGGGGAGACGTGGAGCTGCGGCAGGTGCGGTACTTCGTCACGGTCGCGCAGGAGCTGCATTTCGGGCGGGCCGCGGAGAAGCTGCACATCGTGCAGTCGGCGGTGAGCCAGCAGATCAGGAGGCTGGAGCGGGAGTTGCAGACCGAGCTGTTCGACCGGTCGGCGCGCCAGGTGCGGCTGACCGCCGTCGGCGAGCGGTTCCTTCCGGAGGCGCGGGCGCTGCTCGCCGCCGAGCAGCGCGCCCGTGCCGTCGTCGCCGAGCTGACCGCCGGTCGCGCCGCCACCCTGCGCGTGGGAACGAGTACCGGCCTGGGCGCCCATCTGGACCGCGTGCTGGAGACGCTGGCAGGGCTCGCCCCGGAGATCCGGGTGGAGCTGGTGGCCGTGCCGGCCAGGGAACGGCTCGGCGGGGTGGCCTCCGGCCAACTGGATGCCGCCTTCCTCCGCGGTGAGCCGCACGACGCGGAGCGGGACGGCCTGCGCTTCGTGCCGCTGTGGCAGGACCCGCTGGTGGCGGTCGTCCCGGCGCGCCACCCGCTGGCCGACTCACCGGGCACCGTCGCGCTCGCCGCACTCGCCCCCGTCCCGCTGGTGCTGACCGCGCGCCGCAACAACCGCGCCCTGGTCGATCTGGTTGTCGACGCCTGTCACGGCGCCGGCTTCACCCCCGTCCCGGGGCCGGCCTACGGCTCGCTGGACGACACCCTGACGGCGATCGGCGCCGCCGGTGCGAGCGACGGGCTGTGGACCGTCGTCTACGCCTCGCACGCCGCCCGGCTGAGCACCCCCAGGGTCGCCTTCCTGCCGTTCCGCACCCCGGGCATGGAGCTCACCACCTCGCTCGCGGTGCGCCGTACCGACCCGCCCGCCGGGCTGGCGCAGCTGCTGCGGGCCTGCGCGGTGACGGACGACGGCGCGGGATCCGATCGCGATCGGTGATCGCTGCGTGCGCGATCCGCTTCTTGGTCGCACGGCCCGTTGGCGATGGACTGAGGACACGCCGGTCAACCGCCGCGAACCCGCGGAGAACCCGGGAGCCCGGCCGCGGAACACGGGGGAGTCCCTGCGTTCCGGCCTCTCAACGACCGTATTCGACAAGGGAGTTACGGCATGCCGATCGTCACCGTCCAGCAGGGCCCGCGCAGCGTCGAGCTGAAGCGGGAGCTGGTCCGCCAGATCACCGACGCGTTCGTGGACGCGTACCGGATCCCCGCCGAGACCGTGCAGGTCTGGATCCAGGAAGTCCCCACCGACAGCTGGGGCGCGGCGGGGAAGCTGACCGCCGACAAGTAGCCGACGGGTACCCGACGCGCAGCGGGCCGGCCTTCACGGGGGAGGGCCGGCCCGCGCCCCGTACGGCCCCTAAGGGAGCGCCCCGGCCCGCCGCGCCGCGATCACCGCCTGCAGCCGGGTGTGCGCCCCCAACTTCCGCATACCGGACCGGAGATAACTCTTGACCGTCTCCGGGCGCAGCCCCAGCCGCTCCGCCACCACCACATTCGTCGCCCCCGACGCCACACAGGCCAGGACGTCCACCTCGCGCGGCGACAGCGCCGGTCCCGCACCGTCGTCCGCCTCGGGCCGCTTCGACGAGGCCTTCGCGAGCCGGCCGCACGCCGCCAGCATCTCCTGCCGCAGCAGCGGATCGGCGATGCGCTGCGCCAGCGCCCGCAGCTCGCCGTGCGCCTCCCGCACCTCCTCCGACATCGCCGGATCGGCGGCGGTCGGCTGCCGGGCCAGCGACAGCAGCCGCGCCGCCTCGTCCTGGAGCACCAGAGCCTGCTCCAGCTCCCGTGCCGCCTCCACGGCCGCCGACAGCGTCCGGTCGCCGAGCCGCACCGGCCGGCGCAGCGCCCCGTACAGCACCCCGCGCACCCGGCGCCGGACGATCACCGGCACCGCGAGCACCGACCGCAGCCCCTCCGCGGCCACCGCCGCGTCGTACTCATGGCTGATCACCGACGAGGCGCTGTAGTCGGTCACCGCGAGCGGCCGGCACAGCGCCGCGGCCTTCCCGCCCAGCCCGTTGCCCTGCAGGATGTCCAGGCCGTGCAGCACCGCGGTCTCGGTACCGGCCAGCTCATTGATGCGATAGCGCCCCGTACCGGTCAGCAGACCGCCGAACGCCACCGGCAGCCCGCTCGCCCGCCGTAGCCGCGACAGCGCCGCCCGTACGTCCACCGGATCGCCCGCCACCGACTCGCGCTGCACGCCGATACCTCCGCTTCCCCCCATTCGGGGGTGGTGAGACCTGCGCCACTGATTACACGATGGCAGGGAGTGGTGCGGCAATGAGAAGGCGTCCGAATCAGGAGGCATTACCTTTCCCTTGCAGCTGACTGTTTGGCCGTTGCCGCCGCGGCTGCTGCTTCACGTGCCGTTGCCGCGGCACAACGGCTGTCGCCGGGCGACTGCCGGCCCCGCTTCCGCTTCCAGGCGTGTTTGTACCGGATCCCTCCGAACACAGGAGAAAGCATGCGGACACCGATGACGATCGCGGATTTCCTTGACCGCGCCGACCTGGGCTTCGGCGCGAGCCCGGGCGTGGTCGACGAACCGCAGCAGCCCGCCCCGCCGGTACCCGTATCGACGTACGGGCGGTTCGCTGAACGGGTCCGTGCCTGGCAGGCGGGCCTGGACGCCCTCGGGGTCGGTGAGGGCGAGCGGGTGGCGGTGGTCAGCCACAACTCCACCCGCCTGCTGGAGCTGCTGTTCGCGGTGCCGATGAGCGGCCGCATCTGTGTCCCGGTGAACTTCCGCCTCACGCGCGAAGAGGTCGCATACGTCCTCCGGCAGAGCGGGGCCTCGGTCGTGCTCGTCGACCCGGAGCTGGACGAGGCACTGGCCGGCCTCGAGGTGCCGCACCGCTTCGTGCTGGGCGAGCGGACCGAGTCCGAGCTGATGCGGTTCGGCGTGGACCCGCGCCCGTGGTCGCAGCCGGACGAGGACGCCACCGCGACGATCAACTACACCTCGGGCACCACCGCCCGCCCCAAGGGCGTACAGCTCACCCACCGCAACATCTGGGTCAACGGCCTGACCTTCGCCCTGCACACCCGCGTGTGGGAGCGCGACGTCTACATGCACACCCTGCCGATGTTCCACTGCAACGGCTGGGGGATGCCGTATGTGATGGCCGGACTCGGCGTCAAACAAGTGGTGCTGCGCAAAGTCGACGGCACGGAGATCCTGCGGCGGGTCGAGGAGCACGGTGTCACCCTCATGTGCGGTGCGCCCGCTGTGTGGAATGCCGTCCTCAACGCCGCGGCAACCTGGCCCGGCGAGATCCCGGGGCGCGACCGCGTACGCGTGGTCTGCGCGGGGGCGCCGCCGCCGAGCGAGACGATCGCACGGGTGGGCGAGGAACTGGGCTGGGAGTTCACCCAGATCTACGGCCTCACCGAGACCTCGCCACTCCTGACGTTCAACCGGACCCGGCCCGGCGACGCGGACCTTCCCGCCGGGGAGCGGGCACGCAAGCTGTCCCGTGCGGGTCTGCCCGCGCTCGGGGTCAAGCTGAAGATCTCCGACTCCGGTGAGGTGCTGGCCCGCTCGAACACGGTGCTCGACGGGTACTGGGGCAAGCCGGAGGAGACGTCGGCGGCGCTGGAGGGCGACTGGTTCCGCACCGGCGACGGCGGCACCCTGGACCCCGCCGACGGCCACCTCACCATCTCCGACCGCAAGAAGGACGTCATCATCACCGGCGGCGAGAACGTGTCGTCGATCGAGGTGGAGGACACGATCTTCAGCCACCCGGCGGTCGCCGAGGTCGCCGTGATCGGTGTGCCGCACGAGAAGTGGGGCGAGACGATCAAGGCCCTGGTGGTCCTCGCCGAAGGGGCGACGGCCGAGGAGTCCGACATCATCGCCCACTGCAAGCGGCACTTGGCCGGCTACAAGGCTCCGACCTCCGTCGAATTCCGCGACGCGATCCCCCGCACGGCCACCGGCAAAATCCAGAAGTTCAAGCTCCGCCGGCCGTACTGGTCCGGGCTCGACCGGGGGGTCAACTGACGACCGGCCCCGGGTGCGAGGCCGGGTGGGAGTCCGGATGTGCGTCCGGATGTGCGGCCGGACGCGAGGCCGGATGCCGGACCGGAAGTGAGGCTTCCGCCCCTTGAGGCCGTGGGAAGGGTTGTTCCCCGGCTGATGGTTGGTGAAGATCCCAAGACCGTCTCCGGCGAGATCCCCCGTATCGAGCTGCGGGGGAGCGCACCGCGCAGGGCGACGGAAGTGCCGAGTACCGCGACGAGAACCACCGATGAGCCGGCCGCACAGTGCCGGGTACCGCGAGGAGAAGCACCACATGAGCGAGCCGCACCAGGAACTGTCGTACGCCTGCGGGGTCGCCGACCGGCCGCTGCTCGGGCACACCATCGGGACCGATCTGGCCCGCGCCATCGCCCGGTTCGGCGGCCGCGAGGCGCTGGTCGAGGTGGCGAGCGGCCGCCGCTGGACCTACAGCGAACTGGGCCACGCGGTCGACGAGGTGGCGCTCGGCCTGCTGGCCAAGGGCATCGGCAAGGGCGACCGGGTCGGCATCTGGGCTCCCAACTGCGCCGAATGGGTCCTCGTCCAGTACGCCACCGCGCGGATCGGCGCCATCCTCGTCAACGTCAACCCCGCTTACCGCGTCCACGAGTTGGCGTATGTGCTGCGCCAGGCCGGCATCTCGCTCCTGGTCTCCGCGATCCACCACAAGACCAGCGACTACCGCGGGATGGCCGAGGAGGTGCGTGCCGAGAGCCCGGCGCTGCGCGAAGTGGTCTACATCGGTGACCCCACCTGGGACGGGCTGCTCGCGGCAGGCGCCACCGTCGGGCACACCCGGCTCGCCGAGTATGAGAAGACCCTCTCCGCCGACGACCCGGTCAACATCCAGTACACCTCGGGCACCACCGGCTTCCCCAAGGGCGCCACCCTCTCCCACCACAACATCCTCAACAACGGCTACTGGGTCGGCGAGACCGTCGCCTACACCGAACAGGACCGGGTGTGTCTGCCGGTGCCCTTCTATCACTGTTTTGGCATGGTCATGGGCAACCTCGGCGCCACCTCCCACGGCGCCTGCATCGTCATCCCGGGCCCCGCCTTCGACGCCGCCACCACCCTCCAGGCCGTCCAGGACGAGCGCTGCACCTCCCTCTACGGCGTCCCCACCATGTTCATCGCCGAGCTCAACCACCCCGACTTCGCCGGCTACGACCTCACCTCCCTCCGAACGGGCATCATGGCGGGCTCGCCGTGCCCCGAGGAGGTGATGAAGCGGGTGGTCGCCGAGATGCACATGACCGAGGTCTCCATCTGCTACGGCATGACCGAGACCTCCCCGGTCTCCACCCAGACCCGCCGCGACGACGACCTCGCACACCGCACCGCGACCGTCGGCCGGGTGCTGCCGCACATCGAGGTGAAGGTCGTCGACCCGGCGAGCGGGGTGACCGTGCCCCGCGGCGCCCCTGGCGAGCTGTGCACCCGCGGCTACAGCGTGATGCTCGGCTACTGGGAGGACCCCGAGCGCACCGCCGAGGTCATCGACCCCGCCCGCTGGATGCACACCGGCGATCTCGCGGTGATGAACGACGACGGCTACGTCCGGATCGTCGGCCGCATCAAGGACATGATCATCAGAGGCGGCGAGAACGTCTACCCGCGCGAGATCGAGGAGTTCCTTTACTCCCACCCCAAGATCGCCGACGTCCAGGTCGTCGGTGTCCCCGACGCGAAGTACGGCGAGGAGATCGCCGCCTGCGTCATCCTCCGCGACCCCGAAGACCCCCTCACCCGCGACGAGTTGGCCCGCTACTGCCGCTCCCGCCTCGCCCACTACAAGGTGCCCCGCCACCTCCACATCCTCGACGCCTTCCCGATGACCGTCAGCGGCAAGGTCCGCAAGGTGGAGCTGCGCGAGCGGCTGGCGGAGGAGCTGGGGCGGATATCGCAGTGAGCCCGCGCCGGGTGACGAGGCCGGGGCGCCTATCGCGGTGAGCCCGCACCCGGTGATGAACCTCGGGCGTGCCCGGAGACGAATCGGCTCCTGGGCTGGTCGGCTGGGCAGACGGTGACGCGCGGCGGGAGCGGGACTGACGGGCTGAGGGGCTGAGGGGCTGAGGGGCTGAGGGGCTGAGGGGCTGAGCATCTGCGGGTGTCTTGCCCCCGGCTTGCTGTGAAGCCGGCCGGGGGGAGTTCCTTGCTGAGCCGGACCTGTACCCCGACGCCCGCCCTTCGCTGGCGGCGCTGCGGGCGGCCGGGATGCGCGTGGTGGTGGCCGGCAACCAGACAGCCAGGGCAGGTGAGTTGTTGCGCGCGCTCGAACTGCCGGTGGATGGCCTGGCCACGTCCGGTGAGTGGGGCGTGGCCAAGCCTGCGCCGGAGTTCTTCGCAGGCGTCGTCGAGCTGGCGGGCGTTCCGGCGGGTGAGGTGCTGTACGTCGGCGACCACCCGCAGAACGACGTCGGGCCGGCCCACGCCGCCGGCTTGCGGGCGGCCCACCTGCGCCGTGGGCCCCTCGGACACCTCTGGGCGGAGAGTGAGGCCGCACGGGCCGCGGACCATCGGTTGACGAGCCTGTTGGAGTTGGTGGATGACTCCAGTGGGCGTAGGCGGTCAGTGCGCACATGACTGGCCGGCCGCGCATGAAGCCGGCTCCACCCATCAGGCCCCCTTGGAATCGATCATCTAGGGAACCGGGAGGCGCGCTACCGGCGGACCGCCGAGATCAGTCCGCCGGGCCGCTCCTCGCGCCGCGGCGGGGTGCTGATCGGGCGGCCGTAGGCGGCAGCGCGCTCGCGCAGGGTGTGGCTGTCGGCCTCCCAGCCGTGCCCGGCCAGCCAGCCCACCGGGTCGTCGGGCATCTCCGAGACCCACATGGACGCCGCCGATCCCGGCGCGGCGTCCGCGCCGAAGCGCTCGATCACGCCGCGTGAGCCCAACGCCAGCCCCATCCGACTGCCCGCCGCCGACTGCGTGCTGATCCGGGCCAGCAGTAGTTCCACCGCGTCCTCGGGCAGATAGATCAGTAGTCCTTCGGCGATCCACGCGGTCGGCACGGCCGGGTCGTGCCCCGCGGCGGCCAGCGCGCCTGGCCAGTCCTCACGCAGATCCACCGCGACGGCGATCCGCTCGCAGCGCGCGACGGCCCGCTCCTGGCGCAGCACCGAATCCTTGAAGTCCAGTGGGGCGGCGGTGTCGACCTCGAACAGCCGGGTGCCCTCGGGCCAGTCCATCCGGAAGGCCCGGCTGTCCATGCCGGCGCCGAGCAGCACGACCTGCCGGACCCCGGACGCGGAGGCCTGCTGCAACAGGTCGTCGAGGAACTTCGTCCTGATGACGATGGAGAGCGACACGGCCAGCCGGCGGCGTCGCGCGGCCTCGTCATCGGGCCGCGGTGGCGAGGAGGGCCACAGGCCGCCGGCGGCGGCGAAGGCATGCGCCAGTGGGTCGCGGAACAGCGCGTTCTCCCGCTCGGTCTCCAGCGCCCGCACTCGGGCCACCCCCACCGACGTGGCCCACACTCCCGACGGCTGCACCCGCTCCCGCTCATCAGTCACCGCGTCAGCCTAGACGATCGATTCCAGTGGCACGTGATGAGTTGAGCCGGCCTCAGGCGCGGTCGGCCGGTGGTTCGTGACGGCAGTGATCATCTCGATCTTCGCCCTGACCCTGGGGGGCGCCCACCTCTGAAGCCAGGGCCGAGACGACTGGCACCCTTCCCGTCGCCCCTCAGGCGGCCGGCGGTCCCGCGTTGGCGGCCGGACAGCGCGTCATTTCTCTTCGACATGCGCGAGCCGGTTGGAAATGGCGTGGACCGGGCGCGAGGCGAGCGCCGGCACGGCACCCGCTCCGCTGACGCGCAGGTCATGCCTCGGTCGGCCGACGCCCCGTGGATGAATTTCCCTTGGGCACCTTTCCTTTGGGCGTCTTCCCTCCGGCCGGGGTCCCCTTGGTCGAGGCCCCTTTGGCCGGGGCCCCTTTGGCCGGGGCCCCTTTGGCCGGGGCCCCTTTGGCTGGGGTCTCTTGGGGTGGGTCCCCCTTGGGCGGGTTCCCCTCGGATGGTTCCGCTGGCGCGGAGTAGATCACCAGCGTCTGTTCCGGCTGTTCGGCCAGGTGGAAGGCGGTGTACGTGAAATCGACCGGCTCGCCTCCCGCGTGGCGTAGCCGTTTCCGCCCGCTGCGCCGGGCCTGCACGTCGTACGCCGGCCACCAGGCGGACACCTCTGGGCTGTTGTCCTTCAGCTCGTCGATCAGCCGGGTGTAACGGGCGTCGCCCGGGTGGCGTCCGGCCAGCGTCCGCAGCCGGGCGAGCAGGCCGCGCGCCTCGGGCTCCCAGTCGACCAGAACGTCCCGGGCCGCGGGTTCGAGGAATGTCCAGCGGGCGAAGTTCGCCGGCCGCTCCGCCGCCGTGAGACGCACGAACAGCTCGTCGGCCGCCCGGTTGTAGCTGAGCACGTCATAGGTGCCGTCGATGATGTACGCCGGGTTGGGCTGAAGCAGCAGCGGGACGGCCGCCACCTCGGCGGGGAGCGGTTCGGGCCCCGCGGCATCGGCGGTGGGCAGGTGACCGGCGAGCTGGAAGAGGTGACCCCGTTCGTGCCGGTCGAGCCGCAGCGCGGCGGCGAGGGCGTCCAGCACCTGGTCCGAGGCGCGGATGTCCCGGCCCTGCTCCAGGTACGTGTACCAGGTGGCGCTGATCCCGGCGAGCAGGGCGAGTTCTTCGCGGCGAAGTCCCGGCGTCCGGCGCCGGCCGGTCGAGGGTAGGCCGACCTGACCCGGGGTCAGCCGCTCCCTGCGGCTGCGCAGGAAGGCGCTCAGCTCACGGCGTTGATCCGCTTGTTTCGGCATGGTGATGGCATCCCTGGTTCCAGAATAAACCGGCTCTGGATACCAGGTTAAGCCCGCATCAGACTGATGCCCGAGTGGGGGATCCCTCACCGAGGGGAACGCGAGGGAAGAAGAGGGACGCGTCATGTCGGGAAGCGACAGCAAGGTCATAGCGGGGATCGGCGGGAAGGGCGGGTCGGGGATCGACGCCAAGGAACTGTCGGGAATTGACGGGAAGGTCGTGGCGATCACGGGGGCCGGCAGTGGCATCGGCGAGGCCACCGCTTTGCTGCTCGCCGAGCGAGGCGCGCGGGTCGTGCTGGGCGCGCGCCGGAGCGAGCGCCTGGCGGATCTGGTGGCGCGGATCGAAAAGGCCGGTGGTGCGGCGGCGCAGATCCGCACGGATGTGACCCGGCGCGACGACCTGCACGCTCTGGTCGCACTGGCCCGTGAACGATTCGGCCGGCTCGACGTGCTGGTCAGCAACGCCGGGGTCGGCCCGATCTCGCCGCTCGACGATCTGCGCGTCGAGGAATGGGACCGCATGGTCGACGTCAACATCAAAGGTGTGCTGCACGGAATCGGCGCCGCGCTGCCGGTCTTCCGGGCGCAGGGCGCCGGCCACTTCATCACCACGGCCTCCACGGCCGCCTTTCGCATCGTGCCGGACATGGCGGTCTACGCCGGTACGAAGTTCGCGGTCCGCGCGCTGTGCGAAGGCCTGCGCCAAGAAGCCGGCGACTCCCTCCGGGTGACCACCGTCTCACCCGGCGCGGTGGCCACCGACTTCGCCGAGGCATCAACGAACCCGGAGGTCAGAGCCCGGATCAAGGAGATCAGGGATCGGATCGCCCTCCCGCCCGAGGCGATTGCCCGGGCCATCGCCTTCGCGATCGAGCAGCCTGCCACCGTCGATGTGAACGAGATCGTCGTCCGGCCCACCGCCCAGAGCTGACGCCGCTGTTCGCAGGGGGCCGGGCGTGTGGTCAGACGAGGCGACGCACCCGGGTGGCCGTTTCAGGCCCGCCGCTCACCCGGCCAGTCGAGCAGCAGACGCTGAGCGCGGGGAAGCGAAGCGACCACGAGGTCATAGGAGTCCTCGATCATGTCGAGGACCAGCCGGTCGGGGAGGGCGCCGTCCAGGGAAACGGTGTTCCAGTGCCGCTTGTTGAGGTGATAGCCGGGCACCACCTCGGGATGCGCCGCGCGCAGTCGCTCCGCCAGCTCGGGCTCGCATTTGAGGCTCACGGCGAGCGGCGCATCCGTCAGCGTCGTCAGCGCGAAGATCTTTCCGCCGACCTTGAAGGTGGACACGTCCGGGTGCCGCGGAAAGGGGAACTCCTCGACCGCGCCATTGAAGTCCAGGCAGGCGGCCCGCAGGGCATTCGCGTCGATCATTCCGTCATTGTGCAGGCGGGCCGCGGCAAACCGGTTCACGTCCCGCTGTCCGCCCCGCCGGCCTGACGCCTCATGCACACCCGCGGCCAGCGGTCGAGTCCCAGCGTCGCCTCGTGGGCGCGGATCGCCCGCAGGCCCGGGGTGAGTTCGGCATCGGTGAGGGTCCGGAATCCGATACGGGCGTAGTACGGCGCGTTCCAGGGAACCTCGGCGAAGGTGGTCAGGGTGAGCGGGCGCGGGGCCGGGCCGCCCTCGCGTTCCGCCCGGTCGATCAGCGCCCGGCCGATGCGGCGGTGGGCGTGCTGCGGGTGGACCGATACCTGCTCGATGTGGGTGCAGCCGTCGACCGGTTCCCAGAGCAGAAAGCCGAGTGGCTGTCCGGCGCCGTCGGTGTCCGCCGCCCCGCCCGGTTCCTCGTACGCCGCCAGTGCCTGCCCCGCGCGCCGGAACGCCGTCAGCTGTGCGAGGGAGGGTGGTTCGGCGTCCGCGATCGCCGCCATACCGAGCCCGCGGAATGCCGTACCGGCCGCGAGCTCGATGCTGCGCAGGGTGGGCAGCTCGGCGAGGGAGGGGGCATGGATGAGCACGGTGTCAGTGTCGCCGGTCCGGGCGGGGGAGGCGAGCGGATTTCCGTGGACGGCTCGCCGCCCGACTGCCCGGCAGTCCGCCCGATTGGCCGGCAGTCCGGCCGCCTGCCCGCCTGGCCGGCCGTCCGACTGCCCGACTGCCCGACTGTCCGGCAGTCCGGCCGTCTGCCCGACCGCCCGACCGCCCGCTCAGCCGACGGCCCCCGGCCGCCCCGCGACGCCGCGCGCCCGCATCACCGCCCCGGCGCGCCGTACTTGATCAGTTCGTCGGCCGGGTCGTTGACCGGCTGCGGGGTGCCCGTGAGGTCCATGACGAACAGCGGGATGTGCAGGTCGTCGGCGCGGGAGCGGGCGTCGCGGGCGTAACCGGCGAGGGAGAAGAAGACCGCGATGGCCGAGGCGTTGAGGCCGTTGAGCCAGACGCACTCGATCTCGCGCAGTTGGGTGGCGCGGGTGGTCGGGTCGACCTGGGCGACCACACCCGTACCGCGGAGGTCCACACCGGAGGCGGTGCGCTCCTGGGTCCGGGCGACATCGGCGTAGCCCAGCCACTTCAGATACTGCTCGGCGGCGGTGACACAGTCGCGGGCCGTACGGATCGTGACCGGGCGGAACGCGGGACGCAGGGCGGGGCGCGGCGTCTCGGGAGCGGGGGCAGGTGTGCGCCGGGGGGCGGGCGGGCCGAACGACGGGAAATTCGGGGGTGGTTGGACCGGGGCGGGGGCGACCGGGAGCCGTACGACCGTGCCGCAGGCGCAGCCGGACTCCGGCGCCGGCCACTCGTCCTGCCGTCCGCAGACCTCGCAGCGCACCTCCACCCAGGAGGCCTGCCACGTGCGGTGCAGTATCTCGACGGGCACCCCGCCGCGCAGTACGGGCAGGGTCAGCGGGGCACCGCACGCGCACGGGAAGGTGGGCGGGGTGAAGGCGTTCTCGCGGCGGCACGTGGGGCACCGCACCGGCACGCTGTCGGCCATGGTCGGCTCCTGGCAGGTCGGACGGCAGACAGGTCGGATCTGCTGCTGCTCCCATGGTCTCTCCAAAACCGGGCGCAGGGGGGCGATTTGCGAGGAGAGCGCCGCAGGTGGAGGGGGGAACCGCGGGGAGCCACGGCGCACGGGGGAGCGCATCGCGGCGCGCAAGGGCCGTCCGTCAGGGCGGGCACCACGCGCACAGGCCCAGAATCCGTGACCGTACGGATTCCGGGCCTGTCGTGGTGCCCGTCCGGCGGCGCGAGCATCGGGCGCGACAGGACATCGCGCCGCCGGACGGAGTCTGTGGGGTGGCGGAGAGGGGAGGAGCGTGGCGGAGCAGGCGGGCTCCGCGGTGGGGGAGAGGCCCGCCCTTTGTGCCGGGTGGGCACGGCCACCGCACTGGTCCTCCCCGTGTACCGCGGAGCTCGCGCTGCCGTTCCGTACCGGCCGGCCACCCCTCGAACGGGCCGGCCGGTACGGATGCGCAAGGGAGCCGACCTCCCGTCAGTCCTCGCGCAGTTCACGGACCCTGGCCTCGACGCGCGCGCCGTAGTCCGGGTCGGCGGCGTGGAAGTGAGCGAGGTTCTTCTCGATCACGTCGTCGCGGCTGACCTGGGAGAGGCCACCGGCGATGTTGTTGACCAGACGGGTCTTCTCGTCCTGCGACATCAGGCGGTAGAGCTCACCGGCCTGGAAGAAGTCGTCGTCCTTGGTGTGCGCCGGGGCCTCGTGGGTGCCGGTGTGGCCGGAGACGGCGAGCGGGGCGGAGAGTGCCTGGTCCGTCTGGACCGGGCCGCCGTAGGAGTTCGGCTCGTAGTTCTTGGCGTGCCGGTCGTAGCGGTGGGTGGCCATCAGGCCGTCCCGGCCGTAGTTGTGGGCCTCGGTCGCCTTGGGGGCGTTCACCGGCAGCTGGGTGTGGTTGACGCCCAGACGGTAGCGGTGCGCGTCGGCGTAGGCGAAGAGCCGGCCCTGCAGCATCTTGTCCGGGGACGGGCCGATGCCGGGCACGAAGTTGTTCGGCGAGAAGGCCGACTGCTCGACCTCGGCGAAGACGTTGTCGGGGTTGCGGTCCAGGACCAGGCGGCCCACCCGCTGCAGCGGGTAGTCGCTGTGCGGCCACACCTTCGTCAGGTCGAAGGGGTTGAAGCGGTAGTTCGCCGCCTCGGCCGCCGGCATGATCTGCACGTACAGCGTCCAGGAGGGGTAGACGCCCCGCTCGATGGACTGCAGCAGATCGGTCTGGTGGCTGTTCGGGTCCTTGCCGGACAGCTCGGTGCCCTGCTCGGCGTCCAGGCAGCGGATGCCCTGGTTCGTCTTGAAGTGGTACTTGACGAAGAAGGCCTCGCCCTCGGCGTTCGTCCACTGGTAGGTGTGCGAGCCGTAGCCGTTCATATGGCGGTAGGAGGCCGGGATGCCGCGGTCGCCCATCAGCCAGGTGACCTGGTGGGTCGCCTCGGGGGAGTGCGCCCAGAAGTCCCAGACGTTGTCCGGCTCCTGCTTGCCCGTGAAGGGGTCGCGCTTCTGGGAGTGGATGAAGTCGGGGAACTTGATCGGGTCCTTGATGAAGAACACCGGGGTGTTGTTGCCGACGAGGTCGTAGTTGCCCTCTTCGGTATAGAACTTCAGGGCGAAGCCACGCGGGTCACGGGCCGCGTCCGGGCCGCCGAGGCTGTCGGCGACGGTCGAGAAGCGGATGAACGTCTCGGTGCGCTTGCCGACGGTGTCGAGGAAGTCGGCACGGGTGAAGCCCGTGACGTCGTCGGTCACCTCGAAGTAGCCGTACGCGCCGGAGCCACGGGCATGCACGACGCGCTCCGGGATGCGCTCGCGGTTGAAGCGGGCGAGCTTCTCCAGCAGGTGCTGGTCCTGGAGGACGATCGGGCCGCCGGCGCCTGCGGTGGCGGAGTTCTGGTTGTCGGCGACGGGGGCGCCAGCCTCCGTAGTGAGAAAGCGCGCCGTCAGCGTGGGCTTCGACATGGTGACCTTCCGTACGAGAGCGCGGAAGTTGGCTTCCGCGTGTCGGAGCGTAAGAAGCGCTACGACCAAACGTCAACAGTTTGTTGAAACAAAGCTGAGAGGTGTCCGGGGGTGTTCCGGGCGGCGGTCACACCTGGGCGCGACAGGACAAGTGTCGGCGCGGCCGCCGCCCGGAAGCCGGAGGGGACTTGCTGAAGGTCCCGTGGTGGGGGCCGGATCGAGGCCCCCTGGGCGCACTCGTGCACGGGCCGGCGTCCGTGCCGCCGCGGGCTCAGTGCGCGGTGGGGTGCCCGGAGAGGCGTTCGACGCCGCGGAGGAGGGCGGAGTGGTCGAGACCGCCGTCGCCCTGGGCGCGCAGCGAGGCGACGAGGGAGGCGACGAGGGTGCCGACGGGCAGCGCGGCGCCGACGGTGCGGGCGGCGTCGGTGACGATGCCCATGTCCTTGTGGTGGAGGTCGATGCGGAAGCCGGGGGGAAAGTCGCGGTTCTTGAAGTTGTCCTTCTTGCGGGCCAGGACGGTGGAGCCGGCCAGGCCGCCGCCCAGGACGTCGAGGGCCGCGGTGAGGTCGACGCCGGACTTCTCGAGGAAGACGACGGCTTCGGCGCAGGCCTGGATGTTGATGGCGACGATCAGCTGGTTGGCCGCCTTGACGGTCTGGCCGGCGCCGTGGGGGCCGCAGTGGACGATGGTCTTGCCGAGGGCTTCGAGCAGGGGGCGGGCGGCGTCGAAGTCGGCCCGGTCGCCGCCGGCCATGATGGACAGGACGGCTTCGACGGCGCCCGCTTCGCCGCCCGAGACGGGGGCGTCCAGTACGCGGATGCCCTTGTCGGCGGCGGCGTGGGCCAGGTCGACGGAGGTCTGCGGGGTGATCGAGGACATGTCGATCAGCAGGGCGCCGCGCCGGGCGTTTTCCAGGATGCCGTCGGGGCCGTAGGCGATGGCTTCGACCTGGGGGGAGGCCGGGACCATGGTGATGATGACGTCGGCGTCGGTGACGGCTTCGGCCAGGGAGGCGGCGGCGGTGCCGCCGGCCGCCGCGAGGCGCTGGAGCTTGTCGGCTTCGAGGGTGTAGCCGGTGACCTGGTAGCCGGCCTTGATCAGGTTTTCGGCCATGGGGGAGCCCATGATGCCGAGACCGATCCACGCGATCTTGGGCAGGTTGCTCATCGGGATGCCTCTTTCACGGTATTCACGGTGCTAAGTCGTCAGGAGCGGGCCGCGCGCAGCGGGGCGGGGAGCCATGCGAAGGCGCCTGCGCTGGGTCCGTCGCCGGGCTTGTACTCCAGGCCGGTCCAACCCTGGTAACCGGCCTTCTCGAGGCGGCCGAGCAGGTCGGTGAAGTCGAGGTCGCCGGTGCCGGGGGCGCCGCGGCCGGGGTTGTCGGCGATCTGCACGTGGGCGGTCCTGCCGGTGTAGCGGTCGATGACCTCGTGCAGGTCCTCGCCGTTCATCGACAGGTGGTAGAGATCCATCAGGAAGCGGGTGTTGTCCAGCCCGGTGGCCGCGTTCACCGCGTCCACCACCTCGATGGCCTTCGGTGCGCTGACGATCGGGCAGTTCGGCGACTCCGGCGCGTTCAGGGCCTCGATCAGCACCGTCCCGCCCACCTCCGCGACCGCCCGCGCGGCGAATGCCAGGTTCTCCAGCGCCAGCGCGTCCTGCTCCGCCGCGGAAGCCCCCGGGACCCGGTTGCCGTAGAGAGCGTTGAAGGACGTGCAGCCCAGCGAGCGGCCGAACTCCACCGCCACCGGCACGTTCGCCCGGAACTTCTCCGACTCCTCGCCCGGGACCGACAGGGCTCCGCGGTCCGGGCCCGGCAGCTGCCCGGCGTAGAAGTTCAGCCCCACCAGCCGCGTCCCCGCATCCGTCAGCGCGGTGCGCAGTGCATCCAGCTCCGCCTGCTCGGGCACCGGGGCGTCCACCCACGGCCACCACAGCTCCACCGCCGTGAAGCCCGCCGCCCGCGCGGCCGCCGGCCGCTCCGGCAACGGAAGCTCGGTGAACAGGATCGACAGATTGACGTTGAAGCGCGTGTCCGTGAAACCCATCAGGCCCGGCACTCCCTTCCGGATAGTGGAACTATTTTTCTGCTTATTGGAAGACTGCCTGGCGGGCTCGAAGGCTGTCAAGGGGGCTCCGGGGCAATTTCTGGTGGCCGGGCCCTCCCGCGCGTAGGTTGAGCGGCGTGCGATTGAGAGTGGAGTTCACGACGGAACCGTTCGACCTGGACGAGGCGCCGGCGCATGCGGTGGTGGCGCGGGACGTCGTCACGGGTGCCGAGCTGGACGCCGTCGACGTCGGCCCCTTCGGCAATACGGCGGAGGGCGACGCCGAGCAGGTGCTCGGCGCCGTGGCCGCCCTGCTGCGGGAATCGCTGCAGGCGGGCGCCACCCGGGTCTCCCTGCAGGTCAACGTGATCCGGGATGCCGGGCAGGGCGAAGGGGAGGCGACGTGATGGAGCCCGCCGACCACCCGTTCGTCCAGGCGGTCAAGCCGCTGGTCGACGCGATGGGCGGACAGATGATCGCGCCGGACCAGGCGCAGGGCGACGATGTCGTGCTGACCTGGGCGGGGCAGGACCGGGTGGCCGTACGGCTCCCGCATCTGTCGGACTCGCTCGACCACATCCTCGCCGAGCTCCAGCGCCGGCACGGCATGCCGCTCGCGGAGCTGGATCGTAAGACCAAGCAGTCGGTGGTGCGGATACTCGAGTCCCGCGGGGCCTTCTCGGTCCGGCACGGGGTGGAGACCGTCGCCAGTGCCCTCGGCGTCAGCCGCTTCACCGTCTACAACTATCTGAACAGGGACAATGCCACGAAGGGTGCCGACTGAGGGCGAAGTGGCCCAGGGTCTGCCCCGGCCGCCGGAGCCGTCGTCCGGAATTGCCGGACAGCGGCATTTGCGCCACCGAGTTTTCAACAAAGTGTTGACGTGTTGTTGCCGGGGGTCTTAGCTGTTTCCAGCCAAGCAGAGCTGTCCAGCACCAGGCCACGGAGGCTTCCCGTGTCTTCGAGTTCACCACGCTCGACGGGGGACACCCCCGAGCCCACGCCGGGGCTCACCCGGTTCAACACCGCCGACGACGGTACGGCCCTGGCCGCACTGCACGAGGTGTGTGCCAGCCGGGCATGGGGGAGCAAGGTCCTTGCGCAGCGTCCGTACGCCACCGCCGGTGCCCTGTTCGCCGCGAGCGACGCCGCCATGGCCGAGCTGAGCGCACAGGACCTGGCCGAGGCGATGGCCGGGCACCCGCCGATCGGCCGGCCGAAGCCGGGTGACCCCACCTCGCGCCGCGAGCAGAGCGGGATGGCCGGCGCCTCCGACGCGCTCAAGGCCGACCTGCTCGAACTCAACCTGGCCTACCAGGAGAAGTTCGGGCACGTCTTCTTGATCTGCGCCTCCGGACGGACCGGGGAGCAGATGCGGGACGCCGTTCGTCACCGGATCGACAACACGCCGGAACAGGAACGCGAGATCGTTCGTGCGGAACTCCGCAAGATCAACCGCATCCGCCTGACCCGAATGGCCGAGCACGCAGAAGGAGACGCAGCATGAGCAGCGAGACGGCTGCCCGCACGTCGGTGTCCACGCACATCCTGGACACCAGCGTGGGCCGCCCCGCGGAGGGCGTCGCCCTCACGCTCGCGGTGCGCTCCGGCCGCGACGGCGCCTGGACCGCCCACGGCGCGTCCACGACCGATGCGGACGGACGCTGCAAGGACCTGCCGGCCCTGCCGGAAGGCACCACCCATGTGCGCCTCGACTTCGCCGTCGAGGAGTACTTCGTTTCTCCCCAGCACCGCGCACACGACAAGGCAACCCAGCAAGCCGAGGAACAGCAGGACGCCCCCCGCGTAAGGGACAGCGGAGCTTTCTTCCCGGAGGTGGCGATCACCTTTGCCGTCACGCCGGGCGAGCACTATCACGTACCGCTGCTGCTCAACCCGTTCGGCTACTCCGTATACCGAGGGAGCTAGCACCGACATGACTGCCCAATCCCGCCCGGCCCGCCCGGTGATTCTCGGCCAGAACCAGTACGGCAAAGCGGAGAACCGCGTCGTCAAGATCACCCGCGACGGCGACACGCACCACATCAAGGACCTGAACGTCTCGGTCTCGCTCTCCGGCGATCTGGAAGAGGTCCACCTCTCCGGCTCCAACGCCCACTGCCTGCCCACCGACACGACCAAGAACACCGTGTACGCCTTCGCCAAGGAGCACGGGATCGAGTCGGCCGAGCAGTTCGGCATCCACCTGGCCCGGCACTTCGTCACCAGCCAGGAGCCGATCCACCGGGCCCGCATCCGGATCGAGGAGTACGCCTGGGAGCGGATCGCCCCCTCCGACGCCAACTCCCGCTTCATCGGCGCCGACGAGGTCCAGCACTCCTTCGTCCGCAAGGGCCAGGAGACCCGCCTGACCGAGATCACCTACGACGGTGAGCGGTGGCAGGTCATCTCCGGTCTCAAGGACCTGGTCGTGATGAACTCCACCAACTCGGAGTTCTGGGGCTACATCAAGGACAAGTACACGACCCTGAAGGAGGCCTACGACCGCATCCTGGCCACCGAGGTGTCCGGCCGCTGGCGGTTCAACTGGACCGACGACGAGCAGCGGATGCCGAACTGGGAGCGTTCGTACGAGCAGGTCAAGAAGCACATGCTGCAGGCGTTCGCGGAGACCTACAGCCTCTCGCTCCAGCAGACCCTGTACCAAATGGGCGCGCGCGTGATCAACAACCGCTCGGAGGTCGACGAGATCCGCTTCTCGCTCCCGAACAAGCACCACTTCCTGGTGGATCTCGAGCCGTTCGGGCTCAAGAACGACAATGAGGTCTACTACGCGGCCGACCGCCCGTACGGCCTGATCGAAGCCACTGTTCTGCGCGACGGTGTCGAGCCCGAGATCCCGGTGGATCTGACGAACCTCTGAGCGGCCTTGACGCAACGCCGTGCCCGCGCGTGCCTCTCCCCACCCCGCAGCGGGGAGGGGCCCGCGGAACCCGAGGGGAACGACCCATGGCACAGAAACACGTTCGGCGGCTTCCCGACAAGCGCCTTCGCCCAGAACGTCGGCGCGGTCTCGCTGACCCGGGTGCGCAGCCGGTACGTCGTCGCGCTGGCCGGCGCCACCCTGCTGGTCCTCGGCGCCTTCCCCGTCCTCGGCGCGGTGGTCTCCCCGGTGCCGATGCCGGTCTCGGCGGCGCGGGGATCGTGCTGTTCGGATCGATCGCGGTCAGCGGCATCCGTACGCTCGCCGAGGCCGGTCCCGACGAGAGCTCGCACATCGTCCTGGTGGCCGTCTCGCTCGGCGCCGGCCTCGTCCCGCTCGCCGCACCGGCTTTCTACGACGACTTCCCGCCTGGGCGCAGACCGTGCTCGGCTCGGGGATCAGCGCCGGGGCCCTGGTCGCCGCGCTGCTCAACCTGTTCTTCCATCACCTCGGCACCCGGAGCACCCCACGGGCAGCGGCGCTGTCAGCCGCCTCGCCCGGCTCCGGCACTCAAATCCCGTAGGGCCATGCCGTGCCCACCGCCGGAATCGAAAGTAGGAGCACCATGGCTGCCTCGGCATCCCCGGACGGCGCGATCGAGCGCCTCGTCATCGAGAACTGCGCCATCGCGACGGTCGACGCCCACGACACCGAGTACGCCACCGGCCATGTCGTCGTCGCCGGGAGCACCATCGAGTCGGTCGGCGCGGGCAACGCCCCCGAGGACCTGGCGCACGTCGTCCGCCGGATCGACGGCACCGGGCACCTGGTCACCCCCGGCCTGATCAACACCCACCACCACTTCTACCAGTGGCTCACCCGGGGCCTGGCCACCGACCACAACCTGTTCAACTGGCTGGTCGCGCTCTACCCGACCTGGGCCCGGATCGACGCCCCCATGCTCGCCGCGGCCACCCAGGGCTCGCTGGGCATGATGGTCAAGGGCGGCGTCACCACCGCCGCCGACCACCACTACGTCTTCCCGCGGGGCGCCGGCGACCTGGTCGGCGCCGAGCTGGCCGCCGCCGCCGAGATCGGTGCCCGCATCACCCTGGCCCGCGGCTCCATGGACCGCAGCGAGAAGGACGGCGGGCTGCCCCCGGACTTCGCCGTCGAGACCACCGAGGGCGCCCTGCTGGCGACCGAGGAGGCCATCGACACCCACCACGACTCCTCCTTCGGCTCGATGGTGCAGATCGCCGCCGCGCCCTGCTCGCCGTTCTCCGTCTCCACCGAACTCATGCGGCAGGGCGCCGAGTTGGCCCGCCGCAAGGGCGTGAGGATGCACACCCACGGCTCGGAGACCGTGGAGGAGGAGAAGTTCTGCCACGAGCTGTTCGGCATGGGCCCGACCGACTACTTCGAGTCCACCGGCTGGCTCGGCGACGACGTGTGGATGGCGCACTGCGTCCACATGAACGACTCCGACATCGCCGCCTTCGCCCGCACCGGCACCGGCGTCGCGCACTGCCCCTCCTCCAACGCCCGTCTCGCGGCCGGGATCGCCCGCGTCCCCGACATGCTCGCGGCCGGCGTCCCGGTCGGTCTCGGCGTCGACGGCACCGCCTCCAACGAGTCCGGCGAACTCCACACCGAGCTGCGCAACGCCCTGCTGATCAACCGCCTCGGCGCCCACCGGGAGGCCGCACTGAACGCCCGCAAGGCGCTGCGGCTGGGCACCTACGGCGGCGCGCAGGTCCTCGGCCGGGGCGCCGAGATCGGTTCGCTGGAGGCCGGAAAGCTCGCCGACCTGGTGCTGTGGAAGCTGGACGGCCTCGGCCACTCCTCCATCGCCGACCCGGTCACCGCCCTGGTCTTCGGTCCGGCCGCCCCGGTCACCCTCTCCCTCGTGGGCGGCCGGCCGGTCGTCGAGGACAACCACCTCAGCAACGTCGACGAGGACGCCGTCGCCCGCACCGCGCGGGCCGAGGCGCAGCGTCTGGCCCGGATCGCCGCCGAGGGCTGACCCCTCGGCGCGGCCGCGGCCGACGCCCCCTCAACTCGGCCGGGAGGGACGGCTCCCGGCCGGGCTTGTGGATCCGAGCGGGGTCCACGAGCGCCGGACCCGGGGGTGCGGGAACTTCTCGTACCCCTGGGCCGGTCGGCTCCCACCCCCGGGCCGGCCGGCCCCACCGCCGTCCGTGCGCGCCACGAGCGCGGAGTCGCGCAGCATCGCTCACCAGGCGACTTCTTGCATCACGCACCACATGGCAAGCCCTCCGTGACAGCCTCGCCTCGCCGGGTCCCGGCGACGCAGAAATCGAAGGAGGCCCGCAGTGGCCGCAATGACCGGGCAGCAGTCGGAGGGGGACCGGAAGCATCCGGTCGACCGGACCCTCCCGCCCTTCAAGATGTTCACCAGCGGTCTCCAGCACGTGGCCGCGATGTACGCGGGAGTGGTGGCCCCACCGATGATCGTGGGCCCGGCCTGCGGGCTGAGCGCCACCGAGACCGCGTTCCTGATGGGCGCCAGCCTCTTCACCGCGGGCATCGCGACGCTGCTGCAGACGCTGGGCTTCTGGAAGGTCGGCGCCAAGCTGCCCTTCGTCAACGGCGTCTCGTTCGCCGGCGTCACACCGATGGTCGCCACCGGCAAGGCGCACAGCCCCGCCGACGCACTGCCGGTCATCTTCGGCGCGGTGATCGTCGCCGGTGTGCTGGGATTCCTCCTCGCCCCCTACTTCTCCAAGCTCGTACGGTTCTTCCCGCCGGTGGTCACCGGCACCGTCATCACCCTGATCGGCGTCTCGCTGCTGCCGGTGGCCTTCAACTGGTCCCAGGGCGGCAACGACCGGGCCCCGGACTACGGTTCGCTGACGAACATCGGTATGGCCGCGCTGACCTTCCTGATCGTGCTGGTGCTGCGCCGGGTGCTGCGCGGCTTCCTCCAGCAGATCGCGATCCTGCTCGGCCTGATCGCCGGCACCCTGATCGCGATACCCGTCGGCATCACCCACTTCTCCGCGCTCTCCCAGGCATCCCTGATCGGCTTCCCGACGCCGTTCCACTTCGGCGCCCCGCAGTTCGACCTCGCCGCGATCGTCTCCATGTGCATCGTGATGCTGGTCTGTATGACCGAGTCGACGGCCGACATGCTCGCCCTCGGCAGGATCGTCGGCCGCCCGGCGGACGAGCGCACCATCGAGGGCGGACTGCGCGCCGACACCCTCGGCACGGCCCTCAGCCCGCTGTTCAACGGCTTCGCCAACAGCGCCTTCGCCCAGAACATCGGCCTGGTCGCGATGACCAGGGTGCGCAGCCGCTTCGTCGTGGCCACCAGCGGGCTGATCCTGCTCGTGCTGGGCCTGTGCCCGGTGGCCGCCTCGGTCATCTCGCTGGTCCCGCTGCCGGTCCTCGGCGGCGCCGGCATCGTGCTCTTCGGCTCGGTGGCCGCCAGCGGTATCCAGACGCTGGCGTCGGCCGCGATGGAGAAGGGGGACAACGCCCTGATCGTCGCGGCCGCCGTCGGCATCGGCCTGATCCCGATCGCCGCGCCGGACTTCTACCACAGCCTCCCCAAGGACCTGCTGGTCATCCTGGACTCCGGCATCAGCACCGGCTGTCTGGTCGCCATCGTCCTCAACCTCGCCTTCAACCACTTCGGCAGGAAGACGGCCGACGGGGACGCCGAGGGGGAGGCTCCGGGGGACACCGAGGCGGCTGCGGTGGCCGCCGGCCCGGCCGGTCCGGGGATCGCGCAGCGGCCCGCCCCCGCCGCGGCGGATGACACCGGAGAGCCCGCGGCGGCGACCGCCCACTGACGCCGGGGCGGCGCAACGGCCCGCAGGGAGCGGTAACGCCGGCTCTCCTGGGGGCCGCTGGGCGTTCCGGGGGGCGGCGGCCGGACCGGCGACCGCGGTGGCCGTCCCAGCGGCGAGCGGGGCGCAGCACCGCGGGGTGACACGGACGGCCGGCCCCTGCCCTGCCCCCGGGCCCCTGACCCCGGGGGCAGGGGCCCGGGTCCCTGCTCCCTCTGGCTCCTCAGACTCCTCTGGCTCCTCAGACTCCTCTGGCTCCTCAGTCCAGCAGTCCGCCCAGCAGCTCGCGGACGCCCGGCCCCGGGTCGAAGTCCTGCTCGGGGAAGGAGAGTTGGCGGAAGGCGACGCCGTCCATGTAGTCGCAGAGGATCGCGCAGTGCCGCCGTGGCGCCGGCGAGCCGATGCGCCGCAGCCACTCCGCTCCCCAGCCGACGACGGTCTCGCGGCTGCGGGTGAGCGCCGGGCGGATCTCGGGGCGGGCCCAGGATTCCAGGTAGAGCGCGAAGCGGGCGGCGGTCCTGGCCCGCTCGGGGCCGGTCGCGTACCGCAGGAACCGGGTGACGGCATCGGCGAGTTCACCGGCGTCGGCCGGGTCGGCCGCGGTGGCGAAGGCCTCCCAGTCGCGGTGCTCCAGGGCCTGGACGTGGTCGACGATGCCGTCGATCAGGGCCGTCCGGTTGCGGAAGCAGTTGGAGGTGGTGCCCGACGGGACCCCTGCCGCGGCATCCACGGCCTGGTAGGTCAGCCCCCGCGCTCCCGCGCTGCCCAGGACCTGGATACCCGCGTCCAGCACCTGATCCCGCCGTCGTGTCACCTGAGCGCCCTTCGTGCCGGATTGCTTCCTACTACGTTTGTAGTGCCGATCCACTATAAGCGGAGCCGCATCGGCCCTGGCGCACCCGCCGTGCCCCTCTTCGTACGGTTATGACCTATCTGCCGCATTGGTCCTGAAGGTAAGTCAGCCGAGTGAGTCGCTGTGCGCGCCACCGACGGCGCCACCGAGAGGGGTTCCGCGGTGAATCAGGAAGCCAACGGCCCGCACGTCCACCGCACCGGCACGGCTCCGGATGCCCTGGAGGCCACCGTCAACGCGTTGATGGACGGTGTGTGCGCCGACCTCAAGCGGCTCGCGGCCATCCCCTCGATCGCTTTCCCCGGCTTCTCGCCCGAACCGGTCCTCCAGGCCCGCGATCTGCTCGTCGCCCTGCTCAGGGACGCCGGTGTCGCCGATATCGGCGAGCTCAACCTCCCCGGCACCGCCCCCGTCATCACCGGCAGCCTCCCGCCGCCCACCCCCGAGGCCCCCACCGTCCTCCTCTACGGCCACTACGACGTCCAGCCGCCCGGCGACGAACGGCTCTGGGACTCCCCGCCCTTCGAGCCCACCGGCATCGAGGGCGGAATCCGCGCCCGCGGCATCGCCGACGACAAGGCCAACCTCATGGTCCACATCGGCGCACTGCGGGCCTACGGAGGCCGCCCGCCGGTCGGCATCAAGATCGTTTTCGAGGGCCAGGAGGAGTACGGCAGCGCTTTCGACGACTACCCGCCCACCGACCCCGACCTGTTCGCCTGCGACGCGATGATCATCGCCGACACCGGAAACATCCGCCCCGGCACTCCCACCCTCACCACCGCCCTGCGCGGCGCCGCCGAGGTCTTCGTCGAGGTGCGCACCCTCCGTACCGCCGTGCACAGCGGGGAGTACGGCGGCGCCGCCCCGGACGCACTGCTCGTCCTCGTCAAGGCCCTGGCGACCCTGCACGACCTGCACGGTGATGTCGCCGTGGAGGGCCTGCGCCGCGAACCCTGGCACGGCACCGCCCTCACCGACGACGAGTTCCGCGAGCTGGCCGGCGTCCCCCAGGGCACCCCGCTGATCGGCTCCGGCGGCCTCGGCGAACGACTGTGGAGCGGCCCCGCGGTCACCGTCGTCGGCCTGGACGCACCGCCCGTCGACCGCGCCGCCACCGACGGACCCGCCTACCGTGCCGCCCGTACCGCACTGCGCCGTGCCTGGGGGACCGATCCCGTGCACTGTCCGAACTCCGCGGCGCGCTGATCGCCGAGGCGGCCTTCCTGGCCGAGTACGCGGCGACCTGCCGGGCCGGGAGTGCCCCGTGACGGCGCGGGGCCGGGGAACCCCCTGCGGCGAAGGCCTCAGCCCAGCAGCTCGTACGCGGGCAGCGTCAGGAACTCCGTGTAGTTCTCGTCCAGGGCGACCCGGAGCAGGAGGTCGTGGGCCTGCTGCCACCTGCCGGAGGTGAAGGCGTCCTCACCGACCTCGGCGCGGATGGCGGCCAGTTGCTCCGCGGCGACCGTGCGCACCAGCTCCGCGGTGGCCTTCTCGCCGTTCTCGAAGACGACCCCCGCGTCGACCCACTGCCAGATCTGGGAGCGGGAGATCTCGGCGGTCGCGGCGTCCTCCATGAGGCCGAAGATGGCGACGGCGCCCAGACCGCGCAGCCAGGCCTCGATGTAGCGGGTGCCGACCTGGACCGCGTCGATCAGGCCCTGGTAGGTGGGCTTGGCTTCCAGGGAGTCGATCGCGATCAGATCCGCGGCCTTGACGTCGACGTCCTCGCGCAGGCGGTCCTTCTGGTGCGGCTTGTCGCCGAGGACCGCGTCGAAGGAGGCGCGGGCGACCGGGACCAGGTCGGGGTGGGCGACCCAGGAGCCGTCGAAGCCGTCGCCGGCCTCCCGGTCCTTGTCACTCTTGACCTTGGCGAGGGCCTTCTCGTTGGCCTCGGGGTCGCGGCGGTTGGGGATGAAGGCCGCCATACCGCCGATCGCGTGTGCCCCGCGCTTGTGGCAGGTGCGGACGAGGAGTTCGGTGTAGGCCCGCATGAAGGGGGCCGTCATCGTGACCGCGTTGCGGTCCGGGAGGACGAACTTGGCACCGCCGTCACGGAAGTTCTTGACGATGGAGAAGAGGTAGTCCCAGCGGCCGGCGTTCAGCCCCGAGGCGTGGTCGCGCAGCTCGTAGAGGATCTCCTCCATCTCGTACGCGGCCGTGATGGTCTCGATCAGGACGGTGGCGCGCACGGTGCCCTGGGGGATGCCGGCATAGTCCTGCGCGAAGACGAAGATCTCGTTCCAGAGGCGGGCCTCCAGGTGCGACTCGGTCTTCGGCAGGTAGAAGTACGGGCCCTTGCCCAGGTCCAGCAGGCGCTGGGCGTTGTGGAAGAAGTAGAGGCCGAAGTCGACCAGTGCACCGGGGACCGGCCGGCCCTCGAACTGCAGGTGGCGCTCGTCCAGGTGCCAGCCGCGCGGGCGCATCACGACGGTGGCCAGCTCCTCGGCGGGCCCCAGGGCGTACGACTTGCCGGAGGCGGCGTCGGTGAAGTCGATCCGGCGCTCGTAGGCGTCGATCAGGTTGAGCTGTCCGGAGACGACGTTCTCCCAGGTCGGCGCGGAGGCGTCCTCGAAGTCGGCGAGCCAGACCCTGGCACCCGAGTTGAGCGCGTTGATCGTCATCTTGCGGTCGGTGGGGCCGGTGATCTCCACCCGGCGGTCATTGAGCGCGGCGGGCGCCTCGGCCACCTTCCAGCTGTTGTCCGCGCGGATCTCCGCGGTCTGGGGGAGGAAGTCCAGCGTGCTGGTCCGGGCGATCTCCGCACGGCGCTCGGCGCGGCGGGCGAGCAGTTCGTCGCGGCGCGGGGTGAACCGCCGGTGCAGCTCGGCGACGAAGGTGAGCGCGGCGTCGGTAAGGACCTCGCCCTGCCGTTCGGGGGCGTGGGCGGGGTCGACGTCGACGATGGCCAGCGGGGACGGCGCTGGTGCGGACATGAGTGTCACTCCATTCAGCGGCGGTGCCTGGCGGCCTCCCCGAACACCGGGCGGCACGGGGTGCCGCGGGCTCCGGGATACGGTCGCGGGCGCCGTCAGGGTTCAGGGCGCTTCTGACCAGTGGAGACTAGTTTCCTTATCGCGGAACTTCAATGGTTTGTTGATGTCGAGATTCTCCGAGTCGACACAACCGGCGATCGAATGGCTCCCGGTGCCACGTCGGTCACTCTCCATTACTGCCGCCCTTGCGCCTGCTCCCTTGCGCCGCACGGGAGTTGCCGAGGAGCGTGCGCGTCCGCCGCGGGCCGGTCACCGCAGGCGGTGGAGGTCCTCCGGCGTGTCGATGTCGTACGGCTCGGCGATGTCGGAGCACTCGACGAGGGTGAGCGCGTCCGCATGCTCCTGGAGGTAGGCGCGCGCACCGCGGTCGCCCGTCGCGGTGGCGGCGATGTCCGGCCAGCGGTCGGCGCCGAAGAGGACCGGATGGCCCCGGCGGCCGTCGTACGCCGCGGAGGCGAGCGAGGTGCCTCCGTCGTACGCCGCCACCACCCGCGCCACCGCGGCGGCGCCGATGCCCGGCTGGTCCACCAGCGACACCACCACCGCATCCGCCCCCGAACCGGTCAGCGCGGCGAGGCCCACCCGGAGCGAGGAGCCCATACCCTGGGCCCAGTCCGGGTTCTCCGAGATGCCGTACGCCGAGAGATCGGCCCGTTCGCGCACGGAACCGGCGGCCGCCCCCAGCACGATGTGCACGGGGTCGCAGCCGCCGTTCCGCAGTGCCCGTGCGGCGTGCTCGACCAGTGGCCGTCCCCGGTGGTCGAGCAGTGCCTTGGGCCGTCCCCCCAGGCGTCGCCCGCCACCCGCGGCGAGCAGCAGGCCGGCCACCCTTCCCTCGGGCCGCCCGGCGTTCCGCGGCCGTTCCTCGGTGCCGGGCCGGGCGTGCGGCGACTGTCCTTGCGGTTCTCCCGGCTGTCCGGGCGTCCTCGGCGTCATGGGGACTGCTTACCTCATGGCGTCCGCTCTCCCGGCCCGGTGGGGCGGTCCGGCGGATCAGGCCGCGTCGCCGGAGGCTCGCGGACGGGGGATGCCAGGATGCAACCGGTCGCGCAGGTGGGGCATGCGTTCCTCCGCGCGCCGGCGCTCGGCGACATAACGGTGTATGTGCTCCAGCGTGATCTCCGATGCATCGGAGAGACCGTACGCACGGCAGATGAGTTGCACGACGCTGACGTCGCGGTGGTGGTTCGAGCCGGTGTCGGGGCCGGAGTTGGACTCCATGGCGTTCTCCGATCCAGTGATATGCCGGATATTTCCTTGAAAGGGAGAATGCTCCATCTCGCTGCGGCATACGCTTCGGACCGTGCGCACCCACACCAAAGGGTGGCAAGGTGAACAAATATGCTGACGCATCATCAGGTCGGTCCGGGGTAGGGCATGGCGCGGCCGTGCCGGACCATCTCCGGTCGTACCGGGCGCTTCCCGGCCGTTCCTGGCCGCCGCCGCCCGGTGATCCGGGTTTTTCGCTCTCCGTGTGGCGCGATCAGCGCAGAGTGGCGTTAACTGTCCGGCATGGCGGAACGGGCAACGGCCTTGGAGGGCGCCGTCGTTGTGGAGCAGCTGCAGAGGGACGGACGGATGGCCGGGGTCGAGGGCGACCCGCGGATCTTGGAACTACGCGGGGCGGTGGCCCGGCTGCGTCGGCAACTGGCAGTACTTCCGGGCGAGTTGCCGGATCGGGTGGCAGCCGATGACGAGCTGGCCGCGCTGGACGCAATGGTGAGCCACGGGCTGCCGGAGGTGCCCCGGCTGCGTCGTTCGCTCCTGCTGATCGCCGGGGCGGTCGGCTCGGTGAGTGCGCTGTCGCCCGCGCTCACCGAGGTGCGTGCGGGCATCGACCGCTTCGGCGAGCTGCCGCGCGCCCGGTGACCGCGCGCGACCTCTTCGGCGAACTGCCGGGCACCCGGGGACCCGTGTACCCCGTGACCGCGAGCGCGGAGCCGGGGACGGGCCACGGTGCGCCGGCGCCGCGCCCGGAACGGGGCGCCGTACGCCGTACATCGTCGCCTGGCCCGTGAGGGGCGCCCTGTGAGAGTTCGCCCTGCGAGGTTCCGCCCTGCGTGGTTCCGCCGCGTCTACGCCGGCGTCTGATTCGCCAGCGCCACCGACAGTTGCGCCGCGACCTCCTGCAGCACCGGGACGATCTTGTCGGTCGAGGCCTCGGTCACCCGTCCGGTCGGGCCGGAGATGGAGATCGCCGCCGAGGTGGGGGAGTCGGGTACCGGTACCGCGAGGCAGCGGACGCCGATCTCCTGCTCGTTGTCGTCGACCGCATAGCCCAGGCGGCGGACATCGGCGAGTGCTTCCAGGAAGCGGTCCGGGTCGGTGATGGTCTTCTCGGTCGCGGCGGGCATGCCCGTACGGCCGAGCAGGGCGCGGACCTCCTCCGGGGAGTGATGGGCCAGCAGGGCCTTGCCGACGCCGGTGGAGTGCGGCAGCACCCGCCGGCCGACCTCGGTGAACATCCGTACCGCGTGCCGCGAGGGCACCTGGGCGACATAGACGATCTCGTCACCGTCGAGCAGTGCCATGTTGGCGGTCTCGCCGGTCTCCTCGACCAGGCGGGCCAGGAACGGGCGGGCCCAGGTGCCCAGCAGCCGCGAGGAGCTCTCGCCGAGCCGGATCAGGCGCGGGCCGAGTGCGTAGCGGCGGTTGGGCTGCTGCCGGACGTAGCCGCAGGAGACGAGCGTGCGCATCAGGCGGTGGATGGTGGGCAGCGGCAGCCCGCTGCTGCTGGAGAGTTCGCTCAGGCCCACCTCGCCGCCGGCGTCGGCCATCCGCTCCAGCAGGTCGAAGGCGCGCTCAAGGGACTGGACGCCGCCGCTGGCGCCTGCGGGCTTGGCTTCGGCGGCGGAGGTGCTGGCGCTGGACGACGGCACGTCGCGTTCCTTTCGGGGCGGGTCGGATCGGTCTCGGCCGGTGCCGGCGGGCGCCGGGCCCGACCGGAGAAGCCTACCGGTCCCGTTACGCGCGCACACGGTCTCTCGCACACTCGTTCCCGCCGGTCAGGCCCTCTTTGTCTCACGGTGCGAGCCGACCGGCAAGCTCCTGGCCGCGAACCCTTGACGGTGCCAGAGGCCGTAGCTACGTTCTGCTGCGCGAAATCTACTGTCCATTCTGTGGAATCCTCCAAATCGTTGGAGAGTTATGCGCCTTCTCGTCATGAACCCGAACACCACGGCTTCCATGACCGCCGCCATCCGCGTCACCGCCACCGCTGCCGCCGCCCCGGGCACCGAGATCATCGCGACCCAGCCCCTGTGGGGACCGGAGTCGATCGAGGGTCACTTCGAGGGATATCTGAGCGCCGCGGCCGTACTGGACCGGCTCGCCACCTTCGATACGCCCTTCGACGCGCTGGTCATGGCCGGATTCGGCGAGCCGGGCCGGGAGGGTGCCCAGGAGCTGCTGGACGTCCCCGTCCTGGACATCACCGAGAGCGCCGCCCAGCTGGCGATGATGCTCGGCCACGCCTACGGCATCGTCACCACCCTCGACCGTGCCGTACCGCAGATCCGGGACCGGCTGCTGACCGCCGGGCTGCTGCAGCGCTGCGCCGCGGTGCGCGGCACCGGACTCGGCGTCCTGGAGCTGGAGGAGGATCCGGAGCGGACCGTCGAAGTGATCATCGAGACCGCCCGCGAGGTGGTACGGGCCGGCGCCGAGGTGATCTGCCTGGGCTGCGGGGGAATGGCCGGGCTCCAGGAGAGGGTCGCGGCGGCGCTCGGCATTCCCGTGGTCGACGGGGTTGCCGCCGCGGTGAAGTTCGCGGAGGCTGTCGTCGGTCTCGGGCTGACCACCAGTGCGGGACGCAGCTTCGCGCCGCCCCGCCCCAAGGCCATCGGCTCCTGGCCGCTGAGCGCACATCTGCGCCCGTCCCCGGGGTGCGTCCAGGACTCACCACGGCACACCGCATATTCGGTACAGACATCAGGCATCTGACAACTGACAACTGACAACTGACAACTGCCCACCAACCCCCTAAGCTCCATCCCACCCGCCCGGGAGGACACGTGACCACACCCCCGAAGCCCCCGCAGCCGGATCCACGCCTCTACAACGGGGACCTCGCGCCGGCCCCCGAGCGCACCTGGGGCACGTACAGCATCTTCGCGCTGTGGATGTCCGACACCCACGCGATCAGCAACTACGCCTTCGCCTCCAGCCTGTTCGTGCTGGGCCTGCCCGCGTGGGAGGTATTCGTGGCGCTGCTGGCCGGCATCACGATCGTCTACTGGCTGATGAACCGGATGGGGCACGCCGGGCACCGGACCGGCGTCCCCTACCCGGTGCTCGCCCGCGCCAGCTGGGGGGTCTACGGCGCCAACATCCCCGCCCTGCTGCGTGCGGTCATGGCCGTGGCCTGGTACGGCATCCAGACCTGGCTGGCGTCCACCGCCGTGGTCCTGCTGACGCTGCAGCTCGCACCGGGCCTGGAGGCCTACCACCACAACTCGGTGCTGGGGCTGTCCACGCTGGGCTGGATCGCGTTCCTGGTGATGTGGGGACTGCAGGCCGTCCTGCTGACCCGGGGGATGGAGTTCATCCGCAAGGTCCAGGACTTCGCGACCGGGCCGGTGGTCTGGCTGGTCGTTCTCGCGCTCGCGGTGTATCTGGTCGTCAAGGCCGGCGGTGACATCTCGCTGACCCGCAGCCTCACCGGCCTCAGCGGCTCCGCCCAGGCCGAGCAGAGCCTGATCGCGGTCAGCCTGACCGTCGCCACCTTCCTGACGCTGGTCCTCAACTACGCCGACTTCGCCCGCTTCACCCCCGACCACCGCTCCTACCGGCGCGGCAATCTGATCGGGCTGCCGGTGAACTTCACCGCCTTCGCCGTGGTCGCCGTCCTCGTCACCGCGGGCACGATCTCGGTCTTCGGCGAGGCGGTCTACGACCCGGTCAAGGTGATCCAGAAGATCGACAATCCGGTGGTCACGGTCATCGGCGCGCTGGCCTTCATCGTCGCCACCATCGGCATCAATGTCGTCGCCAATTTCGTCTCGCCCGCCTACGACTTCGCCAACCTCGCGCCGAAGTACCTGAACTTCAAGCGCGGCGGCATGATCACCGCGGTGCTGGCGATCGTCGTCATGCCCTGGAAGCTGTACTCGTCCGCGCTGGTGATCCAGTACTTCCTGGGGGCGCTCGGCGCCTTCCTCGGCCCCCTGGTGGCGATCCTGCTCGTCGACTACCACCTGGTGCGCCGCGGCCGGATCGACGTCGATGCGCTGTTCTCGGCCGACGCCCGGGGCGCGTACTTCTACCGCAGGGGCTACAACCCGAAGGCGGTGGCCGCCTTTCTGCCGGCCGCCGCGGTCTGTGCCGCGCTCGCCCTGGTCCCGGCCTTCGCCGTGGTCGCGCCGTTCTCCTGGATCTTCGGGATGGGGCTCGCCGGGGCGTGCTACGCCCTGCTCTCCCGCCGTGAGCGCGCCGCGGCCGGCGCGGGCCCGGTCCCGGAGGAGATCGTCCCGTCGCAGGTCGGGGCGGTTGCGACGGACGAACCCGCGGCACCGGAGGGGGCCGGGCCGCTCGCTCCGCCGGTGCCGGTCAAGGGGTCTTGACGGGCCGCGGTCCGGAGTGAAGACTCATTCAACAGATTGTTGAATTTGTTGTCTTCCCGCATGTCGTTCCTGCGTGGCCGCGTGCCCCGGACGCCACGGCCCCTTCGCGGCGGCCGTGCGCCCCGCACGCCCGCACGCAACGATGAAGTCAGAAACGAGGAGGGGACCGGGTGTCCGAAACAGAGCTGGTGCTGCGCTCCGCACGCGTCGTCACCCCGCAGGGGACGCGCGCCGCGTCCGTCACCGTCGCGGGCGGCACGATCACCGCGGTGCTGCCGCGCGACGCCGAGGCTCCGGCCGGGGCGCGGGTCCGGGACTTCGGTGACGACGTCCTGCTGCCCGGCCTCGTCGACACCCACGTCCACGTCAACGACCCCGGCCGCACCGAATGGGAGGGCTTTTGGACCGCCACCCGCGCGGCCGCGGCCGGCGGTATCACCACCCTCCTGGACATGCCGCTCAACAGCCTCCCGCCCACCACCACCGCCGCTCACCTCGACACCAAGCGCGCGGTCGCCCGCAGCAAGGCCCATGTCGACGTCGGCTTCTGGGGCGGTGCCATCCCCGGCAACGTCAAGGATCTGCGTCCGCTGCACGACGCCGGAGTCTTCGGCTTCAAATGCTTTCTCTCCCCCTCCGGCGTGGACGAGTTCCCCGAGCTCGACCAAGGCCAACTGGCCGCCGCCCTCGGCGAGATCGCGGGATTCGGCGGCCTGCTGATCGTGCACGCCGAGGACCCCGGCCATCTGGGCGCCGCCCCCCAGCCGCACGGCCCGAAGTACGCCGACTTCCTGGCCTCCCGCCCCCGCGCCTGCGAGAACGACGCCATCGCCGGACTGATCGCGCTCGCCCACCGGCTCGACGCGCGGGTACACGTCCTGCACCTGTCCTCCAGCGACGCGCTGCCGCTGATCGCCGCCGCCAAGCGCGAGGGCGTCCAGATCACCGTCGAGTCCTGCCCGCACTTCCTCACCCTGACCGCCGAGGAGATCCCGGACGGCGCAACGGAGTTCAAGTGCTGCCCGCCGATCCGCGAGGCCGCCAACCGGGATGCCCTGTGGGAGGGGCTGGCCGACGGCACCCTCGACTGCATCGTCTCCGACCACTCGCCCTCCACCGCCGACCTCAAGACCGCCGACTTCGGCGCGGCCTGGGGCGGCATCTCCTCCCTCCAGCTCGGCCTGCCCGCCATCTGGACCGAGGCCCGCGAGCGCGGTCACACCCTCGATGACGTCGTGCGCTGGATGGCCGCCGCTCCCGCGGCGCTGGCCGGCCTCGGCCACAAGGGCGCCATCGAGCCCGGCCGGGACGCGGACTTCGCGGTCCTCGCCCCCGAGGAGACCTTCACCGTCGACCCGCAGGCCCTCCAGCACCGCAACAAGATCACCGCATACGCCGGAAAGACCCTGCACGGTGTCGTACGGTCCACCTGGCTGCGCGGCCAAGAGATCCACGACGGCGCCACCCTCGCCGCACCCACCGGCCGGCTGCTCGAACGGCCGCACCGCACATGACCGCCGCCGGCCCGCCCCGCTACACCGGCGACGCACGCCCGTACGCAGGCGGCGATCCCTATGCCGACTACCGCACCCCCGGCCCCGCCGGCTTCCCCTTCACCCACCTCCCCGACCTCGCCGACCGGCGGCTGGGTGCCGGAGTGCTCGCCGCCAACGACGAGTTCTTCGCCGAACGGGAGAATCTGCTGCGGCCCGAGCCCGCCCGCTTCGACCCCGGGGCCTTCGGGCACAAGGGCAAGATCATGGACGGCTGGGAGACCCGCAGGCGCCGCGGCACCGACGCCGCGCACCCGTTCCCGGCGGACGAGGACCACGACTGGGCGCTGATCCGGCTCGGCGCGCCCGGCGTGATCCACGGCATCGTCGTCGACACCGCCCATTTCCGCGGCAACTCCCCGACGGCCATCAGCATCGAGGGGACCCGCGCCGAGGGCTCCCCGTCGCCGGCCGAACTCCTCGCCGCCGACACCGCCTGGACGACGCTCGTCCCGCGTACCGTCATCGGCGGCCACGCCGCCAACGGCTTCGCCGCCGACACCGGCCGCCGCTTCACCCATCTGCGCCTCAACCAGTACCCCGACGGCGGGGTCGCCCGCCTCCGCGTCCACGGCGAGGTCGTCCCCGCGCCCGGCCGGCTGGCCGCGCTGGGCACCTTCGACGTCGTCGCGCTGGAGAACGGCGGCCGGGTCGAGGACGCCTCGGACCGCTTCTACTCCTCGCCCCTCCACACCATCCTGCCGGGCCGCCCCCGCAGGATGGACGACGGCTGGGAGACCCGGCGCCGCCGCGGCACCGGCAACGACTGGGTCCGCTACCGCCTCACCGAACAGTCCGTGATCCGCGCGGTGGAGATCGACACCGGCTGCCTCAAGGGCAACTCCGCAGGCTGGGCAGCGCTGTCCGTACGCAACGGCGAGCGCGGCGACTGGACCGAACTGCTGCCGCGCACCCGCCTGCAGCCCGACACCGTCCACCACTTCCTGCCGGCCGGCGCACCGCCCGCCACCCATGTCCGCCTCGACGTCTTTCCGGACGGCGGCATCGCCCGGCTGCGTCTGCACGGCTCACTCACCGAGGAGGGCGCGCGCCGGCTCGGCGCCCGGCACGACGCACTGAACGGCTGACCGCGGCACGGCCGCCAGGGCCCCTGCCTGCGCAGGAGCGCCGCCGAGGCCCAGCGCCTGCCGCGCGGGAGGGACGGGCGGGGCGGGCCCGCACACCGGCCGATACCGGGGCCCGCAGACCAGGTCACTCGGCTCACTCGGCGACGCAGTTCCAGAACATGAGTTCATACGCCTGGAGGAGGCGGCCGTAGCGGTGCGCCGTGGCCGGGCGCGCCTGGCCGGTGTCGAGGCCGTGCTGCACCGCCTCGCGGGCCTTCTCCTCGACGGCCGGTGCCGGCCCGGCGAAGAAGCCGAAGAATTGACAAGCCTCCTCGGGGAAGGCGTAGTGGTCCCGCATCGCGGCCTCGACGATCGCGCAATAACCGCCCCACGCAGCGAAGTTGGCGGTCAGTGCGATCGCCACATCGGCCGGCTCACCGCCGAGGGCGAGCCGCGCCGCATAGGAGGGGTAGGCCTGGCAGCCGGGGCGCGGCTGGTACTCCGCGATCTGCCGCTCGCTCAGCTCACAGGCGTCCGCCAGCCCGGCCAGCTGCTTCATGGCCAGCGCCTCGCCCTGGGCGAGCAGGTCGAAGAAGTCGGCCACGGGCGGATCGCCGTCCGCCCGCCGCGCCAGATGCTGGAAGCTGAGCCGGTCGGCGCTGATCACATGATGCTGTTCGAGGGCGAAGGTGGCGAACACGGAGCGTGGCGCCGCCCCCGCCTCGATCCGCGAGACCAGCCGGTTGGCATCGGTGTCCGGGGCGAGGGAACGGACCGCGTCATCGAGCACGGCGGCCGCGGTCGGACGAGGGGCATCGGGCGCGGGTCGGGCCATGGGTCGGTCTCCTCCGGGGCGAGGGCGGCGGCCAGAGCCTCAGAGTAGGGCGCACGGCGCGCACTGACGGCCCGATGACGCGGCCCGTCAGGAAAAGGTGGTTCCCGTCAGCCCCTCGGTTCCCCTCAGCGCAGTATCACCTCATTGACCTCGGGCGCCGCCGCCCCGGCCCGCCAGGCCAGGCGGACGCCGCCGATCGCGCCGTCGCCGGCCGGCAGCCGCGTGTAGGCCCCGGACAGCGTGCCGAGTGCGCGCCAGGCACCGCCCGTACGGACCTCGACCTCCGCCGCCCCGGCGGGTGCGCCCTGCGGCCGGAGGACGGTGACGGACCGTGCCGTGCGGGGTGCGCCGGAGGTGAACTCCAGGGCCTCACCTCGCCGCGCCGCCCGCGCCGCGTGGTAGGCGGTCGCCGGGTCACCGTCCCCCGCCGACCGCAGCGCGCTGCCCGCCGCCGCGGGCGGGCCACCGGCCACCGTCGCCGCATCCGCCCCGGCCACCGCGAACTCCCGCACCACCAGCCAGTTGTCCTGCGCCGCAGTGGCCCGTGCGCGGACGTACCGGGCCTTGGTCCCGGCCGGCGGTTCGGCGCCGACCTCGGCCTTCCCGTCGAACGAGGCCAGCGGGTGCCAGTTCTTGTGGTCCGACGAGTACTCCAGGACGCCGTGCCGCAGGTAGTCGTCCGGACTGCCGCTCTTGCCCATCGCCAGCCGCACGGTGCCCAGCGGACGCTCCGCATGCAGATCCAGCTCCACGAAGGAGCCGGTCCCGGGCGCCGCGCCGCTCCAGAAATAGGTGGCGTCATCACCATCGGTCATCCGGGAAACCGCATGGTCCTGGTAGACGTCCAGATCCGTCGCCCCCTTCGGACGGCCGACGGTGCCCAGCGCCGCGTCGTGCGCGGCCACCGCCTCCTCGACGAAGGTGTCCAGCACCCCGTCCGCCACGAGCACCGGAACCCTCTTACCCGACATGTCCACATACACGAACGAGGTGGCGGTCTTCACCAACGCCGGGATGCGCTGCCGCAGTTGCCAGGCCTTGGCGCCGTCCCCCGCCCTGGTGGCCTCGATCAGCTGAAGGGCACTGCGCGCCGCGACGCCCCAGGCCCGGGTGGCATCCAGCCAGGGCCCGCTGTCCTTGACGAACCCCCGGTCGGCGAGCCGGTCCCGCAGCACCCCCGGTGCGTCCCGCAGGTTCCGCAGCACCCCGTCCAGCCGTCGCGCATCGCCGTCCTTGCCGAACTTCTCGATGGCGGCGGACAGTTCGGGTGCCTGCCGCGGATTGAGCGACGAGGCGTAGTGGGCGTCGGCGAAGGCGCGCAGCGCCCGTGCCGTACGGGCGTCGCCGCCGGCCAGCTCCGCGATCGCCGCACCCCAGGAGGCACGGGCGTCATACGCCGTGTCGTTCCACGCGTAGTCGGCCACCGTGTACAGTGCGAGCTTGGACGCGGCAGGCTGGATCATCGGGTTCGCGGTGATCCCCGCCAGCTGCTCCGGCAGCCCCTTCTCCCGGCCGTTGAACGGCCCGAGCAGCAGCCGGTTGGTCACATAGTCATTGACCGGGTAGTTGTCCCACGTCAGGATCCGGTGCCCGAACACCTCCCGGGCCTGCCGCGCCTGGCCGACGGTCATCGTCGGCGCAATCACCCCCACGCCCGTCCACTCGACCAGCACGTCCTTGTCCAGCCGGGCGGCCAGCGCCTTCTTGTACGGCGACGGCTTCACGTCGTAGTACTCGGTCGGCACCATCTGCAGCGGCTCGGCACCCGGATGCCCGGCGATGAACTCCCGCTGGACGCGATTGAGCAGATGGGCCTGCGCCGCCCCCGCCGCCCCGCCACCGGTCCCGAACGCGTCCTTGTCCGCGGCGCAGTTCCAGTCCGTGTAGCTGATGTCGTCCAGCGGCACCGCGAAGGTCCGTACGCCGATGTCCCACAGGGTCTGGAACTTGGCGGTCAGCGCCCGGAGATCGGCGTCGGAGCTGTAGCAGACGGACAGCCCCGGGGAGAGCGCATAGGTGAACTCCACATGCCGCCGGTGCGCCCGCTCGACCAGCTCCTTGAGCTGCGCGAGCTGCCCTGCGGGATACGGGTCACGCCACTTCCCCCGCAGATAGGGGTCGTCCTTGGGCGAGTACACATAGATGTTCATCTTGTGCTCGCCGTAGAAGTCGAGCTGGTCGAGCCGGGCCTCGTGCGACCAGGGGGTTCCGTAGAAGCCCTCGATGACACCGCGCAGCGGGGTGGCCGGCCAGTCCCGTACGGCGGTGCCCCGCACCCGCGCGCCCGGCCGCTCCCGGTGGGGCAGCAGCTGCCGCAGCGACTGCGCGGCGTAGTACGTACCGGCGGCGTCCTTGCCGGACAACGCGATCCGGCCCCCGCCGACGGCCAGCGCATAGCCCTCGGCGGGCAGTCCGTCCGGACCGCGGGCCCCCAGCGCCCGCAACGCGCGCGAGGCGCCCGCCCCGTCCACATACACCGCCAACTGCCCGTCACCCGGGTCGCTTTCGGCCCGTACGACCCGGTCGGCGCCGGCGTCCTTGAGCGATTTCTCGACGACGGCCAGTGCCGGGGCATCGGTGCCCGGCCCGGCGACGACGGTCACGGAGCGGGTGATGGTGACCTGGTCGGACCGGCTCCGGACGGACCGGGGCGTGGGGGAGAGGGCACGGGAACCGGCAACTCCGGGACTGTCCCGGGGTCCGTCCCGCCCCGCTTTCCCGCCGTCACCCGGCGCCCCGGCCATGCCTGTCAGAGGGATCACGGCCAGGGCCACGGCCAACGCGGTGGCCGCCGCGGTGCGCGTACGGTGCATCCTTCGGTCCTCCTCGGTGCGGCGAGGTGCAGGGACGAGTCGTGCGAGCCTTCGCGCCAGCAGGCTTCACCTGCCCACCGCACCGGGGCAATGGACTTTCGGACCGAAGAGATGGACGTTGCCGTTTCCGAGCGCGCCATTTCCGGTGTATCGCACCAATGGGGCTTTGCGTATTGCTCTTTGGCAGTTGAGCGGTGCACACAGGAGACAGACGGGGCCCGGTGGCAGGCCCTTGCGGCGGGCAGCGGGCGCTACCGTCGACCTTCTTCCTCCTTCGTCGCACGCTCCTTTGCCCCAAGGAGCCGCAGTGCCGTGTCGTCCTTGCTGCCGGGCCACCGCGACCGCGGACGTGACCGATGCCGATGCGCCGGCCGCCGCGCTCGGCATCAGTGCCGCGCCTACCTGTTCGCCGGTGCTTGTGCCCACCTCGATGCCGAGGCCTTCCACGCCGCCTGTCCGGGTCGGCTCAAAGCCAGGGGTGGCGTCAGCGCGACCTGGCGACGATCACCAGGAAGCTCATGAACGCCAACAGCACATGCGTCGCCACGACGTAGAGGAACACCCGCACGTACACCCCGCGCGGTGGTTTGCCTTCCTTGTACGGGCGGGCGCCGGGCGGCGGCTCCGATGGCGGCGGCACGGAGACGGCAGAAGCGGTCTGATCGGGCACGACGTATGGTCCTTCCTTCAAGAACGGCGCCCGGGCTCACAGCCCGCGGCGCCTCGCGTCGTCGCCGAGGCACCGCTCGGCGGCCCCGCTCTGCAACAGCGTGTGGACGAACAACAGCTCGGTACCGCCCCGGGAGGCGGCGGAAATACGGTGGGGCGTGAGCGAGTCGAAGTGCGCGGAGTCCCCCGGGTCCAGCACATGCACCGCTGCGCCGAGCGTCAGCCGCAGCCGCCCCTCCAGGACGTACAGCCACTCCTCGCCCGGATGTACCCGCACCAGATCGCCCTGCGAATGCTGCGGCACACGGACCCGCAGCGCCTGCATCGCCCGCCCGGCTCCGCCCACGGTCCAATACGTCCAGCCGCCGACCTCCGACGGCTCCGTGCGGTCCGCGCGCAGGACCGGGTCCCGTTCCGGCGCGGTCTCGCCGAGCAGGTCGGATACCGTGGTGCCGTAGGTACGGGCCAGTGCCAGCAGCACCGGCAGCGACGGCTGACGCTGACGCGTCTCCAGCCGCGACAGATGCGCGGGCGAGAGTCCCACCAGCCGGGCCGCGGTCTCCAGCGTGAGGCCACTGCGTCTGCGCAGGTCACGGAGGCGCGGCGCGACGGTGGACAAGTCCCCCGGCGGAGCGCCGGCGGGCTCGTCGGGAAGCTCGGTCATACCTCCTGGTATAGCGATCCTTCGCCTGCTGGGCAAAAGATTTGCCTGACAGGCAAGAGCGCCGGCCTGCCTCCGGCCCGCTTGCGGCCTCCAGGCCGCCACCCGTCCCCAACTCCCGGTCCCCCCTGAGGCCATGGGCCGACGCCTGCGTCCCCAGGCCGGAATCACGGCCACCGGACAGCTGTCATTGCGTGATGACGCCTTCACCACAGGTGAAGGAACGGTCCGAATAGCGGGCGTTCACCTCATACGTGCACGCGCGTCTTCACACTCGTCTGGCTCACCGCACGTCTCAACCAATGAACAGGCACGACCATGAGCCGGACCATCACCCCGTCGCCCCAGGGCTCCCCGCAGGCTGTGCAGAACGGCGAAGCCGTACTGTCGCACGGCCTCAAGCAGCGCCATCTCTCGATGATCGCGCTCGGCGGGGTTATCGGCGCGGGGCTCTTCGTCGGCTCCGGGGTCGGCATCGCCGCGGCCGGGCCGGCCATCGTCCTCCTCTTCGCGGGGACCGGCGCGCTGGTCATGCTGATCATGCGGATGCTCGGCGAGATGTCCGCGGCCCGGCCCTCCACCGGCTCGTTCTCGGTGCATGCCGAGGAGGAACTCGGCTCCTGGGCCGGGGCCACCTCGGGCTGGATGTACTGGCTGATGCTCTGTGCCGGCGTGGCCGCCGAGGCCACCGCGGCGGGCACGATCATGCACACCTGGGTGTCGTTCCTCCCCGCCTACGGCTGGGTGGCGATCTTCATGGTGTTCTTCTGCGCCAGTAACCTCACCGCGGTCAAGAACTTCGGCGAGTTCGAGTTCTGGTTCTCCGCGGTCAAGGTCGCCGCGATCGTCGCCTTCCTGGTCCTGGGCGTGCTCGGCATTCTCGGGGTGTTCGGCAGCGCGCCCGGCACCAGCCATCTCACCGGCCACGGCGGCTTCTTCCCGACCGGCGCGGCCGGGCTCGCCGCCGGGCTGCTGACCACCATCTCCGGATTCGCCGGTCTGGAGACCGTCACCATCGCGGCGGCGGAGTCCGACGACCCGAGCCGGAACGTGGCCCGTGCCGTCCGCACCGCCGTCTGGCGTATCGCCGTGTTCTACATCGGCTCGATGGCCGTGGTGGTCACCCTGGTGCCGTGGAACAACCCGAAGGTCGCCACCGACGGCCCGTACGTCACCGTGCTCGACCGGCTCGGCATCCCGGCAGCCGGCACGATCATGCAGATCGTGGTGCTGGTGGCGCTGCTCTCCGCGATGAACGCCAACATCTACGGCTCGTCGCGCATGGCGTACTCCCTCGTCCACCGGGGCCAGGGGCCGCGCTTCCTGGCCAAGGTCACCAGGGGTGTGCCGGCCGCGGCGGTGCTGGCGTCCTGTGTGTTCGGCTTCGTGGCCGTGATCGCCGGGATCGTCTGGCCGACCACGGTGTTCGCCTGGCTGCTGAATATCGCCGGCTGCTCGGTGCTGGTCGTCTGGTCCATCGTCGGTCTCACCCAGCTGAAGATGCGCCGCCGCCTGGAGCTTGAGGCGCCCGAACTGCTCTCGGTGCGGATGTGGGCCTTCCCCTACCTGACCTGGCTGGCGTTGGCCGCCATCCTGGGTGTCTTCGCCGTCATGGCCGCCAGTGCGGACGGCCGGCAGCAGCTCGCCGGCACGGCCGTCGTGGCCGCCGCGCTGGCAGGTGCGGGCCACCTCAAGCAGCGCCGCGACGACCGGCAGGCCGCCCTCGGCGCCTGAAGTCTGGCGGAGCCGGCCGGGGGTGGAGGGCCCCCGATGGGGCACCTTGGGTCCCGATGGGGCACTTTGGGGCCCCGATGGGGCACCTCGGGGTCCTGATAGAGCACCTCGGGGGCTCTTGGGCGGGGCGCTTCGCGAGCCCCGTGGGGCGCTTCGCGAGTCCAGGGTGGGGCGCCTCGGGGTGGTCCCGGATGACGTGTCGTCGAGTCCACCGCACGGCGAAGGTGCCCTCATGCCAGAGGTGGGACGGGGGCACAGTATGGGGAGAATTGGGGCAGTTGGTGGGCGTGATGTTGTGAACTCCCGGAAAGCTTCCGCCCGTTGGGATTGACAGGATCATGTCTACGCGCGTCATTCTGGATGGCATGAGAATCCCCCCACGGATCACCAAGTTCGGCGCCGCCGGCGCCCTCGCTTCGGCCCTTCTCATCGGCGGGACCGCGGTCGCCGCCACACCTGCCGTCGCCACGACCCACCCGGCCACCTCGTACGCCGCCCCGGCGCATGTCACGTCCGTGCACGTCAAGGACGTCGGCAAGACCTGCTACTCGAAGCTGCCCTCGCAGGCCCACGACACCCTCGATCTGATCGCCAAGGGTGGGCCCTACCCGTATCCCAAGGACGGGACGGTCTTCGACAACCGGGAGGGCATCCTGCCGTCCCAGAGCTCGGACTACTACCACGAGTTCACCGTCGTCACTCCCGGCTCGCCCGACCGCGGTGCGCGACGCATCGTGACCGGCGAGAAGAAGAACGAGGACTACTACACCGCCGACCACTACAAGACGTTCGACCTCGTCGATCGCGGCTGCTGACGGCCTGGAGAGCGAACAGCGGGGCGGCGGGCCCGGTCAGGGGCCGCCGCCTCCGACACGACGGCGGCCGGGGTGTGTATGCACCCCGGCCGCCGTCGTGCTGTCCGCCGGTGCCGCGCGTCCATTCCGTGCGCCCCACGCCCTGCGCCCACGTCGTGCGCCCCCTCCTACCTCCCTCTTCTTCCCATTCTTGGCAGAAGGGGCGCACGGGGCGCACCCCCGAGGGAGGATTGTCAGTGGTTCCCGGTAGCGTTTCGGCAGAAACGAGGAGCGGGCGGGCATCAGCGGAAAAAGACCATGTGGGGTCGGCTGCTGGGGCGCGCCCCGGAAAGTGCCGTATCCACCGTGGGGCACGGTGAACCGGTACAAGGCGTTGGAGACAAGGAAGGACGGCGAACTGCCGTGTATCGCTGGGAGATCACCCGGGCCGCGCTGGCGCAGCGGGTTTTCGCCATCGTCCGGAGCAGAACGTACGACGAGGCGAGCGCCACGGCCGACACCCTGCTGTCGGCGGGCATCACCAGCCTGGAGATATCCCTCACCACCCCCTTCGCCCTGGAGGCGGTCACGACGCTCACCCGCGAGCTGGGCGACGACGCCATCATCGGCGCGGGCACGGTCCTTGACGCGGTATCGGCCCGGATGGCGGTCGACGCGGGCGCCCGCTATCTCGTCTCGCCGAGCCTCGACGCCGAGGTCATCCGTACCGGCCACCGCTACGGCATCCCGGTCTTCCCCGGAGTCTCGACGCCGACCGAGATGGTCCGCGCGCTCGAACTCGGCGCGGACGCCCTCAAGCTGTTCCCCGCCTCGGGGCACGACCCGGCCTGGCTGGCGGAGGTCCGCGCCTCACTGCCGCAGGCGCCGCTGCTGCCGACGGGCGGGGTGACGGTCGAGAGCGCGCCGGAGTGGATCGCGGCGGGCGCGGTCGCCGTCGGCATGGGAACGGCGCTCTCCGAGGGCGACCGTGAGACCGTCGCCAAGCGCGCCGCCGACCTCCTCAACCGCCTGGACGAAGCCGCCCCCGACCGCCCGACGGCCAGGGGCGCGGCCCACCTCTACGAGGACTGACGGGCCTTCGGCTCGCCGGCGCACCGGCCTCTCCGGTCACCGCACCGGCCCGTCCGGTCACCTCACCGGCCGCCCGGCCATCCCACCGGCCGGTCAAGGGGTTCACCTGCACCACGGGCTCTGCCACCCTGAGCGCTTCGATCACGCGATCACGCCGCCGCGTCCAGGAGTCACAGGAGCCCTTATGAAGCGCGCCGCCACCCTCTCCGCCCTGGCTTGTCTGCTCGCCGTCACCGCCGCCGCGCCGGCGGTCCCGGACGCCCCGGCCGGAGGAGGGGGTGCCCCACCCGCCTCCGGCGCGAAGGCCTCGGTCCTCGACGCCGTCCCCCGCCGCGGTGTGCTGCGGGTCTGCACCACCGGCGACTACCGCCCCTTCAGCTACCGCGACCCCAAGACCGGCAGCTACGGCGGCGTGGACATCACAATGGCCGGGGACCTCGCCAAGAGCCTTGACGCGAAACCTCGTTACGTGGCCACGACCTGGGCCAAGCTCGTCGGCGACCTGTCGGCCGGCCGCTGTGACATCGTCATGGGGGGCGTCTCGGTCACCCTCCCGCGCGCTCGCTCCGTCTACTTCAGCGAGCCCACCCGCACCGACGGCAAGACGCCCCTCGTGCGCTGTGCGGACAAGGACAAGTACCAGACCCTGCAACAGATCGACCGGCCCGGAACCAAAGTCATCGTCAACCCCGGTGGCACCAACGAGGAATTCGCGCGCGCCCATCTCCGGCGGGCCACCCTCACGGTCCACCCGGACAACACCACGATCTTCGACGAGATCATCGCGGGGCGCGCGGACGTGATGATGACCGACGCGAGTGAGACCCGCTACCAAGCCAAGATCCACCCCGAACTCTGCTCGCTCCACCCGGACAAGCCCTTTTCCTTCTCCGAAAAGGCCTACGCCCTGCCCCGCGGCGACAACGAGTTCAAGGCGTACGTGGACCAGTGGGTACACCTGGCCACCCATGACGGGACCTACCGCAAGTACGAGGATGCCTGGATGAAGTGAGGGAGTGATGAACAGCTTGCGGGCGGGGGCTTCCACTTCGGGCAGCGCTCCTGGGTAGGCCCCTGCCCGCACCTGGCCTGCGGCAGCTTTGGCCTCCGTCAGGCCAAGGCCGAGTTCAGCGCGCAGCACCCTCATGACGGTGACGCGCTCTCCGACGGATTCGGCGGGTGCAACGTGGCCGGGCCCGTTGTCGGCGAGTAGCCGGTCCCGCAGCCGGGCGGGGAGGTCCTGGCCGCATTCGGCCGTTATCTGCCCGCAGGCCGAACACACGGACTCAACGTCCCACGCAGCGAGCCTGGCGGTGGGGCCGAGGACGGCGTAGCCGGGAGCCTCGGCGCTGGAGAACACTCACCGTGCTGGCTTGGAGCGGGCGGGCGGCTTGCCCTTCAGACGGTGTCATCGGGTCTGAGAATCAGGTCGAGGAGTCCGGGAAAGCGGGCGTCAAACTCGGCGCGGCGCAGTCGGTTGAGCCGCTTCGGGCCCTGGTCACGTTGTTCAACAAGGCCGGCCTCGCGCAGGACGGAGAAGTGGTGGCTCTTGGCGGCCCTGCCGACCGGCACGTCGAAGTTGCTGCAGCTGAGCGTCCAGTCACGGTGGTTTGCCAGGTCACGGATCAACTGAATGCGCACAGGGTCCGCGAGCGCGGACAGTGCAGTCAAAAGGGGGACGTCATCCGGATGTGTGTGCACAGGTGCCGGACGGTAGCTTCTGCCTCCAGCCCGGTCTGACATCCCGTTCCTCCTCCGGAGCAGACACACTCACTTGCTGAGTGTTCGATGCCCACCTTACAGTGCTAGTGTTCGCTTTCCATTGAACACTCATGGAGGGGTAGGTTGCGTATGCGGGCGATCGAGTTACCGGGGCACGACCTCGAGGTACTGAAGTCTGCAGGCGCATACGCACGGTCGGGGAAGGCGTCGAGGGGCTGCGGGTGGGTCAGACGGTAGCCGCTCTCGTCGGCAGTGGCGGATACGCCGAGGTGGTGCTCACCGATGCCGCGGCCGCTTCTCCTCTGTCCGACAAGCTGGACCTACGGACCGCTGCGACGCTGCCGGCAGTGCACGCCCAGATCCACGAGGTGGGGCGCCTGCGCGTCGGCGAATGACCACTGCCGATCACGCACGACGGGTCGACAGCACGGCCCATGCCGCCGGTCGCCCCGTATGCACCATCCGGCCCGGGTCACCTCCGCGTGCCTGGGACCAGAACCACGGAGAGTGGAATGCAGCAGAGCAGCACGGCCCAAGGCCTCTCCGCCCTCGCGGGCAACGTGCCCGCACCATGCCTTGTACTGGCCGGCGTGTGCGGAATCCAATTCGGTGCAGCGCTCGCCCCCAGCGCATATCCCCAGGCAGGCGCCGCCGGTGTGGTGTTTCTGAGGCTGCTGATCGCCGGCGTGGTCCTATGCCTGTTATGGCGCCCGCGGCGCCAAACCCTCAGCGAGGTGAAAGGGGCCTGGGGGACAGTCCTCGCCGCCGGGACCCTGCTCGCAGGGCACCACATCACGTTCTTTGAAGCCGTCAACCACGTCCCTCTCGGGATCGTCGCCACCATCGAGTTCCTCGGCCCGTTCACTATCGCCCTGGCCGGCTCCCGCCGCGCGATCGACCTGCTCCCTGCTTGTCTGGCGGCAGGCGGCGTGCTCCTGCTGAGCGACGGAGGCGGCGTATCCCTCTCCCCAGCCGGCCTCGTCCTAGCCGCCGCAGCAGCCAGCTGCTGGGCCGGATACATCCTCGTTTCCGCCCGCATGGCCACTCGCCTCAGCGGCGGCCAGGGACTGGCCCTGGCCATCACCTGGGCGGCGCTGCTCAGTGCCCCCTATGGGATCGCACATGCCGGAAGCGCCCTGCTAGATGCACACGTCCTCTGCGTGGCGGCAATCGTGGCGATTGCCTCCAGCGTGCTGCCGTACTCGCTCAACCTCGAAGCGCTACGCCGGATTCCGCCCCGCGTCTTTGGCGTACTGACGAGCCTGGAACCGGCCGCGGGCGCCGTGTTCGGCCTGGCCATCCTCGGCCAGCACCTCAACTGGCCTCAATGGCTCGGCATCACCGCAGTCGCCTGCGCCTCGATCGCCGCAACATATCTGGGCTCCAGAAGGCGTAGGGCCTCACGCACCCGTGCAACGAACGACGCTGCCCCCGAGGAGAGCGCCGATCGGAATACGCAGATTCCGCAGGCCACTCAGTAATCTTCGGCCTGTCCAGGCCATCACTGCACGGAGCTAGACATCCGGACCGGGGATGATCGCAGTATCAGCCTCCTCCTGAGGTACCTTGCCGTGGCCACGAGGTAAGGCAATGTGACGGCCCGCCAGAGGTGACCGTCCTGGCAGCGGCCATCAGCGAGTTTCACGTCGTGGTGTGCGATGTGGGCGGCACCGCTTCGACGCGCCCGGCGGCGTGACCACTGAGTATCCAGGCCTGCACGACGCCGTTGGTGAGTGTGGGGCCGGGCTGTTGGCTTGATCGGGGTCCGCGAGCCTTGATCGCTATCGAGCCTGCTGATTAGTTGGTCGGCATGACTGAACTCGGCCCCGTCGCCTGGCCGCCTGCCCCGATCAAGACCGAGCGGCTCGTACTCCGAGCGCCCGAGGCCCGGGACCGTGCGGCGTTCATCGAACTGCTGACGTCGCCAGAGGTGCACACCTACCTTGGTGGCCCCCGGTCGCGTGGCGAGCTTGAGCGCGAGATTCCCGGGGTCCCCGAGCGGTGGCCGGGGAGTTTCGTCGTTGATCTCGACGGGGCGATGATCGGCCAGATCCTGCTCAGGAGGGCAACGGAGCATCGTCGGCCGGTTGCTGCGGGGAAGGTCGATCTCGGCTACCTGTTCCTGTCGAGGGCGTGGGGATTCGGGTATGCCACCGAGGCGTGCGCGGCGGCACTCGACTGGTTCGACGGCGTCCTTCCCGGCGAGCCGGTCGTGCTCGCCACCCAGACCGCCAACGTTGGCTCGATGCGCCTCGCGGCAAAGCTGGGGTTCACCGAGGTGGAGCGGTTCCAGGCCTGGGACGCCGAGCAGTGGCTCGGCTTGCGGTCCGCGATCACGCCGTCCGCTTGAGTTCGTGCTCGATGGCGCGGAGACAACGCGACAAGCACTGCTAGGACGGAGCCCAGCGCGGTCGTACTCGTGGACGAAGCCGCGTTGTGGGCCCGCCGACCGTCAGGTCGGCGGGCCGGGTGATCGGCGATGTTCAGCCGAAGCTCACTGGAGGCGGCTGAGCGGGGCGATGTCGGTGACGCGGTTGGCGATGGTGGGCGGGCGGCTTCCTCTGCTGGACTTGAGATACCTCGCCTTGATCACCTGCAACAGGGCTGAGGCACCGTCCTCGGGCAGCGGAAGATGGCCGAGCTCATCGATGATCAAATGCTTCGGGCCCGCGAAGCAGCGCTTGCCGGTCTTCCAGCGCCTTCGAGCGCGGCCTTGTGGCACATGGCTGCGAGTTCGGCGGCGGTGGCGAAGTAGACGCGATGGCCGGCGTCGACGGCCGCTCGTCCAAGGACGACCGACAGCATGGTCTTGCCCCGTATCCCCGGCAAGCGAGCTTGATTGCAGACATGCACACCGGCCTGCCGCCCACTACTCCACCGGCCCCCCCGCGACGACGGTCCGCCCCTCTTACGGAGGGACGGACCGTTTGAAGTACCTGGATCAGCGGAGCAGCAGGTACAGATGGAACCTGCGGGTCGAGGTCCAGTCGCAGCGCCACCGAATGACGTTGGTGTGGTTGTCCTTCCACCACTGACCGCGCTGGTGGCACGCGTCCTTCTTGTTGAAGTCCTCGTGGGTGTCGTACCAGGACGAAGAGATCGCTGACGGGGCAGCAGTCGCCGTCGCCGGCACGGCGACAGCGGCGGTAGCGCCCAGAACAGCCGCCGCGACGGCTAAACGCATCCTCATAGGTGAACTCCACTTGGATTGAGGGATGTTGACGGATACCTGTGTTCGGGTTTCCCGTCGGGTCGGATGTTCCAAGCTTGTTCCTGGGATCTCGGGATGTCAGCACGCAACCTGTCCGGGACATGTCCGGGACGGTCCGGCACATGTCCGGCCTGGTCAGCCGGGCGGGCCCGGGCTGGTCAGGACGTTGTCCGGATCGCGTCCCGGACAGTGAGGCATGGCGGATTCCACCGTTGCCCCTATGACATGACCACACAGCAGCATGACGATCATGGGGAACCTGGGGTGAGGTGTCGCCGCACGCAGCCCAAGACGCTGCCGACCTTGTCGGGTCGACGCAGCAGTTCAAAGCGTTCGGGACTGACGTACCGCGAATTGGACGAGTGGGCTACCCGCAACGGTGACGTACTGGCGCGCAGCACACTGGCCGACGTCCTGTGATTGGACCGGATCGGTCGACGTCCTGTGCCGCGGACCGGATCGGCCGGCATCGCCGGTCGATCCGGTCCCACATGGCATCGCTGATCACTAATCGGACGGATACATCCGATCAACTGACCAGCCCATCAAAGAGCGCGGCCTAGGCAGTTTCGTTTGGATCGGGATTTCGTCGAGGCACGTAAACTCGTGGTGTGGCATTCATGAGCACCCCGCACTGCTGCTTCCTGTGATCGGAAGGCGTTGAGGGCGATGTCGGACGGCATCGCCCTCCTTGGTGTGCCTGCTGTGCGAACCACCTTCCTGGCACTGCCCGTTGCTTCCTGAGGCAGTGACCTTCCGTGTGCGCGTGCAGGCACGGTCTCTTCCCTTCGGTCTTGCCAGGAGTGCCTCGTGCCCGTGTTGCTTCCCCCTGCCCTCGAACTGTCCCTCGACGTGTTGCGCTGCCCGACGTGCCGCACGCGCGACCTGCACCCCGACCGCGGCTCACTGCGCTGTCCGGCGGGCCATACCTTCGACATCGCCCGCCATGGCTACGCCGGCCTCCTGACGGGCACCCGGGCCACCAGCGGCGACGATGCGGCCATGGTCCAGGCTCGGGACCGCTTCCTGGCCACCGGCAGGTACGCCCCCATCCGACAGGCCGCGGCCCACCTGGCGGCCGACTCAGCCCCTGAGCGGGGCACGGTCGTGGACGTCGGATGCGGCACGGGCTACTACCTGGCCGGCGTCCTCGACCAGCTGCCCGGCTCCCGAGGGGTCGGCCTGGATACGTCGGTGCGCGCGCTGCGCGTCGCAGCCCGATCCCATGAACGCGCCGCCGCGGCGACCTGGGATGTCTTCCGCCCCTTCCCGATGGCTGACGGGGTGGCTGACGTGGTGTTGGACGTGTTCGCGCCGCGCAACCCAGCCGAGTTCTGCCGAGTACTCCGCCCGGCCGGCCGGCTGATCGTGATCCGTCCGACTGGGCGGCACCTGGCTGAACTGCGCGGCCGGGTGCCTGCGATGGTCACCATCGACCCCACCAAGGAACAACGCCTGCACCGGGCACTGGACCCCCACTTCGAGGCCGTCGTTACCGAACGCGTGGAGTACTCGATAGCCCTGGTCGGGCCGGAGGCCCTGGACTTGGTCAGGATGACGCCGAGCGCACGTCACTTGAGCCGTACCGAGTTGCACGATGACGGCCTCCTCCCCGACCGGGTCACGGTCTCCGTACTGGCCACCGCCTACAAACCTCGGTGACCACGAGCGGCGCCTGCGCCTGCTGACCGACGAGCAGTGGGCACGCCTGGCGCCCTGTCTTCCTCGCAACGCCGGGAAGACAGGGCGCCCGTTTGCCGACCACCGTCGCATCATCGACGGGATCATCTACCGGTACCGCACCGGGATCCCGTGGAGAGAACTGCCCCGCGAGGCGTTCGGCCCCTGGCAGACGGTGTGGAAACGCCATCGCAGGTGGGCGGCCGACGGCACCCGGGACACGATTCTGGCGCGGCTGACGGCTCAGGCGGACTCGATCGGCGGGATCGACTGGACGGTCTCGGTCGACTCGACGATCAACCGGGCTCACCAGCGCACGCCGCGAACACGACTCGGCCGGACAAGGCCGGTCGGCGCTCCCACCTGCCGCAACGGGAGCGAACGTCGTGGAACGCTCCTTCAACCTGCTCAAGCAGTGGCGGGGCCTGGCAACCCGTTACGGCAAACTCGCGATCGTCTACCGCTCTGCAGCCGTGTTGGCAGCGGTAATCACCTGGTTACGAAGTGGAGGGACACAACCTAGGGCGCGCCGTCCTCGTTCTTGGCCTCGCGAGGCGACGCCTGGTGTGAAAGGACATTGACGACCCGGCCGTTCGGATCCTTGACGAAGAACCGGCGGACGCCCCACTCCTCGTCCCGGAGCGGCCGGACGATGTCGGCGCCCGCGGTCAGCAGGGCGGCGTGGACCGCATCCACGTCATCGACCTCGACGCTCATGTCGGGGGTGACCGGGGCGGTCTTGTCCTGGGTCATGAAGGTGAGCTGGGCGGTGGGGTTGGCGGGGGACGCCAGGGTCATGACCCAGCCCAGGTTCATGACCTCCTCGAACCCCAGCAGGCCGTAGAACGTGCGGCTCTCCTCCAGGGCGTCGGACTGGATGTCGGGGACGACGCGACGTACGGACATGGCCGGCGGACTCCTCGGGGAGGGGGCGGGCATCCAGTCTGCCCGGGCCGGCCCCCTCCCAAGCCTGCCCCGGCCCGTCCCGTCCCTCCCCCGGAAGGCAAGCCCTCCCCCCTTGTCCGGACAATGTGACCTCCGGACTTCCCGTCATCTGTCCGGACGGATACGCTCGCCAGCGTGGGGAAACGCGAAACAGAAGCCCAGGGCGCCGAGAGCCCCCTCCAGTTCAGCGTGGACCGGAGCAGCCCGGTCCCGTTGTATTTCCAGCTGTCCCAGCAGCTGGAGGCCGCGATCGAGCACGGCAAGCTGGCTCCCGGCAGCCTGCTCGGCAATGAGATCGAGCTGGCCGGCCGGCTCGGCCTGTCCCGGCCGACGGTGCGGCAGGCGATCCAGTCACTGGTCGACAAGGGGCTCCTGGTGCGCCGCAGGGGGATCGGCACCCAGGTCGTCCACAGCCAGGTCAAGCGCCCGCTGGAGCTGAGCAGCCTCTACGACGACCTGGAGGCCGCCGGACAGAAGCCCGCCACCCGGGTGCTGCTCAACACCACCACCGAGGCCGACGCCGAGGTCGCCGCCGCGCTGGGGATCGCAGAGGGGGCCGAGGTCGCGCTGGTCGAGCGGCTGCGGCTGACACACGGCGAGCCCGTCGCGCATCTGCGCAATCACCTTCCCGCGGGGCTGCTCAGGCTGGAGACGGCCGAGCTGGAGGAGACCGGTCTGTACCGCCTGATGCGGTCGGCCGGCATCACCCTGCACAGCGCCCGTCAGGCCGTGGGCGCGCGCGCCGCGACCGTCGAGGAGGGGGAACGGCTCGACGAACCCGAAGGCGCCCCGCTGCTCACGATGCAGCGCACCACGTTCGACGACACCGGGCGCGCGGTCGAATTCGGCTCGCATGTCTACCGAGCCTCCCGGTACGCCTTCGAGTTCCAGTTGCTCGTGCGGCCCTGAGGGCAGCCCTGGGAGCGCCCTGAGCGCGCCCCCTGAGAGCGGCGCCGACCGCCCCTGGGGGCGGCGGCCGAGCGCGCCCCTGAGCGGCTCCGCCCCTGAGTGGTCCTGAGCGACCCGGAGCCGGCCCGGCAGGGCCGGCCGAGAGGGCCGGTCTGCCGGCTCCGCCCCCCGAGATCAATCCGGCGGGCGAGGCGGTTTCGGTGGAAATGCCCCCTCTGGGATACCTCTGGGGAGCCTCTTCGTCAGAATGTTCTGACAAACCATTGACGTGGCTCTACGCGCGCCGTTACAAACTCCTCCAGCCGCAGTCCGGCGGCCGGGAGAAAAGGCGGTCCCACGATGATGGGCGTGCGTACGGCTGGTCCCCTCACTGTCCGCGGCGTCGCGGTGCGCAGCGCCGCCTTACTGACGACCCTCGCGCTGGCCACCGGGTGCAGCGCCTCCGGCGGGCAGGGCGCCGAGGGGGCGGCGTCCGGGTCCGGCAAGGGCGCCGCCACCCCGCGCATGACGATCGGGATGGTCAGCCACTCCGGCGACGGTGACACCTTCTGGGACATCGTGCAGAACGGTGCCGAGCAGGCCGCCGCCAAGGACAACGTGAAGTTCCTGTATGCCCATGACAAGGAGGGCGCCCAGCAGGCCGCGCTGATCCAGTCGTACATCGATCAGAAGGTCGACGGGCTGATCGTCACCCTCGCCAAGCCGCAGGCCGTCAAGGCGGCCGTCCGCAAGGCCGAGGCGCAGGGCATACCCGTCATCACCATCAACTCCGGCGGCGAGCTCTCCCGGGCGTACGGGGCGCTGACGCACATCGGGCAGGACGAGTCGGTGGCGGGGCGCGCGGTCGGCGAGGAGCTGAACCGCCGGCACCGGAGGAAGGCCCTCTGCGTCGTCCACGAGCAGGGCAACGTGTCGCTGGAGGACCGCTGTGCCGGGGTCCGCAAGGCCTTCCGAGGGACGGTCGAGAACCTGGATGTCGACGGCACCAACGCGCCCGCTTCACAGTCCTCCGTCGAGGCCAAGCTCCAGTCGGACAAGGACATCGACGCGATCGTCACGCTCGGTGCGCCGATGGCGGCGATCTCCGTCAAGGCCAAGGAGGAGGCGGGCAGCTCCGCGCAGCTGGCGACCTTCGACCTGAACTCCGCCGTCGTCAAGCTGCTCAAGGCCAAGGACGTCACCTTCGCCGTCGACCAGCAGCCCTACCTCCAGGGTTACGAGGCGGTGGATCTGCTCTGGCTCCACAAGGCCAATGCCGATGTGCTCGGCGGCGGCAGGCCGGTGCTCACCGGGCCGGCCCTGGTCACCGAGAAGGACGTACCGAAGCTGACCGCATACACCGGGCGAGGCACCCGGTGAAGCCCCAGGGAAGACGGGACCCGATGAACCGGGACAGATCACCGGTAACGGATACTTGGCCGGCCGGTCCCGGCCGACCGGTGCCGGGCGGGGCGGTGCGCGACACCGCACACGCCCCCACCGGCCGGTCCGGGCAGCGCAGTCAACCAACGCAGTCGAGCAGTCAACCAACGCAGCCGATACGGCAGCATCAGCGGGAAGGGCGAGTCCTCGTGGCACGGGTTCGAAGAAGGGGACGCATCGTCGGCGCCGTGCTGGCGGCGGTGCTCGGCGTGGCTCTGGCGGGGTGCAGCAGCACCGGAGGCCTGCGCGCCGAACAGGAACGCGCCGCCAAGTCCGCGGGCGGCAAGGCCGCGGTGAACACCCCCAGGTGGACGTTCGCGATGGTCACCCACTCGGGAGACGGCGACACCTTCTGGGACATCGTCCAGAACGGCGCCCAGCAGGCCGCCGTCAAGGACAACATCAAGTTCGTCTACGGGCACGACAAGGAGGCCCAGCGGCAGAGCCAGCTGGTGCAGTCCTACATCGACCAGAAGGTCGACGGGCTGATCGTCTCGCTCGCCAAGCCCAACGCCATGAAGGACGTGATCGCCAAGGCCGAGAAGGCCGGCATCCCGGTGATCACGGTGAACTCCGGCGCCGAGGCGTCGAAGGCCTTCGGTGCGCTCAGTCACATCGGGCAGGACGAGACGGTGGCCGGTGAGGCGGTCGGCGAGGAGCTGAACAAGCGCGGCCGGAAGAAGGCCCTGTGCGTCCTGCACGAACAGGGCAACGTCGGCCACGAGCAGCGCTGCGACGGCGCCGAGAAGACCTTCAAGGGCGATCTGCAGAAGCTGTACGTCGAGGGCACCAACATGCCCGATGTGCAGTCCTCCATCGAGTCCAAGCTCCAGGCGGACAGCTCCATCGACGCCGTCGTCACACTCGGCGCCCCGTTCGCCCCCACCGCCGTCAAGGCCAAGGAGCAGGCAGGCAGCAAGGCCGAGATCGACACCTTCGACCTCAACGCCCAGGTCGCGACCGGCCTCAAGGACGGCTCCCTCGGCTTCGCCGTCGACCAGCAGCCCTACCTCCAGGGCTACGAGGCCGTCGACCTGCTGTGGCTCTACAAGTACAACTCCGACGTCCTCGGCGGCGGCAAGCCGGTGCTCACCGGACCTCAGGTGATCACCAAGAAGGACGCCGCCGCGCTGCAGGACTACACGAAGCGGGGGACGCGATGAGCCACACCGACGCACCGCCGCTGCAGCCCGCGGGGCCGCCCGCCAAGAGCGGTGGCGACGAACGGCTGCTGCACCGCTCCCTGGCACGCCGGCTGATGGGCCGCCCCGAACTGGGCTCGGTCGTCGGCGCCGCCGCGGTCTTCGTGTTCTTCTCGATCGTCGCCGAACCGTTCCTGCGGGCCTCCAGCCTCTCCACGGTGCTCTATGCGTCCTCGACGATCGGCATCATGGCCGTGCCGGTGGCGCTGCTGATGATCGGCGGGGAATTCGATCTCTCGGCCGGCGTCATGGTCGTCAGCTCGGCACTGATCTCCTCGATGTTCAGCTACCAGATGACGGCCGACACGTGGGTGGGCGTCGGGGTATCGCTGCTGGTCACCCTGGCCATCGGGGCCTTCAACGGCCTGCTGCTGACCCGCACGAAACTGCCCAGCTTCATCATCACGCTGGGCACCTTCTTCATGCTGACCGGCCTCAACCTCGGCTTCACCAAGCTGATCGACGGCACGGTCTCGACGAAGTCCATCGCCGACATGGAGGGCTTCGAGTCGGCCCGCAAGGTCTTCGCCTCGCATCTGTCCCTCGGCGATGTCGACATCCAGATCACCATCCTGTGGTGGATCGTGCTGGTCGCCCTCGCCACCTGGATCCTGCTGCGCACCCGCGTCGGCAACTGGATCTTCGCGGTCGGCGGCAACGCCGACGCCGCACGGGCGGTGGGTGTCCCGGTCACCAAGACCAAGATCGGCCTTTACATGGGCGTCGCGTTCGCCGCCTGGGTCTCCGGCCAGCACCTGCTGTTCTCGTACGACGCCATCCAGTCCGGTGACGGGGTGGGCAATGAATTCCTCTACATCATCGCCGCGGCGGTCGGCGGCTGTCTGATGACCGGCGGCTTCGGCTCGGCGATCGGCGCGGCCGTCGGCGCCTTCATCTTCGGCATGGCCAGCAAGGGCATCGTCTACGCGCAGTGGAATCCGGACTGGTACAAGTTCTTCCTCGGCGCGATGCTGCTGCTCGCCACACTCCTGAACGCATGGGTCCGCAAGCGGGCGGAGGAAAAGGCATGACCGCGCTGGTCGAGCTGAGTGACGTCAGCAAGTTCTACGGCAATGTCCGGGCGCTGGAAGGCGTGTCCCTGGAGGTCCACGCGGGCGAGATCTCCTGTGTGCTCGGGGACAACGGCGCCGGCAAATCCACCCTCATCAAGATCATCGCGGGGCTGCACCGGCACGACGCAGGATCCTTCACCATCGACGGCGAGGAGACCGGCCTCTCCTCCCCGCGCGAGGCCCTGGACCGCGGGATCGCCACCGTCTACCAGGATCTGGCCGTCGTTCCCCTCATGCCGGTGTGGCGGAATTTCTTCCTCGGCTCCGAGCCCACCACCGGCGTGGGCCCCTTCAAGCGGCTCGACGTCAAGACGATGCGCAAGACCACCCGCAGCGAGCTGCTGCGGATGGGCATCGACCTGCGCGATGTCGACCAGCCCATCGGCACCCTCTCGGGCGGCGAACGCCAGTGCGTGGCCATCGCCCGCGCCGTCTACTTCGGCGCCAAGGTCCTGGTCCTGGACGAGCCGACGGCGGCCCTCGGCGTCAAGCAGTCCGGCGTCGTCCTCAAGTACGTCGCGGCCGCGCGGGACGCCGGGCTCGGCGTGGTGTTGATCACCCACAATCCGCACCATGCGTATCTCGTCGGTGACCGCTTCGTCCTGCTCAAACGCGGCGCCATGGCCGGCAGCCACGCCAAATCGGAGATCACCCTGGAAGAGCTGACCCGCCAAATGGCGGGCGGCAGCGAACTGGAACAGCTCAGTCATGAGCTGGCCCGGACCGCGACCCCGGAATTCCCCGGCGGCCATCGCCCCGAGTGATCACCACCACGCCCCGCACGGCCGCAGAGCTGTGCGGGGCGCGTTACTCCCCGTCGCGGTGCGCCGGACGCCGCCGGTGATGCACAATCGCACCGAACCCGCACATCGAGGCCCCGGCCTCCCGACACCCGCAGGGACGAGACGACTCTTGCGTGCACACAGCCGCCGCATGGGGGTACCACCCACGCCCATGAGGCAGTGGGGGAGATACGGCGAAGAGGTGGGTCGATGAGCATGTACCGGGACCGGGTGCACCGAGGATCGGCCAGTGCCACCGTGCTGCGCACGGTCGGTGCCCGCGAGCGACGCTCGCATCTGACCGCCCCCCGGGTGCCCACCGTCGGCATCGACATCGGCGGCACCAAGGTCATGGCGGGCGTCGTCGACGCCGACGGCACCATCCTGGAGAAGGTCCGCACCGAGACGCCGGACAAGTCCAAGAGCCCCCGGGTCGTCGAGGACACCATCACCGAGCTGGTGCTCGACCTCTCCGACCGCCACGACGTCCACGCGGTCGGCATCGGCGCGGCCGGCTGGGTCGACGCGGACCGCAGCAAGGTGCTGTTCGCGCCCCATCTGAACTGGCGGAACGAACCGCTGCGTGACCGCCTCGCCGGCCGCCTCGCGGTCCCCGTCATGGTCGACAACGACGCCAACACCGCCGCCTGGGCGGAGTGGCGCTTCGGCGCCGGCCGCGGCGAGGACCACCTCGTCATGATCACGCTCGGTACCGGCATCGGCGGCGCGATCCTGGAGGACGGCGCCGTCAAGCGCGGCAAGTACGGCGTGGCCGGCGAATTCGGCCATATGCAGGTCGTCCCGGGCGGCCACCGCTGCCCGTGCGGCAACCGCGGCTGCTGGGAGCAGTACAGCTCCGGCAACGCCCTGGTGCGCGAGGCCCGGGAGCTGGCCGCCGCCGACTCCCCGGTGGCGTACAACATCATCGAGCGGGTCGGCGGCCGCATCGGCGACATCACCGGACCGCTGATCACCGAGCTGGCCAGGGAGGGCGACGCGATGTGCGTCGAACTCCTCCAGGAGATCGGCCAGTGGCTGGGCGTCGGCATCGCCAACCTCGCCGCCGCCCTCGACCCGTCGTGCTTCGTCATCGGCGGCGGCGTCAGCGCCGCCGACGACCTGCTGATCGGCCCGGCCAGGGAGGCCTTCCGGCGGCATCTCACCGGGCGTGGCTACCGTCCCGAAGCCACCCTCGCCAAGGCCCAGTTGGGTCCCGAGGCCGGTATGGTCGGCGCCGCCGACCTGGCCCGCCTGGTGGCCCGCCGCTTCCGGCGCGCCAACCGGCGCCGCGTCGAGCGCTACGAACGATACGAACGGGCGGGCCGCCGATGACCGACACCGACCTGCACACCGTGCACGACGAACCGCACCCCGCACCGCCGCCCCGCGTCAAGCGCCGGCGCCCGGTGCTGATGGCGCTGATCGTCTTCCTGCTGATCGCCATCCCGGCCGGCTATATCGTCATCTCCGCCGAGCAGAGCCGGGACAGCGGCGAGGGCAAGGAGGCCGAGGCCGCCGCCACCGGCCTGACCAACGCCTTCCCCTCCAAGGTCCAGCAGCGGATCTACAACGTCCCGGTGCCGATCGGCTCCACCCCGGTCTACTACTACGAGACCAACTCCTGGCAGACCAGTTCGCTGTTCGTGCAGTTCAGAACCAACAAATGGGGACTTGAGCACTACCTCAACGCCGTCGGCACCAGCACCGCCGCCCTGAAGAAGGACCACCGGACCATCCCGCCCGAGCAGGCATCGAAGGTCGGCTGGGACTTCAGCATCGACGTGCCCTGGGCCGGTACCAGCACCACGGGCCGGTCACCGCACCCGTACCAGCGGATCATGGTCAACTACGACGAGCCGGGCCACCCGGTCGTCCACACGGTCTCGACGGTGAGGTTCTGACGGCGAGGCCGGGACGGTGAAGCCGCGGCGCTGAGGTCCTGAGGGTGAAGGTCTGGCTGTGAAGTAGTGGCCGTGAGGACCTGGCCGTGACGTTCGTTGCCGGCGGGCAGCCGTGGGGCTGTGAGCCCCCCGAATAATCGGTGTGTACGGCGGCGTCGGCCCCGGTAGCGTCGCCGCCGTGACTCCAGAAGATCTTGCGGTCGTCATCTCCGACGGCGTACACACGGCCATCCGGTCCGGACGCATCTCAGCAGAGGTGCCCAAGGAGATCCGTGTGGAGCGCCCCCGGCACCGCAGCCATGGCGACTACTCGACCAACGTCGCCCTGCAGCTCGCCAAGTCCGCCGGGCTGCCTGCCCGCACCGTCGCCGAGGTGTTGGCGCCGCTGGTGGGCGCGGCCGCCGCCGTCGCGAAGGCCGAGGTGGCGGGCCCCGGTTTCCTGAACATCACCCTGGAGAGCGCGGCGATCGGTGCCTTGGCGCGGGACATCGTCCTGGCCGGTGACGCCTATGGCCGTTCGGACCGGCTCGGCGGCCTTCGGCTCAATCTGGAGTTCGTCTCCGCGAACCCCACCGGACCGGTGCACATCGGCGGGGCCCGGTGGGCGGTCGTGGGTGATGTGCTCGCCCGGCTGCTCGAGGCAGCGGGCGCAGACGTGTCGCGGGAGTACTACTTCAACGACGCCGGCGGCCAGATCGACCGCTTCGCCCGCTCCCTGCTCGCCGCGGCGCAGGGCTCACCGGTACCCGAAGACGGCTACAGCGGCGCGTACATCGAGGACATCGCCGCCACGGTGCTGCGCCGGCGGCCCGGGGCCCTGGAACTGGCGCAGACCGAGGCCGTCGCCGCCTTCCGGACGGAGGGGACGGCGCTGATGTTCGACGAGATCAAGACGTCGCTCGCCGGGTTCGGTACCCGCTTCGACGTCTACTTCAACGAGAAGGACCTGCACGACAGGGGCGACCTGGACGTCGCCGTCACGCGCCTGCGGGAGGGCGGTCACGTCTTCGAGGAAGAGGGCGCGGTCTGGCTGCGCACCACGGACTTCGGTGACGACAAGGACCGGGTCCTGGTGAAGAGCGACGGTTCCTGGACGTACTTCACCGCGGATTGCGCGTACTACCTCAACAAGCGGTCCCGGGGATTCGAGCGGGTCGTCATCATGCTCGGCGCCGACCATGCGGGCTATGTGGGCCGGATGCGGGCCATGGCGGCCTGCTTCGGTGACGACCCGGACACGCATCTGGAGATCCTGATCGGTCAACTGGTCAACCTGGTCAAGGACGGTGTGCCGGTCCGGATGAGCAAGCGGGCGGGCACGGTCGTCACCCTGGACGATCTCGTCGAGGCGGTGGGCGTGGACGCCGCGCGGTACGCGCTGGCGCGGGTCGGCGTGGACACGATGATCGATCTCGACATCGACCTGCTCACCCGGCAGTCGAACGACAACCCCGTCTACTACGTCCAGTACGCGCACACCCGGCCGTGCGCCGTACAGCGCAGGGCGGAGGAAGCCGTGATCGGGAAGGGCACGCCGGAGGACTTCGACCCCTCTTTGCTCACCCACGAGCGGGAGGCCGACCTGCTGGGCATGCTGGCCGAGTTCCCGCAGGTCGTGGCGACCGCCGCCACGCTGCGCGAGCCACACCGGGTCGCGCACTACCTGGAGCAGCTGGCCGGCACGTACCACCGCTTCTACGACGCGTGCCGGGTCCTGCCGCGGGCCGGCGAGGACCCGGACGACCGCACCCGGGCCAGGTTGTGGCTCACGGAGGCCGCCAGGCTGGTGCTGCGCAACGGGCTGCAGCTGCTCGGGGTCTCGGCACCGGAACGGATGTGAGCGTGACCGTCGAACTCCACAATCGCCGTCCGGCATCGGGGTGATCGGCACCGTCGCCGCAAGGAGTGGGCGGCGCTCGCCCGCGTGGTCCGACTGCTGCCCGCACAGCCTCAACCGCCCGGTCCTCACGTGCGGTCGAACGGTTGTGAGGTGGATGCTGGTTGGTCTCAGTGCTGGATCAGGCCACCCACCGGGACGGGATCGACATGGCCTGTCGCCGGAACGGTCTGGGGCAACGGTCTGGGGCAGGGGGCCTGTCCCGAACCTCCAGCCGGGCCCTGTCCCGAACCCGAACGCGGCGCTCTGTCTTCCGGCGTCATCACCGGTCAACACACTTCCCCTGCCGGGAAAAAGGCGGGCCGGGCGCACCGAGCCGCGGACCGGTCGGGCAGCAGGCGTCAGACCGTCACCGTCACCATGGCACGACTCCGGTCAGACGAAGTCGATGCGCTCCTCGCTGACCGGATATCCCGCCGTCGCGAAGTGTGCGGCCATCGGGAAGTTCCCCTGGTCGGTCGCGGCCACGATGCGCGTCGCGCCTCGCGCCACCAGGTCTTGGGTGCACTCGACCAGCAGGTCGTAGGCGTAGCCGTGCCCGCGCTGCTCGGGGAGGACGCCGATGAAGCCGATGCAGGAGCCTGCTGCGTTGCGGGCGGGGACGTGGAAGCCTGCCACCTCGCCGGCGGGGTTGCAGGCCACCCGCCACCAGTCCCGTGGGGAAGTCGTACAGGTGAGGAGGCCGAGGAGCTCTTCGACGGCGCCGTCCCTGCCGTACTGCGCGATGTCGTGCAGGTCATGGGCGTCCAGGGAGCCTTCCTGGATACGCCGCACCACGTCCCGGATGACGCTGTCGTCCGGCTCCGGCCGGTACTCCAGGCGCCCGGTGCGGGCCGGAAGCGGGCAGTCGGAGGTCCAGGTGTAGCGGTAGCGTTCGACCAGCTTCCGGAGGCCGGCCGCCTCGGCTGCGGCCATCCGGGCGTCGGCTGCGGCCCGCACGTCCGGCTCGTCGCGCCAACCGGGTGGCAGCAGCAGGCTGTACTCGGCGTGGAAGGGGGCGGCGCGCAGCAGTTGGACAGCGGCCTCGCCGTCGGTGAAGTCGAACCAGTCGAGGGCGGCGGGCTGGTCGTCCCCGGGCCTGGCCCACCAGGCCGCGCGGGCGACGATGATTCCCTCGCGCAGGGCGACCCAGGTCCAGTCGGGCCGGTACCGGCCGCCGTCGGCAATCATGCCGTAGGCATCGCCGAGCACGGCGCGGCCGACGACGCCCGGGTCGGGCAGGGAGGCGAAGAGGGGGGTCTCGCCCGCGGTGAGCGGACGGATGACCAGTTCAGTCATGGGAAGCGATCCTTCGGGAGAGTGACGCGCTCCCGGATCAGACCTGAGACGCCCGGTGGACAGGGCGGGAGCGCAAAGCTGTCGTGGTGGGCATCGCTCTCGCCTCCTTATCTGTGATCACGGGCGTGCGCTTACGCTAGCGCGGTCGCCCGCAGAGGTCCAGGCATTATCCGCATCCCCGTAGGACTCTCGGAGCCGGGCGAAGGCCGGCCCGCCGGAATGGACGCGGACCGGCAGCGAACCAGGTACCCAGGGGAGACGGCCGGTCGAACGGGCGCTGCACGCGAGCGGCCCACCCACGGGAACCGCCAGTCACCCGCGCAACACACCAAGAGGTGAAGCCCGTTCCATGGCTATGACATAGCCGACTTGAGCCACTGTCACCACACAAGTAGGTTCACTGTGAATCGAGTTCGACTACATACCGGCGTCCCTTCGCCGGAAGGATGGACGCCCCATGGGTTCCCATGCCCGCCCCAATCGCATACACCGCACCGGAGTCCGGATCGCGATGGTCGCACTTGTCGGTGCCGCCCTGCCGATCACCGCCGGCGGCCTCGCCCAGGCGGCCACCCCGGGCGCCGCGCACTCCGCAGACGAGAACGACCAGGACGCCCCCCGGATCAGCGCCGACCACGCCTTCCTGCTGGACGCTCGCGACGGCAGCCAGGAGCGGGAGCTGTGGGGCGGGGCCAAGGCCGACGAGAGCGTGTCGATGGCCAGCACCACCAAGATCATGACTGCTCTCGTGGTGCTCAAGCACCCGGAGTGGCTGAACCGGCAGATCACGGTGAAGCAGGAGTACCGGGACTACGTCCAGAAGGTCGGCGGCAGCACCGCCGACCTCCAGACCGGCGACACGCTGACCGTCGAGCAACTGCTGCACGCCATGCTGATCCCGTCCGGCGACGACGCCGCGATGGCCCTGGCCGACAACTTCGGCTTCGGGGCCACCCAGGACGCGCGGACCGCAGACTTCGTGAACCAGATGAACGCCGAGGCGCAGCAACTGGGCCTGACCGGAACGCACTTCGACAGCTTCGACGGCATCTCGCACGGCAACAACCACAGCACCGCCCGCGACCTGGCCAAGCTCGGCCAGCGCGCCATGCTGCAGCCGGTGTTCGCCGACATCGTGAAGATCAAGCAGTTCAAGGCCGAGGCCCCGGCCGCCAACGGCCACACCCGGTACTACACCTGGGACAACACCAACAAGCTGCTGAGCAGCTACGACGGTGTCCTGGGCATCAAGACGGGCAGCGGCCCGGAGGCCGGCTACGCCCTCGTCTTCGCCGCCGAGCGGGACAACCGCACCCTGGTCGGTGCGATCCTCAAGGACGGCAACGACAAGAGCCGCTTCGACGACGCCACCAAGATGCTCGACTGGGGCTTCGCCCACTGATCAACTCACATCTCCCACGGCACCGGTAACCGCGCAGGTCCCGCTGCCGGGGGGAGTGGGGCGTCATAGGGGCGACCGTGAGGAAGCGAACCCCCGCCGGCTTGTTCCGGCGGGGGTTTGTGTATCGCGCGTCATGACGGCGTGCGGCGTCCGGCGTGGGCGCCGCTGCACTCCGGCCGGCCGGGGACTTTGCCCGGACCGAGCGGTACGGCGGCGAATCGAAGCGGAGGGGGAGGCACCCGCGCCACGCCCGCGGGCCGACTCCCCGGCCACCCGACCGCCGGGCCTCCCGGCCACCCGACCGCCCGACCGCGGATCCACGGGACACTCATTCGGTTGAATGCAAATGAATTTTCATCTAGCCTGACGAGTGCAGGAGTCATTGCTTGGCTCTGCTGCTACGCGTGAGGAGTGTGGGCGACGTGACGATGCATTCGGCGACCTTGGCCATCAACGAGACCCTGGAGGCCCGTCGGGCCGCAGGTCAGAAGGTGCTGCATCTGGGGTTCGGCGAGGCGGGTCTGCCGGTGCCGGATTCGGTGGCCGCGGTGCTGGCCGGGGCGGCCGGACGCAACAGTTACGGCCCGGTGGTGGGATCGCCGGCGGCGCGGGAGGCCGCGGCCGGCTGGTTCTCCCGCCGCGGGGCGAAGACCGGGCCGGAGCAGGTGCTGTTCGCCCCCGGAAGCAAGCCGCTGCTGTTCGCGCTCCTGCTGGCGCTGCCCGGGGACGTCGTCCTGCCCTGTCCGTCCTGGGTGAGCTACGCGGCCCAGGCGTCGCTGGCGGCGAAGCGGACCATCGACGTCCCCATACCGGCCGAGTCCGGCGGTGTACCCGACCCGCGGTTGCTCGAACAGGCCCTGGGTGACGCACAGGCCACCGGCGCCCGCCCGGGGATCCTCGTGCTGACCGTGCCGGACAACCCGACCGGCACGGTGGCCCGGGTGGAGCACGTACGGGAGGTCTGCGCGATCGCCGAGAAGTGGGGGCTGGTGGTGATCGCCGACGAGATCTACGCCGATCTCGTCCATGACGGGCGGGCGCCCCGCGCCACGGACTTCCTGCCGGAGCGCACGGTGGTGACCACCGGTCTGAGCAAGTCGATGGCCCTGGGCGGCTGGCGGATCGGGATGGCCCGGGTACCGCACGGCGCCTGGGGTCGGAGCCTGCTGAACGACCTGGTCGGGGTGGCCAGTGAGATCTGGTCGAGCCTGGCCGCGCCCATGCAGGCGGTGGCCTGCCATGTGCTGCAGGACCCGCCGGAGCTGATGCGCCATGTGGACCGGTCGCGGCGGCTGCACGCCGCGGTGGCGCAGGCGGCGCACGCCGAGTTCGTCGCCGCCGGCGCCGTGTGCCGCCGGCCGGAGGCGGGCTTCTACCTGTACCCGGACTTCGCACCACTGCGGCCCGTCCTCGCCGGTCAGGGCATCGACGGCGGGGCGGCACTGGCCGAGGCGCTGTTGGAGCGCCATGGCGTGGGCGTGCTGGCCGGGGAGGCGTTCGGCGACGCGGAGGACGGACTGCGCATGCGGGTGGCGACCAGCCTGCTGTACGGCGAGACCGCCGCCGAGCGCCGGCAGGCGCTGGAGTGCGACGATCCGGTGTCGCTGCCGTGGGTGGCGTCGTCGCTGGAGCGTCTGCGCGGTGCGCTGCACGGTCTGGCCAGGCAGGGCTGAACACCGGCACCGCGGGCGGCGGAAGGGGGGCGGCATGCTGTCCCCCTTCCGCCTTGTCATTGCTCGCGCGCCTCGTAGACGGAGAACGTCTCCAGCAGTTCCTCTTCCCGCAGCAGGGTGGAGCGGGCTTCGTGGCCGCGGGCCTGGGCCACTCCGGTGGCCAGCGCCTGGACGAGGGAGGTGAAGGCCGTCAGGGACCGCAGCACGGACGGACCGGCGGCGTCGACGTAGAACGCCTGGTCGGCGGTGGTGGCCAGCGGGGACGACGGGTTGTCGGTCAGCGCCAGGCAAAAGGCGCCGCGAGAGCGGGCCCACGCCGCTGCCTTGACCGTCTCGGCGCTGTAGCGGTGGATGGAGACCGCCACGAAGCAGTCGCCGTCCTGGACGCCGCGGAGCTCGTCGGTGAGGCTGCCGGCGGCGCCCGTGACGGTGTACACCTCCTCGCGGAGCATCCGCAGCAAGTAGCTCAGCAGGTAGGCAGGAGCATGGCACTTGCGCAGCCCCATCACATGGACGCGGGGGCCGTCGGCGATGGCCTTGACGGCCACCTGCCACAGCTCGGGGTTGATACGCGCGAAGGTGCGGGCGATGTTGGCCTGGTCGAGGGCCACGGCCCGCTCCAGGGGGTCGCCGCCCTCGGCGGTGAGCTGCTGCAACTGGTTGTAGCGGCGCAGGAGCTGGGCCTGCTCGCGCAGCCGCTCCCGGCACAGCCGGGTCAGGCCGGGGTAGCCTTCCAGGCCCAGGCTGGTGGCGAACCGGACGACGGTGGCCTCGTTCACCCCGACCGCGGACGCCAGCTCCGAGACCGTCATGAAGGCCACGCCCTCGGGGTCGGCCATCACCCGGTCGGCCAGCAGGCGCTGGGAACGGGTCAGCGTGGTGGTGCGCGCGTGCAGGACGGCGATGAGTTCGTCATAGGTCTGCGGCGGGGACTGCGGTTGCGATGCCATATCAGGATTGTCCCCCGGTGTGGGACGGGCCAGGAGTCACGGTGCGCCGGTCTCGCCCCGCACGTACGCGGCGAGCGGCACGGTGGCGTCGGAGCGGCCCGGGACCCGCAGGGTGACGCTGCCCGCGGTGAGGTCGGCGACAGTCGTGCACAGGGTCATCAGCGGGTCCGAACCGGCCGCCGTGCGATGGACGCCCTCGGGTAGCGGAGCGGAGGTGAGGGTGTCCAGGAACCAGTCGGCGGAGGGCTCCGCTTCGGGCACTTCCAGGGCGGCCAGGACCTTGCCGCGGGCCCGGCTCTCCTCGTAGCCGCCCAGGGCGGCGGACGCCCGGCGGCCGAGGCCGCCCGACGGCTGCGCGTCCGGCACGTCCAGCGGGAGCGGATGGTGGCGCAGATGGTTGGTGTGCCACTGGAGCGGACGCGCGGGCTGCGCCTCGACCGTCGTGGCCCGCCCGGCGACGGCCTCGACCACGGCGACCCGCCCCGTATCGAGCTCCCCGAGGGTGTAGGTGAAGCCGCCGGCGGAGGGGAGGGTGCGCAGGAGCTGCGCGGCGGCCTCCAGATCGGGCGACTGCTGCAGCGCCCGGGCGACGAAGTGGCGGCCCGGGGCGAGCGCCGGACGGGTGGCCTGGATGTGGTTGATGCCCCACACCAGTCCGTGGCCCGTGGCGACAAAGGTGTTGGCGGGGAGAAAGCCCGGGTACCACTGGACGGTCACGGGGGCGTCGCCGTCGATGCGCAGCGTCAGCAGCATCAGCCGGCCGTCCAGCACCGGGGCACCGTCCTCGTTGTGCGCCACGTACGAGCGCGCGCGGCGCCACCCCAGATCGGTGCAGCCCGTGCCGTCACCGGCGCCGAGATCGCCGCGCAGGTTGGCCGGCATCAACGAGGGCAGACCCGCTCCCCGTGCCAGCGCCGTCAGCTCCCGCACCTGGGTGGGGCAGCCGCGCCGGGTCGCGTTCACCAGGCGCCTCAGGTGTGCGGCGCCCGCTTCGGTCCGGGACCACTTGTGCAGCGCCTCCGCTTCGGGGAGCTCCTGGTGGACCGTGCGGATCTCGGCCCTGGCCGCCTCGCCGAGCATCCGGAAGACGTCCTCCCGCTCGCCGTCGGCCACCAGCCACCGCAGTCCCGCGAACTCCTGCTCGCGCACCTGAGCACCCATGCTGCACCTTTCGCCGGGTGTGCGGGCCTGGACGGACGCGCACACCCCAGTGAATGAAATTCGAATTGCAAGCACATCATGCAGTGCAGTCCAATTTGCATGCAAGGTTGCGCGGGGCCCCGGGTCCTCGCGTCGACCCGACCCCGACCTCGACCCTGTCGCCGTCGCTGACGCCGACGCCGAGTGGGCGGAGCGGGGCGGCCAGGCGGCGGCGCACGCCGCGCAGCACCGGCGGCCGGCGCGGAGGCTGCGCGCGGATCCAGAGTGTCACGGTGCGCGAGCCGCCCCCCGCGGTGGGCGGTGTGCGTCCCGTGGGCGGTGCACGTCGCGTCGCGCACATCAGGGGAATTAATGCAATCTGGTTTGCAGACTTCTCGTCTTCGCAGGTCACGCGGGACACGAGGGCACGCCCACGCGCCACCGAAGGCGGGCGGGGTCGGGTATCCGCATCACTTCCCGACCCTTGACGTACATACAATTTGCATGCGTACTGGTTCGTGCAAGTTTCATTGCGCAGCTCGTTGCTCGGCGCGCACCCCCTCGTCCCCATCCGGCCCTGGAGGCCCCCATGAGCGCTCCCCCTGGTGGCGGCGGCTCCGTGCATCTGCGCGGCGCCCTCGCCAACCGGCAGCTGACGATGATCGCCATCGGTGGTGTCATCGGTGCCGGCCTCTTCGTCGGCAGCGGCAAGGCGATCCATCTGGCCGGGCCCGCGGTACTGATCGCCTACGCGGCCATCGGTGCCCTGGTCGTCCTGGTGATGCGAATGCTCGCCGAGATGTCGGTGGCCCAGCCGGAGACCGGCTCGTTCTCCAGCTACGCGGGCCGTGAACTCGGCCGCTGGGCCGGACTGTCGGTGGGCTGGCTCTACGCCTACCACTGGTGCGTGGTCATCGGTTTCGAGGCCATCGCCGGGGCGGCCATCGCCCACCAGCTGCTCCCCGCGGTGCCGACCTGGCTCGCCGCGCTCGTCATCATGGCGTCCCTGATGGCCGTCAACTTCTCCCGCGTGGAGTCCTTCGGGCGCTTCGAGTTCTGGTTCGCCATGATCAAGGTCGCGGCCATCGTGGTCTTCCTGCTCATCGGGCTCGCCGCGATCCTCGGCGCGGTGCCGTCGAGCCACGCGCCGGGCCTGAGCAACCTGACCGGGCACGGCGGATTCGCCCCCAACGGCTGGCTGCCGGCGCTCCAGGCCTCGCTGGTGGTGTTCTTCTCCTACTTCGGCACCGAGGCCATCACCATCGCCGCCGGTGAGGCCAAGCACCCCGCCGAGGCGGTCCGCGCCGGTATGCGCAGCGTCGTGTGGCGCATCCTGCTCTTCTACGTCGGCGCCATCGCCGTCGTGATCACCCTGCTGCCCTGGAACTCAACGGCCGTTACCCAGAGCCCTTTTGTGGCCGTGCTGGAACACCTGGGGATTCCCTACGCCGCCCCCGTCATGAACGTCATCGTGCTGACCGCCGTGCTGTCCTGTCTCAACTCCGGTCTGTACTCCTCCTCGCGCATGGTCTACAGCCTGGCCCGGCGCGGCGAAGCGCCGAAGGCGCTGGGCCGCACGGCCGCCAACGGATGCCCCGTCACCGCCGTCCTGCTGGCCTCCAGCGTCGGACTGGCCACCGTGGTCGCCAACTACTTCCTGCCGACCACCACCGTCTTCGAATTCCTTCTGGAATCGTCCGGCTCCATCGCGGTCGTCATCTACGTGTCCATCACCGTGACCCACCTGCGCGCCCGTTCCCGCCTGGAGCGCGAGTCCCCGCAGCTGCTGACCCTGCGCATGTGGTGCTTTCCCTCTCTGAACCTGCTGGTACTGGCGGTGCTGCTGGCAATCGTCGGCGGTATGGCCATGACCCCTTCGACCAGCCGGTCGCTGTTCCTCACTCTCATGGTCACGGCCCTCGCGGTCGTCGCGGGCCTCGTGCACCAGCGCCGCCACGCCCTGGGCGGCCGGTCCTCCGACACGGAACGCTGCACCACCCCCGCGAGCTGAAACCACCCGCGCACAGCGGCCTTCGCCCCTGCCGCGGCCGGGGCGAAGGCACCTCACGAAAGGAGCACGACGGACGTGGACAAGGTGATCGAGACCGCCGGGGCGGCGGTCACCGGCATCCCCGACGGAGCCTCACTCGCCGTCGGCGGGTTCGGGCTCTGCGGTATCTCCGAAACCCTCATCAACGCCCTGCACACGCAGGGCGCCGGCGCACTGCACGTGGTCTCCAACAACTGCGGTGTCGACGACGCGGGCCTGGGCGTACTGCTCGGCGCCGGGCGCATCGCCCGGGTCACCCGCTCCTACGTCGGTGAGAGCAAGGAGTTCGCCCGCCAGTACCTGGCCGGAGAGATCGAGGTCGAACTCATCCCCCAGGGCACCCTCGCCGAGAAGCTGCGCGCCGGCGGTTGCGGCATCCCCGCCTTCTACACCCCCGCGGGCATCGGCACCGACATCGCCGACGGCGGGCTGCCCTGGCGCTACGACAGCGCGGGGGCATCGCCACCGCCTCACCGCGCAAGGAGACCCGCTCCTTCCACGGCACGTCGTACGTCCTGGAGGAGGCCATCCGCTGCGACTACGCCCTGGTGCGCGCCGCCCGCGGCGACCGCCACGGCAATCTGGTCTTCCGGCGGACGGCAGGCAACGGCCCACCGTCCGCGGTCCATGATGCGTTTGTGGTGGCGCGGATCGGCGTCAAACCGGGTTGCGGTGGAGGTCACCGACGGTCTCGAAGAGGAAGCGGAGGTTGGCGTCACACAGCGAGGGCTGTACCCATGGGAACTTGTACAGCCCTCCCCGTGTGCGCGGACGTGTCAGCCGGGGCCGTTCGACCTCAGCGGTCGCTGCAGGCAACTGTCAGGCACAGCATCAGCGCCTCGTAGGGGGTGCTGTCGCTCTGCGCGGTGGGCGTCTCCTCGGAGTCCGCGACGAACCGCCACTGCGATGGGTGGGCGTGCTTGGTCTCTCCCTTCTTCTCCACCTCGACGTGGAGTGTGCGGGCCTGCGGGTCGTTCGTCTCGACGAGCACTTCGTCGCTGCCGACCGAGAAGTGGTCGTGTAACAGGACCAGACCGAACCGGTCCAGGTTGCCGTGCTTCTCCAGCACGGCCTTGATGTCCCTGGCGAAGTCCGCGTCCCGGGGGCCGAGCGGTTCTGCGTCTTCGAAGCGAGGAAGGCTGTGCGGTGCGAGGCTGGTCTGCATAGGCATGAGGGGCATGAAGATCTCCCTTCGACCGCGCTCTGCGGTCTCAAGACACCTTAATCAGATGGTGAGTTGTGACAGAAGGCCCTTGGGCGGCAAAGATCAGCGCGAGCCGGACGGCCTGCTGGGGACAGCGGACTTATGCGAAGCCGGGGGATGGCGGTACCACCGCGCTCGGCGACATGCGCAGGGCGAGCAAGACGGACAGCCATCTGAAGCCTCTGGGAATCCCCGTGCCCCAGGTTTTCGCGGTACGCCACTACGACGAGCATCGCCGAGAGCATCGCCGAACGTGTGGTACGCCGTTGGTCCGTACTGCGGCACTCCGACCCAAAACTGCCGGCAGGCCCCGCAACGACCCGGCCGCCGGCCTGCCTGAAGAGCTGAGGCTCGTCATACCGGAGGAGACATCGGCAGCTTCCTGCACCTCGATGTCCGGGCCGCCGACACCCTCGTCCGCGACGGCCGCGTGCGCACGCCGGTCGACTGGTCGCATTCCATGGCCGGGGAGCCGGCATGGGAACTGGCGCTGTGGTGAAGCGGAGCAGGAGCTTGGAAGAGACACGCGCAGGTCATCGTTCGCACCCCTCTGACCTGGCTGTTTCTGCCGGTGGATGATCCACGTCGGAGCAACTTCGGCACGTATCCGACAGACGGCGTCCAATCCCGGTGGGAACTGCAGAAGCAACCTGGCGCGTCTTCTGCCCCTCTCCCCAGGCAACCCGTGCACCTGAAGGTCGCAACCGCCCGGTGACGGTGCCCGAGCAGGCACGTATCCGGACGTCGCAAGAACGGAGTGGCCATGGCAGATTCCCCGAACCCGCAGGCGGGACGCTCCTGCGGAGACATCTCACCGCCGTCTCACACCGGGGCCGGCTTTCCCGGTGGCCCGGCCGAGACGGACGCCCCCGGACCGCCTGCTCCCCATCCCATCCGTCCCAGGCCGCCCCGCAACGGTCTTGGCATTGCCGCCCTCACCCTCGCGGTCCTGGGCCTCCTCATCCTCGCGACCCTCGGCGTCGTCGGCTCGACCGGCCCTGCCCGGGTCTTCTTCTGGGTGGCGGGGTTCTTGACCACCCTGTCTCTGGCCCTGGGGATTCTCGGGGCCCGGCGGGCGAAGCAGGGTTACGCCGGCAACCGGGGCAGGTGCTTGACCGGCGCAGTCCTTGGGGGGCTGGCCACCGTGTGGTGCATCAATGGCGCGGTGGCCGCCACCGACCCTTTCCACCAGGTCTCATGCCAGGCCGGACAGCAGCAAACAACGGCCTCATCGGGGGCCAAGGCCGGCGCTTCACCCTCCCCGAAACCGAAGGCCGCTGGGGCACCTGGCAGCGGCCCGGTGAGTTTCGATACCACCTGGTGCTTCAAGAATGGGGTGCAGGTGACGGTCTCGGCACCCAAGCCGTACACCCCCCGCACGATGCGACACGACTGGCAGCGCGGATATACACCGGGCAACCGGACACGGGCGGTGGAGGTCACGATCCGCAACGGCTCGACCAACATGGTGGATCTTGAAGAGCTCATCAGCATCGGGGCCACGGACGCCAACGGGCGAGGGGCCCAGGCCGTCTTCGAAGGCGAAGACCCTTCCCGCGGGCTGGGCAAAACGCTCCTGTTGCCCGGAATGAAGAAGGTGATGACGCAGGGGTTCGCCCTGCCCCCGAGCGCAGCGAAAAGGATGGGGGTGGAGGTGAGCCTGAACGTGGCCGCGGACCGAAGGGCGTTGTGGAGCGGACCTGACGAAAGCGCCCGGTGGAGCGGGCGCATGGGCTGACCAGCAGGCACGGAGCACGATCCCGACCTCGGCCCGGCCAGTGAACTTGAATGCGCGATGCCGGCCCGGTCGTGGGCGGTCGTCCACGGCCGGGCCTGAGGGCCTGCGCGCCCCGGCACCTCGCGCGACGACGACGGCACCGGAGAGGTGGGCAGCCTCGTGCGAGTGCAGTCGCACAAGGCTGCCCGGGCCGGGCACTTCAGTTGAGTTGTGCCTCAGCGGAAAGCGGCGATGTGGCGGGCGACCCAGCCGTTGAAGGGGCGCGGGGCACGGCCGAGGACTCGTTCCACGTCCGGGCTGATCCGCAGTTCGGCCGGGTTCGGGGCGGAGATGATGTCCAGGGTGTCGTCGGCGAGCTCCGCCGGCACGAACTGGGTCATCGCGGCCTTGGCCTCGTCGCGGGTGAGTTCGTGGAACCGCACCGGCGAGCCGAGCGCGGCGGCGATGGCCTCTGCCTGCTGACGCGGCGTGATCACCTCCGGCCCGGTCAGCTCGTACACCCCGCCGGTGTGCCGGGCGTCCAGCAGGCAGGCCGCCGCGACCTCGGCGATGTCCGCCGGGTCGACGACCGGCACCCCGACGTCGCCGAAGGGTGCGGCGACCTCCCCTTGCGTGCGGACGGACTCCGCCCAGGCCAAGGCGTTGGAGGCGAAGCCGCCCGGCCGCAGGACGGCCCAGTCCAGGCCGGACACCCGCAACGCGTCCTCCAGCGCGCGCATCGCGACCCGCGACGGGCCGACCGGCCTGGTCGCCACGCCCTGCGAAGACAGCAGGACGATCCGGCGGACCCCACTGTCCTTGGCCAGGCCGATGATGTCGGCCGGCCTGGCTCCGGGGGCGTGCAGGTCTCCGGACAGCAGGAGAAACAGCGCCTTCGCCCCGTCCAATGCGGGCGTGAGGCCTGCCGGCTCGGCCAAGTCGGCCATCACGTGCCGGACGCCGTCCGGCAGCGCCGCCGCGTGCCGCGACACCGCTGTCACCTGCTCGCCCGCCGCGGTCAGGGCCTGCGTCAAAGGCCGGCCCACGTTTCCGGTAGCCCCGGTCACCACGATCATTTGCAGCTCCTAGTCCGTTGTGCACTACGGCAGTTGACGCTAGAAGCAGGACTTACTTTTCGTAAGAACATACCCAGAGGTAAGCTCCGGACATGAAGGAAGGCGCGCAGCTTACGCAGGCCGGGGCGGGCCATCGGTATGAGGTGTTTCACACCGACTGCCCCGCGCGGGACGTGGTCGACCACGTGACCAGCAGGTGGGGCATCTGGGTGCTGATCTCCTTGCGGAGCAACGACCTTCGGTTCTTCGAGCTGCGCGACAGCATCCAGGGCGTCAGCGAGAAGATGCTCGCTCAGACCCTGCGCGCGCTGGTCAAGGACGGCCTGGTCTGGCGGGAGGTCGAGCCGACGACGCCGCCCCAAGTCACCTACGGGCTGACTGAGTTCGGTCGGGAGATCGGCGAGCCGCTGACGGACTTGTTCAACCGGATCACACAGCGGCTACCGCCGCGCAGCGCGGGATGGTGCGGTAGTAGCCGGGAGACGACCTCTTAACCCCGGGCCTCCATCGGGGTTGCGCCGTACCTGTCGTGGTAGTTCCACCAAAGATACGGCGGCGTCTGCGGGTAGCCCTGCGGTGAGTCCTCCCATTCCTCGTGAGCGTCGGGCGGCATGGGTGGATCGCGACAACTCAAGGTTGGATTGCGTGTGCGGGACCTGGGCGCGCCCTGCACGTTGTACCTGGGACTGGGCTTCAAACAGATTCCGTACACTACATATCCGGGAATTCGCTACCTGGCCTTCGGGCACACTTGGTTGATCCTGTCCGACCTGCTCAACCACGGGTACCACAACGCTGATCGCGAGCGAACGGTCAGAACAGGGCCGCTCGGCAGCGGGTTCGTTCTGACTGTGCCTACCAGGGACCTCCAAGCCGTGCACGCCCTATGGCGAGACGAAGGGCTCCCAGTGACTTGGAACCCGAAGACGCCCCCGTGGAGCCGCATCTTCATGGGGCTGGACCTCGACGGCTACGAGTTGCTGTTCGATCAGTTTCCGGACAGCTGATGGCCATGGTTGAGCGCAGCGGCGTCCCACATCATTGATCACGACTCGATACGCGCCTAGTTCGCTCCGTGGCCATAGAAATCGCCGGTGTCGAACATCGTGACACCCGAGTCGAGCGCCGCCAGCACAGTTGCCGCGGCCTCGTGCAGGTCGGCGGTGCCGTAACTGCCGGTCATGCTCATGCGGCCGAGGCCGAGGCCGAGGCCGAGCCCGAGACGGCACACCTCTGGGCCATCGGGTCCGATAGTGGTGGAGCGCATCATTCCCCCCTCACTGCGCGAAGACCGGAGCGCCGGCCGCCGCGCCCGCTCGTTTCTCGTTCGGGTTCGCCAAGCCGGCCGGCCCGTCCAGGTCCACGGTCACCTGACCGTCGGCGTCCTGCGCTGCGTTCCCGGCCAACCTCCAGACGCGTTGGCGTACTTCGGCCCGGGCGGTGCTGATACGACGCGCTTGCGGCCGGCGGCGAGTGCGCCGATGAGCCGAACACGGCCGGCTCGGCCCAGCACGCCGACGTCGACCAGGTAGTCCCCGCCCAAAGCGACGGCGAGCGCGACATCCAGCAGGATCTAGCCCGAACCGTGCACAGCACGCGGCTTGCGCCACGGGGCGAGGGCGGGGCCATCGCAGCCAGGACAATGCGGGTCAGCGTAGGAACCCTTCGTAATTGCGCTGCTGGAGCTGACTCTCGATCTGCTTCACGGTCTCCAAACCGACGCTCACGATGATGAGGATGCTGGTGCCGCCGAACGGGAAATTGCTGCCGTTGAACAGCACCAGTGCCGCTGTGGGCACAAGGGCGATCAGCCCCAGGTAGAGCGCTCCCGGCCAGGTGATCCGGTTGAGCACGTAGCCCAGGTAGTCAGCCGTGGGTCGGCCGGCCCGGATGCCGGGGATGAACCCGCCATGCTTCTTCATGTTGTCGGCAATATCTTTGGGGGTGAAGGAGATGGAGACGTAGAAGAAAGTGAAGAAAACGATCAGCAGGAAGTAAAGTGTCAGATAGATCGGTTGGTCACCACTGGCGAGGTTGGTGGCGATCCACCGGGCCCATCCTGACGCCGAGTTGCCGCCGAGATCGATCAAACTGGGTATGGAGAGCAGTGATGAGGCGAAGATGACGGGAGTTACACCCGCCTGGTTCACCTTCAGCGGGATGTAGGTCGAAGTGCCGCCGTATGAACGGCGGCCGATCATTCGTTTTGCGTACTGGACCGGGATCCGACGCTGCGCCTGCTCGACGAAGACCACGAGGCAAACCATGCAGAGGCCGACCACGATCACGATGGCGAACTCGCCCCAGCCGCTAAGGATTTTACCCGACTTCTTGATCCCCCACAGATTTGCCGGGAGGCTGGCGGAGAGGGAGGTGAACATCAGGATTGACATGCCGTTGCCGATGCCGCGGTCGGTGATGAGTTCTCCGAGCCACATCACTACGGCGGTGCCGGCGGTCATGACGATGACCATGACGGAGGTCCGGAGGATCGAAGTGTCCGGGACGATCTGGGTGCGGACCTGGCAGGTGGGGAAGAGTCCACCGCTTTGGGCTTTGGCCACCAAGGCGGCACCCTGGAGCACCGCCAGGCCCAGCGTCAGGTACCGGGTGTACTGGGTGATCTTCGCAGTGCCCGCCTGACCCTCCTTCTTCAGCGCCTCCAGGCGCGGAATGACCACCGTCAGCAGTTGAAGGATGATGCTCGCCGTGATGTACGGCGTGATCCCCAGGGCGAAGATGGTGAGTTGCAGTAGCGCACCGCCGCTGAACGTGTTGATCAGGCCGAAGAAGCCGCCGTCACCGACACCCTCCTTGATGCACTGCGTAACGTACCGGTAATCCACCCCGGGGACCGGGATGTTCTGCCCCAACCGATAGAGAAGCAAGAGTCCCAGCGTGAAGAGTATCTTTTTGCGAAGACCGGGCGTTTTGAAAACCCTGACAAATACGGTAGACACTTTTCAAATTGTCCTTACGCTCGCAAGCTGATAGAGCATTTGCTGCTGATTCCCGACTGTCCTTGCCCGAAGAGTTGCTTCCCTCTCGGTGGTCGGAGCGTCCATTAATGGCAGCTCGCTGGGGTACGGGCATTCGGTTCCTGAAGTGATCTGTCCCATAAGGCGCACGGGTAAGAATTGAGTCGAGCACGGTTGTCTTCGCGGACTGATCGCCAATGGCTTCCGCTAATCTGGATGCGCCTCGATATTCCTGTTGCAGGCAGCTGTCGTCGCTGGCCGAGAGTAGGTTTCTGAGTGCAGTCAAGGCTGACGCCAAGTCATGGAACTCGTGGCGCCGGGCACGTCTTTGACAGCGGCACCGCATGGCGATCTCTTGGTTGGTGCCTTCGCCGGCGGGACCATCTCAGTGGCTGGTTGCCTGTGAATCAAACGACTGCGGGGTTGCGGTGGGCCCACAGGCACCGTGGCAGCGTCGTTGTTGCTGATGCGGAGATTCTGGTGATCGTGTTCGTTCGGTAGTTGCCGCCGTAGGTGTCAGCATGCGGATGTCGACGGGAAGTTGGTTCGGGTAGCGGCTTGAACCGCTGCGGCCCGGCGGCCTGGTCGCGGCGCGGGCAGCTGACGCGGCGGGAACGCGGATATCACCGGTGGCTCGCGGATCTGCGGGCCGGCGGGCGGTCGGTGGTGGTCGACTCGAAGCTCCAGCAGCAGTGCAGTGTGGCGCAGCGTTCGCATGGGGGCGAGGTGCTCCTCGCCCCGGGGCCACTGCCGCTGCCGAACGGAGTCGCGCAGGTAAGCGGCGAGTTTCGAAGCGTACTTACCGAACTCCCGCTCCCTCTCCTTCATCCCGGGCGCGCGCTGTCAGTTTGACGTCAGGCCGCTCCGCCGGCGGGTCGATGCCACTCCAAGATCCCCGCTCCTTGGCCTCGGTATTCCTGCCATTACCGTCCGCTCCTGCGCCGTAGCTCGAACCTTGGCCGGCGCTACTTGGCCATTGAGGTGTGGGTCGGGAGCGGGGCCGGCACGGTCGCGCAGGTGCGGGTGGGGATCGGGACCGCCACGGTCGTTGGGGTGTGGGTGGGAAAGGGGACCGGCACGGTCGTGCAGGTGCGGGTCGGGATGGGGACCGGCGCGGTCGTGGAGGTGGGTTGATGATGAGGAACCGTGGGCCCGCCTTGAGCGAAGGCGCTGGGCAGGACTTCCAGCCCGACGCCGAGCCCGGCGATCGTCAGCGCCGAGCCGGTGGCCATCCAGACCGTGCGAGCACGCCGACGGGCACGGACCCCAGCATGCAGCCGCTGCCGGTGCTGGTCCTCAAAGGGGGTGTTTGCCTGGGTATCGCGCATCATCCGCGCGAGTTCGTGTTCGAAGTCTTCCATGATGTCTCCTTTCACTTCACCGGCTCGATGGCGTCACCCAGGAGCTGCCGCAACCGCGTCACGCCCCGTGACGTATGGGACCGGGCGGTGCCCACCGGACACCCCAGCGCCTCGGCAACCTGCACCTCGGACAGGTCCTGGTAATAGCGCAGCACCACCGCGGCGCGCTGCCGCACCGGCAGCAATGCCAGCGCGGCCTCCAACCGGGTTCGTTCCTCCACGGCAGCGGCCACATCGCCGGCCTCGGGAAACTCCGGCAACCGTTCCACCGGACGCTCGCCCCACCAGCGACGTCGCGCCGAGCGAGCCGCCGCACGTGCCAGCACCCGGCGCACATACGCCTCCGGCGCCTGCTCGGCCACCCTCGGCCACGCGAACCACAGCTTGACCAGCGCCTCCTGCAGCAGATCCTCGGCCCGATGCCGGTCTCCACCGGTGAGCAGATGCGCCAGGTGAAGCAGTGCCGACCAACGAGCCGCGACGAACCGGTCGAACGCATCGGCCCGCAACTGCCCCATCAACGCCATCCCTCGCCTCGATCACTTGCCTACACCCCTACAAAGGCGTTGACCCGCGTCCCGCTATGCAGTTCCCGAGCGTGAGCTGCCTCACATGCCCATCTCAGCCCCGTGCAGTCAGCGATGACGCCGGTGAGTCACGTGGCAATGAGCCGGAGAAGGCAGCGTCGTTGCTGGGCCGCTACAGCTTCACCCGGGTGGGACCATCCCGTTTCCCCGCGCCGCGCTCACGGCGCCGCCCTGACCCACCCTGTTCTGGGTTGGCTCACTGAGGCCGAGGCCGAGGGCGTGGCCGACTGGCGCCCGGAGTGCAGCCCTTGGGAATGTCAGACGGCTCTGGTGACTGGGCGGCGTCCGCGTCGTTCCGTCCTTCATGGGACGGGGTGATCCATCCAACGCAGAGCGGGCCCGGCCGTAGCCGCACCCTGCCGCGGAACACCGGGCGGGGCGGGCGGTGGAGGAACCACCGAAGGGTGATGAACGGCATTCTCTTCCGCCGGCGGGCCGGTATCCCATGGCGGGATCTGCCGTCCCGGTTCGGGAGCTGGAAAGCGGTCTACGACCGGCATCGACGCTGGTCAGCGGACGGCACCTGGGAAAGACTCCCGCGGGCCAGCCAGGCCGATGCCGGTGCGGAGGACCGGATCGACCGGACCATGGTCGGTGTTGACTCGACATCCTGCCGGGCTCACCAGCACGCCGCCGGTGCCCGCCATCGCCCACCGCTTCCGGCGCGGGATGAGCCGTCTGGCGGGAGCCGTGCTGGTCGCCTTTGGGGTGCGAACAGCAACGGCAAGCTGAGCCAGCACGTCCTGCCCATTCCACAGCTGCGGGCCCCGGTGAAATGATCTTGCCGTGACAGGTGTGATCACGGCGTCGCAGCCATCCTGGATAGTGCAGTTCGCCCGGCTGAGCCCACGGCACTTCCGCATGGGGATCTCCAGGAAGGGATGGTGCCGCCCGCTCTGCTCGGCGCGGGCCGGGTAGCGGTGGATCAGGTCCTGCGGCACCGTGCGGTGCGTTGCAGGATGGCGAACACCGAGACGGGGATGGCTTGCGGACCGTCCACGCCGTGCCTCAGCTGGGCAGGGTCGGAAGCGCGAACCGCAGGTTGGTCAATTCCTCTGACAGCTCCCAGAGTCGGCGGCCGGTACCGGCGTCGGCCGCCGCCGGAGACAGCTGTACCTGCTTCGGCGCGCCACGGAGCTCGGCCATGCCGCCCGGTCCGATGAACTGTCCGCTCTTCACGTCCGAGGCGGTCGCTGCGTACAGCTGAGGCAACGCGCCCTGGTCCGGGGACTGGGCGAGCGGCGTGAGGAGGCGACCGAACAGCAGCTTCACGATGCCGTACGGCGCGCTCGTCTGCAGGTTGGTGGCGGTGTAGCCGGGGTGGGCGAGCACACTGCTCACGGGGCTGTCGACCGCTGTCAGTCGCCGGTGGAGTTCCCGCCCGAAGACGGCGTTGGCGAACTTTGACTGGTTGTAGAACCTCATGGGCGAGTACTTGCGCTCGCCGGAGAGGTCGTCGAGGAAGAGCCGCCCCTGCCGGTGATTGGTCGAACTCACCGTGACCACCCGGGGGTCACTGCCGTCGGCCAGCAGGTCGAGCAGCAGACCGGTGAGCGCGAAGTGGCCAAGGTGGTTGGCGGCGAACTGCAGCTCGTGGCCCTGCGCACTGAGCGTCCGGGGCGGCGCCATCACGCCGGCGTTGTTGACCAGTACGTCCAGCCGCGCATGGTCGGAGCGCAGCCGGTCGGCAAAGGCGCGGACCGAGTCGAGATCGGCCAGGTCGAGGCGGCGTACCTCGAGACGGGCTCCCGGTAGCCCGGCGGTGATCTGCGCGGACGCCCGGCGGCCCTTGGCTTCGTCGCGGACGGCGAGGATCACGTGCCCGCCCTTGCGGGCGAGTGCCCGGGTGGTCGCCAGGCCGAGGCCACCGTTGGCCCCGGTGACCACGAACACCCGCTCGGTCTGGTCAGGAATCTGCCCGGCGGTCCAGGGCTGATGCTTCATCATGCGACACATGCTGTCGTTGATGGCACCAAGTGTCAACGTGCTACTGAGTGTCATGCAAGGCATGGCGTTACCATGGCCCGGTGAGTTCCCGCCCTGAAATCTCCATGGCCCAGCGCAAACGTCAGCTCGTCTCGAATGAGCTGACCGAAGCGGCACTGCAGTTGCTGGCGCGGAAGGGGTTCGACGCCGTCACCGTCGACGAGATCGTGGCAGCCGCCGGCGTATCCAAGCGGACGTTCTTCCGGTACTTCGCGTCCAAGGAGGATGTGGTCGTCCAGTTCCTGGCCGACATGGGCACCGGCATGCGCGCGGAGTTGGCGGCCCGCTCCCTCGAGGAACGACCGTCCGTCGCGCTGTCACACACCGTCTCTGTCCCCATCGCTGCCTGCGGCGACCACTCCGACAGGGCATTGCCGGTGGTTCAGCTGATTTTGCGTACCCCCGCTCTGCGCGCTCGCTTCCTGGAGCGCCAAGCGCAGTGGCGCGACGACCTGAGCGCGGAGTTGGCGCGCCGTCTGGAGCTCGACCCCGGCACCGACCTGTACCCGCAACTGGCCGCCGGGATGGCGCTGACCGCCTTCGACGCAGTGCTGCAGCGGTGGAGCGACAGCGACGGCGCCGAGGACCCCACCGAACTGACCGGCCGCGCCTTCGCCGTCATCGCCCCGAGCTTGGACTCCGTCGAACAACGGGCCACTCGTGCACGTGCTTCGCAATAGATCAGCCACCCTCGCCCGCGGCCGGCCGGCAGGAGACCTCAATCGCGTTCGTGACCTGATGCTGCCGTGTCACGCGCCGAGTGTGTACCAGCAGATGTACATCGCCACCCACTCCTTCGTGCTTCCCGCATTGTCGACGTCGGCGATCCATACGGAGACGTTGGAGCCTTTCGCCAGCGGGACCGACGTGTTTCCTCAGATTCCCTGAGAATGCTGCTGGGTCTTCTTTCCCTGTGCGACGAGGTCGAAGTAGTACGTGATCCCCGGAGTGCTGACAAAGATCCGGTGCTTGCGCCCGTGCATCTCGTCGTCAGTGAACCACTGGTGACTCGCGGCCTCGACCACTAGGAAGCCATCCTTGGCGGCGGTCATGGTCCACTTGCTGCCTTCGCTGGGCTTGGTTGTTCCCCTCGGGTAGTTCTTCCTCGTGGGCTGCGCGCTGAACAGGGCGGTCGCGAACTGCACAGCTCCTGCGGCGACCAGAGTGCCAATGACTGTCGCGCTGCCGCCGATGCTGACGTTGTTGCCGGTCGGGACGGTGACGTGACTGTTGATCTTGAGGGGTGTGCCGGCGGGGCCACGGAGGTCGGCGACTCGGACGGTCTTGTCGACCACGGCGGCGTTGACGTCGCCGTTGGCGGTGAGCGTGCCGTTGGCGGTGAGTGCGCCTTCGACGGTCATGCCGCCGGTGACCGTCACGGCGGACATTGCGCGGACAGTGTTGTTGAAGAGGGTTTCACCATGGACGGTGAGGTTGCCGACGTCGAGGTCCGGTTTGCGGACGGTGACCTGGGTGGTGAGGATGCGGGTGACGGGGTTGGTGGGGTCGCTGCTGGTGGTGCCGCGCAGGTAGAAGGTGGTGTCGGATTTGACGTTGGTGATTGTGCGGCTGGTTTCGTTGGTGACGTTGAGGCTGGTGTCCCCGTAGAGCAGTTCGTATGTGGCGTTGGTGGAGCGTTTCCAGGTCAGGGTGACCTCGCCGCCGTTATCGATGACGAGTGCCCCGGCGATGAAGTCGTGCATGGAGAAGTCGGCCGGGAATTTGCCGACGTCGAATGTGGTGGAGCGGTCCGGGAAAGCGCTCCCGCTGGTGCGGGAGTATTCGGTTACGGTGATCGGTGCGGTGCCGACCTTGCGGCTGATCGGGATCCGGGACAGCTGGATGGTGAATCCGGTGTCGGGCCCGATCGTTTCGTAGCTTCCTGCCGGCGTGAAGACGAACTCGTCCGATGACTCGTTCAGTGTGCCGGTCCAGCCGTCGAGGCTGATCCGCGCGGTGACGCTGGAAAGGTTTGTGGCCAGGTCCGGTGAGAACGTCCCGGCCGGCACTTTCACCTTGATCCGTTCCACATCGGCCGGGTCGCGGTGGCGCCGTGAGCCGACGATGATCAGCTCGCCCCTCTCCTCCGGCGTCGAGGGGTTTTCCTCGGACGCCTTGAGCGGGGCATAGGCAGTGCCGCTGATTTTGATTGTGTTGCCAATCCCCCAATCCAGACCGGCGGGTTCCGACTTCGGGTAATGGCCGGGCAGTTCGCGGCCCCGCGGGAGGGCTCCGAGGATCAGAGCGAAGTCCCCCGCCCGGGGGTGCTTGCCGAACCAGAACTTCATCCCGACGCCGCCGCGCAGTTTGCATTTCTCGTCGATGAGGAAGGTCTTCTCGGTGAAGCCGGCGCTGATGCTCAGTTCCCCGGCAACGGGCTTGACCGTCACCTCGAAGCCGATCTCCAGCCGGGCGATCTTCTTCTCACTCTGCGTCGGCAGCTGTGCGCCGCCGGCCCCGAGCAGGCTGATCGTCAGTTCCGATCCCGTCTGCACCAGGAGCATCGCGCGCCCGCGCAATGTCTTGAAGCAGTCAAAGGCCACACCGGCGGCGAACCACAAGTCGCCCTCCTGCGGAATCACCCACGGTCTGGGCGGGCCGATCAGACTGGTCAGCACCTTCAGGGGATCGACCGAGGGGCCGTCCGCTCCGATCGCACCTGGGTTGTCCAGGGCCATGAGGAACGGGAATGCGCCCAGCTCGTCCGCCCTCGGCACCCGCACCCGGCTGTTCCAGCCGCCGCCCGCGGCGACGCCCCGCACGGCAAAGGGGGGCGGAGTGACACCCACCTCGCTGCCCAGCGAACCGTAGGCGAACAATGACGGCCGAACGCTGCTGGTGCGGGGCTCGAGGTACGCGCCCATCAAAGACCCGTTGAATTTCCCGGTGTCAAGGAGCAGCGCCCCGCCGAACGCCGCCTCGTAATCCTTGAAAGGCCCGTCCTCCGCCAGGATCGGCATCGCAGTAAACGCCCCCGCGACCCGCACCGGCGACTTCTCGTACTCCACGCTGATGCCGCCGCCGCCAATGGGGGTTTCGACCGGCTGCCAACCACGCACCATCGGCGACTGGTCGTCGCGGCCTGCCCGGTGATCCGCAACTCCGTCAGATCACATACCGCGCCCTCGATTCGCAGGCGGCCGCCACGGAAAACCAGGCCCACATCGGGCGCCTGGCCATCCAGTACGGATACGGGGATCTCGACCGCTCCCCCCGGTGCCGCCTGCTCAAGGATTTCCCGGATGTCACCCACACGTACTGACACAGAGCCCCAGCCTCCGAACCGCAGCAGAAGGAAGAACAGACCAGCTACTCGCCTCACTTGAAGCAACCATCCACACCCAGCACAGGCCCGTGACAGAACGCACCTGATCAGTTACGGACCGTACAGCAATGCCTGGTCGGGACGGCGGGCGAGCAGGCGATTTCCGCCAACGGGCTCGCGGTCAACACCCCCCACTTCCACCGCAGCAGGAGGCGGATGTCCGGGGCGCATACGCCCGTCGCGGACGCCGCGCACACCGGTCGCGACGGCCGATGGCGCGTCGGCCGCCGACTCCGAGAAGACATCGACGGCCGCCGGCCGGCGCCGGATACACGAACAGCTGGTGTCGCTATCACCGTCCGCACCGGTCCGGAGTGCGCCGAGGGACGGCGCACGGTGTTCACCAGCGTTCTGCAGGCCGAGCACCGCTGTCCGCGGCAGACGTCGAGGTCGTCACCACCCTCCACGACGACCACAGCTCCCTCGTTGTCCTGATGTAGCCGTACGGCGCAGGGGACCGGCCGGCCTTGAGAGCGAGGCGCATGTCAGTCAGCGGGAGGGCGTGTGCGGGAATGCGTCGGCACGGAGGGGCAAGGCGGGGGAGTGCCGTACCGCTTGGGTGGCGGGGCGATGGCCAGGACTCGCCACAACTGCCGACACCGAATCGGTTCATTCGCGGCTGACATGGAATGCCCGTGCACGGTCATGCAGGCGTGGGCGCCGGCCATGTGGGACGTGCACTTTCGCCGCTGCCGGGAAGAGTCGTCGTACCGGCTTCGGTGTTGATGAGGCTGAGAGAGCCGAAGTGGATGATCCGGTAGGGGAACACGCCGTGGGGCTTGCGGGGACCGGCACCGGCATCGGAGCAGCAGACCAGCCGTGCTCCTTCGCGGTGCAGCCCTGCGAATTCGCACTGCGCTGCTTCACACGGTTCGGCCATGTGCGGTGCGACCATCGAGCCTGTCGCTAGCCATGCTCCGGTGGCGCCGATGAAGATGCCTGCCTCCGCCACGGGGCGACCTTGACGCCGACTTCGAACTGGTCACGCTGGGGCCCGTCGAGCGGGACCTGGCCGCTCTCGGGCCCAGACACGAATCCGCCTACCACCGCGGCGCGCGGCGCAACGGCACGAGGCCGCTCAACGAGGAGGTCATGGGCTTCGTCAACGCCCTGCGCGGCGCCGAGCAGCGGCGCCGATCTCCACCCGCGCCACCAAGCTTCAGCGGAACGAACGTCGTGTGGCAGCCCCCGACGGTTGTGCGGTGGTGGGTTCGCAAGAGCTGGTGTGGCACGGCAAGGGCCGTGCCACACCAGTGTCCACTCGGAACATGCGGTGACGCGTAGCGGACTTCGCCTCAGATGAGCTCACCCGTGGTCTTCGCTGGGGGCGAGTCCGCGATCCGAGCGTTCCGTCGGCCGTAGCTGACGTACACGGCCAGACCGACGACCAGCCAGACAACGAAGCGCAGCCAGGTCATGACGCTGAGGTTCAGCATCAGGTAAAGGCATCCCACCGCGGTGAGGATGGGCAACCACGGCGACAGCGGCACCCGGAACGGTCGGGGGAGCTGCGGTTGGCGGTGCCGTAGCACCGGTACGGCAAGCGCGACGATGACGAATCCGGACAGTGCTCCGACGCTGACCATGTCGGCGAGTTCGGACAGGGGCACGAACCCGGCGAACAGCATGATGATCCCAGCGCCCGCGATCGTCATGCGGTGTGGGGTACCCCACCGAGGATGTACTTTCGACAAAGATGTCGGCAGCAACCCATCGCGGCTCATGGCGAAGCCGATGCGGCCGATGGTGACCAACTCGACCATCATCACCGACGTGAGCCCCGTGACCGCACCCAGCGAGATGAGCGCTGCGATCCAGGGCGCTCCCACCGACTGGAAGGCGGCGGCCAGCGGGGCTCCCTCGTCGATGTGCCGGTAGTCGGCCATCCCGCTCAAGACCAAGGCGACGGCTATGTAGAGCACCGTGCAGACGGCGAGGCTGCCGAGCAGGCCGACCGGTAGGTCGCGCCTGGGCCGTTTGGTCTCCTCGCCGAGATTGGCCAGGGCCTCGAACCCGGTGTAGGCGAAGAACACGACCGCCGCAGCAGTGAGTATCCCGCCGACGCCGTAGACCGACTGCCCCATTCCCAGCAGGGCCTGCACCAGGGGCTGCTCTGTGACGCTCGCACTGGCCTCGGAGGGCTGCGCGGGCGGTACGAACGGCTGGAGGTTGGCTGCCTTGAAGTAGTACAGACCAGCCACGATGACCAGCACGCACACCGCGACCTTCACCACGACCAAGGCATTGGTCACACGGGACGATCCGCGGATTCCGGCCACGGCGACGACGGTGAGTACCGCGATGATGAGGATGGCACCGATGTTGATGGTGGAGGTCTCACCGAACCACTCGCCAGGAAGTCCCAGCAGATTCGCGACGTAACCCGACCAGCCGCGCGCGACCACGGCGGCGCCGAGCACGAACTCCAACAGCAGATCCCAGCCGATCACCCAGGCGAAGACTTCGCCGAGGGTGGCGTACGCGTAGGTGTAGGCGCTGCCCGCCGTGGGCACTGCCGAGGCCAGCTCGGCGTAGCACATCGCGGCCAGGGCCGCGACGATGCCGCCGATGGCGAAAGAGATGACGACGGCCGGCCCGGCGTGATTCTTGGTCTCGATACCGGTCAGCGTGAAGACGCCGGTGCCGATGATGATGCCGATGCCGAATCCGATCAGGTCCACACCCGACAGCCGCCGGTTGAGCCCACTACGCGTGCCGCGGGCGAGCACCTCCTCCACCGGCATCTTTCGGAACAGGCTCTTCATTGATACTCCTCTGGCACAGGCCCGGAGGGAGCGGGCCGTAGGCGGGGAAATGACGCGATGGCCGGCCTTGATGATGCGTGTGCTGGTGACGTGCGGCCGCGCCGTGCGGATCGGAATCGAGACCGTCGAAGCGACTGCGACTCAGAGGGGCCGGGACCCGACCGGACGTCCTGACGTCGTGGCGAGGGGTTCTCGGACCAGCCGTCGATCAGTCCGGCCGACAGGGCCGCGCGGCGGGACATCGCGGCGATCACGACGCACTCTCCCTCGGCATGTGCGAGCGCGACCACCGTACCCAGCCCGTCGAGGGTCGGCACGCCGATGCTCGCGGTGAAGGTGCCGTCCGACCCGCCGCCGACGGACACCCCGCACAGCTCACCGAGTCCGAAATCGGCAGCGACGTCCCGGGCCACCGCGAGTACCGGCTGTGCCTGGGCCGCCTCCACAGCCAGCACCTCCGGGATCGGGGCAATGCCGATCCCGGGCCCGGTGGGCACCGAGATCAGCCCGTCCACGACCGTGAACGGCTCGGTGAGATCCTGCTGGTAGTACCGGTCGGAGCCGGAGATGTCCGAGGGCAGGGTGAAGTTGGGCAACCCGGCCAGGGCCAGGTTCGCCGCCCGGCCGAAGTTGTGCATCCAGTACAGCGGTCTCCACCGCCGCCTTCGCCATCCGGTGGCCCTGCACCCCGGACAGCGCCGGCATCACCGACGCGGCGGTGACGTCGCCGCCGAGAAGCGGGGGCAGCAGTTCGTCCGCGACGACCCGGTGCGCGCACTCGGTGTACTCGCTGGAGTACACCGGGTGTTTGCCCGGCACGCACTCCGCCCAGCCCTCCGCCTCAGGGGTCAGCACCCGGATCAGCAGCACGTCCCGCCGGGTCTGGGTGCCGAAAGAGGTGCGGAACGGTGTCACCAGCGGCAGTTCCACCCGTACCAGTTCGGCGGACTCGATCTTCATCGGCTCTCCTTCATGGGATGTTCCGGCTCCTACGGCTGACCTTGCGGGGTTCGTTGTGTCGTCCGCGTCAACGGCAGCGCGCCGCAACGCGGCCAGCCGCAGCTGAAGGTGAGCGAGGAGCATGGCATCGGCGTTGGCGAAGTCCAACCCGGAGATATCCTTGATTCCGCCAAGCGGTAGCACATGGTGTTCACGTGGATCTGCAGTTTCGCCGCTGCGGCGCTCCGGACGGACCGCGGCGGCGAACCACCGGGCGTGATCCCCGCCGGGGACCGGATCCTTGTGATGCTCTGTCCGCTACCGCTGCATGCACTTGTGAGCTGTGGGCCGCGATATGCCCCTTCAGCCGGTTCACCCCGCTGAAGGGGGCTCGTTGTCCGGGCGGCGACGACGGCTGCAATCGCACCGTGGGCCTCTCGACAGCATCGGTATCGGCCGGCCTTGCCGCGAATCACATGCCATGAGCAGGGAAACGCTGCCGCATGCATCCCCATGGGCCGGCTCGGACGCATGGCCGGATACGTCCTACGTGGCAGATTGGCCGATTCTCAGACCGCGACGTTGCGGGGGAGTTGGCGCGAGGACATGATCACTGTCCGTATCAAGCTGATCACTCATCCAGGAGCCGATACGTGATATGCCCCATCGCTTTCCGCGCTCTCCCCGCCGTCGACGTCGCCGTGACCGCGGCCCCCGCCCTGTCCCTCGCCCAGGGGGCCCAGGCGGCCGCCCCGACCCCCGTCGCCCCGGGCCGGACCCGCGTCTCGGTGGCGACGCTGATGTAGCGAGGCACCGGTGCCGCCCGGCCCGGGCGGCACGCCGACCATGAGGTCATGGCCGGCGACGACTGCACCGCCACCGCCACCGCCACCGCCGTCTCCCGCCTTTGCCGCATCTCCTTCCGCCTCGTGGCGGCGTTCCTTCCTGTCGCCGGCGCGGCGACCCCGGGGCGCGCGGCTGAGGTCCGAAGCGGCTGCTTACCGCAAACCCCTCAGTGCGTCGTTCGCTCGCATGCCCCGTTTCATGAGAATCCACAACAAAGGAGTTACTGATTTCCATGTACAAACGTCGGAGTTTACTCGCCTTCGCCACTGTGGGTGCGGTGATATGCACGGCCGGAGTCATGCCGTCGGTCAGTCATGCCGCCGGCGGCGGCGACGGGGAATGGGAGGGGTCCTACGCCGAAACGCACGGCCTGACGGTGGAGGACGTCAAGAACATCAACGCACTGAACCAAAGAGCCCTGACTGCGGGTCAACCTGGCAATTCTCTGGCGGAATTACCGCCGAGCGCCAGTGCGCTCTTCCGGGCCCCCGACGCTGCCGACGACCGGGTGACCCCTCCCGCCGAGCCGCTCAACCGGATGCCAGACGCGTACCGGGCCTACGGAGGAAGGGCCACTACGGTCGTCAACAACTACATACGCAAGTGGCAGCAGACCTACAGTCGCCGTGACGGCAACCAACAGCAAATGACCGAAGAGCAGCGAGAGAAGCTGTCCTACGGCTGCGTCGGCGTCACCTGGGTCAACTCGGGCCCCTACCCGACGAACAAGCTGGCGTTCGCGTTCTTCGACGAGAGCAAGTACAAGAACGACCTGGAAAACAGCAGGCCACGCCCCAATGAGACGCAAGCGGAGTTTGAGGGGCGGATCGCCAAGGACAGTTTCGACGAGGGGAAGGGTTTCCAGCGGGCGCGTGAGGTGGCGTCCGTCATGAACAAGGCCCTGGATAGCGCGCACGACGAGGGGACTTACACCGACCACCTCAAGACAGAGCTCGTGAACAGAAATGACGCTCTGCTCCACGAGGACAGCCGCTCGAACTTCTACTCGGCGCTGAGGAATACGCCGTCCTTCAGGGAAAGGGACGGAGGCAACTACGACCCGTCCAAGATGAAGGCGGTGGTCTACTCGAAGCACTTCTGGAGCGGGCAGGACCAGCGGGGCTCCTCTGACAAGAGGAAGTACGGTGACCCGGAGGCCTTCCGCCCCGACCAGGGCACAGGCCTGGTCGACATGTCGAGGGACAGGAATATTCCGCGCAGTCCCGCGCAGCCTGGCGAAAGCTGGGTCAATTTCGACTACGGCTGGTTCGGGGCTCAGGCGGAAGCGGACGCCGACAAAACCATATGGACCCACGCCAACCACTATCACGCGCCCAATGGCGGCATGGGCCCCATGAACGTATACGAAAGCAAGTTCCCGAACTGGTCTGCCGGATACGCGGACTTCGACCGCGCAACCTACGTCATCACGTTCATACCCAAGAGCTGGAACACCGCCCCCGCAGAGGTGAAGCAGGGCTGGCCGTAACAGAGCCGGGCCTCCCCGCAGGCGAGCTACATCACGGCCGAGATCGTCAACGCCACCGGAGGAACGCCGCTGCCGTAAGCGCTGCTCTTCTGCCTGCGGCGCGGCCGCGCGCCCTCTTGAGGGGACCGGAGCCGCAGTGGACAGCATGCCGGGCGCGGCGGCCGGCGCATCGGCGTCGGTCACATCCGCGGTCGCGGTGGCCGGGCGCGTCTCGCCGAAACCGGCCTCTCGCTCGACACGACAGCTCAACGGAAAGTCCGGTGGGACCTCTTGGACGCCGTTTCTGATGGTGTGATCGTTCGTTGAGCCGTGCATGACGGATCTGGTGGAGCGGTTGGTGCCGGACGAGTTGTGGGTGCTGTTCCGGCGGGTGGTTCCGCCGACGGAGGTCATACGCCCGCAAGGCGGCGGCCGCCGACGGGCCGGTGACCGCGCCTGTCTGGCAGCGGTCATCTTCGTGGCCACCTCGGGCTGCACGTGGCGGCAACTGCCGCCGGTGTTCGGGCCGGCCTGGCCCACCGTCTACCGGCGCTTCGCCCAGTGGAGCCGGGACCGGGTGTGGGCCAGGCTGCACCGCGTCATCCTCGACGAGCTCGGCGCCCGCGCAGCGTTGGACTGGTCGCGGTGTGCGATTGACTCCGTCAGCGTCAGGGCGGCAGAAGGGTGCCACTGACCGGACCGAATCCGACCGATCGAGGCAAGAGCGGTTCGAAGATCCACCTGATCACGGACCGCAACGGGCTGCCCCTGTCCCTGGGCATCTCCGGGGCGCGGCATGCCTCGACATTGCGGCTTCCAAGGTGGCGGTGAGCCCTATCGGCTGACCCTGAGACGCTATCCGCGTACCGAACGTGATCCTTCGATTCGGCTTGGGCGGGCATGAACTCCGGCTGGCGGCGGGGGAGACAGGGCGGTTCGTCCCGACCGGGTTCCGTCCCAGTGTCCCGTCGTACCCGCACATCGCACACGCGAAGGCATAGGCGCGCAGTACTTCTTCGGCGAATCCTGACCTAGATGAATGAGTCCGATGTTCTCAGTGGTCGAAGGCGATCAGGGATCGTTTGATCTTGGCGCCGGTGGTCCAGTTGTGCCAGATGCCGGCGGC
>NZ_JBICWS010000011.1:140096-293187 GCF_043199875.1 Streptomyces sp. NPDC048516 | reverse complement strand
TGAACACGCACCCCGAGGCGGAAACCGGCAGCTCAAACGGGCCATGTTCCTGTCCGCCTTCGCCTGCATGAACGCCGACCCGGCCTCCCGCACCTACTACGACAAGCAACGAGCACGCGGCAAGACCCACACCCAAGCCCTCCTCCGGCTCGCACGCCAACGCATCAGCGTCCTGTTCGCCATGCTCCGCGACGGCACCTTCTACGAACCCCGAACGCCCAAGGACATCGAGCTCGCCGCATAACCCCAGCAACCACAAACCACCGCAAACCCGACCCAGACGCCTTGACGAAAGACATAGAGGCACCCCCCGCCCGGGCCGTCCCGGCACGTGTGCGCCCGGTGCCCGCTTAGGGTGACGGCAGTTGAGCCCGGCACGGTGCCGGGCGAGGGGAGCGACATGGCGGCGGTGGCAGGTAACAGTGCGCTGGGGCGGATCTCGGTGCTCCTGGGGGCGGCAGGGGTGACCAGGGCCGCCTGTACGGCGCTCCGGAAGCGGCCGCCGGGTGGCGCCGCCCGGTGGGAGCGGAAGAACTACGCCGGCCGGATCGTCGACCTGCACGCCGGGCTCGCCACGGCCACCGGTACCGCGCTCGCCGCCGCCACCGCACCGGGGCTGCCCGCCCGGACCCGGACCGCCGCGGCGCTGGCGGTACTGGCCGCCGGGGGCTGCGGGGCGTACGACGACGTGGTCGGTGCCGATGACCCCCGCCGCGGGTTCCGGGCGCACCTTTCGGCCCTCCGGGACAAGGACGTCACCAGCGGAGCCGTGAAGCTGTTCGGGATCGGTGCCGCGGGGCTCGCGGCGGGGGCTCTCCTCAAGGAGCGTCCGGCCGACAAGCTCCTGGCCGGTGTGGTGATCGCGGGCTCGGCCCACCTGGTGAACCTCCTGGATGTCCGGCCGGGCCGGGCGGCCGGCGCCGTCCTGGCCATCGGGGCACCCGGGCTGCTGCGCCGCGGTGCGGCCGGCCCGCTGTCCGCGGCGCCCATGGGGGCCGCGGCGGCCGTCATCGGCGATGACCTCGGGGAGCGCACGATGATGGGGGACGCCGGGGCGCACGCCCTCGGCGCGGCGCTCGGCCTTGCCATCGTCACGGGCAACGGCCGCCGGGGACTGGCCGTACACGCCGCGGGGCTGGTCGCCGCCGCGGCCGCGGGGGACCGCGTCAGCCGGGCGGCCGCGGCGGTCTGAGGCTGCGGGGGCGCGGACGGGCCGGGGCGGGAGGGGGGTGGGGATGGGGCTGAAGTCGGACAAACGCCCACGCGCTCCGGCGACGGCGTACACGCCCCCTCGCCTGGCGCAGGCGCACTCCAGGGAGTGGACTCCCTCGAACGAGCCGCTAATCCGCGCGGGCGGTTTGTCGCCCATGTGGGTGATCTGGTGGGTGCCGGGGTGAGACTTCCCACCGGAACGGCGGGCCGACGGTGCGGAATTGACATCGCCGGGCTGGCATCCTGGGCGCGGTGCGCAGTCGCGGGCGTGCTCGCCCGTCCTGTCGGGCGTGCTCGCCCCGTCCTGCCCGTCCGCCGGGCAGGCGGGCGGCCGCTTGTCCGCGTCGCGGCACCCCGCAGCAAACGGACCGACTCGCCGGTACGGCCCGTCCCGCCCCCGACCCAGGAGCCCCGACCACGTGAGCAGCCCCCCGACCTCGGCGCACGGGCTGTCGCCGCTGCGCACGGTCCAGGTGCTGGGGCACGGCAGCGCCGGCAGCGCCGCGCACGTCCGCTCGCTGGCCGAAGGGCTCGTCGCACGCGGGGTGCGGGTGACCGTGTGCGCCACACCGGAAACCGAGGAGGCCTACGACTTCACCGGCGCGGGCGCGCGGTTCGTGCATGTCCCTCCGCGCACGGATCCGGCGAGCGTGGCCTCGCTGCGCAGCGCCTGCTGGGACGCAGACCTCGTGCATGCGCACGGTCTGCGGGCCGGACTGCGTGCCTCGATGGCCTTGCGCGGATTGCGCGGCCCCCGGGGCGGGCGGCGGGTTCCCCTGGTCATCACCTGGCACACCAAGGCGCACATCGAGGGCGCGCGGGCCGGGATGGTGCGTCTGATGGAGCGGCGGGTGGCGCGGGCGGCGGCCGTCGTGCTGGGAGCGTGCTCCGACCTTGTGGACCGGGCGCGTGAGCGGGGCGCGCGTGATGCCCGGCTCGCGCCGGTCGCGATTCCCCGCCCGCGGTCAGGCGGCGTGCCGGCCGGGCCCGGGAGCCAGGACCGGATGTTCCGCAAGGAGCGGGCCGAACTGGGCGCGGTGGACCGCCCGTTGCTGCTCGCGGTCGGCCGTCTCGACCCGAGCCAGGGACATGACCTCCTGCTGGACGCGGCGCACGCCTGGTGCGCGCTTGACCCGCAGCCGCTGGTCGCCATCGCGGGGGAGGGCGAGCAGCGGGCGGCACTGCAGCGGCGGATCGACGCCGAGCAGTTGCCGGTCCAACTGCTCGGGCGCCGCGACGATGTGCCTGAACTCCTCGCCGCCGCCGACCTGGTGGTGCTGCCCAGCAGGTGGGAGGCCCGCTCGCTGATCGCCCAGGAGGCGCTGCGCGCCGGGGTGCCGCTGGTCGCCACCGACACCGGAGGCACCCGCGAACTGGTCGGCCCCGCCGCGGAACTGGTGCGTTACGGCGATGCCGCCGCCCTGGCCCGTACGGTGCTCGCGCTCCTTGCCGATCCGGTACGGCGGGACGCACTCGCCGCGGCGGGCCGCGACCAAGCCGCCGGCTGGCCCAGCGAGAACGACACCGTGACCCAGGTCCTCAGCGTCTACGACGAATTGACCCAGCCGGTTCAGCCGGCGTAGCCGAGACGCTGCTCGCGTCGAGCCGTCGAGCCGTCGAGCCGTCGCGGCGTCGAGGCATCGCGGACGCCGGGCACGTCCGGCCGCCGTCCACCCGTATCCGGGCCCGCCGCCCGTTACGGCTTGTCCGTATGGCGCCGGGCGCGCAGGGCCAGGCGCAGGCCCAGGACCGTCTGCGGATCGTCCAGGTCCGTGCCCAGCAGCTGAGCGATACGGGCCAGCCGGTCGTACAGCGTCTGCCGGTTCACGTTCAGGTCGCGGGCGGTCTCGGCCTTGCGGCCCGCGCTGGCCAGATAGGCCTCCAGCGTCGGCAGCAGCGGCTGACGGGCACCCTGGTCATGGGCGAGCAGCGGCCCGATGGCGCGCTCCACGAAGTCGGTGAGCACCCCCTGCTCGCCGTGCTCGCGCATCCGCCACAGCAGCAGCTCGATGTCCAGGCGGCGCGCGTCGTACCAGGGCGCTTCCGGCAGCCCCTGGGCCGCGGCCGCCGCCTCCGCGGCGTGCCGCAGGCCGGGGCCCGCCGCCGCCCAGTCGCCCGGTGTACCGACCACGACCACCGGACGGTGGGCGGCCGGCCGGTCCAGGCCCGTGCGGACGACGCCGGCGCGCAGCGCGTCGGCGATCCGGTCGGCGAGCGCATCGCGGTCCTGGCCCGCGCGCAGCGCGACGAGCATCGGGACCCGGCCCTCCACGGGGCGTACGCCGAGCAGCACGGGCACTCCGGGCGCGGCAAGTTCCTCGCGCAGCGCCTGGGCGAGCAGCGCCCAGCTGCCGGGGGAGGGAAGGCCGGCGGGCAGCCGCATCACCACCGGGAGCACGGGGCCCGAGCCGGGGCGGAACCCCAGCAGGCGGGCCTGGCCGGGCGCCTCGGCGGCGGAGATCCGGCCCTCCGCCAGGTCGGCGAGGAAGTCGCCGCGGCCGCGGGCGGCGAGTACTTCCTCCTGGCGGGACTGGAGCATGACGACGGCCAGCAGGTCGGCCGCGCGCTCGGCGGCGATCCGGTGCACCGGCGCCAAGGGGGCGTTGACGGGCAGCAGGACGAGGCGGCCGCGGACCGCGTCGGGACCAGGGCCGCCGCCGGGTACGTCGATGCGTACGCCGGTGTCGCGCAGGCCCTCCCAGGCCAGCAGCGGGTCGGCGTCCGCCGGGCCGTCATCGGCGTCCGGGCCCGCCGCGTACAGCGGACTGCCGTCGGGGGCCTCCAGGCAGAGCGGGTTGCCGGTGAAGACGGCCAGCAGCCGCAGCACCTCGGGAGCGCCGCCGCCCCGCAGCAGCACATCCGTGCAGCGCCGCAGGATCTCGTCGGCACGCCGCAGCAGCGCGTAGTGGCTGTTGATGATCTCGGTGTGGATCGCTTCGGTGACCGTGACGTACGGGACCTCGCGGTGCAGCTGGATCAGCGGCAGTCCGCAGTCCCGTGCGGCATCGACCAGCGCGGCCGGCAGGGACGCGAAACGGGAGCCCAGTTCCACGACGAGAGCGGCGATCTCGCGGTCCGCGAGCTTACGGATGAAGGCGCGCTGTTCGGACGGCCGGGCACCCAGCCCGAGCCCGGTGGTCAGCAGCAGCTCGCCGCCCTTGAGCAGCGAGGCGATATGCGGGACCTCGCCCGCGTGCACCCAGCGCACCGGGCGGTCCAGCCGGTCCTCGCCGGCCAGGACCTCCGGCAGACCGCGTCGCAGCGCGGGCAGCTCCAGTGCCCTGCGTACCGTGATCTCGGCTTCGATCTTCGCTTCCGGCCCCATGACCTGGAACGGTACCCGTATTCCGCGGTGCGGAGCAGCGCGGTCGGACGGCGGCGCCGCGCCGCACGGGGGCGCGCCGCACGGGGGCGCGCCGCACGGGGGCGGGCCTGCGCGGTCCGGACGGCGGCGCCGCGCCGCACAGGGCAGGGTGGAGGCGGTTCCGGACCAGGACCGCCCCCACCGCGTCTCATGCCGACTCCCGCACCACCAGCCGCGCCTTTGTGATCACCGGCGCCGGCTCCCCCGGAGCGGCCCCCGGCCCGTGCTCCCCTCCCGGCGCCCCGTCCGCCCCGTCTGCCCCGTACGCCCCGTCCACCCCGTCCACCCCGTCCACCCCGTCTGCTCCATCCGCCCCGTCCGCGCCGCCCCCGTCTGCGCCGTCCGCCCCCGCGGACCTCCGCGGATCCAGCACCCGCAGCAGCAACCCGGCCATCAGCCGCCCCATCTCCTCCACGTCCTGCCGCACCGTGGTCAGCGGTGGATCCGCCCAGGCCGCCGGCTCCAGATCGTCGTAGCCGACCACCGCCACATCGTCCGGCACCCGCCGCCCGCGGGCCCGGAGCGTACGCAGCGCGCCGCTCGCCATCAGGTCGGAGCAGACGAAGACGGCGTCCAGGTCCGGTACGGCATCGAGGAGCCGGGCCATGGCCCGCTCACCGCCCTGCGCCGTGAAGCCGCCGTCCGCGATCAGCCGCGGGTCCGGCTGCGGTGTGCCGAGCGCGTCGCGGTAGCCGTCGAGACGGTCCACCGCGGACGTCTGGTCGAGCGGGCCGGTGATCACGGCGATCCGGCGGCGGCCACGGCCGAGGAGATGGCGTACGGCCTGGCGGGCACCGTCGCGGTTGTCGGTGTCGACGTACAGCGGCCGGGGCGCGCGGTCGGCGCCCGCCCAGCCGGGCCGGCCGCCGTAGACGGTGGGCAGTCCGGCGCGCTCGGCCATGGCCGGCAGGGGGTCGTCGCGGTGCAGCGAGAACATCAGCGCGCCGTCGACATGCCCGGCCGACAGATAGCGGCCGATGCGGTCGTAGTCGGCGCGCCGCTCGACGAACATCAACAGGAGCTGGGTGTCGGCGGCGGCCAGTTCGCGGCTGATGCCCCGCAGTTGGCGTCCGAAGAACGGATCGCTGAAGACCCGGGCCTCGGGCTCCGCAATGACCACGGCGACCGCTCCCGTGCGGCGGGTGACCAGGGAGCGGGCCGCGCTGTTCGGTACGTAGCCCAGCGCGGCGACCGCCTCGCGGACCCGTTCGCGGACCGTGGCCCGTACGCCCGCACCGCCGTTGACCACGCGGGACACCGTGGCGCGGGAGACCCCGGCGAGCGCGGCGACCGCCTCCAGCGTCGGGCGCGGCCCCGGGCCCTTCGGATCAGCCACCATCCACCCCTCTCCTCTCCACCCCTCTCCACTCCACCCCTCTCCCCTCCACTCCTCTCCGCTTCCTCTCCACTCCTTCAACTCCTTTTACCTCGCGATGACTTGACGGTGTTCCGTCGAGTCGGCAGGGTTCACTGCGCACGATATGAGAGCGCTCTCACGCTGGATGGCTTCAAGGAACTCCCCACCCCCACTGCCGAAAGAGTGACATGAGCATGAGATATCGGCCCGGGAAGTCCTGTGCACAAGGCGCGGTGAAGCGGCAACGGCCGCAAGGAGCCGCCTCGTGATCACTCGCCGCAACCTGCTCGGCGGCCTCGCCGCCGGCGCCGCTGCCGTCTCCGGCACCGTGTCGGCCGGCCGTGCCCTCGGCGCCTCCGCTCCCGTCCGCGCCCCCGCCCCCGCCCCCGCGTCGGCCGCCCGGCCCGCCCGGACCGGCCGGGCCGCCGCCTCGATGCCCCTGCACGTCGTCAACCACTCCGGTGCCTACGCCAACTCCTCGGTCTGGATCTACCTCGTCGGCAACGACGGCACCCGGCAGGTGCATGTCACCCCGGACGGCGAACTCAGGCCCGTCGCGCTCGCCGACAACGGCCCGGACGGCTACACCGACTACGCGATACCGCTCGCCGCGAGCGGCACCACCACCCTTCAGCTGCCGCAGATGTCCGGCCGGATCTACACCGCGCTGGGCGGCAAGCTCAAGTTCAAGGCGGTCGAGGACGGCAACGGCAAGGCCGCGCTCGCCTACCCGGCGGGCTGGGTCTCTTCCGACCCCAACTACGACGTCCTCCACGACTGCGCCGAGTTCACGTACCACTCCGGCGGAATGTTCTGCAACACCACGATGGTCGACATGTTCAGCGTCCCGCTGGCGATCAAGCTCACGGGGGCCGAGGAGCAGACCACCGGCGAGATGCCGGGCGGTGCCCGCGCCACGGTCTTCTCCGACGTCAAGGCCGCAGAGGGCTTCGGCCGCCTGGTCATCGGCGACCGGCGCGTGATCGCCCCGGGCCACGGCCTGGACAGCGGGCTGTTCGCCACGGACTACCTCGCCCCGGCCATCGACGAGGCCTGGTCCGCCTACGCGGGAAAGGACCTGACCGTCACCACCGACGCGGGCACCTTCACCGGCCGGGTCAGCGGCGGAAAGCTCTCCTTCACCGTCCCCCAAGGCATCGCAGGCCGGGGCGGGAGTGCCCCCACCGGGACGGTCTCCTTCGACAAGCCGTCCACCCGCGACGTCCTCTTCTGCGACGGCACCCTCGCGGCCCCCAACGACCGCACCCGCGGCCCGATCGCCGCCATCCTGGGCGCCGCCCTCAACCGCTCCACCCTCACCTCGCAGGCACAGCAGCCCACCACCGATCCGGCCGCCTTCTACCGGCAGCAACTGACCAACCACTACGCCCAGGCCATGCACGCCGCGACGCGGGACGGCAAGGCCTACGGCTTCGCCTTCGACGACGTCGCAGGCTTCGCCTCCTACATCGAGGACGGCGCCCCGAGGGAGATCACCCTCACCCTGACCCCCTTCTGACGCACCACCCGGGGCCCTTCCCCCCTTCCCACGCAAAAGGTGCCGCCCCGGTCTCCCGGGGCGGCACCGTCACAGCCGTACGTCAGCCTCCGTAGGCCCCGCTGGCCGTCAGCCGCAGTGCCGTGTCGATCAGCGGAACATGGCTGAACGCCTGCGGGAAGTTGCCCACCTGCCGCTGGGCCTTGGGGTCCCACTCCTCCGCGAGCAGACCCAGGTCGTTGCGGAGCGAGAGCAGCTTCTCGAAGAGCTTGCGGGCCTCGTCGACCCGGCCGATCATCGCCAGGTCGTCGGCGAGCCAGAACGAGCACGCCAGGAAGGCGCCCTCCTCACCCTCCAGACCGTCCACCCCGAGATCGTCCGCACCGGATGTCGGGTAGCGCAGCACGAAGCCGTCCTCGGTGGACAGCTCCCGCTGGATCGCCTCGATCGTGCCGATGACGCGCTTGTCGTCCGGCGGCAGGAACCCCATCTGCGGGATCAGCAGCAGCGAGGCGTCCAGCTCCTGCGAGCCGTAGGACTGGGTGAAGGTGTTGCGCTCCTTGTCGTAGCCGTTCTCGCAGACGTCCCGGTGGATCGTCTCGCGCAGGTCCTTCCAGCGCTCCAGCGGCCCGTCGACATCCCCGGACTCGATCAGCTTGACCGTCCGGTCGACCGCGACCCAGGTCATGACCTTGGAGTGCACGAAGTGCCGGCGCGGGCCGCGGACCTCCCAGATGCCCTCGTCCGGTTCGTCCCAGTGCTTCTCCACCCACTGGATCAGCTTGAGCTGGAGCAGCGAGGCGTAGTCGTTGCGCGCCAGGCCCGTCATGTGCGCCAGGTGCAGCGCCTCGGTGACCTCGCCGTAGACATCGAGCTGGAGCTGTCCGGCGGCGCCGTTGCCGACCCGTACGGGACGGGAGTTCTCGTAGCCCGGAAGCCAGGTGAGGTCGTTCTCGCCCAACTCCCGTTCGCCCGCGATGCCGTACATGATCTGCAGGTTCTCGGGATCGCCGGCCACCGCCCGCAGCAGCCACTCCCGCCAGGCCCGCGCCTCTTCGCGGTAGCCGGTGCGCAGCAGGGAGGACAGGGTGATCGCGGCGTCCCGCAGCCAGGTGAAGCGGTAGTCCCAGTTGCGCACGCCGCCGATGCACTCCGGCAGGGAGGTCGTCGGCGCCGCCACGATCCCGCCGGTCGGCGCGTACGTCAGCGCCTTGAGCGTGATCAGCGAACGCACCACCGCATCGCGGTAGGGGCCGTGGTACGTGCAGTGCTCGACCCACTCGCGCCAGAACTCCTCGGTCGCCTCCAGCGACGCCTCGGGCTCCGCCACGGCCGGCGGCGGCTTGTGGGAGGGCTCCCAGCTGATCGTGAACGCGATCCGCTCACCCGGCGAGACGGTGAAGTCGGAGAACGTCGTCAGGTCCTTGCCGTACGTCTCCGCCTCGGTGTCCAGCCACACCGAATCGGGGCCCGCCACCGCGACCGTACGGTCGTCGATCTTGTGCACCCAGGGCACGACCCAGCCGTAGGAGAACCGCATCCGCAGTTCGGAGCGCATCGGGACCCGGCCGCTGACGCCCTCCACGATGCGGATCAGCTGCGGTGCGCCATCGCGCGGGGGCATGAAGTCGATCACCCGGACGGTGCCGCGCGGGGTGTCCCACTCCGATTCCAGGACGAGCGAATCGCCCCGGTAGCGCCGGCGGTCGGCCGGTGCGGGCCGGCCCCCGGGGCCGTTGACCGGCCCCATCCGCCAGAATCCGTGCTCCTCCGTGCCCAGCAGCCCTGCAAAGACCGCCGGGGAGTCGAAGCGCGGCAGGCACAGCCAGTCGACCGTGCCGTCCCTGCACACTAGAGCGGCGGTCTGCATATCGCCGATAAGTGCGTAGTCCTCGATGCGCCCGGCCACGTGCATCTCCCGTCGAACTGGAGTCACGCCCCCCATGGGACGTTGTGATCTGTCCGTCCTGCCCATGAAACGTCGCCGAGCAGCGGAACCGGAAATCGGGCTGGGGCCACCGCCCAGCGGTAGCTGGGGAGGGTGGTGCCTTCCCGGACGGCTCGTTGCGAGTGTCCGAGCAGGATACGACGCACGTGGGTGATCCGCGCGACCCTCGCGACGAGTGAAGCGGTCCAAACGGGTGGCCTCCGTCACGTGACAGCGTCATCCGGAACGGCCACTTCCAGGTTCCGCTGTGCGGCCGGACACGACCATGCCCGGTCGCTGATAGCCTGGTACCCCGTGGACCGGTGGGACGCAGATAGATGTCACGGCAGAAGTCACGGCACCCCCGAACCGCAGCGACGGCACCTGAATCCCAGGCCCCACGCCGCTTCGCACCTCTCCACCTCGCGACCACGGGAGCTCCCTCTTGGCCATGCCGCCCAAATCCACGACGACCAAGCACCTCTTCGTCACCGGGGGCGTCGCCTCCTCGCTGGGCAAGGGGCTCACCGCCTCCAGCCTGGGTGCTCTCCTCAAGGCGCGGGGCCTGCGGGTCACGATGCAGAAGCTCGACCCGTACCTGAACGTCGACCCGGGAACGATGAACCCGTTCCAGCACGGTGAGGTCTTCGTCACCAACGACGGCGCCGAGACCGACCTGGACATCGGTCACTACGAGCGCTTCCTCGACGTCGACCTCGACGGCAGTGCGAACGTCACCACCGGCCAGGTCTACAACACCGTGATCGCCAAGGAGCGGCGCGGCGAGTACCTCGGTGACACCGTGCAGGTCATCCCGCACATCACCAACGAGATCAAGCACCGCATCCGGCGGATGGCGACCGAGGACGTCGACGTCGTCATCACCGAGGTCGGCGGCACCGTCGGCGACATCGAGTCGCTGCCGTTCCTGGAGACGGTCCGCCAGGTCCGCCACGAGGTCGGCCGGGACAACGTCTTCGTCGTCCACATCTCGCTGCTCCCCTACATCGGTCCCTCCGGTGAGCTGAAGACCAAGCCGACCCAGCACTCGGTCGCGGCGCTGCGCAACATCGGTATCCAGCCCGACGCGATCGTGCTGCGGGCCGACCGCGAGGTCCCCACCGCCATCAAGCGCAAGATCTCGCTGATGTGCGACGTCGACGAGGCCGCGGTCATCGCCTGCCCGGACGCGCCGTCGATCTACGACATCCCCAAGGTCGTGCACGCCGAGGGGCTGGACGCCTTCATCGTGCGCAAGCTGGACCTGCCGTTCCGTGATGTCGACTGGACCCAGTGGGCGGATCTGCTCGACCGCGTCCACAACCCCGACCACGAGGTCAAGGTCGCGCTGGTCGGCAAGTACATCGACCTGCCGGACGCCTACCTCTCGGTCACCGAGGCGCTGCGGGCCGGCGGTTTCGCGAACAAGACCCGCGTGAAGCTGAAGTGGGTCACCTCCGACGACTGCAAGACCCCGGCCGGCGCCGCCGAGCAGCTCGACGACTGCGACGCGGTCTGCATCCCCGGCGGCTTCGGCGACCGCGGTGTCGACGGCAAGGTCGGCGCGATCACCTACGCCAGGGAGCACAAGCTCCCGCTGCTCGGCCTGTGCCTGGGCCTGCAGTGCGTGGTCATCGAGGCGGCCCGCAACCTGGCCGGCATCGAGGGCGCGAACTCCACCGAGTTCGACCCGGCCGCCGCCGACCCGGTGATCTCCACGATGGCCGAGCAGATGGACATCGTCGCAGGTGAGGGCGATATGGGCGGCACGATGCGGCTGGGTATGTACCCGGCCAAGCTCGCCGAGGGCTCCATCGTCCGCGAGGTCTACGACAACCAGCCCTACGTCGAGGAGCGCCACCGCCACCGCTACGAGGTCAACAACGCCTACCGCGGTGAGCTGGAGAAGAAGGCCGGGCTGCAGTTCTCCGGCACCTCCCCGGACAACAAGCTCGTCGAGTACGTCGAGTACCCGCGCGAGGTGCACCCCTACCTCGTCGCCACCCAGGCGCACCCGGAGCTGCGCTCCCGTCCGACCCGCCCGCACCCGCTCTTCGCCGGGCTGGTGAAGGCCGCGGTCGCGCGCAAGACGGGCACCGCGAAGTAAGGGACACCGCGGCGGATACGGTTGCCGGGGTACGGCCTCTTCGAGGTCGTGCCCCGGTTTCTGCGTTGGCATCGGCAACACACAGGAGGACGCGCCATGGCGATCAAGGACACCCCGGAGGAGTGGACGGTCACCGCGACCACGACGCCGTTCACCGGTAACAAGACCAGCGTGCGCACCGACACGGTCGTGATGCCGGACGGCTCCACCGTCACCCGCGACTACCAGGTCCACCCCGGCTCCGTGGCCGTCCTCGCCCTCGACGACGAGGGCCGGGTGCTGGTGCTGCGCCAGTACCGCCACCCCGTACGCCGGCGGCTGTGGGAGATCCCCGCCGGCCTGCTCGACGTCCCCGGTGAGAACCCGCTGCACGCCGCGCAGCGCGAGCTGTACGAGGAGGCGCACGTCAAGGCCGCGGACTGGCGGGTGCTGACCGATGTCTACACCACGCCCGGCGGCTGCGACGAGGCCGTACGGATCTTCCTCGCCCGTGATCTGTCCGAGGCCGAGGGCGAGCGGTTCGAGGTCTCCGAGGAGGAGGCGGACATGGAGCTGGCACGGGTGCCGCACGACGAGCTGGTCCGCCGGGTACTCGCCGGTGATCTGCACAACAACTGCCTGGTCGTGGGGGTGCTGGCGCTGACCGCGGCCCGGGGCGGCGAGGGCCTGGACGCGCTGCGGCCGGCCGACGCCCCGTGGCCGGCCCGCCCCTTCGAGGCCTGAGCCGCCGGGCCCGCCGCCGTCCCGCCACGAGCCGGTCGGATGATCTACCGATCCGATCGGGTGACGCAACCGCCCTGCTCTGCAGGGGAGGTGACGGCCCGTGAACTACGCTCGGCAGCGTTCCGTCCCGGCGGCGGACACGTACGCGCAGGTGGACGGGAGCGTGACCGGTGACGGATCAGGCGGTGGGCGGGGAACACCTCCCGCCGGAGATGGCGGACGGGCCTGCCACGGCGGCACCCGGCCAGCGGGCACCGGGGGTCCGCAGAGACGGTGCCGCCGCCCGCCCCGCCGCCCGAGCGACCGCCACCACCGCCCCCGCCGCCGACGGCTTCGCCGGACGCCGCCGCGAGCTCAAGGCGCTGCACGCCGATATCGCCCGGGCCGGTCTGGACACCCTCTCCGGCCGCAAGGGCGCCCGCAGCCGGGTGCTGCTGATCGCGGGCCGTCCCGGCTCCGGGCGTACGGCCCTGGCCGAGGAGCTGCTGCGCGAGCTGGCGGACGACCATCCCGACGGGGTGCTGCGGGCCACGCTGACCGGACCGGGCGGCGAACCGGCCGACACCGGCCGCACCGCGCGGGAGCTGCTGGCCGCGCTCGGCCTCGATGCGGTGCCGGGCGCCGCCGAGGACGAACTGACCGAGCAGCTGCGCGACGCCCTCACCGGGCGTCGCGCGCTGCTCTTCCTGGATGACGCACCGGGCGCCGGGCAGGTCGAACCGCTGCTCCCGGACGCCCCCGACTGCCTGGTCGTGGTGGTTTCGCAGGGGCCGCTGACCGGCATTTCGGACGTCCGGCCGTGTGCCCTGGGCGGCCTGGACACCGCGGCCGGTGTCGACATGCTCAGCCGGTACGCCGGGCCGACCCGGATCACCGTCGACCCGCGCACCGCCGACAGCGTCGCCGAGGAGTGCGGCGGCCAGCCCGCCGCGCTGGTGCTGGCCGGTGCCTGGCTCGCCGCCCGCCCCATGTCCTCGGTCGCCGATCTGTACCAGGCACTGCACGCCGTCGCGCTGCCCGAGGACCTGCCCACCGGCGCCCGCCCGCTGTACCGCGCCTTCCGGCTGGTCCACGACGCCCTGCCGCCGCCCGCGGCCCGCATACTGCGGCTGATCACCCTGGCGCCGGGCGGTCTCGTGGACGCCCATACCGCCTCCGCGCTGGCCGGCTGCTCGGTGGCGGCGGCCGCCACGACGCTGGGTGACTTCGCCGCGCTGGGCCTGCTGCGGCCGGCCGGCACCGGGGACGACGGGCCCGCCGCCGGCGACGGTACGCCCGACCCGGCCCTGCGCCCGCGGTACCGCCTGCCCGGCTGCCTCGCCCCGCTGGCGCGCGACCTGCTCAGGGAACACGAGCGCCCGGCCGACATCCAGCTGGCCCGCGCCCGGATGCTGGAGCGGACCGTACGGCTGCTCCAGTCCTGCCGGGCGATGGCCGAGCCGGCCGATTCCCCCGCACGGCACAAGGTCGCCGGGCTGCCGCGCTCGCTGCGCTTCTCCTCGAAGGCGGCTGCCGCGCACTGGCTGCACACCCGCCGCGGTGCGCTGCTCGACGCCGCCGGCATCGCCGTCGCGGACGGCGAACTCGACACTCTGGACCGCCGGTTGATGGCCGCGCTGACCCGCACGCTGCTCGCGCACCAGGGCGCCGAGGCGGCCGCGCCGGACCTCTATGCGCTGCACGGACTCGTGCTCCAGGTCGCCGAGCGGCGTGAGCTGCCGCGGGAGAAGGCCGCCGCCCTGCTGAACCTCGCGGACCTGGACGGGCAGGCGGGCCGTACCGACCAGGCGCTCACCCGCTACCGGGGGGCGCTGGAGGCCGCCCGCTCGGTGCAGGACCCGGTGGCGACCGGCCGGGCGCTGGAGTCGCTGGGTGGTACGTACCTCACGCTGGGTGACTGGCAGCGGGCCGCCGACTGGTACGGCCGGGCGCTGGAGTTGCGGCTGGCCCGCGGGGAGAGCGGCGACGCGGCGCGGCTGCAGGGCCGGATCGGCGGGGCGCACACCTACGCGGGCCGGTGGGGCGAAGCGCTCAAGGCCTGGCGGGCGGCGGTCGGCACCTACCGCAGGACCGGTGACGTGGCCGGCCAGGCGCGGGCGACCGGTGAGCTGGCCCGGGTGCAGGAGTACGCGGGACGGCCCGAGGAGGCGCTGCGGACCTGTCTCGAAGCCCTCGGCATCGCCCGCAAGGCGGCCGACGGACGACTGGAGGCGGCACTGCAACTACGGATTGCGGACACCCTCGAGCGGCTCGGAGACCCGGCAGCGGCACGGCTCCATCGGGCCGTGGGGGAGCGTCTCCTCGGAGATCACTCCCAGTAGCCTGCGAAATCGGTGGTGCTTCTCGCGAGAATTAATGCTTTGCAAGGCTAGACAATGAGAGCTCCTTCAATAGACTGGCCGGGCCGCGTTCGGCGCGGTCAGTTCCGTCATGCATCGCATGAGGGGATAATTCCTCCTGCACCCTCTCTTTCAAGGACCGTGATCGACGTGAAGGTCGGCATCCCCCGCGAGGTCAAGAACAACGAGTTCCGCGTGGCTATCACGCCCGCCGGAGTGAACGAACTCGTCCGCCACGGCCACCAGGTCTTCATCGAGAAGGACGCCGGCGCCGGCTCCTCCATCACGAATGAGGAGTACGTCTCCGCCGGTGCCTCCATCCTGGACACCGCCGACGAGGTCTGGGGCACCGCTGACCTGCTGCTGAAGGTCAAGGAGCCGATCGCGGAGGAGTACCACCGCCTCCGCAAGGACCAGACGCTCTTCACCTACCTGCACCTGGCCGCCTCCCGGGAGTGCACCGACGCGCTGCTGGATTCCGGCACCACCGCGATCGCCTACGAGACCGTCGAGACGGCCGGCCGCCAGCTGCCGCTGCTCGCCCCGATGTCCGAGGTCGCGGGCCGGATCGCCCCGCAGGTCGGCGCCTACCACCTGATGCGCCAGGCCGGCGGCCGCGGCGTGCTGCCCGGCGGTGTCCCCGGTGTCCACGCGGGCAAGGCCGTCATCATCGGCGGTGGCGTCTCCGGCTGGAACGCGCTGCAGATCGCCGTGGGCCTCGGCTTCCACGTCACCCTGCTCGACAAGGACATCAACAAGCTCCGCGAGGCCGACAAGATCTTCGGCACCAAGGTGCAGACGATCGTCTCCAACGCCTACGAGCTGGAGAAGGCCGTCGTCGAGGCCGACCTCGTCGTCGGTGCCGTCCTGATCCCCGGCGCCAAGGCGCCGAAGCTGGTCACCAACGAGCTCGTCGCCAAGATGAAGCCCGGAAGTGTTCTTGTCGACATCGCGATCGACCAGGGCGGCTGCTTCGAGGACTCCCGTCCCACCACGCACGCCGAGCCGACCTTCGCGGTCCACAACTCGGTCTTCTACTGCGTGGCCAACATGCCCGGCGCGGTGCCGAACACCTCCACCCACGCCCTCACCAACGCCACGCTGCCCTACATCGTGGAGCTGGCGAACCGCGGCTGGGTCGAGGCGCTGCGCCGTGACCCGGCGCTGGCCAAGGGTCTGAACACGCACGACGGCAAGGTCGTCTACGGCCCCGTCGCCGAGGCGCACGGCCTGGAGCACGTCGAACTGCGCACCCTCCTCGGCTGAGACGTCAACGAAGCACGTCAACGCTGCATATCCGGCCGGGCCTTGTCGACAAGGCCCGGCCGGATGCATGCGCGGCGAGCGGAACGCCTGGTTCCGGAACGTCGGCCCCCAACTCGCCGCGAACGTGACCCTTTAGCCGTTTCGCGCACCCCGGAAACTTCGGTCCGACGTCCCTTGCGCCCTTGACATCGGGGGTCCGGTTACCGACACATCGTGCCGGGTCCGGTGGATTGTGTTGCTGCGGACGCCCGACACGCCATAGAGTCGCCAACCGTCGGCATGGTGCCACGCTGACCTATCGATAAAGTTTCCTGGTCACATCCAAGGAGGTAAGACGACTTGTGAATGAGTCGACATTTTCTCCCGGAGGTGGTCAACCAGGAGCGGTTGCAGGGGACCAGGGTCCCTCGGGGCGCGAGGCTGTCGGCTCCGTTGCGGTCCACACCTTCGCAGCCCATCAGAGCATTTCCACGACAGCCCACCAGAGCATGGACGGCCATCACGTGAACGCCATGGCCGGCGACCGGGGCAGTGGAGAACCCGCCCGTCTCGCCGACTACGACGACCTGCCCGAGGGGCACTTCTACGATCCGGACGCGGAGTACGAGCCCGACCCCGAATATGCCGCGACGCTCGCGCCGGACGCCGCGCGCCAGCGCCGGGAGCGCGTCGGTCCGACCGGACGCCCGCTCCCCTATTTCCCCATCCCGGGACCGCTGTCCGATCACGGCCCCGCCAAAATCATCGCCATGTGCAACCAGAAGGGCGGGGTCGGCAAGACCACCTCGACCATCAACCTGGGTGCCGCGCTTGCCGAATACGGACGACGGGTGCTGCTCGTCGACTTCGACCCGCAGGGCGCCCTGTCGGTCGGACTCGGCGTCAACCCGATGGAGCTCGATCTGACGGTCTACAACCTGCTCATGGAGCGGGGTATGGCGGCCGACGAAGTGCTCCTGAAGACCGCGGTCCCCAACATGGACCTGCTGCCCAGCAATATCGATTTGTCAGCGGCAGAGGTGCAGTTGGTCAGCGAGGTCGCGCGTGAGTCGACCCTGCAGCGCGCCCTGAAGCCGCTGCTGGCCGACTACGACTACATCGTCATCGACTGCCAGCCCTCCCTCGGTCTGCTCACCGTCAACGCGCTGACGGCGGCTCACAAGGTCATCGTGCCGCTGGAGTGCGAGTTCTTCGCGCTGCGCGGTGTCGCGCTGCTCACCGAGACGATCGAGAAGGTGCAGGAACGGCTCAACCCCGAGCTGGAGCTGGACGGCATCCTGGCGACGATGTACGACTCCCGCACGGTGCACAGCCGCGAGGTGCTGGCGCGCGTCGTCGAGGCCTTCGACGACCACGTCTACCACACCGTCATCGGCCGCACGGTCCGCTTCCCCGAGACCACCGTCGCGGGCGAGCCGATCACCACGTACGCCTCCAACTCCGTCGGCGCCGCCGCCTATCGTCAGCTCGCCAGGGAGGTGCTCGCCCGGTGTCACGCCGAGTGAGTCTGCCGGGAGCCGACGAACTGTTCCGCACCACAGGGGGAGGGGGGCTGCAGTCCTCCAGCCCCCGCCGTTCGGCGAACGGCTCCACGGCCGGCGGCGAGGCGCCCCGGGTACCCGCACCGGCCGGTGAGCCCGATGCGGCGGAGGAAGAAGGGCCGGAGACGGCCACCGCGGTACGGCAGCGACGGTCCGGGGCCGGCGGCTGGGACGCCCCGCCGGCGACGGCCGGTGACGGCGGACCGGCCACCCCCCCGCGGGTGCCCGCCGTCGGCCCCCCGGCCGAGCACGGCGGCCGGGAGGGCGACGGCGACGCAGCCAAGGGCCACCGGGCCCAGGCGGGCCAGGGCGGCCAGGCGGGTTCCGACGCGGCCGCCGCGGCGTCACAGGCCGGTGGCCAGGGCCGCCGGCGCGGCGGCTCCCGAGGCGCCAACCGCCGCCCCAGCGGCCGGGAGCGGCACGACGAGAAGATCACCGTCTATGTCTCCGCCGAGGAGCTCATGGACCTCGAACACGCCCGGCTGGTGCTGCGCGGCGAGCACGGGCTCGCCGTCGACCGCGGCCGGATCGTCCGCGAGGCGGTCGCCGTCGTCCTCGCCGACCTGGAGTCGCGCGGCGACGCCAGCATTCTGGTGCGGCGGCTGCGGGGGCGCTGACGCCCGGCCCCGGGACCTGCACGGGGCGCGGCCGGTCCGGCACCACCGGGTGCCTGCGGCGTGACCGCTCGCCTGGTGGCGGAGCTTTCCTGCGGCGGGGCTTTCCCGGTGCGGTGTTTTCCTGCGGCGGTTGCCGTGGTGCCGGAACGGTGCTGAAACGTCACGCCGGGCGTCGCGCCGCGCGGGACCGGCCGCGCCGGGGTCGGCGCTCGCGCGGGTGCCGCGGGATAGCCTGCCTCCTCGGCGGGTTGTCCCGCCCGTGACCAGCCCGTCGCCCTTGGCGCGGGACCACAGCACCATGGACCGACCGCGATGCCGACGACCAACGACGACGCCCCCGAGCCCCGCGCCCGTAGACCTCTCGGACGCGGGGCCGCCGCGGGGCCGGAGACCCCGGATGTGCCGGCGGCGCCGGACGACGGCCCCGGGACGTCTCCGGGGACGGCCGGGGTGCCGGAGCGCGCCGACGTGCCACCGGCAGCAGCTGCCCCCGCGGACGCCCCCGCCGGGGACACCTCGACGGGCATCCCTGGGGACGCCCCCGAGGGGACCCCTGGGGACGCCCCCGAGGGGACCCCTGGGGACGCCCCCGACGGGACCCCTGATGCCTCTCCCGGCGGGACTTCCCCCGGGGCCGGCGACGGCACGTTCACCCTCCGGCTGGAAAACTTCGAGGGCCCCTTCGATCTCCTTCTGCAGTTGATCTCCAAGCACAAGCTGGACGTCACCGAGGTCGCGCTGTCGAAGGTGACCGACGAATTCATGGCGCACATCCGGGCCATGGGGCCGGACTGGGACCTGGACCAGACCACGGAGTTCCTGGTCGTCGCGGCGACGCTGCTGGATCTGAAGGCGGCCCGGCTGCTGCCCGCCGCCGAAGTGGAGGACGAGGCCGATCTCGCGCTCCTGGAGGCCCGCGACCTGCTCTTCGCCCGGCTGCTGCAGTACCGCGCCTACAAACGCATCGCGGACATCTTCAGCGGCCGGCTGGCCGACGAGGCCCGGCGCTATCCCCGTACGGTCGCGCTGGAGCCGTACCTCGCCGAGCTGCTGCCCGAGGTGGTCATCAGCACCGGGGCGGAGGGATTCGCCAAGCTCGCGGTGAAGGCGATGCAGCCCAAGGCCCGGCCGCAGGTCTATGTCGACCACATCCATGCGCCGCTGGTGAGCGTGCGGGAGCAGGCCGAGGTGCTGATGGCGCGGCTGCGGGAGGCGGGTGAGGCCGGCTTCCAGGATCTGTGCGCGGACGCACCGGACACCCTCACCGTCGTGGCGCGCTTCCTGGCCCTGCTGGAGCTCTACCGGGAGCGGGTGGTGGTCCTGGAGCAGGAGGAGGCCCTGGGGGCGCTCACGGTCCGCTGGACGGGCGCGGAGGGGGCCGAGCCGGTGGTCACGGACGAGTTCGACGGGGAAGCGGGGCAGCGTGCCGCCGGGGCGGAGCAGGAAGAGCACACTGCGGAGCAGGGAGAGCACACAGCGGAGGAGCGGGTATGAGCGGCGTGGCCGGGAACGGGGCGTACGACATCACGGAGGCGTCGTCCGGTCAGGGCGAGGCCGCGGGGGAGATCGCGGGGGAGCGGCCCGGGGCACCGGCCGGGGCGCTGGGCGTTGCCGAGCTGGCGCTGAAGCCCGCACTGGAGGCGGTCCTCATGGTCGTCGACGAGCCCGCGACCGAGGAACACCTGGCCAGGGTGTTGCAGCGGCCCCGCCGGGCGGTCGCGCTGGCGCTGCGCGAGCTGTCCGAGGACTACGCCCGCCAGGGGCGCGGTTTCGACCTGCGTCTGGTGGCCGGGGGATGGCGTTTCTACTCCCGTGCCGAGTACGCGGACGCGGTGGAGAGCTTCGTCCTGGACGGGCAGCAGGCCCGGCTCACGCAGGCGGCTTTGGAGACTCTGGCCGTGGTCGCGTACCGTCAGCCGGTCAGCCGTTCCCGTGTCTCGGCCGTACGCGGCGTGAACTGTGACGGTGTGATGCGCACGCTCCTCCAGCGCGGCCTGGTGGAGGAGGCGGGGACGGAACCTGAAACAGGTGCGATCCTGTACAGGACGACGAATTACTTTCTGGAGCGGATGGGCCTGCGCGGCCTGGACGAGCTCCCTGAGCTCGCACCGTTCCTCCCGGAGGCGGAGGCGGTCGAGGGTGACTCCCCGGAAGGTATCCCGTCGTTCGACGTAGACGACAGCGGCGACTCTCAGACGGATCATTGATGCGAAGCAGCGGCAGGAACAACGACAGCGGGCGGGGCAACTACCGCGGCGCGAGTGAGGGCCCCTCCCGGCCGAAGGCCGGGGGAAAGCGGGACGAAAAGCAGCAGCGCGCCGGCCGTCCCCGTCCCGAGGAGCGCCGCTACGACGTGGGCGGCCCCGGGGACCAGGGCGGCAAGGACGGGCGCGGCGGTGCCAAGAGCGGGGGTCCCAAGAGCGCTGGTGCCAAGAGCGCTGGTGCCAAGAGCGGCGGTCCCAAGAGCGGCGGCAGCCGCGGCGCGGCGGCCCGTGGCGGCGCCAAGGGCGGCCCGCGTGCCGGCGCCGCGTCCAAGGGATCCCGCCCCGGCGCCAAGGGCGGCCCGCAGCGCGGCCGGGGCCAGGCGCCCGCACGGCCCCGTGAGTACGACGCCCAGGTGGAGGAGCGCAACCGCGCCCGCCACGACAAGCCGCAGGTCAAGACGCCCAAGACGTTCGGCGACCAGGAGGGCGAGCGCCTGCAGAAGGTGCTGGCCAGGGCCGGTATGGGCTCGCGGCGGGCCTGCGAGGAACTGATCGACCAGGCGCGCGTCGAGGTCAACGGCCAGATCGTCATGGAGCAGGGTGTCCGGGTCGACCCGGAGAAGGACGAGATCAAGGTCGACGGCCTGACGGTCGCCACCCAGTCGTACCTCTTCTTCGCGCTGAACAAGCCGGCCGGTGTGGTCTCCACCATGGAGGACCCGGACGGCCGCCAGTGCCTGGGCGACTACGTCACCAACCGTGAGACGCGGCTGTTCCACGTCGGCCGGCTGGACACCGAGACCGAGGGCATCATCCTGCTCACCAACCACGGCGAGCTGGCCCACCGCCTGACGCACCCGCGCTACGGCGTCAAGAAGACCTACCTGGCCGCGATCCAGGGCCCCCTCCCGCGCGACCTGGGCAAGCAGCTCAAGGACGGCATCCAGCTGGAGGACGGCTACGCCCGCGCCGACCACTTCCGGGTCGTCGAGAACACCGGCAAGAACTACCTCGTCGAGGTCACGCTCCACGAGGGCCGCAAGCACATCGTGCGCCGGATGCTGTCGGAGGCCGGCTTCCCGGTCGACAAGCTCGTGCGTACGAGCTTCGGCCCGATCGCCCTGGGCGACCAGAAGTCGGGCTGGCTGCGCCGGATGACCAACACCGAGGTCGGCATGCTGATGCGCGAGGTCGAGCTCTAGTTGCCCTACCCAGGGGGAGGCCCCTGGGACCGCAGGGCTCGGGCAGACCGTACGGCCGACCGCAGGGACCTCCCGGAGGGACCTCCGGCGGGCCGCACGGCGGATCGGCGGATGGGGCCTTGCGACGGCGCCACGCCACCCCTTAGTGTCACCATGACATTAAGGGGTGGTTTGTTGATGGTGTCCACGGGGTCCGCCGCTACCGGCTCGCTGATCGGGCTCGCTCTCGGTGACGCGCTCGGCTTTCCCACCGAGTTCAACGATGTGCCGTCGATCCTGGCCAAGTGCGGCCCGTGGCGGCAGATGGCGCTGCCCGATCCCGCCTTCGTCACCGACGACACCCAGATGACGCTGGCGCTGGGCCGCGGGCTGCGCACCGCGATGGGACGCGGCGCCCTCACCCCGGCCGGCCTCCTGGGTCCCGTGCGTGAGGAGTACGTCGCCTGGTGGCGCTCGCCCGACAACAACCGGGCACCGGGCGGGACGTGCCTGAGGGCCTGTGAACTGCTCAGTGACCGGGACCTGCCCTGGGCCCGGGCCGCCCAGATGGGGTCGAAGGGCTGCGGCGCCAATATGCGGGTCGCGCCGATCGGGCTGGCACCGGGGCTGAGCCCCCAGCAGCGCTCCGGCGCCGCGCAGTTGCAGGCCGCGCTGACCCACGGCCACCCGACCGCGCTGGCCGCCGGCGATCTGACCGCCTACGCCGTACGCGCCCTCGCCGACGGCACGCCGCCCGCCGAGCTGCCCGGCCGGCTCAGGGTGTACGCCCAGAACCACCGCACCGTCTACCGGGAGGACTGGCTCGGCGACCTGTGGCGGCGGAGCCAGCACCGCTCCGCGGCGGCCTTCATCGCGCGCGGCTGGGACGAATGCCTCGGTGTCCTGGACCGGCTGGACGCGGCGCTCGGTGACCCGGACCCGGAGGGCGATCCCTGTCTGGCCACCGGCGACGGCTGGATCGCCGAACAGGCGCTGGCCACCGGCCTGCTGTGCTTCCTGCTCTTCCCCGGCGAACCGCTCACCGCGCTGCGCCGGGCCGCCTGCACCTCCGGCGACTCCGACTCGATCGCCTGTCTCACCGGCGCCTTCGCGGGTGCCTACCTGGGTGCCGGCGCCTGGCCCGGGGAGTGGGCCTCCCGTATCGAGTACCGCGAGGAGCTGCTGGCACTGGGGGAGGCCTGGGATGCCTGAGAATCCGGCGGCGACCGGAACGGCCACCGAAGCGGCCACCGAAGCGGCCACCGAAGCGGGTCCCGGAACGGCCGCCCGGCGGTCGGCCGTCCTCCGCGCGGCCGGGCTGCCCGCCGTCGACCTGGACGCCGTGGTGGCGGAGCAGGACGATCCGCTGGTCTTCGCGACGGTCTCCGGCGCGCACCTGTACGGCTTCCCGTCCCGGGACTCCGATGTCGACCTGCGCGGTGCCCACCTCCTGCCGGCCGCCGCCCTCCTCGGCCTGCACGAGCCCGAGGAGTCGCAAACCCGGATGTGGGAGCAGGACGGCACCGAGCTGGACCTGGTCTCGCACGACCTGCGCAAGTTCGCCCGGCTTCTGCTGCGCCGCAACGGCTACGTACTGGAGCAGCTGGTCTCGCCCCTGGTCGTGCACACCACTCCCGTGCACGACGAACTGCTCGCGCTGGTGCCGGACCTGCTCACCTCCCACCACGCCCACCACTACCGGGGCTTCGCCAGGACCCAGTGGCGGCTGTTCGAGAAGACCGGCGAGCTCAAGCCGCTGCTGTACACGCTGCGGGTGCTGCTCACCGGCATCCATCTCATGGGCAGCGGCCAGGTGCAGCCCCATCTGCCCACGCTGGTGGGTGAGTTGGCCGTGCCCTCCTACGTACCGGAGCTGATCGCGGCCAAGGAGGAGGCCGAACACGGCGCGGCAGGTGAGGTGGTCGGCCCGGAGCGGCTGCGCGGGGACGTCGACGCGCTGCACGCCAGGCTCGACGCCGCGCAGGACGCGACGGCCCTGCCGGACGCTCCCGGTGCCCGCGAGGCACTGCACGACCTCATCGTCCGGGCCAGAACGGACCGTCCGGACCGGAGCTGACCGTCCGGACCGGAGCTGACCGTCCGGACCGGGACGGCCGGGCCTCAGCCGAGCGCTGAGGCCCGCCGGGCCCGGAACAGGAAGTCGGCCACCCGGCCCCGGTCCGGCTCGGCCGGCAGCGGCGAGCCGGACACCGCGGCCTCCGCCTCCTCGGCCAGCCGCGCCATCCGGCGCTCCACGGTGTCCCAAGCCACCTCACCGCGCCGGACCGCCAGCAGCTCTTCCCGGTCCTGCCCGACGTCCAGCGTGAGCCGGCCGGTACGGAGCAGATCGCGGGACGAGGCCAGCAGCCGCAGCAGATGCATGGCGTGCTTCCAGCGGGGCGCGCCGTGCTGGCGTACATCGGCCCGCAGCTGCTTGAGCTGACCGCCGGCGTAGCCCGTGAACGTGCGGTGGGCCTGCCGGGACAGGAAGGCGTCGCGCAGCGCGAGCAGTTCCCGCCCGGTGGCGTCGACCCGCTCGACCAGAGGGGAGTGCAGACACTCCAGGATGGTGGGGTTGGCGCGCAGGGCCAGATGGCAGAACCGCTCCAGCTCCCAGGAGAACTCCTCCTCGCGCGGTCCCTCCACATGGGTCGGCGGCTTCTCGAAGCCCCAGAAGAGCGGGGTGGGCGCGAGATACACCCCGCGCCGGTCGGTGTCACTGGTCTCCGTGGCCAGACCGAAGGCGCGCGAGCCCATCACACATGCGTAGACGGTGTGCTCGGCGACCAGGGTGTGACCTTCGGCGGCTTCGGACATGGCGGCGATTGTCGCTGGTGGGATGGTGAATGTCACCAGGTTTTGAAAGCGGAATATTGAACTCCGGTGGCCTGTTCACTGTCGGTGGGCGGCCGGTCGCGACGCGCAGGGGCCACCGCCCGTGCGCCCTTAGCCCTCGCGCCGGCCGCCGTCGCGTACGGTCCGCGGGCCGGGCACCGCGCACGGATTGCCGGTGCGGCTGGTTACGCTGATCAGTGCGCGCACAGGTGCGTGACGCGGCACCGGACGCAAGGGGAGCAGTGACGTGGCGGTACGAGCGGTCCGCGGGGCCGTCCAGCTGGAGCGGGACGACGCGGAGCATATGCAGCAGCAGGTCGGCGAACTGCTCACCGCTGTCCTCGAACGCAACGGCCTGCGCGCGGACGACCTGATCAGTGTGTGGTTCACCGCCACCCCCGATCTGCACAGCGACTTCCCGGCCGCCGCCGCGCGCGCCCTGGGCATCACGGACGTCCCGCTGATCTGCGCCCAGGAGCTGGACATCACCGGCGCCATGGAGCGCGTGGTGCGGGTGCTCGCCCACGTGGAGACCGATCTGTCCAAGGCCGGGATCGCCCATGTCTACCTCGGCGCGGCCGGGGCGCTGCGAAAGGACATCGCGCAGTGAGGAGCGCACTCGTCATCGGAACGGGCCTGATCGGCACCTCCGCCGCACTGGCGCTGAGCGCCCGCGGCGTCCAGGTCTTCCTGGAGGACCACGACCAGGCCCAGGCCCTGACGGCCGCCGCGCTCGGCGCGGGCTCCGCCGAGGCGCCCCCGGGCCCGGTCGATCTGGCCATCGTGGCCGTGCCGCCGGCCCGTGTCGCGGCGGCGCTGGCCGATGCCATACGGCGCGGGGTGGCCCGCGCCTACCTCGACGTCGCCAGCGTCAAGGGCGGCCCGCGCCGCGAGCTGGAGGCGATGGGCTGCGAGCTGTCCGGCTACCTCGGCACCCACCCGATGGCCGGCAAGGAGCGCTCCGGCCCGCTGGCCGCCACCGCCGACCTCTTCGAGGGCCGGCCCTGGGTGCTCACGCCGACCCGCGACGGCGACACCGAGGTGCTCAATCTCGCACTGGAGCTGGTCGCCCTGTGCCGGGCCGTCCCGGTGGTGATGGACGCGGACGCGCACGACCGCGCCGTCGCCCTGGTCTCGCACACCCCGCAACTGGTCTCCAGCCTGGTGGCCGCCCGGCTCAAGGGCGCCGACGAGACCGCCGTACGGCTCTGCGGCCAGGGCATCCGCGATGTGACGCGGATCGCGGCCTCCGATCCGGCGATGTGGATCGACATCCTCTCCGCCAATCCGGGCCCGGTCGCCGATGTGCTGGGCGAGATCGCCGCCGACCTGGACGAGACCGTACGGTCCCTGCGCGCCCTGGAGTCCGCCGACGACGCGAAGCGCGGCGGTGGCGCCGGAGGCATCGCGGACGTGCTCCGCCGCGGCAATGCCGGGCGGGAGCGGGTGCCCGGCAAGCACGGCGCCGCCCCGGCCACCTATGAGATCGTCGCCGTGCACATCGGCGACCAGCCGGGCGAGCTGGCCCGGATCTTCGCCGACGCCGGCCGGGCCGGGGTCAATATCGAGGACGTCCGCATCGAGCACGCCACCGGCCAGCAGGCCGGCTTCATCCAGCTCATGGTCGAGCCGCAGGCCGTTCCGGGGCTGACCGCGGAGCTGCGCGAGCGGGGCTGGTCGATCCGGCAATGACACCGTGGACGGCGCCGTGCGGGTGAGCCAGTAACCTTGTCCGAGGCCATTGTGGCCTTGGACCCCCGCCCCGTGTACAAGAAAGGTGTTCGTCACCGTGGAAACCGCCGCCCGGACCGCCCCGGCAGCAGTGATTGTCGCCATCGACGGCCCCGCAGGCACGGGCAAGTCCAGCACGTCCAAGGCCGTCGCCGCCAAGCTGGGCCTCGGCTACCTCGACACCGGCGCCCAGTACCGCGCGATCACGTGGTGGATGCTGAACAACGGCATCGACGTCGATGACGCGACCGCCGTGGCCGACGCCGCCGCCAAGCCCGTGATCGTCTCCGGCACCGACCCGGCCGCCCCGACCATCGCGGTCGACGGCCTGGACGCCGCGGGCCCGATCCGCACCCAGGAGGTCACCGCCGCGGTCAGCGCCGTGAGCGCCGTGCCCGAGGTGCGGACCCTGATCACCGATCTGCAGCGCAGCATCGCCGCCGAGGCGCCGAACGGCATCGTCGTCGAGGGCCGGGACATCGGCATCACCGTCCTGCCCGACGCCGACCTCAAGGTCTTCCTCACCGCCTCCCCCGAGGCGCGGGCCGCCCGCCGCAGCGGCGAGCTCAAGGGCAAGGAGGCCGGCGACCTGGCCGCCACCCGCGAGGCGCTGATCAAGCGGGACGCCGCCGACTCCGGCCGCAAGACCTCCCCGCTGGCCAAGGCGGACGACGCCGTCGAGGTCGACACCACCGAGCTGACGCTGGAGCAGGTCATCGAGTGCGTGGTCACCCTCATCGAGGGCGCCGGCGCCGAGAAGGCAGGGCGGGTCGCCCGGTGACCGAAAGCGGCGGGGCCCCGAGCGAGGCGGGCGCCGCGGTCGGCCGCCGGATCGGCATCGGCCTGATGTACGGGCTGTGGCGGCCGCGGGTACTGGGCGCCTGGCGGGTGCCCTCGGCCGGCCCGGTGATCCTTGCGGTCAACCACTCACACGGCATCGACGGCCCGATGCTGATGGGCACCGCGCCGCGTCCGGTGCACTTCCTGATCAAGAAGGAAGCCTTCGTCGGCCCGCTGGACCCCTTCCTGCGGGGCATCGGGCAGCTGAAGGTGGACCGCGACACCACCGACCGCAAGGCGATCACCGACGCCCTCGGGGTACTGGACCGGGGCGGAGTGCTGGGGATCTTCCCGGAAGGCACCCGGGGCGAGGGCGACTTCGCCTCCCTGCGGGCGGGCCTGGCGTACTTCGCGGTGCGCTCCGGCGCCCCGGTGGTGCCGGTGGCGGTGCTCGGCAGCACGGAGCGGCACAGCCGGCTGACGCCGGCCGTGCCGCCGCTGCGCTCCCGCGTCGATGTCGTCTTCGGGGACGCCTTCGAGGCGGGCGACGGGAGCGGGCGGCGCACCCGTAAGGCGCTCGACGAGGCGACCGTACGGATCCAGGAGCGGCTGACCGCCCACCTGGCACAGGCCAGGCGCCTGACCGGGCGCTGAACAGACTTGAGTAGTGGGCCGCGGACGAGCGGCCCACCGATCACGATGATGAACGAGGAACGGACTTCATGAACGACCAGATCCCCGCCGGCGACGAGCACGGTGCGCTGGGCGACGCCGAGTACGCGGAGTTCATGGAGCTCGCCGCGGAGGAGGGCTTCGACCTCGAGGAGGTCGGGGGCGACATCGCCGCGGCCGGCCACGGCCCGCTGCCCGTCCTCGCCGTCATCGGCCGCCCCAATGTCGGCAAGTCGACCCTGGTGAACCGCATCATCGGCCGCCGGGAAGCGGTCGTCGAGGACAAGCCGGGCGTCACCCGCGACCGCGTCACCTACGAGGCCGACTGGAACGGCCGCCGCTTCAAGGTCGTCGACACCGGCGGCTGGGAGCAGGACGTCCTCGGCATCGACGCCTCCGTGGCGATGCAGGCCGAGTTCGCCATCGAGGCCGCCGACGCGGTGGTCTTCGTCGTCGACGCCAAGGTCGGCGCGACCGACACCGACGAGGCCGTCGTCAAGCTGCTGCGCCGGGCCGGCAAGCCCGTCGTCCTGGTCGCCAACAAGGTCGACGGCCCGTCGGGCGAGGCCGACGCCGCCATGCTGTGGTCGCTGGGCCTGGGCGAGCCCTACCCGGTCTCCGCGCTGCACGGCCGCGGCACCGGCGACATGCTCGACGCCGCGCTGGACGCCCTGCCCGAGGCCCCCTCGCAGACCTTCGGCGCCGCCCTCGGCGGCCCCCGCCGCATCGCGCTGATCGGCCGGCCGAACGTCGGCAAGTCGTCGCTGCTGAACAAGGTCGCCGGCGAGGAGCGGGTGGTCGTCAACGAGCAGGCCGGCACCACCCGCGACCCGGTCGACGAGATGATCGAACTGGGTGGCAAGACCTGGAAGTTCGTGGACACCGCCGGTATCCGGCGCCGGGTGCACCTCCAGGAAGGCGCCGACTACTACGCCTCGCTGCGCACCGCGGCGGCCGTCGAGAAGGCCGAGGTCGCGGTCGTCCTGATCGACGCGTCCGAATCCATCAGCGTCCAGGACCAGCGCATCGTCACGATGGCCGTGGAGGCCGGACGCGCCCTGGTCATCGCCTACAACAAGTGGGACACCCTCGACGAGGAGCGCCGCTTCTACCTGGAGCGGGAGATCGAGCGGGACCTCGTGCAGATCCCCTGGGCGATGCGGGTGAACGTCTCCGCGCGCACCGGCCGGCACATGGAGAAGCTGGTCCCGGCGATCGAGACCGCGCTGGACGGCTGGGAGACCCGCATCCCCACCGGGCGGCTGAACGCCTTCCTCGGTGAGATCGTCGCCTCCCACCCGCACCCGATCCGGGGCGGTAAGCAGCCCCGCATCCTCTTCGGTACCCAGGCGGGCACCAAGCCGCCGCGCTTTGTCCTGTTCGCCTCCGGCTTCCTGGAGGCCGGCTACCGCCGCTTCGTCGAACGGCGACTGCGTGAGGAGTTCGGCTTCGACGGCACGCCGATCCACATCTCCGTGCGGGTGCGCGAGAAGCGCAGCAGGAAGAAGTAGCGGCGGCCCGGGCCGCGCGGAGGGCTCAGTGTCCGTGCGGCCGGGCGTCCCGCTGCGCCGGTGGCAGCGCCGCCGGGACATGGCCCCGCGGGTGGTACGGCTGCCGGCTCACGACCTCCCAGTGGCCCGCGGACGCCGCCGTACGGCTCCAGTTCACGGCACCGCGCAGCGACTCCGGGAGCTCCGGCTCGTCCGTACGGTCCCCGGGCAGGGCCCGGAAGGCGCGGCGGTACTCGGCGTACAGCGCGTCATAGATCGGCGTGGCCGAACCGTGGTCCGTGGTGTGCGTCGTCCGGTGTTCGTAGGACGGACGCATGCCGGGGATCGGGTGGGTGTACGGGGCGCGGGAGGAGGGGTCGTATGCGTGCACGTCTGTGCCAACGACCTCGACGGCCGCGGGATGCGGCTTTCGTGCGGAAATGGCTGATCGCGAGGGCGTGACCGTCCGGAATGGCGGTCGCGCCCCCGCGATCGGGTGCCGGGGCCGTCAGGTGCCGGCCAGCGGCATCTCCGCGGCGACCAGGGTGCCCTTGGCCGCGGCCTTCTCCAGCGCCTCGCGCATCAGGTCCTCGCGGGGCTGGTGGCCGATGGAGCCCGCGGGCGCCGCGTACATCAGCACCGACTGTGCCTTGTTGGCCGCGGCGCGCCAGCCGTCGGAGACGGCCAGCGGCTGGTGGGCCTGCCACCAGGCCGCCTGCTGGCCGGCGCTGCCCGGCTGCAGGACGGCGTGCAGTTTGCCCATGGCCAGCAGCGCGGACCAGCCCGGGTTCGGGCCGGGGAGCTGGTTCATGTCCGTCACCGGATGGAAGCCCTGCTCCAGGAGCAACGGAAGGAAGTCGTCGTCCGGGCCGACCGAGCCGGGGCGGGCGATCGGCCCGTCCGGCTCGACCACCAGGGCCGGGCGCAGGTCGCCCTCGACCAGCACCAGACCGCAGGTGATCCCGAGGGTCGCCTGGCGTGGGGTGGTGGGGAGCGGGACGGCCGGTGCGGGAGCCTCGGGGGCGGCGGCGTCCTCGCCGGTGATGGAGCGCACGGCTCCCTGAAGCTGTTCCTCCGACACCGGGACGACCTGCGAGGGGATGCAGGTGGCATGGGCGAACGCGAGCACCGCGGTCTCCTCGCCCACGAACAGGACGGTGCTGGTGCGCTCCTGCTCGCTGTCTCCGGGGGTCCGGCAGGAGGTGCAGTCGTAGCTGCCGGGGGCGTCGCCACCGGCCAGCAGGCGGTCGGCTTCTTCGTCGCCGATCTCGGCGCGAACGTCGTCGCTGACGTCGAGCATGCGCGGCACGGGTGGCTCCTCGATCTCTGTGCGTCTGCCGGGTGGTCTCCCGGCTCGTACAAGGACAACGGGTGACCTGCGGCAGGAGTCACGCGAGGGCGGGAACGGAATCGAACCAATCCCCGCACAGCGGAAAACCGTGGAAAGGCGTCCCAGAAGCGGTCACATAACGCCAACTCTTGCGCAGAACCTGGTGCAGTCGGCGGTGTTCCGTACACCGGACCGGGTGGGGGCGTGGGCCTGAGGGCGTGGCGCGCTGGTCAGCGGCCGACGGCTGCTTACCGTCACCGGCTATGTCGGACAACTCTTCGGCGCCTCGGCGCTTCGTGGGATCCGTCGGGCTGCTCACCGCGGCGGCCGCCGCCCTGGTGCTGTGCCTGCCCGGCGACGCCGCCGCCGACGGTACCGGCGGCGGCCCCGGCGGCAAGGCCACGCACGCCTGCGCTGCCGACCAGTGGCCATGGGGGTGCCTCGCGGAGTGCGAGAGCAGCGGGGACTGGCACATCAACACCGGCAACACCTTCTACGGCGGGCTGCAGTTCTGGCAGCCCACCTGGGAGGCCTTCGGCGGCCTCGACTTCGCGGAGCGGGCCGATCTCGCCACCCGCAAGGACCAGATCAAGATCGCGAAGCGGGTGCAGGCCGCCCAGGGGTGGGGCGCCTGGCCGGTGTGCGCCCGGCGTTACGGGCTGATCGCCCCAGCGCGGACCCATGTCGTACGGCGCGGGGAGACGCTCGGCGAGATCGCCGAGAAGTACCAGGTGAAGGGCGGCTGGCGGGCGTTGTACAGCGCCAACCGCTCGACCATCGGACCGGATCCCGGCAAGCTGCCGGCCGGCATCGAGCTGCGGCTCCCTGAGGCGCCGAAGAAGCACTCCCGTCCGGCTCGCGACGACTGACCGGCGGGAGTTCGGCAGCAGGAGCGCCGCGGCGGGAGCGGAGGCGATCCGGGGTCGGGAGGTTCCATGACCCGGCTACCGATGACCTAACTTTTGCGGAACAACTTGGCGAAAGGGCCAACCAGGAACCCGTTTTCGCGGTCCTACCGTTCAGCAGGGGGAAGCGTCGCGCCGTCGGGAGGGGGGCGCGACGCATCCCACGGGGAGACCGGAACGAAAGACCAGGGGACACGGGGACGGATGCACATCTCATTCCTGATTCATAATGCCTACGGCATCGGGGGGACGATCCGGACGACGTTCAACCTCGCGCGCACGCTCGCCGAGCAGCACGACGTCGAGATCGTGTCCGTACTGCGCCACCGTGACGACCCGGTCTTCGACCTCGGCCCGCGCGTCGCGCTGCGGCATCTCGTGGACCTCAGGGAGAACAGCCCCGCCTACGAGGGCGCGGACCCCGCGCACGCCCGCCCCGCCAGGATATTTCCCGCCGCCGAGAACCGGTTCGGCCAGTACAGCGAGCTCACCGACGGCCGGATAGCCCAGCATCTGCGCCGGATGGAGACGGACGTGGTGGTCGGCACCCGGCCCGGCCTCAATGTGCACATCGCCAAGCAGGCGCGCCGCGGCCCGGTCCGGATAGGCCAGGAGCACCTGACCCTGGACACCCACAGCCGGGCGCTCAAACTCGCGCTGCGCAGCGCCTATCCGCGCCTCGACGCGGTCACCACCGTCACCGAGGCCGATGCCCGTGCCTACCGCCGCACGCTGCGGCTGCCCGGTGTGCGGGTCGAGTCGGTGCCCAACAGCGTGCCGGCGTCCGCCCTCGCGCCCGCCGACGGCAGCGGCAAGTGGGTCGTCGCGGCCGGCCGGCTCACCCGCGTCAAGCGCTATGACGTCCTCATCCGGGCCTTCGCCCACGTCGCCGCCGAGCGCCCCGACTGGCGGCTGCGGATATACGGCGGCGGCGCCGAGAAGGCCGCGCTGCGCGCCCTGATCGACGAACTCGGCCTGTACAACCACGTCTTCCTGATGGGCCCGGCCAACCCCCTGGAGCCCGAGTGGGCCAAGGGCTCGATCGCGGCGGTCTCCTCCAGCCTGGAGTCCTTCGGGATGACCATCGTCGAGGCCATGCGCTGCGGCCTGCCGGTCGTCGCCACCAACTGCCCGCACGGCCCCGGCGAGATCATCGACGACGGGGTGGACGGCAAGCTGGTCCCGGTCGGCAATCCCGAGGCGCTGGCCGGCTCGCTGCTCACGCTGATCAACGACGACGACGCCCGCAAGCGGATGGGCGGGGCCGCGCTGGCCTCGTCGGCCCGCTTCGACCCCGCCACGGTCGCGGAACGCCATGAAGGGCTCTTCGCCGAACTGCTCGCCCGCAGGCGGGGCCACCGGCTGCGCGGCAGCCTGCATCGCGCCCGGGGAGCCCTGCTCGGCGGCGCATACGCCACCAAGGATGCGGCCCGCGCCGCGATGAGAGGGGTGCGGACGGTATGACGGCGTCGAGCCAACTGACCGTGACCGGAGATGAGATGAAGGAGTCTTCCGCCATCGATCAGGAACCCAGAGTTCCGGTGAGTGCGCACACCCCGGGCCCCGAACGGACGGGGGAGCGGGGGACGGCGGCGGAGCCGGCGGAACTGCGGGCCGACTGCATCGCGGACTCCGCGGGCGGCCTCACCTTCGACCTGAACGTCCCCCAGGACACCCCCACCGCCTGGAGCGCGGCGCTGGTGCTGCGGCTGCGCGGCGGCGACGGCGCGGACGACGAGGTACGGCTGCCGCTCGGCCCGAACGGCGCCGGACGCCTGCGCGCCGTGCTGCCCAGCACCGTCTCCCTCGCCGAGGGCCGCTGGAACGCCTATGCCGACCTCGGCGACGGCCGGGACCCGCGACGCCTGCTGCCGGGGGTCAACGACCTGCGGTCACTGGTGGACCGCAGGCCGCTGGCGGGCATCGGCCGGCTCGGTGTGCGCATCCCGTACGCGACCAAGTTCGGCAACCTCGCGCTGCGCAGCTGGCTGCGCGGGCCGCACGCCGAAGCCGGTGACATCCTTGTCGCGCCCGACGGCATGACGGTCTCCGGCCGGCTCTACGGCACCGTGCCGGGCTCCGGCGCCCACGCCGAGGCACGGTCGCGCCGCGCCCCTGCCTCCCCGGACGCCGCACCGGCCACGGTCACCGTCCCGCTGACCGTCGAGGGCTCCCGGTTCACCTTCACGCTGCCCTACGAGGAGCTGGCCGGCCGGTGGCAGCAGGGCAGCGAGCCCTGGGACCTGTGGCTGCGCCCCGCCGAGGGCGCCCGGCCGGTGCGTATAGCCCGCCTGCTGGACGATGTCGCCGACAAGAAGCAGGTCTTCAGCTACCCCGCGCTGCCGGTGCCGGCCGCGGCGGAACAGCTGCGGATCGGCCCCTATTACACGCTCGACAACGACCTGGCCGTCCGGGTCGCGGGACCTGCCGAGAGCTGACGGAGCCGCACCCGCGGTCCCACTGACGCATTGCGGACCGCGGCTGTCCGCAAAGGCTGCGAGACTCGGGCCATGTTGGAGACCTCGGCACGTCTGCTCCGCCTGCTCTCGCTGCTGCAGGCCCACCGGGAGTGGTCCGGCGCGGAGCTCGCCGACCGGCTCGACGTCACCCCGCGCACGGTGCGCCGGGACATCGACCGGCTGCGCGAGCTGGGCTACCCCGTGCACTCCGCGCCGGGGACGGCAGGCGGCTACCGGCTGGGCGCCGGTGCCGAGCTCCCGCCGCTGCTGCTCGACGACGAGGAGGCGGTGGCGGTCGCGGTCGGACTGCGCACCGCCGCGGTCGGCGGCGTCGAGGGCATCGAGGAGTCCTCCGTACGCGCGCTGGCCAAGCTGGAGCAGGTGCTGCCGCACCGGCTGCAGCGCCAGGTCGGTGCGCTGAACGCCTTCACGGTCCCGCTGTCCGGCAGCGGGGGCCCGCGGGTGGACCCGAACCTCCTCACCGAGCTCGCGCACGCCTGCCGCGACTGCCGGCGGTTCCGCTTCGACTACACCACCCACGACGGCACGCTCTCCCGCCGCATCGTGGAGCCGCACCGCCTCGTCTGCGCCCGGCGCCACTGGTACCTCGTCGCCTGGGACGTGGACCGCGCGGACTGGCGCACCTACCGGGTCGACCGCCTCACCCCCACCCCGCCGCACGGGCCGCGCTTCACGCCCCGCCCACCGCCGGCCCCGGATCTCGCCGCGTATGTCTCCCGGGGCATCTCCACCCGGGTCTACGCCCGGCAGGCCACCGTGCTGCTGCACGCCCCGCTGGAGCGGGCCGCGGAGCGCATCGGCCCGGCCGCAGGGACGTTGGAAGCCGTCGACGAGCGGTCCTGTCTGCTGCGTACGGGGGCGCACAGCCTGGAGCTGATGGTGCTCCACATCGTGCTGACGGGGTTCGACTTCGAGGTCCGCGAGCCGCCGGAACTGCTCGACCGCATACGGGAGATCAGGGACCGGCTCTCCGGGGCACTGGCGGCGCCGCCGTCGGCTGCTTCCCCACCTCCGGATGGTGCAGATCGAAGGCGGGGGCCTCGGAACGGATCTTCGGAAGAGTCGTGAAGTTGTGCCGCGGCGGCGGCGAGGAGGTCGCCCACTCCAGGGAGCGGCCGAAGCCCCAGGGATCGTCCGCGGTGATCCGGACGCCGTGGCGGGTGGTCTTCCAGACGTTGTAGAGGAACGGCAGCGTGGACAGGCCGAGCAGGAAGGAGCCGACGGTGGAGAGGGTGTTCAGGGCCGTGAAGCCGTCGGCGGCCAGATAGTCGGCATAGCGCCGCGGCATGCCTTCCACGCCCAGCCAGTGGTGGACGAGGAAGGTGGTGTGGAAGCCGACGAACAATGTCCAGAAGTGGATCTTTCCCAGCCGCTCGTCGAGCATCTTGCCGGTGAATTTCGGCCACCAGAAGTAGAAGCCCGCGTACGTGGCGAAGACGACCGTTCCGAAGACGACGTAGTGGAAGTGGCCGACGACGAAGTAGGAGTCGGTGACGTGGAAGTCCATCGGCGGGGAGGCGAGGATGACGCCGGTCAGCCCGCCGAACAGAAAGCTCACCAGGAATCCGATCGACCACAGCATCGGCGTCTCGAAGGAGACCGAGCCGTGCCACATGGTGCCGATCCAGTTGAAGAACTTCACCCCGGTCGGCGCCGCGATCAGGAACGACATGAGGGAGAAGAACGGCAGCAGCACCGCCCCCGTGACGAACATGTGGTGCGCCCAGACCATCACCGACAGGGCCGTGATGGCCATCGTCGCCCCGATCAGCATGACGTAGCCGAAGATCGGCTTGCGGGAGAAGACCGGGATGATCTCCGTGATGATGCCGAAGAACGGCAGCGCGATGATGTACACCTCGGGATGGCCGAAGAACCAGAACAGGTGCTGCCACAGCAGCGCACCGCCCCACTGCGCCTCGAACACCACCGACCCGAACTGCCGGTCCGCCTCCAGCACCAGCAGCGCCGCCGCCAGCACGGGGAACGCCATCAGCACCAGGACCGAGGTGAAGAGGATGTTCCAGGTGAACACCGGCATCCGGAACATCGTCATCCCGGGCGCCCGCAGCACGATGATCGTGGTGATGAAGTTGACGGCACCGAGGATGGTGCCGAAGCCGGCCAGCGCCAGCCCCATGATCCACATATCGGCGCCGACGCCGGGGGAGCGGACCATCGAGTTCAGCGGGGCGTAGGCCGTCCACCCGAAGGCCGGGCCCCCGTACGGCGTGAGGAAACTGCCCAGCACGATCAGGCCGCCGAAGAGGAACAGCCAGTACGAGAACATGTTGAGCCGCGGGAAGGCCACATCGGGCGAGCCGATCTGCAACGGCATGATCTCGTTGGCGAAACCGGCGAATGCGGGGGTGGCGAAGAGCAGCAGCATGATCGTGCCGTGCATGGTCACCGCCTGGTTGAACTGCTCCGCGTCGATGATCTGCAGCCCCGGACGGGCCAGTTCGGCGCGCATCACCAGCGCCAGCAGGCCGCCCACCAGGAAGAATCCGAACGCGGTGATCAGGTAGAGGTGCCCGATCTTCTTGTGGTCGGTGGTCGTCAGCCAGTCGACCAGCACCGACCCGCGGCGCCGCGCCCTGGGGGGCCGCAGGTCCGCCTGGCCGGTGTCCGTAACCATCCGCTGCACCTCGTTCGTCGAAGGTGTACTGGGCCCGGCACATGATGCTCGCGCGGGGGGCGCAGAGCGAGGTGGCGCTCCGGTCCGTTCCGGTGGGATCGGGCGGTCCGGTGGACGGCGTGGTGGACGGCCCGGTGGACGGTGCCGGGGCGGCACGGAGGCGGCAAGCGGGGCGATGTGCGGGAAATGTGTGCGGAGTGTGTCTCGTTGGACAATTTCCCGGCGGCCGATAAAGAGCGTCTGGCGCGGGTAATCCGAAACTTACGGGGGATTATTTTCGGACGGCTTGCCGCTATGCGCCCAGTGACCCATTCCGTTTCGCATTTGATCAAGGCGGAATTGCGCTTGCTTAATTTTCCACCCGGTTGCGCCGTCACACGGCGCGTACGGGTGACGGAAGTTCCGGCAAACGCACCAGTGTTCGCTGTGACACAAGTGTGACCAAGGCCGGACCCGGAGGTCACCGAGGTGTGCGAGGGCCGGACTTCCGCGGGCCGCCCCGGACGCCTACGGTGGCTGTCATGGCTGACGTACCGAACCTTCCGGACAACCCTCAGGACGACATCGAGGCGTATGCCGGCCTTGCCCAGCAGGACGCCGAAGAGCAGGCCAGAGGGCGCGGCTGGAGCACGGTCCGCTCGCTGCCGCCGGGCGCGATCATCACCATGGAGTACCTGGCCGGCCGGCTCAATTTCGAGGTCAAGGACGGCACGGTGCACCGCACCTGGCAGGGCTGAGCGCCGTACGTACGACGAAGGCCCCGGCCGCTCCCTCCGAGGGGAGCGGCCGGGGCCTTCGCTGCGGGGCGGGGGTGTGCGTACCGGCCCCGCTGCCTGCGCTGCGCTCAGCCGTTCGCGTTCCGGCCGCGCCCGGAGATCGGGCTGAGCGGCGTGGTGCGCGAACGGTCCGCGTGCGGCGGCCGCCGGCTGCCCGCAGGGGTGACCGGGGCGCGCTCCGAACGGATGGTGTACGGGCGCGAGGGGTGGTGCGGCCAGGCGTCCGGGGTGTGGGCGGCGGACCGGCCGCCCGAACCGGCGGAGATCGTCTCGCGGACGAGCACCTCGCCATCGGGGGCGATGCGCTGCCGGGACACCCCGGGAGCCAGCGAGCCGACCGGCAGCGGGCCGCGCAGCGAATCGGGGCGCAGCCGCAGCCACAGCCGCAGCAGGATGCCCATGAGGCGGTCCTCGAACCAGGTGATCCCGGGCTCCAGCCAGGGCATCGCCAGCAGTACCAGCAGCCCCGCGGCCCAGCCGAGCAGCACATCGCTGACCCAGTGGGTGCCGAGGTAGACGGTGGTCATGCCGACGCCCAGCGCGCCCAGCGCGGCGATCACCGACAGCGTGCGGCGGCGCAGCGAGGTGGTCGCCAGGTAGGCCAGCACACCCCAGGTGACCACGGCGTTCGCGGTGTGACCCGAGGGGAATATGTCGCCCCCGAGCCCCATCTCATTGGCGCCGACCACCGTCGCGTAGTGCGGGCCGAGCCGCCCCATGCCGAGCTTGGCGGCGCCCACGGTGATGTTCAGCAGCAGCAGCGAGGCGCCGAGCACCAGCAGCGGGTGGAGGTTGCGCTGGCGCCAGCAGCGCCAGCCCAGCCATGCCGCCACCGCCACCGCGGTCGGTCCGCGCTGCCCCAGTACAACGAAGTAGTCGAGGAAGGCATGGATCTGTGGCCACTGCTTGTAGGGCCTGAAGAACATGACTTGCCAGTCGAACGTGACCAGCCAGGAGGTGGCCAGCACCCCGGCCACGATCGCGAGGTACACAGCCAGCGTTCCCCAGAACAGCCACAGGCGGGTCCGGGTCATGCTGGGCGGTCGGACGCGATCGGTCGGGCGCTGCTCCTCCATCTGGTCGAGCTTGTCATCGGTACGCACTCAATCGACGTTACCGCGTGTGATGTAGGTGCTTGGTCAAACTGTGCGCTTTGTAATGACGATGTGATGTGGAATGTGTCTCAATCGAGGCTTCGGAGCTGGGATTTGGCGGTGAATTCCCGGCGATTCTCAATCGCTTCCCGGGGTCCGCGTGTCGTCACCATGAGCGCCTTATCTGCTTTTCTCCGGCAGAGTTTATCCGCCCGTCGCCCGGGGGCGCGCGACGTCCCCCGAAGCGGTGTCACGGAAAGCGTTCGATCGGTTACGAAGGGTTGCCGCGAGGGGTTTCCAGGGGTCACGGCGGGCCCGAACCGTTCAGCCAGAACGCCCCGTACGCCGCGGAGCCGGCCGCCACCAGGCCGACGAGCAGCCAGGACCGGACCGGGTGCCGGCGCGCGAGTCCGGCCGCCAGGGGCAGCAGCAGCGGATAGGCCGGCAGCATCAGCCGCGGCTTGGACCCGAAGTAGCCCTTGGCGGCCAGTGCGAGCAGCAGCACCGTGCCGCCGTAGACCGCCAGCGGCAGCGGCTGGCCCTGCCGTACGCCGCACAGATACAGCCAGATCACCAGCCCGACGCCGAGGAGCAGCCCGAGTCCGGCCGCGAACGAGGGCCCCGACAGCTGGTCCCCGATGAAGGCACCGAAGGCGATCCCCCCGTCGAAGCCGTTGCCCCAGCCCTCCTGGACGTCCAGATAGCCGGTGAGCGAGCCCTGCCGCGCCGCCACCCACAGGAAGTAGCCGCACCAGCCGAGCGGGGCGAGCAGCACGCCGGGCAGCAGGCCCGGCCGCGCGCGCAGCGCCGCGCGCCCCCGTACGCCGCCGGCCCGCTGCCGCCGCAGCGTCACCGCCGCGGTGACCCACACCGCCGCGACCACCGCCGCACCCACCGGCCGGGTCAAACCGGCCAGCGAGGCCAGCACCCCCGCCCACGCCCAGCGTCCGGTCAGCGCGGCGTACAGGGCCCAGGCCGCGAGCGCGGTGAACAGCGACTCCGAGTACGCCATCGACTGCACGATCCCGACCGGCACCGCGGCCCACAGTGCCGCCAGGGCGACCCCGGCCCGGTGCCCGTGCAGCCGCTCGCCGGTCGCGTACAGCGCCCAGGCGGCGGCCAGCGACGCCAGCCAGGACACCACCAGCCCGGCGTCGGCGGGCGACAGCGGCACAAGGGCCGACAGCCCCCGCTCCAGAGCCGGCAGCAGCGGGAAGAACGCCAGGTCGGAGTGCACCTCTCCGTGCGGCAGTTGCACCGTGTAGCCATAGCCCTGTTCGGCGACCCGGGTGTACCAGAGCGCATCCCAGCGGGCGGCCAGCAGCGTGTGCCAGTCCTTGCCGTTGACCGTGGACCAGACCCCGAGGACGACGAGACCCAGCAGCCGGATCGCCGCGAAGGCCGCCAGCGCCGGCGCGGCCCGGCGCAGCGCGGCCCGTGCGGCGGGGACGTCGCACAGGGGCCGGCCGGGAACGGCCGCGGAGGCAAGATCGTTCATCCGGAAGATTATCCAGGTGGCCGAAGAACGATTGCCGACGGCGGGGTGGGGAACGCACGGCGCTGCGATGAGCGTCTCATCGTGAGGTGAGCCACGCGGCACCCACCGGGACTCGCGTAGTCTGACGTCTCTACTCGCTTGTGCCGCCGGTTCCACCGGGGCGTTTTCGCGCCCTGATCCGTGGCCGCGAGAGCATGACTGGAGGTGCTGCATGTCCGGGACGACCGCGTCCGGCAGTGGACGGACGGCTGGTGTTCCCCGGCTCACAGGCGGCGGCGCGAACCGCTGGACCGTACTGATCGTGCTCTGCGTCAGTTTGCTCTTCGTCGCACTGGACACCACGATCCTGTACGTCGCCGTGCCCTCCGTCACCGAGGACCTGCGACCGGGCCCGGTGGAACTCCTCTGGATCGTCGACGTCTACCCGCTCATCGCGGCCTCACTGCTGATCCTCTTCGGCACCCTCGGCGACCGCGTCGGCCGCCGCCGCATCCTCCTGCTCGGCTACGGCCTCTTCGGCCTGGCCTCGGCCGCCGCCGCGCTCGCGCCCAACCCGCAGATCCTGATGGTGGCCCGCGCCCTGCTCGGTATCGGCGGCGCCATGATCATGCCGGCCACGCTGTCGATCCTGCGGCAGGTCTTCCCCGACCGGCGCGAGCGTGCGGTGGCCATCGGCGTGTGGAGTGCGGTGGCCGCGGTCGGCGCCGCGGTCGGCCCGGTCCTCGGCGGCTTCCTCGTCGAGAACTTCTGGTGGGGCTCGGTCTTCCTCATCAACATCCCGATGATGGCCGCGATGCTGCTGATAGGCCGGTGGCTGCTGCCCGAGTCGCGCGGGGAGCGCAACGGCCCCTGGGATGTGGTCGGCGCGATCGTCGCGGCGCTCGGTGTGCTGGGCATCGTCCTCGGCGTCAAGCGGATCGGCAGCGGCGCGGCCGTGCTGGGCCCGACCACGCTCCTGCCCATCGTCCTCGGCGTGCTGCTGCTGGTCCTGTTCGTACGCCGCCAGCGCCGGCGCGAGCACCCGCTGATCGATATGCGGCTGTTCGTCAGGCCCGCCTTCGGCACCTCCGTCGGCTGCATCGTGCTGGCCATGCTGGCCCTGGTGGGCCTGCAGCTGATCGCCGTCCAGTACCTCCAGCTCGTGCTCGGGCTGAGCCCGCTGCAGACCGGCCTGCGGATGCTGCCGCTGGTCTTCGCCGCGATGGCCGCCGGCCTGACCGGCTCGAAGATGCTGCAGGCCCTCGGCCCCCGCGCGATGGTCTCCCTCGGCTTCGTGCTGACCGCCGTCGCGGTGCTCTGTCTGACCGCGATGAGCAGCCAGGACCGCCCGTGGCTGCTGTCCACGGGCTTCGTCCTGCTCGGCTTCGGATTCCAGTCCACGCTGTTCGGGGCGTACGAGTCGATGCTCAGCGAGGCGCCCGCCGAACAGTCCGGCGGTGCCGCCGCGATCGGGGAGACCTCCTACCAACTCGGCGCGGGCATCGGTGTCGCCCTGCTCGGCAGCGTCATGAACGCCGCCTACGCCCCGGGCCTGGCGCATGTGGACGGCGTCCCCGGGCGGGCCTCCGCCTCGGCCGCGCACTCCCTCGGCGAGGCCTACAAGGTGGCCGCCGGCCTGGGTGAGGGCGCCAGGGCGGTGCTGCGTGAGGCCGCCCGGGAGTCGTTCGTCCGCGGGCTGCACGTCACCCTCGTCGCCAGCGCCGTGCTGCTGCTGGTCGGCGCGGGGATCGCGCTGCGGCTGCCGCGCCGGGCGGCGGAGTCCACGGAGCGGGCGGAAGCGGACGGGGAGCCTGCTCCGGGCGACGGCACGGCCGGTGCCGGCCGCGGCAGCGGTGAGCCCGCCCCCGCAAGCTCCGGCCGCTGACCGGCGCTTCTCCCTCCGGGCGTCGCCGCCCCGCCTTGCGCGTGCCTGACCGGCCTTGCGCGTGCCTGCCCCGCCGCGCGGCGGTGACCCTTGCCGGGCGGCACCGCGGGCCGTACCGTCGGGAGCGAATAACTACCGCTGCTAGTTTTTCGCGCCAGCGCTGAACCCGCCGGAGGCCCCGTCATGCCCGCAAAGCCGTCCGCCAAGTCCTCGGCGTCCTCGGCGGTCCCGCCGTTCGACCCCGGCGACCCGCTGGGCCTCGACGATCTGCTCACCGACGAGGACCGTGCCGTCCGGGACACCGTCCGGGGGTGGGCCACAGGCCGCGTGCTGCCGCACATCGCCGACTGGTACGAGCGCGGCGAACTGCCCGGCATCCGTGAACTCGCCCGCGAACTCGGCTCCCTGGGCGCGCTCGGGATGTCCCTGACCGGCTACGGCTGTGCGGGCGCCTCCGCCGTCCAGTACGGCCTGGCCTGCCTGGAGCTGGAGGCCGCCGACTCCGGCATCCGCTCGCTGGTCTCCGTCCAGGGCTCGCTCGCCATGTACGCGATCTGGCGCTTCGGCTCCGAGGAGCAGAAGCAGCGGTGGCTGCCGGGGATGGCGGCCGGCGAGACCATCGGCTGCTTCGGTCTGACCGAGCCCGACCACGGCTCCGACCCCGCGGCGATGCGGACCCACGCCAAGCGCGGGAGCGGGGGCGACTGGGTGCTCAACGGGCGCAAGATGTGGATCACCAACGGCTCGGTGGCCGGCGTCGCGGTGGTCTGGGCCCGTACCGACGACGGCATCCGCGGCTTTCTGGTCCCCACGGACACCCCGGGGTTCTCGGCCCCCGAGATCAAGCACAAGTGGTCCCTGCGGGCCTCGGTGACCAGCGAACTCGTCCTGGACGACGTACGGCTGCCGGCCGACGCGGTGCTCCCGGAGGTCACCGGGCTGCGGGGTCCGCTCGGCTGCCTCAGCCACGCCCGCTACGGCATCATCTGGGGCTCCATGGGGGCCGCCCGCACCAGCTTCGAGGCGGCGCTGGACTACGCGAAGACGCGGGAGCAGTTCGGCAAGTCCATCGGCGGCTTCCAGCTCACCCAGGCCAAGCTCGCCGACATGGCCGTCGAACTGCACAAGGGGATCCTGCTGGCCCATCATCTGGGGCTGCGGATGGACGCGGGGCGGCTGCGCCCCGAGCAGATCAGCTTCGGGAAGCTGAACAACGTGCGGGAAGCGATCGAGATCTGCCGTACGGCGCGGACGATCCTCGGGGCCAACGGGATCTCGCTGGAGTACCCCGTCATGCGGCATGCGACCAACCTGGAATCGGTGCTCACCTACGAGGGCACCGTCGAGATGCACCAACTGGTGCTCGGCAAGGCGCTCACCGGTCTGGACGCCTTCCGGTGAGCGGCCTCGCCCGTTGACCCGGGTCGCTGCGTGATCCGGGGGCCCGCACACCGGCGGCTGCCGCCGCGAACCCCCGGACCCCCGGCCGGAAGCACGCGGGTCGCGCTCAACTCTGGTTGAAGAAACCGCCGTTGCGGTGGCCGCGGGCCTCGCCGCTGACGACCTGGTAGTCGGCGGGGGTCAGCAGGAACACCCGGGTGGCGACCCGCTCGATCGAACCGCGCAGGCCGAACGTCAGACCGGCCGCGAAGTCCACCACCCGCTTGGCGTCGGAGGGCTCCATGGCCGTCAGGTTGACGATCACCGGCACGCCGTCCCGGAAGAGTTCGCCGATGCCGCGGGCGTCCCGGAAGCTCTCCGGGGTGACCGTGGCGATGCGGGTGCCCTGGTCCTGGGCGGTCTCGTCGGCCACCCGGACCCGGGGGTCGGTGACCCAGGGGCTGTCACCCGAGTCGCCGGCATCGGGTCCCTCGGCGTAGTCGTCGTCGTAGTAGCGCTCGTCATCACTGTCGTCGACGAGGCCAAGCCAGGCGCTCGCCTTGCGCACCGATCCCATTGACGCCTCCTCTCACCCGCGGTGTCTGTGTGTGTACCCCTATCGTCGTCCATCAGGCCGACAGTGTGCCAAGTGGATAGCCGCCGCACGGGGGGTTCGTGACACATCTGGTGCAAAGAGGGTGGCGCGTCATCACCTTATGCGCCCCGTAAGGAAACTGACAGTATGAAGAACCTCACGGTCGGTACCTGACCCTCCGTTGACGGGAAGCGGTCAGCGGGAGGCGGACCGGACCGGCGGGTAGGTTCATGGGCGGGACCAGCGCACATGTCCCGGTGTTCGACGCCCCGGATCGGCGGACCTCCGGCGGGTCGGTCCGCGATGCCGGCGGGGCGGAGGGCCGGACGCGGGCAGGGCCGAGGGCTCGGATGCCGACAGGATGGCAGGCTCGGATGTCCTCAGGGTCGAGGGGCCGGTGCCCGGCTGTCGTCTCGAAGCCCGCCCCGCGCGGTCGGTCGACGGCTTCGCCCGCCCCGGACCCGGCGCGCTCGCCGTACCGTCCCACGTCGGGCCCGCCGCCGGGCGGACCGGCCCGCTCCCCGCCGTCGCCCGCACGCCCCGCAGGCAAGGAGCGGCGGTCATGAGGACCCCCGGCCGCATCCCCTGTCTCCTCCTGGTCCGCCGGCCTTCCCCGCCGCCCGGCCCCTGTGTGCCCGTCGCTTCGCCGGCCGGGGAGCGGAACCGCGTCGTCCGCCGATCCGTCCCACCCCCGACCGAGGGGGTCAGCGCCGCCCCGGCAGCCGTCAACGAGGCTGCCGGGGCGGAGTGTTGCGGGCGGGGCGGCCATGAAGCACGTGTATCCGGCACAAGACAATCGTGTGGCCCTCTTGCGCTGCGGGGGCGGTGCGCCCGAAACTCCGCTCAGCGCTTGTCAGGGGCACGTCGAAAATGAACGTGCGGATTCTTGCGTGCCCTTCGGCTGCGCCTCACGGGCTGCCCACCGGCGGCCCCCCGATCCCCCTCGGAGGAATCAGTGAGGAACGAGCGCACCACCCCCCGCAGCGGCATGGCGAGACGCACCCGGCTGATCGCCGTGGCGTCCGGACTGGTGGCCGTCGGCGCCATCGCCATCCCCACCGCCAATGCGCAAAACCCCGCCCCCGCAAGGACGTTCAGCGCCACCCAGCTCACCGCCGCCGGCCAGGCGGTACGCGGCGCGGATGTCGCGGGCACCGCCTGGCGGGTCGACAGCAAGACCCACACCCTGGTCGTCACCGCCGACCGCACGGTCTCCCAGGCGGAGATCGCGAGGATCGAGCGGGCCGCGGGCAGCAACGCCGATGCGGTCCGCATCGACCGGATCGCGGGCACCTTCCGCAAGTTCATCTCCGGCGGCGACGCCATCTACGCCCCCAGCTGGCGTTGCTCGCTGGGCTTCAACGTCCGCAGCGGCAGCACCTACTACGCCCTGACCGCCGGTCACTGCACCGACGGCAATCCGCCGTGGACCAACGGCTCCGGTGCGAGCATCGGCCCGACCACGGGCAGCAGCTTCCCCGGCAACGACTACGGCATCATCAAGTACACCGGCTCGGTCTCCCACGAGGGCACGGTCGGCAGTCAGGACATCACCAGCGCCGGCACCCCCTCCGTCGGCCAGACGGTCACCCGCCGGGGCTCCACCACCGGCATCCACAGCGGCAAGGTGACCGCGCTGAACGCCACCGTCAACTACGGCGGCGGCGACATCGTCTCCGGGCTGATCCAGACCACCGTCTGCGCCGAGCCCGGCGACAGCGGCGGCCCTCTCTACTCCGGGACCAAGGCGCTCGGCCTCACCTCCGGCGGCAGCGGCGACTGCACGTCCGGCGGCACCACGTTCTTCCAGCCGGTCACCGAGGCGCTGAGCGCCTACGGGGTGAGCGTCTACTGATACCGGCCGGCTGACGTCGTACGGACCGGTCCGCGCGCACCGGGACCCGTACGGCGGGGCAACCGTACCTATCGCCGGACCGGCTCCGGCGGCACAAGGGCCCCCGTCCACCGGTGGACGGGGGCTCCGTCGCGCCCGCTCGTGCCCGCTCGCGCCCGGTGTGAGCCTTCTCGCCCGCCTCCCCTGGCCGGGCATACCATGGTAAAAAGCGCGATTCGGACGGCGTGCGGCACATGTCAGGGAGCCGTGATGGTCGAAGAACTGGTGACGGCCGGGGTGGCGCTGGCCTCCGTGGGCGCCGTGTACCTCGTGGCCGCGGCGCGGGTGGTCAAGCAGTACGAGCGGGGTGTGGTGCTCCGGCTGGGGCGGCTGGCCTCCGAGGTGCGCGGGCCCGGATTCACCATGATCGTTCCGGGCATCGACCGGATGCGCAAGGTCAATATGCAGATCGTCACGATGCCGGTGCCCGCCCAGGAGGGCATCACCCGGGACAACGTGACCGTCCGGGTCGACGCGGTCGTCTATTTCAAGGTCGTGGACGCGGCCGACGCGGTCATCCGGGTCGAGGACTACCGCTTCGCGGTCTCGCAGATGGCGCAGACCTCACTGCGGTCGATCATCGGCAAGAGCGAACTGGACGACCTGCTGTCCAACCGGGAAAAGCTCAATCAGGGCCTGGAGCTGATGATGGACAGCCCGGCCATCGGCTGGGGGGTGACCGTCGACCGGGTGGAGATCAAGGACGTCTCGCTGCCGGAGACGATGAAACGGTCGATGGCCCGCCAGGCGGAGGCGACCCGGGACCGGCGGGCCCGGGTGATCAACGCCGATGCCGAGCTGCAGGCGTCCAAGAAGCTGGCGGAGGCGGCCGAGGCGATGTCCGACCAGCCCGCGGCGCTGCAACTGCGGCTGCTGCAGACCGTGGTGGCGGTCGCCGCCGAGAAGAATTCCACCCTTGTCCTGCCTTTCCCGGTCGAACTGCTGCGGTTCCTGGAGCGCTCCGGGCTGCAGGCCCAGGCGCAGACCGCGGTGTCCGAAGCGGAGCGGGCCGCCGAGCGGCGGTCGGCGGGTCCGGCGCGGCCCGGGGCCTCGGAGGCGGCCGTCGAGGGCGGCGAGGGGGGCGCGCCGACCCCGGAACTGGAGGACCTTCCGGACGCCGAGGAGCTGCCGTAGCGCCGGAGTGGGGATATCACCCCTGATGTCCGTTGGGACGCCGTATATGCCTGCTTAAGCAGTCACTTGCGGCGTTCTCCGCTGCACGGGGGCCGGTGCCCGGCCGCCGTTTTCCGGCCAGCTATAGTCCTCACACATTGCCGTCCGCCGAGCGACTGGTGTGCCTGCTGATGTCCGCACTCGGGGTCGAGATGTACGGACATCGGTGTGGCCTTCGTGTGGCGAAATGGTGAACTCCCGTATGTGAGACCGGAACCCGGTCTTGTGCGCGAGTGAGGCGGATGGCAATACTCGGCTCCGCATGTTGGCATGGACGCGCCTCCCGGGATCCGCTCCTCGGGCAGATCCGTCCCTGCTCCGATTCCTCACTCTCCGGGCCCGCGCAACTCCCCACAGTTTCCGGGCTCTTCCCCCCACGGAGGCTCTGACTTGAAGCACCGTCGCATACCCAACCGGCGCGTCATCGTTGCAGGTGCGGGAGCTCTTGCGCTCGCCGCCACCGCCACTGTCACCCTCGCCAACGCCAACGCGTCCACGGCCCCCGCGCGCACCCCCGCGCTCGCCAAGCTGACCTCCACCGCGGCGTCGGCCCTGGCCTCCCACCTCAAGACGGACACGGCCGGTTCCTTCTACGACGCCAAGGCCAAGAAGCTGGTCGTCAATGTGGTGAACAAGGCGCAGGCCCGGGCCGTGCGGGCGAAGGGGGCGGAAGCCAGACTCGTCGAGCACACCTTCGCCCAGCTCGACTCGGCCCGGCGGACGCTGAAGTCGAAGGCGACCATCCCCGGCACGTCCTGGGGTATCGACCCGCAGAGCAACAAGGTCGTGGTCACCGCCGACCGCACGGTCAAGGGCACCAAGCTGGACCGGCTCACCAAGGTCGCCAAGGCTCTCGGCGACAAGGTCGAGGTGCGCCACAGCAAGGGTGAGTTCACACCCTTCATCGGCGGCGGCGACGCGATCTGGGGGAGCGGAGCCCGCTGCTCCCTCGGCTTCAACGTCGTCAAGGACGGCAAGCCGTACTTCCTGACGGCCGGCCACTGCGGCAACGAGATCAAGAGCTGGTCCGACAAGCAGGGCGGCTCGGCGATCGCGACCACCGAGGACTCCAAGTTCCCGGGCGACGACTTCTCCCTCGCCAAGTACACGGGTGACACCGCGCACCCCAGCGAGGTCGACCTCTACAACGGCAGCACGCAGAAGATCACCAAGGCCGCGGAGGCCACCGTCGGTGAGAAGGTGCAGCGCAGCGGCAGCACCACTCAGGTCCACGACGGCACCGTCAAGGCGCTGAACGCCAGCGTCAACTACCAGGAGGGCACGGTCGAGGGTCTGATCCAGACCGATGTCTGCGCCGAGCCCGGTGACAGCGGTGGCGCGCTCTTCGACGGCGACGCCGCGATCGGCCTCACCTCCGGCGGCAGCGGTGACTGCTCCCAGGGCGGCGAAACCTTCTTCCAGCCGGTCCCGGAGGCCCTGAAGGCCTACGGCGCGAAGATCGGCTGACCCGCGCGCGGCGGCACACTCCCCTGGCGCACGGCGCCGGCTCCCGGACGCGCTCGACGTCCGGGGGCGGCGCCGGCCCACGGTGCCCGCCGCACACGACGATCCCCGGGCACCACCCACCGGTGCCCGGGGATCTGAAGCAGCTCAGCTCAGAACGCGAAGACCGCGTCACTGTCGCTGCGCATCGCGCAGGGGTTGGCGAAGGTGTGGCTGTACGAGACCCGCTTGCCCTGCCACACGCCGTCCGCGGTCACCACGAGGGGGTTCCACTCCTTGGTGCACAGACGGTCCGAGGTGGCGCCGGTTATCGCGTTGAAGTCGCCGGCCACCGCCCGCAGCTGGGTGCAGGCGGCCTGCGGGTCCGGGTGGCTGCCCCTGGCCCCGGGCATACAGCTGAGCGTCACGGCGCGCTGCACCGTGGCGGTCGCACGGCTTTCGCCCTGGCCCACCGTCAGCACCAGTTCCGTCGGGGCGTACAGACCACCGGACCGCGTCGGCTGCGCCGGTGCGGCGGCCTGTGCGGTGGTGGCCAGCGTGCCCAGGACCAGCGCCGCGCCGAGCGCGACCGCCCCAGTGATGTACCGCATGACGAACACTCCCTTGCTCGAAGGTGCAGATACCGGACGGGAGTCTGGCCCAACCGCACCCCGAAAGCATCCTGAGTGTGCATCAGGCGATCGCTTTGAGTCATTGCCTGAAAGCTGAGAGTAATGGCGCGAACGCAACCGGAGGCGGAGCGGGGTGCCCGGAGGAAAGGGGGGTTCGGCCAGCGGGGATGCGGTGCCGGTCATGCCCCTGGCACAGGTCGCCCGCACCCGGAAGGGAGGAATCCGGCCGCCGACCGGCCGTTCGGGCGGGTTTCGATCTCCGGCGATTGGCCGAAGAGGGGGGCCCGAGGCGCCCTCCGTACCGCCGGGGGAGACCGCTGAGGTAAGAACCGGCCACCGGCGGCCCGGCTTACCGGTCCCGTCCGCGCGCCCCGTCGAGCTGTGGCAGCCCGGCCGTCAGCGCCCGCAGGCACCGCACCACCAGCTCGCCGGGCCCCCGCGGGCCGTCCGGCGCCCCGTCTCCCGCCGCCCACTCCTCCACCGCGACCCGCATCGCGGTGTTCGCGGCGGCCGCGGCCAGCCGCACCTCCAGCCCTCCCGCGCCGGTCAGCCGCGCCAGGAGCGGCATCAGTGCTTCCTCGGCGTCGTGGTGGACCCGGTGCCAGACCGCGCGCAGCGCGGGATCGCCCGGCATCGCCCGCAGCAGTCCGCGGGTCCAGCGCAGCGCCTCCGCGGCCGGTTCGTCGGCGGGGGTCAGCGACCGGCGGGCCGACCGCTCCAGCACCTCGCGTACGGGAGGTGCGCCCGGCCCGGCCGGTGCGGCGGCCAGTTCGTCGGTCCACTGCCGCACCCCGTCGGCGAGCAGCGGCATCACCGCGTCCTCCTTGGTGCGGAAGTAGCGGTAGAAGGTGCGCAGTGCGACTCCCGAGGCGCGCGCGATGTCGTCGGCGGTGACGGCGGTGCCGCGCTCGGCGAAGAGGGCCGCCGCGGTACGGGCGATCTCCAGCTGGGTCTCGGCCTTGCGCCGCGCGGTGAGTGAGGGGCGGGGGAGCGGGGTCGGGCGCGGCGCGGTCGGCATGACATCAGCCTACGGAATTCCGTGCCGTAGTGGCACGTAACGCGAGATTGGCACGTTGTGCCATGCGGACGTACTGTGCCAATGCGTCACCGCACCACCGCACCACCGCACCACCGCACCACCGCACCACCGCACCACCGCGCCTCGAGATCGGAACTGGACCATGAACCGCTTTGACGGCCGCCGCAGCCTGATCACCGGAGCCGGCTCGGGCATCGGCCGGGCCACCGTCCACCGGATCCTCGCGGAGGGCGGCCGGGTGGTGGCGGCGGACATCGACGCGGCGGGTCTGCGGGGCACCGCCGACCGTGCGGCCGCGGAGGGCGCCGCCGGACGGCTGGAGACCACGGTGCTGGACATCGCCGACGAGGCGGCGGTGCGCACCGCCGTCCCCGCCGCGGTGGCCGGCCTCGGCGGCCTGGACGTCCTGGTCAACGCGGCCGGAATCCTGCGCGCCTCGCACACCCACGAGACCGCCCTGGCCGATTTCCAGCAGGTCATCTCGATCAACCTGACCGGCACGTTCCTGATGATCCGTGAGTCGCTGCCCGCCCTCCTGGAAGGCCGCGCGCCGGTCGTGGTCAACTTCAGCTCCACCTCCGCCTCGTTCGCGCACCCCTACATGTCGGCGTACGCGGCGAGCAAGGGCGGCATCCAGTCCATGACGCACGCCCTCGCGAGCGAGTACGGCAAGCAGGGGCTGCGCGCGGTCTGCGTGGCGCCGGGCTCCATCGCCAGCGGCATGACCGGCGGCGGCGTCCCGGGCCTGCCAAAGGACGCCGATATGAGCCTGTTCGACAAGCTCACCCCGGCCCTCGGCAAGGGCTTCGCGAGCCCGGACACGGTCGCGGGAGTCATCGCGATGCTCGCCTCGCAGGACGGCGCGTTCATCACCGGCACGGAGATCCGGATCGACGGCGGAACACATATGTGAGCCCCGGGGCGGCGGACGGGCTCCCGGCCGGGTTTCCTCGTTGACCAGGAACCCTCGGTGGCCGCCGGCGGCGAACCGCCCCGCGGCGGGCGGCGCCGGCGTCCTCGGCGGTCAGCCGGCCGGTGGGGGCGTGCACTCGTAGGGCGTACCTCGCAGGACAGCGGTGGCGAAGCGGCCGCGTGGGGCGGAATTGGCGGCGAACCACGACCCGAGCCGGTGGTCGGCTCCGGGGTGGACGAACCGGGTGAAGCGCGAGCGTGACGCGCCGAGGGCGGAGGCGATGGCTTGGGTGACCGCCGGCGGGATCACCGCGTCGTCGGCCGGTGTGGCGAGCACCGCCCGGGCCGACAGGGAGCGGAAGACCTCGAAGGCAGGGGATGTGCGCCAGCTCCCGGGCGTGCGGATGATCTCGGTGAAGCCCGCACCGAAGGGCACGGTCCATGCGTCGGCTGCGTAGACCGCCGGTGCGCACAGTCCGATGGACGCGACGCGCGAGCCGTAGTGTGCGGCGAGGTCGGCGACGGTCTGCCCACTCATGCTGAATCCGATCAGCGCCAGGCCGAAACCGGCGGGGACGCAGTGGTCGATCACGGCGCGGGCCTGGAGGAACCGGCGTTGCAGGCTGAGCTCCCCGAGCTGACCTGTGCTGTTGCCGTGCCCGGAGAAGTCGCAGGCGAGAGCGTGGTGTCCGCGGGCGGCGAAGTCGGTCAGCAGAGCGGTGTGGCGTGTCTTGTCACCGGTGCCCGCGCCGTGCAGAACCACAGCCGCAAGGGGAGTGCGTGGGCTCGCGGGCGTTCTCAGCGGCTCGATCCCCGCGCAACTGAGGGTTTCGCCGTCGCAGTCGACGGTGAACGATCGGAGCCTTTCGTGAGGCGGGCTCAGGTGGCCGGCATCGGTCATACGGCCGCGGCCTCCAGGAGAGCAGGGGCGCGGCGCGACGGTCGGACGATGCCGGCCGTGGCGGCGGCGATGACACAGCACGACACGGGGAGGAAGAAAGTGAGGTTGAGGGGCATGACATGGGTCAGCGGTCCGATGACGGCCGGCCCGGCGAGCATGCCGAGGTAACCGAGGCCGGCGACGCGGGAGACGTTGGTAGCGGCGGAACCCTGGTCGGTATGGCCCGCCGCGCTGAAGAGTTGGGGTACGCACCCCGAGAGCCCGGCCCCGAACACCGCCCAGCCGGTCAGCGCCAAGGGGATCCAGGGCGAGAGGGCCGCCGCGGTCAGGCCGAGTGCGGCGACGGATGCGCCGTGGCGGAGGAGGGCCACCGGGCCGAAGCGCGCGGCCACCCGGTCGGCAAGCAGGCGGCCGAGGGTCATGGTGGTGGCGAAGGAGCCGTACGCGAGCGCGGCGGTGGCGGCGGGCGCGTCCAGGACATTGCGCAGATGGAGTGCGCTCCAGTCGTTGGCCACGCCTTCGCACAGCATGATCATCAGTGCCAGGCCGGCCAGTGCCCAGATGTGACGGGGCGTCTTGCGAGGGGCGCTCACGGCAGGGCCGGCGGCGTCCACGGTGTGGCGGGCGCCGGCGGGGCGCAGCAGCGCGGGGGCGGCGAGGGCGGCGACGGCCAGACCGGCGAGCGCCACCGCGCCGAGGGTCGTCACCGGGCTCCAGTTCCAACTGAGCGTGCGGGCGCCGACCAGCGAGGCAAGGACCCCGCCGATGGAGAAGGCCGCGTGGAAGGCGGACATGAGGGGCCGCCGGTAACCGTGCTCGACCTGGACGGCATGGGCGTTCATGCTGACGTCCAGGCAGCCGTTGCCGATGCCGAGCACGAGGAGCGCCGCCCCCAGCGTCCAGACGTTCGCGGCCAGGCCGGGCAGGACGACCGCGGCGCTGCACAGTGCCGCGCTGAGCGGTACGACCGTACGGGACCCGAAACGGTCGGTGAGCGGGCCGGTGGCCTGCATGCCTGCGAAGGCTCCCGCACCGAGCAGCAGCAGGAGCCAGCCGAGCGAGGCGTGGCTGATCCCTGCGCGGTGCTCGATGCCCGGGATATGGACGATCCACATCCCCATGAGGAAACCGTTCAGGGTGAAGTACGCGAAGGTGGCCACTCGGCCGGCACGTAGGTATCTGTCCACGCTCCGAACGTAACGAACATTATCCTGTAGCGAAAGATTGTGTTTCGAACACGCTGAATGTTCAATTGAGGGATGGCGAGCACAGATCGACTGAGGCAGATCACCGAGGCCGTACAGGAGGCCGGCCGCATCGGCGTCGCGGAACTGGCGGCGCTCACCGGCGCATCCGAGATGACCATCCGCCGTGACCTCGAAGTCCTTGCGGACCAGGGTGTGTTGGAGCGCTACCGCGGAGGGGCCAGGAGCCTGCTGCTGCGCGGCGAGGAACCGCCCTTCGCGCTGCGGGCGCAGGACGGGGTGGACGTCAAGCGGCGCATCGCCGCCGAAGTCGCGGGCCTGATCGCCGACGGGGAGTCCGTCGTTCTCGACAGCGGAACCACCTGTCTCGAGGTGGCTCGTGCGCTGGAGCACCGCCGCCTGACCGTCGCGCCCCTGTCCCTGCACGCGGTGAACGCGCTGTCCGGAGCCCTGAAGGTGACCCTGCTGGTGCCCGGGGGCCACCCACGACCGGGGGAACTGGCGCTCACCGGCCCGCTGACCCAGGCCTCACTGGCCGCGCTGCGCTTCGACACCGCGGTCATCGGCTGCTGCGGGCTCACCGCCGCGGACGGCCTGACCGCCTACGACCTGGACGACGCGGCGGTCAAGCGCGCAGCGATCGCCTCCGCCCGGCGCGTCATCGCCGTCACGGAGTCCGCGAAGCTGTCCCGCACCGCACTCGCCTTCGTCGCGCCCGCCTCCGCGCTGCACGCCCTGGTGACCGACGAAGCCGCCCCGGAGGACGAGACCGGCGCGCTCACGGCCGCCGGCGTCACCGTACGGAAGGTGTGACCACGTGACGGGGCACCGTGCTCTTCGGTCTTTTCGGTGGTCCGTGGGCGGGGGTCCGGAGCCTTGCCGGAGATCCTGCCGGGTGCCCGTCCGGCAGGCGTGTGACAGGCAAGGAATCGCCTGGGCTAGCCGGCCCTCTTGGCCTGAACGTCCTCGGTCGTCAGGGCCTTACCGCCGATTGCCCATTCGCCGCTGGGCGTCTCGGTGATCACGACATGCGTCACCGGGCGCAGTGCCTCCCCTTCGATGGCGATCAACGCCTCGGAGACATCTTCGACCATCTTCTGTTTCTCTTCGGGGGTGAATACCCCTGCGATCACCTTGATGTCGATGAATGGCATCGGATGCCTCCCGGGTGATGGTGAGACCCGGTCGTCATGCCCCCGGGTACCGGGGCCGAATGCGGTGTGGGCTCGGTGTCCACTTGGGGGAGAAGAGGGCCGGCAATCCGCGCGGCTTCCCGTGGCTGCCCGCGGCTTCCCGAACGGGCTCGTAACCGGCTCCCGGCCCTCGTCCGGCCGGCCCGGTTCGGCGTCGAGCCGTGACGCCGATGTCAGCCGCTGCTTGCGCCGGCATGGTTCTCCCAGTGTCGCAGATCGGCCCCGCCGGGCATCACGCCTGCCCGGTTTCGAACCGGCTCACTTTCCCGTCCTCCACCGTGAACCGCCAGCGGGTACGCATCTCGCCCCAGGTGTCGTTGCGGTAGTCCGCCACGAGGGACAGGCCCTGATGCGACTCGGACTGCACGTCCATGTGGCCCCGCGTGGTGAAGATCTCCCGTTCGCACCACTCGCGCAGATCCCGGTCGGATCCGTCGTCGGACATGGTGGCGTCGGGGGTGAGGGAGGCGAAGAAGGCCTGCTCGTCATTGCCGTTGAGGGCCGTGACCAGGGCACGTACCGCGGGGTGGGACAGCCGGTTGGGGGAGATGGTCATGAGGGGGCCTCGCCCTTCTTGCGGAAGATCGACAGTGCCAGAGTGATCAAGGTGCCGCCCACCGCCCAGGCGGACAGCACCAGCAGCGGGCAGGTGACCGCGTTGCCGCGGAAGTAGGCAAGGGAGCGCGCGGCCCAGGTGCCCGCCCCCGGAGGAAGGGCGGGGCCGAGGGCGCGCCAGAACGGGGGCAGCATCGGATAGGGGTAGGCGCCGCCGGCGCTCGGATTGCCGAGGATGACGATCAGCAGGATCGCCAGGCCGATGCCGATGATGCCCAGCAGGGCCTGGCAGGCCAGGGTGGTGGCGCCCACCGCGAAGACGACCAGGGCGCCCAGCCCCCACAGCCCGAGGAAGGTGCCGGGCAGGGCGCTGAGGACGGGGCCGACGATGATCGCTCCGGCCAGTCCGGCGACGACCGCGTACAGGGCGAGCGCGGCCAGCCGGATGACCGCCCGGTGCCCGTTGGAGGGGCGTGCCCCGGCGCTGATCGCGAGGATCGCGGCGCAGAGATAACCGCCGACGCACCAGCCGACGACCAGGTAGAAGGACGACAGGCTGCGGCTGTCGCCAGGAGCCGCCGGGGTCACATCCACCGTGCGTACGGTGCGGTGCTCGGCCTTCTCCGCCGAGCGGACGACCAGCTCGACCGCCTGGGCGAGGGAGGCGCCGCCGCCACCGGCCACCAGCAGCCGGTCGGTGCGGCCGTGCGGGGCGACGAGCAGTGCGCCATCGACCGTCCGGTCCGCGAGCTGCTGCCGCGCCGCCCGCTCGGAGGGCACCGCGCGCGGGTCCAGAGGGGAGCCGGGCAGCCGGTCCAGCTTGCCCACCAGCTGCCCGCTGACCTGCGCGGGGGCGACGACGGCGAGCGGCACGCCGGTCGGCTTGGGGTGGTGGAAGGCGCCGGTGTACGAGGTGATGAACGCGATCATCAGCCCCAGCACGCCGAGCACCAGCAGCGAGGCATGGGGCGTCACCGCGCTCTTCACCTCCCCGAGGAAGGTGGTGCGGGCGCCGTCGTCCGTTGTGGCCATGCGGTTGCTCCTCGCCACACTTCCGGCTGCCGGTCCGGGGGCAGCTGCCGGTCCGGGGGTATCGGTGCTTCTCGGCGCTGCTGATTGCTCTCGGCGCTTTTGCTCGCAATCTTCCGGCGGGTGGTGGGGGTGCGCAGATCGGGTGGGGCCGATCGGCGGAGGGCGGGAGGCGGCCCCGGGCGCATCTTCGTACGAATGTTCGATGGGCGGGTATGGTGGAGGGGAGGAACGAGGGACACAAGGTCAGCCGGGGGCGGGTGAGGTGCAGGAGGTGCGGATGTCCGGGTTCACGCATCTGCACACCGCTTCGGGGTTCTCCCTGCGCTATGGCGCCTCCCATCCGGAGCGGCTTGCCGAGCGCGCCGCCGAACGCGGGATGGACGCCCTCGCGCTGACCGACCGGGACGGGCTCTCCGGGGCCGTGCGGTTCGCCAAGGCCGCCGCCGAGGCCGGAATCCGCCCGCTGTTCGGCACCGAACTCGCCGTGGCGGAACACGGAGCGGGCCCCGTCGGCACCGCTACCGCGCGGCGGCGCACCCCGGTGCGTGGCGGCGCCTTCCTCGACGAGTCCGCCGCCCGCGCCGTCTTCCTGGCCCGCGACGGAGCGGCCGGCTGGGCCGCCCTGTGCCGTCTGGTCTCCGCCGCCCACGCCGGCCGGGCCGAGCGGCCCGTCCTCCCGTGGGGCGCACTGGAATCCACCACGGACGGGCTGACCGTACTGCTCGGACCGGACTCCGAGGTCGGCCGGGCGCTGGCCGCCGGCCGCCCGGACCGTGCCGCCCGGCTCCTCGCCCCCTGGCGCGAGCTGTACGGCGAGGCGCTGTGCCTGGAGGTCGTCGACCACGGGCGGCGCGGCAGCGGCCCCGGCTCCCCGCGGCTGGCCGCCCGCACCCTCGGCTTCGCCGTCGACCAGGGCGTCCGCGCCGTCCTGACCAACGCGGTCCGCTATGCCGATCCCGGTCAGGGGCCGGTCGCCGATGTCCTGGACTCCGCCCGCCGTCTGGTGCCGGTGGACCGGCACCGGCCCGAGTCCTGGGACAGTGGCGAGCGCTGGCTCAAGGACGCCGCCACCATGCGCCACACCGCCGAGCGGATCGCCGAGGCGGCCGGATTCCGGCGCGGCCTGGCCCACCGGCTGCTCACCATGACCGAGGAGACCGCCGGCGCGTGCCTGGTCGACCCGCAGGACGACATCGGGCTCGGCCGGGTCCACTTCCCCGAGCCCCGGCTGGTCGGGGCCGGCCACCGCACCGCCGCCCGGGTGCTGCGCTCGCGCTGCGCCGCCCAGATGGTGCTGCGCGGCTACGACCGCGACCGCACGCGCTGGACGCGGCTGGACGACGAGCTGCGCACGATCGAACGGCTCGGCTACCCCTCGTACTTCCTGACGGTTGCTCAAGTGGTGGACGACGTCAGGGAGACGGGCATCCGGGTCGCGGCCCGCGGGTCCGGCGCCGGGTCGCTGGTCAACCACCTCCTCGGAATCGCCCACGCCGACCCGGTCGAGCACGGGCTGCTGATGGAGCGCTTCTTGTCCGAGCGCCGGGCGGCGCTGCCGGATATCGATATCGATGTCGAGTCCGCCCGCCGGCTGGAGGTCTACCGGGCGATCTTCGACCGCTTCGGCGCGGAGCGGGTCGCGACCGTCTCGATGCCCGAGACCTACCGCGTACGGCACGCCGTACGGGATGTGGGCGCCGCCCTGGGCATGGACCCGGCGCAGGTGGACCGCCTCGCCAAGGCCTTCCCGCACATCCGCGCCCGTGACGCGCGGGCGGCGCTGGCCGAGCTGCCGGAGCTGCGCGGGGTCCGGGAGGCCGGCGACGAGCGGCTGTGGCAGCTGGTCGAGGCGCTGGACGCGCTGCCGCGCGGGATCGCCATGCACCCCTGCGGGGTGCTGCTCTCCGACGCCACGCTGCTGGACCGTACGCCCGTCGTGCCCACCAGCACCGAGGTCCCCCACGCCGGGGGCGGGGAAGCCGGCCCGGTCGCCATGTCCCCGCTCGCCATGTCCCAGTTCGACAAGGAGGACGTGGAGGACCTGGGGCTGCTCAAGCTCGATGTGCTGGGCGTACGGATGCAGTCCGCGATGGCGCATGCGGTCGCCGAGATCGGCCGGGCCACCGGGCACCGGATCGATCTCGACGACCCCGCGCAGGTGCCGCCCGGCGACCGGGCGACCTACGACCTGATCCGCTCGACCGAGACGCTCGGCTGCTTCCAGATCGAGTCGCCGGGCCAGCGCGACCTGGTCGGCAGACTGCAGCCCGCCACCTTCCACGATCTGGTCGTCGACATTTCCCTCTTCCGGCCGGGGCCGGTCGCCGCCGATATGGTGCGGCCCTTCATCGAGGCCCGGCACGGCCGCAAGCCGGTCCACTACCCGCACCCTGACCTGGCGGAACCGCTGCGCGAGACCTACGGGGTGGTGGTGTTCCACGAACAGGTCATCGAACTCCTGCGGATCATGACGGGCTGCGCCAGGGACGAGGCGGACGAGAAGCGGCGTGCCCTGTCGCACCCCGAGCTGCAGGGCCGGCTCCGCGCCTGGTTCGCCCGGTGCGCCGAGCGGCGCGGCTATCCGCCCGACGTCATCGCGCGCACCTGGGAGATCGTCGAGGCCTTCGGCTCGTACGGCTTCTGCAAGGCGCATGCGGTGGCCTTCGCGGTGCCCACCTACCAGTCCGCCTGGCTCAAGGCGCACCACCCCGCGGCCTTCTACGCCGGGCTGCTCACCCATGACCCCGGGATGTATCCGAAGCGGCTGCTGCTCGCGGACGCGCGGCGGCGCGGGGTGCCGGTGCTGCCGCTGGATGTGAACCGGTCGGCGGTCGCTCACCGGATCGAACTGGTGTCCGGCTCCGGTGGTGAGGGGCCCCGCTCCGGTGCGGTCTGGGGCCTGCGGCTCGCGCTCTGCGATGTGCACGGCATGAGCGAGGCCGAGGCACGGCGGATCGCGGCCGGACAGCCCTACCACTCCCTCCAGGACCTGTGGCAGCGGGCCAGGCCGAGCCGCCCGGTGGCCGAACGCCTCGCCCGGGTCGGCGCGTTGGACGCCTTCGGCGCGAACCGGCGGGATCTGCTGCTGTACCTCGCCGAGCTGCACCGCCACGGACGGCAGGCGTCCGACGGCCAGTTGACGCTGCCCTCCGGGGCTCTGGACGGCGCGGGCGCACAGCGGGCGGTGCCGGCCGATCAGGTCGAGCCGGCGGGGCTGCCCGACCTCAGCGATGTCGAACGGCTCAGCGCCGAGCTGGGCGTCCTCGGTATGGACACCTCCCGCCATCTGATGGCCGACCACCGGGATTTCCTCGCCGAGCTGGGCGCGCTGCCTGCCCGGCTGCTGCGCAGCGCCCGGCACGGCGAGACGGTGCTGGTCGCCGGGGCCAAGGCGGCCACCCAGACGCCGCCGATCCGCTCCGGCCGCCGGGTCATCTTCACCACGCTCGACGACAGCACGGGCCTGGTCGACTGCGCCTTCTTCGATGACAGTCACCAGGCGTGCGCGCACACCGTCTTCCACTCCTGGCTGCTGCTGGTGCGCGGTACGGTCCAGCGGCGCGGGCCACGCAGCCTCAGCGTGGTCGGCGCCGCCGCCTGGAACCTCGCCGAGCTGGCCGAACTCCGCCGCGAGGGCGGGCTGGAGGCGGTCGCCGCCCGGCTCGCGGCGGGACCGGAGGAGTCGGCCGGGCCGGACGAGCCGGCGGCCGGGCCGGACGACGGGCAGGACGGGGCGGACAAGGGACCGGGGGAGGGGCACGGGCCGGGCCGGGAGCCCGGGCCGGACGCCGTCCCGGGCCGCACCATCCGGCTGGAGACCGGCTATGAGCTGCACCCGTGGGCCGACCTCCAGCCCGCGGGCGAACGCGCCGCCACCGGACGGAAGTTGTGGCACTCCAGCCCGGGGAGCGCGGGATGACCCCCGCGCCGGGGCCGCCCGCCGTGCCGCCGGAGCCGTCCGGCGCCCCGCGGCAGCCGGGCATGCTCCACATCCGCTTCCGGGCCGCCGACGACACTCCCGTGAGCGCCGGAGAGTTCGAGCAACTGCTGCGGCTCCTGGCGCGGTTCACCCCGGTGATCGAGGCGCTGCCGCCGGACGCCGCGCTGGCGGATGTGCGCGGTGCGCTGCGCTACTTCGACCGGGACGCGGCGGGCATCGCCGAACTGGTGCGGCTGCGCGCCCTGGCCTGGCACGGCGTACGGTGCACGATCGGGATCGGCGCCAACCCGCTGCTCGCCCGGATGGCGGCGCAGACAGCGGCACCCGGGGAGATCCGGGCCGTCCCCGAGGACGCCGGGGCCGTCGCCGCCTTCCTCGACCGCCGCCCGGCCTCGGCACTGCACGGCGTCGGCCCGGCCACCGCCCGCGCCCTGTGCGCGTACGGGCTCGACAGCATCGGCCGGATCGCCGCCGCACCGCCCGCGACCCTGCAGCGGATCCTCGGCGCGAGGGCCGGCCGCATCGTGTACGAGCGGGCCCGCGGCATCGATCCGACGCCGGTGACGCCCAACGCCGCGGCCCGCTCGATGGGCGCGGAACACCGCTTCGTCCACGACGAACTGGACCCGGCCAGGCGCCGCCGGGCCCTGCTCTCGCTCGCCGACGACCTCGGTGCCCGGATGCGCGCGAGCGGGCAGGTGGCCCGTGCGCTCACCCTCACCGTCCGCTACGCCGACCGCTCCACCACGACCCGCACCCGGCGGCTGGACGGGCCGACCGCGCACGGGCCCGCGCTGACCGGGGCGGCCTATGCGCTGCATGCCGCGCTCGGGCTGCAGCGGGCGCGGGTACGGTCCGTGGCGCTGCGCGCGGAGGACCTGTGCCGTGCCGAACTCGCCGCGCGGCAGCTGACCTTCGACCCCTCCGACGACAAGGCGCACCGCATCGAGGCGGCCGTCGACCGGGCCAAGGCGCGCTTCGGCGCAGGGAGCGTACGCCCCGCGGCGACACTCGGCCCGCACGGCCGTACGCCCCCGCCCCCGGGCACCAAGCCCCTCGGCCCCGGGGCCGTCCGGCCGTAGCGGCCTCTCCCCGGGGGTGAGCCCCCGGTGCCTCAGCCGTAGAGCCTCTTCGCGTACTCCGGGCCGTAGTGCCGCTCCAGCTCCTCCAGCGGCATGTCCTGGAGCTCGACGCCCTTGACGATCCGGGCCCGCGAGGGCAGGGCGTCCGGCTGCCAGGTCTCCGGATTCCACAGCTCCGAGCGCAGGAACGCCTTGGAGCAGTGGTAGAAGACCTCCTCGACCTCCACCAGCAGCGCCAGTCGCGGGCGGTTGCCCTTCACGGTCAGCTCGTCGAAGAACGGGGCGTCGCGCAGCAGCCGGGCGCGGCCGTTGATCCGCAGGGTGTCACCGCGCCCCGGGAGGAAGTAGTCCAGCCCGACATGCGGATTGCCGAGGATGTTCATCATGCCGTCCAGGCGCTTGTTGCCGGGACGGTCCGGGATCACCAGGGTGGTGTCGTCCAAGACGTGGGTGAAGCCCGCGGGATCGCCCTTGGGCGAGACATCGCACCGGCCCTGCGCATCGGCGGTGGCGATCACACAGAACGGCGAGCGGGCCAGCCACCGGCGGTCCAGGTCGTGCAGCCGATGGCGGGTCTTGTGCGCCGCATGGGAGCTGGGCTCGCCGGTCAGCGCGCGCAATTCCCCCTCCGACGAAACCTCCACCATGCCGGTCAGATCCGCTGTCCCTGCCGTCTCCATCGGTATCCCCTCATGCCATCTCGCTGGTCAAGGCGTGATCGACTGTACGGGACGGCTCCGGTGCGCGGGCGGTTCCGGCCTCCTGGACGGACACGGCGCGTGGGACCGGGCACAGCACGCCCCCGGCGCTTCGCGCCCCGGATGTCCGGTGAGGGTCCTGTGCGGCTTCCTTCACCGTCGCACCGCTGGCACTCCGCGCTTACCCAGCCGTAACTTACTTGCCAGTCAACTGCGTTGGCCCTTGCGATCCGGATCGCGTGAACGGCTCACCGAGCACTTCGGAGTCCCCTCGCCCCGCAAGGAGCATCGTATGAAGCTGCGCTGGTCAAGAACGCTCACCCTCCTTCCCGCCCTCGCGCTGGCCCTCGGCGTCACCGCCACCGCGCCCGCCGTCGCCGCCCACCCGTCGCCCGCCACCACCCCGGCCGGGGACGCTGCGCGCGGCCCCTCCCAGCTGGCCCCCACCGTCCGCAGCGGCTGGAACAACTACTCCTGCAAGCCCTCCGCCGACCACCCGCGGCCGGTGGTCCTGGTGCACGGCACCCTGGGCAACGCCATCGACAACTGGCTCGGTCTCGCGCCCTATTTGGTGGCCCGCGGCTACTGCGTCTTCTCGTTGGACTACGGGCAGCTGCCCGGCGTCCCGTTCTTCCACGGGCTGGGGCCGGTCGATGCCTCCGCCCAGCAGCTCGCCGGCTACGTCGACCGGGTGCTGGCCGCCACCGGCGCCTCGAAGGCCGATATCGTCGGCCATTCGCAGGGCGGCATGATGCCGCGGGTGTACCTGAAGTTCCACGGCGGCGCGGGCAAGGTGAACGCCCTGGTCGGGCTGGCACCCGACAACCACGGCACCGACCTGGACGGGCTGACCCGCCTGCTGCCCTACTTCCCCGGCGCCAAGCAGTACCTCGACAAGGCTACCCCGGGGCTGTCCGACCAGATCGCCGGCTCGGACATCCTCAACCGCCTCAACGAGGGCGGCGACACCGTCCCCGGAGTGCACTACACCGTGATCGCGACCAAGTACGACGAGGTCGTCACCCCCTACCGGACCCAGTTCCTCAATGGCCCCGACGTGCACAACGTCGTGCTCCAGGACCTGTGTGCCGTCGACATCTCCGAGCATGTGGCCACCGGGCTCGCCGACCGCCTCGCCTTCCACGAGACGGCCAACGCCCTCGACCCGGCGCACGCCACCCCGACCACCTGTATGTCGGGCTGACCGGCAGCCGGTGCGGCCCACCGCCCGTGCGGGTGGTGGGCTCGTCCCGTACGGGCGGTGGACCGCTGCCGCCAGTCACCCGGTAGGGGCGGTGGGCTCGCCGTGGTCGCCCGCCAGCAGGGCGTCGGTGCACTGTTCCGCCAGGTCCTCGGCGTGCGCGGGCAGCGGGCATCCGCCGTGCAGATGGCGCCGCACCAGCGACAACGGGAGATCGATGACGGCGAGCGTCACCCGGTCCAGGCCCGGCCGGCCGTGCAGCCCCAGCGCCCCCGCGAGCGCCGCCATGGCCGCCCGCACCTGGATGTTCCCCTCCTCCGCGCGGAGCAGATGCTCGTCGGACCAGTCGTCCCACCCGAAGTCGTGTTCCCCGTACAGGAGCAGCGAGGCCTCGGCCGGGTGGGTGCGGCTCCACGTCACGATGTGCCGGGCGGCCGCCCGGCCACCGGCGCGCGGGTCCTTCGACGATTCAAGGGCCGCGAAGTAGCCCTCCTGGAAGTCCTCGACGGTACGCAGCCACACCTCGGCGAGCAGTGCCGGACGGCCGGCGAAACGGTGGTAGAGCGAGCCGCTGGGCGCGCCGACGGCCGCCGCGACCGCGGACATGGTGACGCCTGACGGCCCGGACTCGGCTGCCAGCCGTACGGCGGCGTCGAGGAGCTGCGGGGTAGCGAAGCGGGAGGGCCTGGCCATGTTCTAGAGGGTACTCTCCACTACGGGGGAGAGCATCCTCCGGAACGGGGCGGCCGGCCGGGCACAGGGCGGCGCCGTCCCCGGGGCGAAGGGGGCGGCGTCGTTTCCCGGACGGTCGCGGCGTGGGCGTCAGCCCCCGGCGCGGTCGTCAGCCGCGGTGCCGGGCCCTGCGGCGGGTGGTGGCGAACAGCGCCCCGGCGCCCATGGCCAGGACGGCGGCGCCGCCGATGGCCATCGGGGCGGTGGAGCCGTCACCACCGGTCTCCGCCAGCTGTCGGCCGCCGGCCGGCTTGCCGCCGCCCTGGACCTGCGGGGCGTTGCCGCCGGCCTGCGAACTGCCGCCCGGCGCAGGGGCATCGGCGCCCGCCGGGGTGACAAAACCGGTAGGCGTGCCGGCGCCGCCCCCGTCGTGGCCGTGCCCGCTCATGTCCATCGACGACTTGCCGGCGCCCGCCGCGAGCCGGCGGGCGGTCGGCGCCGAGGCGGTCGGCGCGGGCTTCGCCGCCTTGCCGCCGTCCTTCCCGAAGACGACGTCCGAGCAGGTGTAGAACGCCTCCGGGCTGTCCGACCGCTGCCAGACGCTGTAGATCAGATGGCGCCCGGACCGGGCCGGCACCTTGCCCTTGAAGACGTACTCCCCATGGGTCAGCTTCGGGTCGGTGACCTTCGCGAACGGCTTCGACTCCAGGTCGGACCACTTCAACGGCTTGGCCGGGTCGTAGCTGCTCTTGGTGAGGTACAGCTCGAAGAACCCCTTGTGAGGCGCGGTGGCCTTGTAGCGGAAGGTGTGGCTGCCCGCCCGCATCCTGGAGGAGGGCCAGTCGGCGCGGGGCAGGTCCAGGCCCTTGTACTCGGGGTTGTTGGCGCTGCAGAGCTTGCCGTCCGGGATACGGGTCCTGGACCGGCCGCCCGCTTCGCCGTCCCGTACGCCGTTCCAGTCGTAGAGCGCCTGGGTACCACCGGCCCGCACGGCCGCCTTGCAGGCCGCGGACTTCGGGCTCTCCGGCCCCTCCGCGAAGCAGGCCGACACCCGGCTGACCGGGTCCGTCATCGAACCGTGCGCGGCGGCCGGGCTCGCGGTGAGCACGGTGAGCACGAGCGGGCCGATACCGGCCAGTGCGATCCCGGTGGCCTTGCGACGAGCGGTCATCGTGGGGGTCTCCTTCATCCGTTGCATCGAGCGGGGTGCGCGGCAGCACAGTGGTGGGGGCGGGATGCGGGCCACTGCGCCGTCCCCCGGTGAGGGCGCACCGACGGCCCGCAGTGTGCTGCCTCACGAGAAGCACGCTAGCCCCGCTGAGCAGCGGATTTGCCCCTGGAGAGGGGTTCCTGAGGATCTTTATGGCGGGCTTAAGGAGCGGCTAAGCGGGGGCACAGGCAGGCGGGGAGGAAACGGGCAGCGGGGGTGGGACCGCTCTGCGTCGGCAGTCCGTGACGACCCGGCTGGTGCGCCTGAGTTTCGCGTCGGGCGGCTCCCCCCTGGTGGCTCCCCCTGTGGCTCCCTCCCCCCTGCGGCTCCCCCTGCGGCTCCCCCCGTGGCTCGCCCTGCGGTCCCCGGCTCCCCGCCCTCAGCACCACCCCTCACCACCCCTCACCACCCCTCACCACCCCTCACCGCCCCTCCGCACCCGTGAAGTCCGCCTGGTCGTCGAGGTCTTCGAGGAGAGTGCCGAGGTCGGCCGGCGGGGCGGTCCCGGTGGTGGGGCCGAGCGGCAGTTCGGCCCAGATGATCTTTCCCTGGGCGGTGTAGCGGGTGCCCCACCGCTGGGCGTAGCGGGCGATGAGGAACAGCCCGCGGCCCCCCTCGTCGGTGGTCCGCGCATGGCGCAGGTGCGGGGTGGTACTGCTGGCGTCCGAGACCTCGCAGATCAGCTCGCCCGCGCGGATCATCCGCAGGCCGATCGGCCCGGAGGCGTGCCGGATGGCATTGGTGACCAGTTCGCTGACGATCAGCTCGGTGGAGAAGCCGAGTTCCTCCAGACCCCATTCCCGCAGCAGGCGGGCCGCGGTCCGGCGGGCCCCGCCGACCGCGGACGGGTCGGCGGGGATCTCCCACGTGGCCAGCCGGGCCCGGGGCAGGGCCCGGGTACGTGCCAGCAGCAGCGCCACATCGTCGACCGGCCGCCCGCCCGGCAGACCGCCGATCACCGTCTCGCAGATGTCCTCCAGCGGAGCCTGCGGATCGGCCAGCGCCTGCCGCAGCCTGCTGATCCCCCCGTCGAGATCGAGGGCCTTACCCAGCAGCAGCCCATTGGTGTAGAGGGCCAGCAGACTCCCTTCCCGCAACGGCAGTTCGACGGATTCGAAGGGCATGCCGCCCAGCCCCAGCGGCGGGCCGGTCGGCAGATCCAGCAGCTTGCCCGCGCCGTCGGGGGCGACGAGCAGCGGGGCCGGGTGGCCGGCGCGGGCCAGCGTGCAGCGGCAGCTGACGGGGTCGTAGACGGCGTACAGGCAGGTGGCTCCGATGACTCCGTCGTCGGCGTTCGCGTCGTGGGCGACCCGGTTGAGCATGTCGTCCAGATGCGCCAGCACCTCTTCCGGGGACAGGTCCAGGTCCGCGAGCGCCTGCACCGCGGCGCGCAGCCGCCCCATCGTGGCCGCGGCATGCATCCCGTGGCCGACCACATCACCGACCACCAGCGCGACCCGGGCCCCGGACAGCGGGATCACATCGAACCAGTCGCCGCCGACCCCGCTGAGCGAATCGGCCGGCAGATAGCGGTAGGCGGCTTCCACCGCGCACTGCTCGGGCAGATCGCGCGGCAGCAGGCTGTGCTGGAGGGTGAGGGCCGCGGTGTGCTCGCGGGTGTACCGGCGGGCGTTGTCGATGGAGATCGCGGCGCGGGTGACGAATTCCTCGGCGAGCACCAGGTCGTCGGGCTGGAACGGCCCGGTGGCCTGCCAGCGGGCGAACGCGGCCGCTCCCAGGAAGACGCCCCGCGCCCGCAGCGGCACCACCATCAGCGAGTGGAAGCCCAGCGCCCGCAGATGCGCCGCCCGGACCGGGTCCTCGGCAGTCCGGTCACCGTCGGCGGGATCCAGTGTCCGCAGCAGCGTGGACTCGCCCTTGGTGAGGCTCTCCACCACGGGCGCCGACGGGGGATAGGCGGTCGGCTCCCCGATGGCGACCCCCGCCTCGGGGCAGCCCTCGTGGACGGACTGCGCTCCCGCCCGGCGCATGGTCAGCAGATCCGCCGCGTCCAGCGGTCCTGGCGCCGCCTCCTCCCCGGAGAGCAGCGCATCGAGCAGATCGACGGTCACGAAGTCGGCGAGATCCGGCACCGCCGCATCGGCGAGTTCCTGCGCGGTCTGCCAGACGTCCAGTGAGCTGCCGATGCGTTCCCCCGCCTTGTTCAGCAGCGCCATCCGCTGCCGGGCCCGGTAACCCTCCGTGACATCGAGGACCATGTAGCAGATGCCGAGCACCTGTCCCGCCTCGTCCTCCAGCCGGAAGAACGACGTGGAGTAGGCGTGCTCGCGCTGGGCATCGGACTGCGGCCGCCCCAGGTATTCGTAGCCGACCGAGGGAGTGCCGGTACGCAGCACCCGGCGCATCTCCGCCTCGATGGCCTCCACGGCCAGGCCCGGCTGCACCTCCGCCAGGCGCTTCCCGAGGCGCTGCTCGCGGCTGGTACCGCCCATCTGTTCCAGGGCGTCGTTCAGCCAGACGAACTGCAGATCGGCGTTGACCATGGCCACACCGATCGGCGACATGCCGAGAATGCCCTCCAGAAACGACCGGCTCGCCCCTGACCACGGCGTCCGGGCCATCTCGGCGGCAAGGACAAGACGCGAGAAGCCGCTGTGGGCGTCCATGACCGGCAGCACGCGGAACTCCAGGTCGAGCCGGTGCCCGTCCTTGTGGCGTACGGCCTCCAGCCCGCTCCAGCCGTCCGCCGACGCCAGCCGGGTCTCCCACCTGCTGTCCTGTTCCGATCCTGCGCCCACCCCGGCGAAGAGATCCGCCAGCGGCCGGCCGACGGCCTCGGACACCGGATAGCCGAGAAGCCGCTCGGCGCCCGCGGTCCAGCCTTGCGCCACCCCTGCGCGATCGGCCATCACCACGGCCGTCCGTGTGAGGTCGAAGACCCCGTCTCCGGAGAGACGGCTGCTCTGGGAAGCACTCATCTGACCGGTCCAATGCCGGTCCCACCATGCGGCAGGCGCTCTGTCCGGGGCCCGGGTCGCCGCATCCGACCGGCCCCTACAACGGTACTCCCTCACCCTGTCCGGGCGCTCTTCCCGGCGCCCGGCGCGGGGCGCCCCCCCCGCCCGGCCGAAACGCTCTCACCCGGCGTTGTCAGTGGTCCCTGGCACCATCGGCGTATGAGTACCGACGCGCCTGCCGACCCGGCCTGCCAGCCCTCCGACGGCCTCCCCAACCCCCCTGCCGGCCAGGGGGAATCGGCCCTGCCGACCGCTGACGCCGCCTACTGGGAAGAGGCCGCCGCCTCCTTCGACGACGAGCCCGACCACGGCCTTCGCGACCCCGCCGTCCGCTCCGCCTGGGCCGCCCGGCTGCGCTCCTGGCTCCCGTCCGCTCCCGCCGCCGTCCTCGACCTGGGATGCGGCACGGGAAGCCTGGCCCTGCTCGCCGCCGAGCAGGGCCACCGGGTCACGGGCGTCGACCGCTCCCCACGCATGATCGCGCGGGCGCGCGGCAAGCTCGCGGGCCACGACGCCGCGTTCCTGGTCGGGGAGGCCGCCGAACCACCCGTGGGGGAGCAGCGGTTCGACGCCGTCCTGGTGCGCCATGTCCTGTGGGCGCTGCCCGGTCCTTCGGCCGTCCTGCGCCACTGGGCCGGGCTGCTCGCTCCCGGCGGGCGGCTGGTGCTGGTCGAGGGCCGCTGGGGCGAGGCCGAGCCGATCGGTATCCCGGCCGGCGAACTCACGGCCCTGGTCGGGCCGTTGGCGGCACACACCCGCGTCGACGACCTCTCGCACGACCCGGCGCTGTGGGGCAAGGAGGTGACCGACGAGCGGTATGCGCTGATCGCCGAGCTCCCGCCCGGCATACCGAAGTGATCGAGCGGGCGTCAGGGCGGGTCAGCCGGCCGCCGTTTCCCGCACATACCGCCATGGCGCGGCGAACGGCCGGTAGCCGAAGGCGCGGTGGACGGCGAGCGTCGCCGTGTTGCCGGAGTCGTGGTGGGTGAAGGCCTCGGCGCAGCCCGGGTCGCGGGCGCGGTGGAGGGAGAAGGCCTCGGCCGGTCGGCCGGTCGGCCAGGCCGGGCCAGTCCCCGGCCGCGGAAGGCCCGGCGGGTGCCGGTCATGGCGGTGGAGTAGCGGGCGTCACCGTCCGTTGCGGCCAGGGCGAAGGAGGCGATCTCCCCGTCCACGGTCACCACCGAGGTCAGATCCGGATCGATAGGTAGGGGGGTGTTCCCAGGTGTGCGGCAGCGCCCGGCCGTCCGAAAGCGCCCTGCTCGGCAGCCAGTCCTCGTGGGCCATGGCATCGAAGGGCATGGCATCGAGGGGCATGGCATCGAGGGCCACGGCATCGAGGGGCATGGCATCGAGGGGCATGGCCCGCACGCCGGACGCGACGTCCGGGGTGTACCTGAAGGGACACCGCCGCCTGGCCGGGCCCCTCGGCGTCGTGCAGCACCCCCACCTTCACACCTTCCCGCCCCGCCCGCCATCCCTTTCCGCCCCGCCCGCCATCCCTTTCCGCACGGCCCGCCACACCTTCCCGCACGGCCCGCGCTCCTGACGCACAATGGATGCGACAAAACCGCGCACCGACGGACGGGTACGAGCACGGCACCCCTCCCGGGGGCCGAGGCCCCGGGGGGTACGAGCACGCTCCGCGTCCGCCCGCCCCACCCACAGCACCAGGAGCGCCACCGTGTCCCCGCAGACCTTGACCCTCACCATCGATCCGGCGGCGGACGCCGCGCCGTTCGAGCAGGTACGCACCCAGATCGCGGACCAGGCCAGGGACGGCAGTCTCCCGGTCGGCTACAAACTCCCCACCGTGCGCGGCTTGGCCGAAGACCTCGGCCTGGCCGCCAACACCGTCGCCAAGGCCTACCGCGCCCTGGAGACCGACGGGGTGATCGAGACCCGGGGCCGTAACGGCAGCTTCATCGCGGCGGCCGGGGAGGCCGCGGACAAGGAAGCCGCCGCGGCCGCCGAGAGCTACGCCCACCGCGCCCGGCGCCTCGGCCTGGACCACCGTGCCGCCCTCGCCGCCGTCGAGAACGCCCTGCGCGCGACCTACCCCGACGCCTGAACCGCAGCCACCACGCTCCACGCCCGAAAGGATCCGCATGCCCAGCAAGCACGCGCTCGTCCGCCGTCCCGGCCCCCGCCTCGCCGAGGGTCTGGTCACCCATATCGAACGGCATCCGGTCGACCCCGTGCTCGCCCTGCGCCAGTGGGAGGCCTACGTCCAGGTGCTGCGCGACCACGGCTGGCGCACCGTCGAGGCAGGCCCCGCCGACGACTGCCCCGATGCGGTCTTCGTCGAGGACGCCATGGTGATGTTCCGCAATGTGGCGCTGCTCGCCCGCCCCGGGGCCGGCGTCCGCAGGGCCGAGGTGCCCGGCGCCCGCGCGGCCGTGGAGGCGCTCGGCTGCTCCGTCAACGAGATCCGGGAGCCCGGCACCCTCGACGGCGGTGACGTCCTGAAGGTCGGCGACACCCTCTACGTCGGCCGCGGCGGCCGCACCAACGCCGAGGGAATACGTCAGCTCCGAGCCGTCTTCGAGCCGTTGGGGGCCCGCGTGGTCGCCGTACCGGTGAGCCGGGTGCTGCACCTCAAGTCCGCGGTGACCGCCCTCCCGGACGGCACCGTCATCGGTTATCCGCCCCTGGTCGACGACCCCGCAGCGTTCACCCGTTTCCTGCCCGTCCCCGAGGAATCCGGCGCCCATGTCGTGCTGCTCGGCGGCGGCACCCTGCTGATGGCCGCCTCCGCACCCAGGAGCGCGGAGCTCTTCACCGACCTGGGGTATCAGCCGGTCGGCGTGGACATCAGCGAGTTCGAGAAGCTGGAGGGCTGCGTGACCTGCCTGTCCGTAAGGCTGCGGGAGCTGTATGTATGACGGTGCGTCACCCCGCCCAGCTCGTGCGCCTGCCCGGGACGTACCCCCGGCCGTGCCTATCGTGGCGCCATGAGCAACCTCGACCTCAGACCCGCGCCCCATCCGTGCGGCGGCAACGGCCGTACGGGCCCGGTCCGCGACGTCCAGCCCGGTAAGCAGGTGCCGCTCGGTGAGAGCACCGTCGTCCGCAGACTGCTGCCGAACCTCGGCCGCCGGATGGTCGGCGCCTGGTGCTTCGTCGATCACTACGGCCCCGACGACATCGCCGGTGAGCCCGGGATGCAGGTGCCGCCGCACCCGCACATGGGCCTGCAGACCGTCAGCTGGCTGCGCGAGGGCGAGGTGTTGCACCGCGACAGCCTCGGCAGCCTGCAGACCGTGCGGCCGGGGGAGCTGGGCCTGATGACCTCGGGCCGGGCCATCGCCCACTCCGAGGAGTCACCGTCCGGCCATGGCCGGACCCTGCACGGCGCCCAGCTGTGGGTGGCGCTGCCCGGCGGACACCGTGACACCGCCCCGGCCTTCGAGCACCACACCGAGCTGCCGGTGATCACCGGCGGTGGCGGACTGTCCGCCACCGTCGTCCTGGGCGAGCTGGCCGGCGCCACCTCACCCGGCACCACCTACTCCCCGCTGGCCGGTGCCGACCTCACGCTCGCCGCCGGCACGGACGCCCGCCTGCCGGTCGACCCCGACTTCGAGTACGCGGCGCTGGCCATCTCCGGCGAGAGCGAGGTCGACGGGGTGCGCCTCGCCCCCGGCGCCCTCCTCTACCTCGGCTGCGGACGCAGCGAACTGCCCCTGCGCGCCGGCTCCGACAGCAGTCTGATGCTGCTCGGCGGCGAACCGTTCGAGGAGAAGATCCTGATGTGGTGGAACTTCGTGGGGCGTTCGCAGCAGGACATCGAGGAGGCCCGAGAGGCCTGGATGTCGGGCTCGCGCTTCGGGGAGGTGCACGGATATGACGGGGAGCGGCTGGCCGCACCCGAACTTCCTCCGGTGGCACTGAAGCCACGGGGAGCGGGCGTTGACCTGCGATGACGGCCACCTCGGGTGCGGGGTCGGCCAGACAGACGTTCAACCGGGTGCGTGTTCCCGACGTCCGCCGGCCTCTCCCTGCCGACCCGCTACCGAACGCCCCGCAGGTAGCGGGTGACCATGTCGACCAGCTCGTTGAGGTTCACAGGTAGAGCCCCGCACCGGCACCCGAGTCCTGGGGCGGGACCGAGGCGGGCCGGCTGCCGCGCCGCAGTGCGTACAGTTCGGCGAGCGAGGCGCCCTCGCGGCCGATGCCCGCTTCCGTGCCGAGCCAGCGCACGGCTTCGGGGCGGGTCAGCGGCCCGACCTCGATCCGGGCCAGGCAGCGGCCGGGGCGGATCACTGCCGGATGCATCCGCTCCAGATCCTCGTTGGTGGTCACCCCGACCAGGACGTTACGGCCCTGGCCCAGCAGTCCGTCCGTCAGATTGAGCAGCCGTGACAGCGCCTGGCCCGCGGCGTGCTTGGCCTCGCCGCGGATCAGCTCGTCGCAGTCCTCCAGGAGCAGCAGCCGCCAGCGGCCCTTGCCGGTGCTGTCGTCCTCGCCGATCGCGATGTCCATCAGATAGCCGACGTCGTTGAACAGCCGCTCCGGGTCCAGGACGCAGTCGACCTGGCACCAGTCGCGCCAGGAGCGGGCGAGCGTGCGCAGCGCGGAGGTCTTGCCCGTACCGGGCGGGCCGTGCAGCAACAGCAGCCGGCCGGCGATCTCCCCGGGCGCCACCTTCATCAGCCGGTCCATGGCCTCGGCCACCGGCGCGGTGTAGTTGGGCCGGATCTCCTCCCAGGTGCCCGCCGAGATCTGCCGGGACGTGCGGTGCGGTCCGCGACGCGGCGAGAAGTACCAAAAGCCCATCGCCACGTTCTCCGGCTGCGGCTCCGGTTCGTCCTGCGCGCCGTCGGCGGCCTGTCCCAGCACCTTCTCGGCGAGTTCGTCGGTGACGGCCGTGACCGTCACATCGGCGCCGCGGTTCCAGCGGGAGACCAGCAGGGTGAAACCGTCGCCCTCGGCGAGCGTGGCGCTGCGGTCCTCGTCCTTCGCCGAGCGCAGGACCCGTGCGTCCGGCGGCAGCAGCGTCAGGCCGGACTTCACCCGGTCCATGGACCGGCTGCGGGAGTACGGCTGCTCTCCCTTGGCGAATCGCCCGAGGAAGAGCGCATCGACGACATCGGCGGGCGCATCGCTGTCGTCCATGGTCAGCCGGAGCGGAAGGGACTCCTCGGCGGCGGACGGCTGGACGTGATCGGCACACATGCGGCCATGATCTGTCACAGCTGCCCGCCACGCACACGGATTATCCCGGCGTTTTCCCTGCACCAGAACAGAACTGTTACTCAGAAACCCGGGCGTAGCGGGTGGTTCGCTGGCTAATCTGCCCATTGTGCGACGCCATGGTGGGGAACGTCAGGGCCGGGGCTTTGCGATCGCGGCGGGGGTGGCGGTGCTGGCGATACTGCTGGTCCTCTGCTCCCTTCCGGGTGACGAGGGCGGGGATGCGAAGCGGCCCGCGCGCCCGCGTGTCGCGGGCCCCACGGTGGGCTGGGGGTTCACCCACACCCAGTTCAGCGCGGACGACGGCACCGATGCGGCCACCGCACGGGCCGCCCGGCTGCTGTCCGCCCATCCGATGCCGCAGAACCAGCACCTGATGGGCTGGGGTGCGGACAACCCCGAACCGAGTCCGGGCCGCTATGACTTCGCCGACCTGGACCGCCGGCTCGCGCTGATCCGGCAGACCGGCGGCACCCCCGTGCTGACCCTGTGCTGCGCACCGGACTGGATGAAGGGCGGCACGGCAGGACGCACCGACTGGAGCGCCCTGGAAAAGGCGCCGGAACCGGCGCATTACGCGGACTTCGCCGCGCTCGCCGGAAAGATTGCCCAGCGCTATCCGGACGTCCGGCACTTCGTCGTCTGGAATGAATTCAAGGGATTCTTCGACGACGCCAAGGGCCGCTGGAATTACGAGGGCTATACCCGCCTGTACAACCTGGTCCACCGCGCGGTGAAGAAGGTGAACAGCGCCAATCAGGTGGGCGGCCCCTATCTCGTGATGGACAGCTATGTCCCGGGCGACGACACCTATGCCTCCGGCCTCAAAGGCCCCTGGGGCAGCATCGACCGGCGCACCCTCGACGCCTTCACGTACTGGAACCGGCACAAGGCCGGCGCGGATTTCCTGGTCGTCGACGGCTCCAGCTACAGCAAGGACGACCGGTACGCCCCGGACGCGTTCGCCGCCACCCGGAAATTCGCCGACGTGGGACGCTGGCTGCGCAAGGCGAGCGGGCTGCCGCTGTGGTGGGCGGAGTGGTACGTCGAGATCCCGGACGAGAACGACGACCGGGCGGGCTGGAGCGAGCGCCGCCGCACCGCCGTACAGGCCACCGCGCTGATCGAGATGGCGGCCGGCGGCGCCGGCGGCGGCTTCTACTGGAACCCGGAGACCGGGGGAGCGCACTGCCCCGGATGCCTGTGGACCAGCACCGCACGGAACGACGGGGGAGCGGGGCTGCCCATGATGGACCTGCTGTCCCGGTTCTCCCGCGCCTTTCCACCCGGGGAGCGGCCGCAGGACCTCGACACCGGCGGGACGACGGTACGGGGCCTGGCCGATGACCGGACGGCGCTGCTGGTCAACACCAGGGACCGCCGCGCCGTGGCGAGAGTGGACGGCAAGGACGTCACCCTCGCCGGCTACGAGGTGCGGTGGATCGGCCGCACCTGACCCGCACCTGGCCCCCGCACCTGGCCCCGCCCCTGACCCGCGCGTGCCGCGTTGCCGGACGGCCCCTCGGCGTGCGCGCGGCATCCCTCACGACATCGTCAGGAACCGCTGCACCAGCGACGCCACGAACACCACCAGCAGCGGCAGTGAGAACCAGAACATCCCCTGGATCCAGTGCAGTTGACGCACGCCGGGGGCGACCGCGACCCGCAGCACCTCGCGGGCCGTCAGCACCACGACCAGCGCGAGCGCCGCCAGCGCACCGAGCACCGACCACGGCGTCCAGGTCACCTGCGGGCCCGCTCTGCCGGGACGGGGCGGCGGGACCTCGCCCGCCGGGCGCCGCGTCAGCTCGTACACCGCCGCCTGCGGACGGGACAGCACCCGCCGCAGCTCGGGGCGCCGGTCCAGGGCGGCGCGCAGCCGGGCCTCCCAGTCCTTGCGGTACCCGGAATCCAGCCGCAGCGACTCCGACTGGCCGTGGTTGACGACGAGGTACGACTGCGGCCCGGCGTCCCGCAGGGCGGTCACGACCGGGCCCACCCGGTCCGGATCGCGGGGCGCGAGGACCGGTGCGTACTGCACCCGCTCCATGTCCTTGGCGCCCCAGGGCATCGCCGGAGTGACGCTGTTGACGGGGTCGCTGCTCAGCCACAGCAGCCGCGCGGTCGGCCGGTCGTGCGCGTAGACGTAGTCCATCGCCGCGACCTCGCCCGGCCGGACCCGCTCGAACGGCTCGTTGCCCCAGCGGGCGACGAGGAAGCCGAAGGCCAGCAGCAGGCCCGTCAGCAGCGCGGCGAGCGGACCGAGACCGCGCCGGGTGCCGGTGTCGCGCGGGAACAGCGCCAGCGAGGCCAGTACCGCGGCGCCCGGCAGCGCGAACAGGAAGACCCGCAGCGCCATTTCGCCGCCGTAGGACTGCATCCCGAACGCCAGGAAGGGCACGAAGGCCAGCACCGGCAGCGCGCGTTCGATGAAGCCGGCCCTCCGCCGTCGCAGCACTCCCCAGCAGGCCAGCGCGAGTACCCCGCCCGCCAGCGCCATCCGGGTGTAGAGCACCAGCTTGTGGGTGGGGTCGCCGCCGATCCGGTCGGTGACGGACGAGGCGACATTGCCGCCGATGCCGCCGAGCCCGCCGAACAGCTCGTCGAAGTGGCCCGACCAGTAGGGCTCCGCCAGGAACCCGATCCAGGCCAGGACCAGGACGCCGCACAGCAGCGGAAGGCCGTAGAGGCTGGAGCGGCGGGCGAGCACCAGGAAGGTCAGCACCCCGAGCATCACGAACGGGGTGAGCTGATGGCCCGCCACCGACGCCGTGAACAGGGCGATCAGCACGCCGAGCAGCGCACCCAGCTGACCGTGGCCGGCCGGCCGCACCTCCGCCTCGCCCGGCCGGCGCCGGCCCCACGTCGGCCGGGGCTCGCGGAACCACACCAACAAGATCGCCACAAAGGCCAGGTAGAGGAGGTAGGTGAACCCCTGCGGCGAGAAGTAGTCCTGGCCGACCCATCCGCACAGCGCGAACAGCCACAGGGCACACCACTTCGCCCGCCAGCTCGCCCGTACCGCCCGCAGGAGGAGGAACAGCGGCGCCAGGCAGAGGAGCTGTACGGTCAGCGGCCACCAGCGCAGCACTTCGGTGAAGTCCGTGACCCCGCAGGCCCCGGCGACGAACTGCGCCGCGGCGAAGAAGCCGGGCCAGCTCCAGCGGGCGTCCAGGTCCGGTACCGCGGTTCCGGTCCTGCCGAGGTAGTCCAGGAAACCCAGATGCTGCCAGGCGGTCGGGAAGCGCGGCTCGGTCTCCAGTACGGCCGGCAGCGCATGCAGCGCCACCACCGTCAGCAGCAGCACCGCGGCGAGCAGCGCCCGCCGTGGCCGGGAGAGCGACAGCGCCGCGCCGAAGGCCGCCACCAGCAAGGCGACCCCGGTGAGCGTCGCCACGGGCAGCACCGAGATCAGCCCGAGTCCGTTCATCCGGTCCAACGCGGTGTCGCCCATCCCGCGCAGCGGCAGCCAGAACAGCGCGAGCGCGGTGGCCAGCAGGGCCCAGACCGCGAGGTCGGGGCGGCTTCGCAGGCGTACGCGGAGCGCGCGGCGGCCCGGCGGACCGCCCCCGGGCAGCGAGCGGGGCACGGTGGTGACCGCCGGCTCGCCCCGCGCCCGGTCCCCTCGCACCGCATCCCCCAGGTCCCCGTGGACGGACAGGTCTGCCACCACCCCGTCGGGGGCGGGTCCGCCCGCCGGTGTGCGGGTGGCCGGCGCGGGCACCGTCCCGCGCACTACCCGGCTCAGCCGGACACCGGCGATCGCGACGATCACCGCCAGGCTGGAGATCTCGGCGACACCGGCGCCGGTCAGCCCCATCCGCGGCAGCAGCACCAGTGTCAGCCCGAGCACCAGTACACACAACAGGCCCTGCAGAGCGGCCAGTCCGGACGTACGGCTCTGGGCACGCAGCACCGCGAAATGGACCTCCATCACGACCCGCAGCACCGCCCCCACCGCGAACCAGCGCAGCAGCGGCGTGGCCGCCTCCGCGTACCCCGGGCCGAAGATCCCCAGAATATGGGGAGCGCCGAGGAACAGGACGGCACAGACCGGGAGCATGATGCGGGCCATCCGCCGCAGCGCGGCCCGCGTGTGGTGGGCCAGCTGCGCCGGATCGTGCGCCCCCTCGACGGTCAGCGAGGCGCCCATGTTGAGGGCGAGCAGATTGACCGTGCCGCCGATGGTGGTGGTGATGTAGAAGTACGCATTGTCCGTCGCGCTGACCTGCGAGGCCACCAGGACCGGCACGAGATAGACCACGGCGAGCGAGAACAGCGACCCGGTTGAGTCGCCGGCCAGGAAGCGGCCCATCTCCCGGAGCGACGGCGGCCGTGCGGTGTGGTGGGTGGCCCGTACATGCCGGGGCACCAGCCGCCGGAACACCATCCAGCCCAGCGGAATCACCGATACCGTGATCGCCGCGGCCCAGGAGACAAAGACCCCGGCGGTGGGCAGCGCCGCGGCGAAGACCACCAGCAGCCCGAGCTTCACCGTGGAGAAGGAGAGATTGCCCACCGGCACCCACAGGGCACTGCGCAGCCCGGTCAGCACCCCGTCCTGCAGGGTGAGCAACGACCAGGCGACCACGGCCAGCAGGAAGCCGAGGCCGTTCAGCGGGCCGTGCAGAAAGCGGTAGGAGGGCCCCCAGAGACCGAGGGTGAGCAGGAAGACGGCCGCGGCGGCGGCCACCACGGCCGAACTGACCGCGTAGGTGCGCAGTACCAGCCGGCCGGTGCCCCGCCCGGCGACCGGGAGGAAGCGGGCCAGCGCGCCGGTCAGGGTCACCGCCGTCAGCCCGGCCAGCAGCTTCATCGCGGCGATGGCCGCCGAGCCCTGGCCGACCGCGGACTCCGTGTAGTAACGGGCCGCGACCAGCCAGAACCCCAGGCCGAGCAGCCCGGAGACGCCGGTGTTGAGCATCAGCGCATAGGCGTTGCGGAACAGCGGACTCCCGCCGCCCCGTCCGGGGAGCCGGAGCGCGCGGCCGCCGCCTCCCCGGGGCTCCGGTTCCGTGTGCTCCTCGGTCTTGGTGGTGGTGTCAGACACCGGCTCCGTTGCCCCTTCCTCCGCCGCGGGCGTGCCGCGGTGTGCTCAGCCGCCCGGCGTGCACAGCCGCACCGCCTGCCGCGCCCTGCGGACCACCGCGTACCCCTTGGTGAGCACCCGGTCCCGGGCGAAGGCGCGGACCAGCCCGCGGCCCTCGATGATCCGGGCGAACTCCTCGGTGTCCGTACGGCGCCGCACCGTCAGCCGGGCCAGGGCGTACGGCCCTTGACGGCGGGCCGCGAGCGCATTGCTCACCGCGAGTGCCTGCGAGAAGCCCAGCGCGCGCACCGTCCGCCGTACCCGCCGGCTGGAGTGACCGTAGGGGTAGGCGAAGGATTCCGGTGGGGTGCCGACCTGCTCGGCGATGATCTCCTTGCACCGCAGCACCTCGTGCCGCAGCCGTGCGTCACCGAGGCCGTCGAGCTGCGGATGGCTGTGGCTGTGCCCGCCGATCTCCACACCCGCCGCGGCCAGCTTCCGCACTTGGTCCCAATCGAGCATGGTGTCCAGGGCGCCACCGGTGTCGTACGGACCGGGCAGCCAGCCGGTCGAGACGAAGAGGGTGGCCGGGAAGCCGTGCCGGGCGAGCGCGGGCAGCGCGTGCCGGTACACGCCTTCGTAGCCGTCGTCGAAGGTGATCAGCACCGGCTTGGCCGGCAGCGGTCCGCCGCTCCGCCAGGCCGCCGCGAGCGCGGCGGTGGTCAGCGGGGTGAAGCCGGCGTCGGCCAGCACCGCGAGCTGCGCGGCGAAGGCCTCGGGCGGCACGGACAGCTCCCGCACGGCGGGTGCCGGATCCGGGGTCACCGCGTGGTACATCAATATCGGCACCGCAGGCGGCCGTTCGCTCATACCTCCGCCCCCTCGCGCTCCGGTACCGCCGCGGCGGCCGCACCTGCCACCGGCCGGGCAACTCCCCGTCTCCCCAAGGGCTTTTTGAGGGCCCATGACCGCGACCGTTGCTGTGCCCCCCGTGCCCGGGCCCGTGCGGTGCCCCACGCATAGCCTGCCGCGGCGGCGGTCACGCCGGCCACGATCGCGCCCGCCCGCCCGGCGCCGCCCGGCCGGCGCAGCAGCGCGTCGCGCACCCCGCGCAGCACCCCCACGGGCAGCACCCGGGTCGTATGGCGCCGCTCGGCCGACAGCCCGTCCCGTGCGCCGACACTGCGGGTCACCAGCGCCTTGGACAAGCCCTCGGCATACGCCCGGCTGCGGAAGTAGCCGAACCGCTCCCGCACGGCCGGGACCCGGTGGTGGATGACCGACCGGTCGTCGATCAGCAGCACGGCGTCCGGCAGCGAGCGGCTGATCCGGATGCACAGCTCGGTCTCCTCGCAGCCCAGCGGGCGCCGCCCGGCATCCCGGCCGATACCGACGGCGAACCCGCCGACGAGATCGAACGCCACCCTGCGGAAGGAGGCATTGCCGCCCAGGACGTTGCGCACCCGCACCCTGCCCGGCGGCAGACCGCGGTACGTGCAGCCCACCACCCAGTCGAACTCCTCGGGGAACCACGCAGGACGGCGGCCGGACGCCCAGACCGGCTCGGTGCGCCCGCCGACCGCCATCACCGCCGGGTCGGCGTAGGCCGCGGCGAAGTGGCGCAGCCAGTCCCGCTCGGCCACCGCATCGTCGTCCAGGAAGGCGATGACCTCACCGCCGGCCACGGCAACACCGGTGTTACGCCCCGCGGACAGCCCGCGGGGTCCCGAATTGGCCATGATCCGCACGGGAGTTGCGGGCGCACAAGAATCAGCTGCGCCCGCGTGAGCGCCCCTGAAGTGCTCCCTGAGCCGGGCCAGCAGCGCGGGGTGGTGGTCCACCACCAACAGCAGCTCATGGGCGGGATGGGACTGGCCGTCCACCGACGTCACCGCGGCGAGGATGTCGTCCCACCGGTCCTCGGTGTGGACGCAGATGACGACGGAGATCCGTGGCACCGGGCCGGCCGCCGGTCTCGCCGCGCTCACCGGGCGTTCCCGGTGATCAGCGCGGGCCGGGCCGCCCGGTTCCTCCGGGAGCCCCGCTCGCGCAGGATCACCCGCAGCACCCGCAGCCCGTCCCGCACCGCCCGCAGATTGCTGACGCCGTGGATGCGGTTGTACTCGTGGCTGGGGATCTCCTGTACCCGCAGCCCGGCCTTGACCACCCGGATGTTCATCAGCGTCTCGACCTCGAACCCGGCGCAGTCCAGGGCTATCTCGTCCAGGCAGTGCCGCCAGAAGGCGTTGTATCCGTAGCAGAGATCGGTGTAGCGGGCGCCGAACTTGGTGTTGACCACGGCGGTCAGCACGCGGTTGCCGAGCTTGCGGACGGGCGTCATGTCGTCCGTGCCGCCGCCGTTGGCGAACCGCGAGCCCTTGGCGAAGTCGGCCCCGGAGACCAGTGCCGAGACATAGCTGACGATCTCGCCGCCGTCGGCCGACCCGTCCGCGTCGATCATCACGATGATCTCGCCGGTGCAGGCCGCGAAACCGCTGATCAGCGCGTCGCCCTTGCCCTTGCCGCGCTGCGGTACGACCGTGACGTCCGGCCACAGGTCACGGGCGACCCGGACCGTGTCATCGGTGGAATTCCCGTCGACCAGGATCACTTCATGGATCCAGTCCGGCAGGGTCTTGAAGACGTACGGGAGATTTTCCGCTTCATTCATCGCCGGGATGACGACACTGACCGGTGGAGCGATGGCCAGGTGCGAGGAAACGGGACGGTAGACGGCCTGGTCCGGCAGCAGCGTCAGCGGCGGTTCTTCCGCGTCGGCCGGGCGAAGGAACGAGCTCATCGGGTTTCTTGCCCTCTCGTCCGGTGGACCGCCCACCCCCGGGCGGTCTCTGTGGTCATCCGGGTCGAAAGGGGGGTTCACACCCCGGTCGCACGGCAGGGTTCACCGTGCGGACAGGGCGAGCAGACACGCGTGTTTCCGGCTGCGCGGCTCGTGCTCCGGCCCTCGGCAAGCTGTGATCGGCAAGCAGACGACCGTACGCACGGGACCCCCCCACCGCGCACCGCACCGGTCGCTTCATCGTGTCGCGCGGGCTCTCCCCAGAGCCTTCTTGCGATGATCGTCCGGTGCGGGTGGATGTGCGTCGGTATTGATGTCAGGGACTGTAGGGCACGCCCTTCCACGTCAAATACCCCTTGCGGCAACTGGCCGGTGCACTCGGGGGCACGCCCGTATTGATGCACCGGCGCACGCCCCGTTGCGCCCTCCGGAACTCCGCAAAACCCCGGCACGACCGCCGCTGCCGGGTTATGCGTCACCGCCCCGACCGGATCCGGCCCACCCGCTTGAGCAGGCGGTCGGCGGGCGCGAACAGCTCCGGCCTGGCCAGCACCGCATGGCGCAGTGCACGCACCGGCGCCCGCCGCGCCCGATGCCCCAGTGCCACCGGATGCCGCCGCATCACCCACCCCTCGGACACCAGGAGTTCACGGGTCTTGAGGGATTCCTTGTAGTCCTTCGCGCCGCGCCCCAGGTCGAGGTACCCGAGGGATTCCGCGGCCGCCGCCTGCGCCATCCGCAGATGCAGCACCAGTCCCGGGGAGAACTTCGCGAACCGGGGGTCGTAGGCCGGGAACCAGCAGGCGAGTACGGACTCCGAACGCAGCCCGAAGTGCGCCGCGACCGGCCGCTCGCCCGCGTAGAGCACCGACAGCAGCCCCGCGAAGGAAGCGCTGCGGGTATGGAACAGGTGCTGCACGAGCCGGACGATCCAGGGGTGCGCGAAGCGGTCGCTGCGCCCCGTCCTGCGGTACTGCGCCGACTTCCACTGCATGAGCGTCCGCAGCGCCGCCGGGTCGCGCTCGTCGTGGACATAGCGCAGCGCCCCGACGTCCCGGCCGAGCCTGCGTTCCTTGGCGAGGGTGGTGCGGGTGAACTTCGGCGACCGGGCCCGCAGCCCCGCCAGATAGGCCTCGAAGCCCTGGTGCACGTCGATGACGGGTGAGGCATGACGGCTGAACGAGGGCGCCTCGAAAGGGTGCTGGCCGGCCACCAGATGATCGAACTCCAGCACCGACAGCCCGCAGGCCCGCAGCAGTTCCCGGGCGTCCCATCGGAACCCGGGCCGGTGCACCAGCCCCTGGGCATCGGAGACGCCCAGGCCGACCGCCCGCCCGGTCCCGAGCGCCGAGCGCTGGAAGGGCAGGAACGCGGCCGGCTCGCCGTGCTCATGGAGCACCGCGATCCGTACGCCGCTCCGGCAGTGGCCGACGGCCAGCGCGAACTCGGGGGAGAGGAAGGGGTTCGCCAACTGCGGCGTCCCCAGGGACCGTGCCCGGGACTGCAGGGCGGTCCAGGCACTCCGGTCGGCCCCGGTCAGTTCGCCGGGGCGGTACACCGCGACGTCCATCTCAACCCGCCCGGCTTCCGGTGGCCCGGGCCGTGCGCCGCCGTACCGCGCCGGCCGGCAGCAGGACGCCGCTGAGCGCCGCCACCGCGAGCACGCCGCCGCGCAGGGACCACAGATGCAGCGCCAGCATGGTCTGCGCCACCAGCAGATCGATGGCCAGCGCCCCGGCCCCGGCGGCGACCGCGCGGCCGAGCGGATCCATCCGGCCCAGTGCCACGGCGAGCGCGCCGGCGGGTGCCATCAGAAGGAAGAAGAGAGTGCACGGCGCCCGGAGGGGTGAGCCGATATCGGCGAGCGCGAGGACGGCGCCCATGATGCCGATACCGACCGCCACCCCCGCGAGCAGCGACGCGGTGGCGCTCGCCGGCCGCTCTCCGGGTGATGGCAGGTCGTGCGAGCCGTGACGGGCGATGGTCTTGGTGTGCATTGGCAGCTTTGCCCCCCATAAGCGCCGGATGCCGGGCCTCAATGTCGCGCAACGCTCGGAGCACCGTCAAGACATGACGAAGGCCGGAAACCTACGCAACCGTGCGGGGGTGAAGGCGCCGGGCCGCCCTCGGACGGCGCAATGGCGGCAACGCGGGCCGGCCGTCCGGAGACTGGGGGGACGTGCCGCGAGGTCAGGTGACCGCCGGAAGGAGCCGTGCCCGTGGAGCCGCCGAGCGGAATCGCCCTCACGGTGATCATGGTGTGTCTGACCGTGGCCACCGGAGTGCTCGACGCCGTCAGCTTTCTGTCGCTCGGTCAGGTCTTCACCGCCACCCAGACCGGCAATCTGCTCTTCCTCGGGTTCGGTATCGCCGGTCAGGGCGGGCTGCCGGTCCTGGCGACGGTGGTGTCGCTCGGCGCCTTCGCCCTGGGGGCGGCGCTCGGGGCGCGGTGGGAATCGGCGCTGGCCGTGCGGCGGCGCCAGTGGTTCCCGGTCGCGCTGGCGACGGAGGCGACGTTGCTGGCCGGGGCCGCGGCGGCCGCATGGGAGTGGGGGCCGGTCCGGGAGCTGCCGCCGGGGCGGCGACTGGTGGTCGTCGGGCTGATGGCGGTGGCGATGGGCATGCGCAATGTCACCGCCATACGGACCGCCGCCCCCGACTTCACGACGACGGTGGAGACCCGGGCGATGACGGCCCTGGTCAGCGGGTCACCGCTGGGGCACGACAAGCGCCTGGGGTACGGCAGCCACGTCGCGGGCCGCCGGCTGGTCTCGGTCACCGCGATGTTCGCCGGGGGCCTGCTCGGCGCCGGACTGCTCGGTCTGGGGACGCGTCCGACGCTGGTGATCCTGCTGGTGGCCGTCGTCATCGCGGCCACCGCCTTCCTCGTTCCCGGCCTCACCGGCCGCCCGGTCCCCGCCGAGGAATGACCGGTCCGCCGCACACCGGCCCGGAACGGCCCGGATCCGGCCCGGACAGCCCCGACGAGGAGCGGCACCGGAGAGAGAAGCACCGGAGAGGAGAAGCACCGGAGAGGAGGAGCACCGGAGAGGAGGAGCACCGGAGAGGAGAAGCACCCGCGCCCCGGAGGCAGCGCCGTGACCCGGGGGGAGGGGTGAACATCCCCTCGTATCGGGATATTTGCCGTGAACTGCCGATGATTTTTGGCATGAACACTTCCGGCTACCCGTGAGTTTTGCTACGACGAATGTGGCAGAGACCCTGCTAAGGGAGGTTCCATGAGACTGTCCCGATTTGCGGCCTTGACGTCCGCCTTCTTCGTCACCACGGCGCTCGCGCTCACCGGCGCGAGCGCCGCCGTGTCGGCCCAACTCCCCACCGCCACGGGCTATGTGGCCCTCGGCGATTCCTACTCCTCCGGTGTGGGAGCCGGCAGCTACGACAGTGCCAGCGGCTCCTGCAAGCGCAGCACCAAGGCCTACCCGGCCCTGTGGGCCGCCGCGCACTCCCCCTCCTCCTTCCGCTTCACCGCCTGTTCCGGCGCCCGAACGGGTGACGTTCTCAGCGGTCAGCTCGAACCGCTCAACAGCTCCACCGGCCTGGTCAGCATCACCATCGGCGGCAACGACGCAGGCTTCGCCGACACCATGACGACCTGTGCGCTCCAGGGCGAGAGCGCCTGCCTGGCCCGGGTGGCGCAGGCCAGGACCTACATCGACACCACCCTGCCCGGTCAGCTCGACGGGGTGTACAGCGCCATCTCCCAAAGGGCTCCGGCCGCGCATGTGGTGGTCGTGGGCTACCCCCACTTCTACAAGCTCCGCGGGAGCTGTATCGCGGGCCTCTCCGAGAAGTCCCGTGCCGCGATCAACGCGGCCGCCGACGACATCAACGGCGTCACCGCCAAGCGGGCCGCCGACCACGGCTTCACCTTCGCCGATGTCAACGCCACCTTTTCCGGCCATGAGCTGTGCTCCGGCAGTGCCTGGCTGCACAGCGTGACCTTCCCCGTCCTGGAGTCCTACCACCCCACCGCCGCCGGGCAGTCCGGCGGCTATCTGCCGGTGTTCGCCTCCGCTGCGTAAACATCCGCTCGCCGGTCGCCGGGGAGAGGAAGTGAGATCCCCGTCTCTCCCCGTGCGCCCTGGCGGCCCGTCAGGCGCCCCGCGCCGCCCCCGCGGAAGCCCGATGACGCTCAACTCGCCCTGGCCCATGCGGTGTACGTGACATTCCGTATGGTGTTCGTCAACGTCAAGGCGAGGCAGGTGAATCCGTTGACCGGTCTGCACGCGTGTCCTCCGAGAGAGATAGGGTTACCCTGCCCGGGCCGGGTGCCCTCGTAGGGTGGGGAGAGTCATGGAACAGATAACAGTGCGTAGCAGGGCGCGAGTCCCTGCCATGAATTGCGGGAGCGGTGCGTCCAGTGCGCGTCTCGACCGCCATTTCGCGGTGCTGGGTGGTCCCGCCATTCCGCAGCGCGAGGTGGAGGGCGCGACCTCGCTGATGCAGGAGCTCACCGCGCGTGATCGCTCGCGTGCGAGGAACAGTCGCAGCGCCAGGGTGTCGTTGTTCGCGCCGCTGCGCAGGCTGCGGCGCTCGCTGTTCGGGGGTCACGGCTGATCCGCTTCTGAAGCGGCATCTCGGGCGATCACACCGTCCCGGCGCGGCACCGCGGTCCGATCGCTCGTCAGGCCCAGGGCGCCGGCAGCTCGTCGGTGTGCTCGCCGGGGCGGGAATCCCTGCCCCGAAGATGCCGTGAGGCACCCGCTCGATTGCTCCGGCCCCGTCCCCCACCCGGCCGGCGCAGCACTCCCCACCACCCGTTGCCCGGCAGCGGGTGGTTTTGTGTGCCTTCCGGCCTTCCGGCCTTCCGGCCTTCCGGCCTTCCGGCCTTCCGGCCTTCCGGCCTTCCGGCCTTCCGGCCTTCCGGGTCTCTTCCGGGCCCCTCCGGCGAGACCCGGGCCGGGGCCGGCGGCTTTCCCCTTTCCCCGAAAGCATCCGCCGCGGCCCCTCGGGGCTCACGGCAGTGCGGCTCACAGCAGTGCGAACTGCCCTTCCGGGCCCTCCTCGTGGTGGTCGAGCACCGAGGCCGGGCGGTGTGCGGAGACCGGGGCCGGGAGGATACCGGCTGCCCGCAGTTCGCGGGCCGTCAGCTGCGGACCGCCGTCCTCCGTGTGCCGTCGCAACTCCTCGCACCGCGGCTGCAGTTCGGACAGCAGTGCCAGTACGGTGATCAGCTCCAGCAGCTCGGAGGTCCACTCCTGCGGCCAGTCGGCGGGGCGCAGCGCCGCCAGCGAACCGGCCTCGGGTGCGTCCGGGCCCGCCGCGGCCGTGCCGGTGCGCTCGGCCAGCCACGCTTCCAGGACGCGCACGCCGCCCGCGTGGAAGTCCCAGGCGCCCGGCGGCACCGGTGAGATCCGGCCGCCATCGAGCAGCAGCGCCTCCTCCGCCGGGTCGTAGGCGACGTCCTGCGGCAGCCCGCGGGCGGGGAGCGCGGAGCGTACGTACGGGCGCCGGCCGCCCGGCATCCGGGGCCGCTCGCCGCCGTGCCCGCCGTCCGCCCCGGGGGCGTAGGCACCCCGGGTGGCGAGCCAGAGCAGCCGCTCGCCGAGTGCGACGCCGCGGTCCCACAGCTCCGGGTCGGCGGTGAGCGGCACGGTGCAGCCCTCGGGGGAGTGCCGGGCGCTCGCGACGAGCCAGGCGAGCAGGTCCGTCGGCACCACAGGGCGGTCCAGGCGCCTGCCGAGCAGGGCGAGCAGGCCCGGGGTGAGATTGGGCTCGTGTCCTCCGGGCCGCCGGTAGAACGGACGGATCCGTCCGGGACGGCCGGCCGGTGAACGCCCGTCGGGCAGCAGCGCGGAGCACGCCACCGCGGGGCCGGGCACCTGCGGCACCTGCCCCCACTCGACCACGAACAGCTGCCGTCCGTCCGCCACCCGCCACAACTCCGGCCGTGCGCCGTCGATCAGCCGGTGATCGGGCAGCAGCCACTGCTGGTCGAACGGACCGTGTGCCACCCGTACCGGCTCGGGACACGGGCCGCCCGCACGGTACAGCCGCTCGGTCGCCGTGGCCTGGCCCGGCAGCTGGCCGACGGCGGAGTGCAGGGTCCGGGCCCGGGACGGCCGGAACAGCCGCTCGCGGGCCGCCGCGTCCTCGGCGTCCACCAGCGCCGCCCAGCGGGCCCGCAGCGTGGCCGGATCCGGTGCCAGCACCCAGGAGCGGCCGAGCCGCAGCGGCGCCACGGACCAGGGCATGAGATCGGACAGCCGTGGCGCGTCCTGCTTCGCCGTCACGCGGAGCCCCTCCCGGACCGTTCGGTTGACCCCGGCATGGTATCCACCGGTCCTGCGGCGGTACCGAATCCGCAGGCCACTTCCACCGTCCGGGGCGAGGGGGCAGGCGGTCTTCCGCTTGCTGATCTTGGAGGAGTACGGTCCTCGCCGTACGCCCGACCGCGCGGTGCGGACCTGGCTCCGTCCTGCGCGCCGGGACCTGCTCAGGGGAGGACCGCCATGACGGACACCACCTCTCCCACGCCTGAACGGCGCGGGGGGACCCCCGCCGGCATCCGGGCCGCCGCACGACTGGACCGGCTGCCGCCGTCCCGGTGGCACCGCCGGATCACCCTCGTCGTCGGCATCGGGGCCTTCTTCGACCTCTACGAGATCTTCCTCGGCGGGGTGCTGGCCGCGGCCCTCACCGAACAGTGGCACCTCGGGCCCACCGCGAAGTCCTGGGTGATCGCCGCGGGCTTCCTCGGGATGTTCGTCGGCGCGAATGTGCTCTCGGTGCTCGCCGACCGCTTCGGGCGGCGCCGGATGTTCATGATCAACCTGGCGGCGTACTCGCTCTTCTCGCTGCTGTGCGCCTTCGCCCCGGACCTGTCCTGGTTCCTGGTGCTGCGCTTCCTGTCCGGTCTGGGGCTGGGCGCCGAACTCGTACTGGTCGACACCTATCTCGCGGAGTTCCTGCCCCGGGCGGTACGCGGCCGCTATATCGCCCATGCGTACACCTTCGGGTTCCTCGGCGTTCCGGTCGCCGCGCTGCTCGGCGCCCGGCTGGTGGCCGCCCATCAGCCGCTGGGCGTCGAGGGCTGGCGCTGGCTGCTGGTCGCCGGTGCGCTGGGCGCCGGGCTCCTCCAGGTGATGCGCCGCCAACTTCCGGAATCCCCCCGTTGGTTGATGGTGCAAGGACGTGGCGAGGACGCCGAACGCATCGTGGCCGGGCTGGAGGAGCGGGTGGCCCGGGAGAGCGGGGGCAGCCTGCCGTCGGTACCGGAGGCGGAGACCGTACCGGAGCGGAAGGTGCCGCTGGCCGAGATGTTCCGCGGCGACCAGCGGCGGCGCACCGTCATGTGGTGGATCTTCCAGGTGCTGCAGACCGTCGGCTACTACGGCTTCGGGTCGCTGGCACCGGTGGTGCTCACCGCCAAGGGCCACACCGTCACCGAGTCGCTGCTGTACGCGGCGCTGAGCTTTTGCGGCTATCCGGTCGGCTCCGCGCTGTCCGTCCCGCTCATCGACCGGATCGAGCGCCGCACGCTGATCATCGTCTCGGCCCTCGGCATCGCCGGCTGCGGTCTGGCCTTCGGTTTCGCCGCCGCCTCCTGGGCCGTCGTCACCTTCGGCTTCCTGCTGACGGTGTGCAGCAATGTCTTCTCCAACGCCTTCCACGTCTACCAGACCGAGCTCTTCCCGACCGGCTTGCGCAGCAGCGCGATCGGCATCGCCTACTCGCTGTCCCGGCTCACCTCGGTCGTACTGCCGTTCGTCGCGCTTCGTGTACTGAGCGGCCTCGGGGCGTCCGCGGTGTTCGCGGGGTCGGCGGGGCTGATGGTGCTGCTGTGTCTGGACGTGGCACTGCTCGGACCGCGGAGTACGGGGCGGAGCCTGGAACGCATTTGAGCCTTCCCACGTTTTCGGCTTTCCCGACGCGGGGGTTTGTCGCCTTTTTCGCCCGCTAACGCGGTGCGCTCGCCGTTGCTCCCCCCCCGGCCCTATAGGCAGTGGGGGAGCAACGGAGAGAAACCTCCACGGCGGGAAGACGAAAACGTGGGAAGCAAATCCAGACGCTACGCCTCAAGCGTGACCGTGAACGAGAAGCGGTCGCCCCGGTAATGAATCCGGGCGACATCGACCACGCCGCCGTCCTCACCGTAGGTGACACCCGTGTAGTGCAGGATCGGGCTGAGCAATGGAACCCGCAGCAGCCGGGCGGTCTCCGGGTCGGCCAGCCGGGCTTCGACGCTGTCGGTGATCCGGCTGATCCGTACGCCCACCCCGTCCCGCAGCACCTTCGTCATCGGCCAGCGCAGCAGATCCGCCGGATCGATCAGCTCGGCGACCTCGGGGCGTACGTAGTTGAGTGCATGGTTGGTCGGCTCGCCGGTCTTCTCGTCGCTGCGCAGCCGGCGGAATCCGGCCACCTCCGCCATGTCCGGGAAATACTCGGACAGTTCGGACGGTACCGCGGTGGGGCCGTGCGCCAGCAGTTCGGTGCTCATCCCGGACTGCTGGGCCACGATCGCGTCCACCGAGCCCAGCAGCCGCACCGGCGCACCGCGCTGCGCGCTCGGCTCGATGAAGGTGCCACGGCGCCGGTGCCGGCTGATCAGGCCCTCCGCCTCCAGCTCCTTGAGGGCCTGGCGCATGGTGAGCACGCTCACGCCGTAGTGCGCGGCGAGCGCGTCCTCGGTGGGCAGCCGCAGCGGAGCCTCGGGTGAGCGGCCCAGTATGGAGGCGCGCAACGACTGCGAGACCTGGTACCACAGCGGCAGCTTGCGGTTCAGGGCGAGCGAGTCGGGAGCGAAGGTGGTCACGAGGCGTTCCCCGGTGTCACAGGCGGAAATGACGTTGCAGACCCTGCCATACGTCGTCGTAGCCGCGCTGCAGATGGCCGGCGTCCCGGGCCTGTTCGGTCAGCGTCAGTGGCCAGCGGGTCTCGAACATGAAGGCCAGCGAGTCGTCGATCTTCTGCGGCCGCAGCTCGGCGGCGCTCGCCCGGTCGAAGGTCTCCCGGTCGGGCCCGTGCGCCGACATCATGTTGTGCAGCGAGCCGCCGCCCGGGATGAAGCCCTCCGCTTTGGAGTCGTAGGCGCCCTCGATCAGCCCCATGTACTCGGTCATCACATTGCGGTGGAAGTACGGCGGCCGGAAGGTGTCCTCGCCGACCAGCCAGCGCGGCGCGAAGGCCACGAAGTCCACACCCGCCAGCCCCGGGGTGTCGGAGGGGGCGGTGAGCACCGTGAAGATCGACGGGTCGGGGTGGTCGTAGCTGATCGAGCCGATGACATTGAAGCGGCGCAGGTCGTAGACGTAGGGGACGTGGTTGCCGTGCCAGGCGACGACATCCAGTGGCGAGTGGTCGTAGGTGGCCGTCCAGAGGTTGCCGCAGAACTTGTTCACCACCTCGACGGGGCCCTCGACGTCCTCGTAGGCGGCTGCCGGCGCGCGGAAGTCCCGGGCGTTGGCCAGCCCGTTGGCGCCGATCGGTCCCAGGTCGGGGAGTCGGAAGGGGCGGCCGTAGTTCTCGCAGACATAGCCGCGGGCGGTCGGGCTCTGCCCGCCGTCGGGCGCGGTGTCCAGCAGCTCGACGCGGAAGCGGATGCCGCGCGGGATCAACGCCACCTCGCCCGGTTCGGCGTGCAGCAGGCCGAGTTCGGTGCGCAACAGCAGTCCGCCGCGCTCCGGCACGATCAGCAGCTCGCCGTCCGCGTTGCCGAACACCCGCCGCTCCATGGAGGTGTTGGCGTGGTACAGGTGGACGGCCATGCCGGTGCGCTGGGTGGCGTCGCCGTTGCCGCCCAGCGTCCACAGCCCGTCCAGGAAGTCGGTCGGGCCGGTGGGTTCGGGCAGGGGATTCCAGCGCAGCCGGTTGGGGTCGGGGGCGCAGTCGGTGAACGGTGCCGAGCGGACCGCGCGCTGCCCGGCGCGGACGAACGGCGGATGCGCGGCCGACGGGCGGATGCGGTAGAGCCAGGAGCGGTGGTTGTGGTCGCGCGGTTCGGTGAAAGCGGACCCGCTGAGCTGCTCGGCATACAGGCCGAGCGGTGCGCGCTGGGGGGAGTTGCGGCCCACCGGCAGCGCGCCGGGGACGGCCTCCGAGCTGTGCTCGTTGCCGAAGCCGGTGGTGTACTCCAGCCCTTCGGCCGTCTTCCTCGCCTGCTCGTTGCCCGTGCCTGCCATCGCGTACTCCCGCCGCTCAAGGAATCCTATGCAAGACCTTAGGATTGCCGCCGGGGGTCGTCAACGGAGACTCCCGGCCGCGGCGGCCGGTTCGCGGCGCTGGCGCTCCGCCCGTCCGGACGGCGGGCAGGATGGACGGGTGCAGCAGCCGACCCCCCGCCCCGGCCCCCCGTCCGCCTCCCTGCGCCGTGCACCCGTCCAGCAGCGCAGCGCCCAGCGCCTGGCCAGAATCCTCGATGCCTGTGCCGAAGTCCTGGAGGAGACCGGATACGACGAGCTGAGTACCCGGGCCGTGGCCGGCCGCGCCGGCGTCCCGATCGGCTCCGTCTACCGCTTCTTCCCCAACAAGCGCGCCATGGCCGAGGCCCTTGCCCGGCGCAATCTCGACGCCTACACGGACCGCATCACCGCCCGGCTCACCGCCCCGGCCGGCCGGCCGCTCCAGTGGCGCCATGCGATGGACGTGGTGGTCGACGAATACCTCGCCATGAAGCGGACCGTGCCGGGCTTCGCCCTGGTGGAGTTCACCGTCCCCGCCCCGCACGCCTCCCGGCAGGCCAACTACGAGGTCGCCGACCGGCTGCGCGCCCTCTTCGCCGGCCCGCTCGGACTGGACACCGCCGACGAGCGGCTGCGCACCGCCTTCCTGGTCGGTGTCGAGACGGCCGACGCGCTGCTCCAGCTCGCCTTCCGCACGGACCCGGCCGGCGATCCCGCCATCGTCACGGAGACCAAGGAACTGCTCCGGGCCTATCTGGCGCGCTATCTGGACGGGGCGGGCGCGGGGGAGGGGTGAGGGGCCGGCCGGGTGCACCGGCTCCGCTCCCCGGCGCCCCGGTCGGCGGCGGGCTGCCGGTTGTGCGCACGCCCGTTTGGGGAGATCCGTATTGACCTGGGGTTTTGCTCGTATTGCTCGCGCGTCAAGACCTTGTTAACAAAAGTTGGAGGGACCTACCGTCACCTGAACTGCCACCCCCCGGCAGATGTTCAAGGGCGAACGTGAGGTACCCCTAATGCTGACAACCCTCGGATTCGTCATGATCGCCGCCTTCCTGGCGCTGATCATGATGAAGAAGATGTCACCGATGGCCGCGCTGGTGCTCATCCCCGCGCTGTTCTGCGTCCTGGTCGGACAGGGCGCACACCTGGGCGACTACGTCCTCAAGGGCATCGGCGACCTGGCCCCCACGGCCGCGATGCTGATGTTCGCCATCATCTACTTCGGGGTGATGATCGACGTCGGGCTCTTCGACCCGGTCGTCCGCGGCATCCTGAAATTCTGCAAGGCCGACCCGGTGCGGGTGGTGCTCGGCACGGCCCTGCTCGCCGCGATCGTCTCGCTCGACGGCGACGGCTCCACCACCTTCATGATCACCGTCTCCGCGCTCTACCCGCTCTACAAGCGGCTGAAGATGAGCCTCGTGGTCATGACCGGTGTCGCCGCCACCGCCAACGGCGTGATGAACACCCTCCCCTGGGGCGGACCGACCGCCCGCGCCGCCACCGCCCTCAAGCTCGACGCCGGCGACATCTTCGTCCCGATGATCCCGGCCCTGGCCGTCGGCCTGGTCGCGGTCTTCGCCCTCGCGTACGTCCTCGGCCGGCGCGAGCGCAAGCGGCTCGGCAGGCTGACCCTCGGCGACACGCGGCTGGTGACCGAGACGGCGGACGAGCAGCGGAGCGTGCAAGAGACCGAGCAGGTGCTGGTCGGCGCGGGTGCCGGCGGCAAGGGGCTCGGCGGCGGTGGTGCGCAGCGCGGCACCGGCGGCGCGGGCACCGGCACGGACGCCGACGCGGACCGCGGTGCGGCCACCGGCTCCGACGGCCGGCCCGACGCCGACGCCGACGCTGATGCCGACACCGACACCGACACAGGCGCCGACGACGAGGGCCTTCAGGTCCTGGACCCGCAGCGGGCCACCCTGCGCCCCAAGCTCTACTGGTTCAACGCCGCGCTCACCGTCGCGCTGCTCACCCTGCTGATCCTGCAGGCCCTGCCGATCCCGGTCCTCTTCCTCCTCGGCGCGGCCCTCGCCCTGACCGTCAACTTCCCGCACATGAAGGACCAGAAGGCCCGCGTCGCCGCGCACGCCGAGAACGTGCTCAACGTGTCCGGAATGGTCTTTGCCGCCGCCGTCTTCACCGGCGTGCTCACCGGCACCGGCATGGTCGAGCACATGGCCCGCTGGCTGGTCAGCGGCATCCCCGACGCACTCGGCCCGCACATGGGCATCGTCACCGGCGTCCTCAGCATCCCGCTGACCTACTTCATGTCCAACGACGGTTTCTACTTCGGCATCGTGCCGATCCTCGCCGAGGCCGGCGCCGCCCACGGCGTGGCCCCCATCGAGATCGCCCGTGCCTCCCTCGTCGGACAGGCCCTGCACATGTCCAGCCCGCTGGTCCCCGCCGTCTACGTCCTGGTGGGCATGGCCAAGGTCGAGTTCGGCGACCACACCAAGTTCACCGTCAAGTGGGCCGCGCTGACCTCCCTGGTGGTCCTGTGCGCCGGTGTGCTCTTCGGCATCCTCTAGATGACCGGCGCCGGTACGGGCGCCGGCGGCGACACCGGCACCGGAACCGCGAGGCCCGGCAGGAGCCGGCTGCCGCGCCCGGTCCGCACCCTCTCCTTCACCCATGGAGCGATGACCACGGCCGGGCCCTCCGTCTCCTACCGGGCCCTCGCCCTGGGAATTCCCCCCGTATGACCCGGAATATGGGGCCCACCGCCAGGATGGGAGGTTGCGGGCGCGTCCTGGGCTCGTGGTGACCGTCACCCCGGACGGTGTGGCGGATTCCTGGCGCGCACAAAACTACCGGCGCTAGTTTGGGTGGACGACCAGCAGCCGGCTCGGGAGGACCACGACGTGAAGCAGCACGACGCGATGTACATCGACGGAAGCTGGCGGCCCGCCGAGGGCAGCGGCACGATCGAGGTCGTCAACCCGGCCGACGGGCAGGTCATCGCCACCGTCCCGGCCGGCTCGGCGCAGGACGTGGACGCCGCGGTCCGCGCCGCCCGCGCGGCGCTGCCGGGCTGGGCCGCCACCCCGCCCGCCGAGCGCGCGGCCCGGCTGGCCGCGCTGCGCGACCAACTCGCCGCGCGCGCCGAGGAGATCGCCGAGACCGTCACCGCCGAACTCGGCTCGCCGCTCGCCTTCAGCACCATGGTGCACGCCGGGGTGCCGCTCGCGGTCTGCGACTCGTACGCCGGACTGGCCGGCAGCTACTCCTTCGAGGAGAAGATCGGCAACTCCACCGTGCTGCACGAACCGGTGGGTGTGGTGGGCGCGATCACGCCCTGGAACTACCCCCTGCACCAGGTCGTCGCCAAGGTCGCCCCGGCGCTCGCGGCCGGCTGCACGGTGGTGCTCAAACCCGCCGAGGACACCCCGCTGGTCGCCCAGCTCTTCGCCGAGTGCGTCGACGCGGCCCGGATACCCGCCGGTGTCTTCAACCTCGTCACCGGACTCGGCCCGGTCGCCGGACAGGCGCTCGCCGGGCACGAGGGGGTCGACCTGGTCTCCTTCACCGGCTCGACGGCCGTGGGCAAGCGGATCGGTGCCCTTGCGGGTGCCGCGGTCAAGCGGGTGGCGCTGGAACTGGGCGGCAAGTCCGCCAATGTCATCCTGCCCAGCGCCGATCTGCCCAAGGCGGTCGCGGTCGGCGTCGCCAATGTCATGGCCAACTCCGGCCAGACCTGCAGCGCCTGGACCCGGATGCTGGTCCACAAGGACCGGTACGCCGAGGCCGTCGAGCTGGCGACCACGGCGGCCGCCAAGTACGTCCCGGGGGAGAGGGTCGGCCCGCTGGTCAGCGCCGAGCAGCGGGACCGGGTGCGCGGCTACATCGAGCAGGGCATCGCCGAGGGCGCCCGGGTCGTGGCGGGCGGACCGCAGGTGCCCGCCGGGCCGGGCTATTACGTCACACCGACCGTCTTCGCCGACGTCACCCCGGAGATGACCATCGCCCAGGAGGAGATCTTCGGCCCGGTCCTGTCGATCCTGAAGTACGAGGACGAGGACGACGCCGCCCGGATCGCCAATGACACCGTCTACGGGCTGGCGGGTGCGGTCTGGGCCGGCGACGACGCCGAGGCGGTCGCCTTCGCCCGCCGCCTGGACACCGGGCAGGTCGACATCAACGGCGGCCGGTTCAACCCCCTTGCCCCGTTCGGCGGCTACAAGCAGTCCGGCATCGGCCGCGAGCTGGGCCCGCACGGGCTGACCGAATACCTGCAGACCAAGTCGCTGCAGTTCTGATCCGCCGGGCCGGCCGACCCCGCCCCCACCGGCCGCGCCACCGCACCCACGCCCCGCACCAGTCCCGCCCGTCCCGCCTCCGCACCGAGGAGAGTCCTTCCGTGGTCCGCGCCGCCGTACTGTCCGCCGTCAACGCCCCCTTGCGGGTCACCGAGATCAACCTGCCCGAGCCCGGCCCCGGCCAGGTCCGCATCCGGCTCGCCGCCGCCGGCGTCTGCCACTCCGACCTGTCCCTGTCCAACGGCACCCTGCGGCAGCCGGCCCCGGCCGTCCTCGGTCACGAGGGCGCGGGCACCGTCACCGCGGTGGGCCCCGAGGTGACCACGGTGGCCCCCGGCGACCGGGTCGTCCTCAACTGGGCGCCGTCCTGCGGTGACTGCCACTTCTGCGGGCTGGCCGAGCCCTGGCTGTGCGCCCGCTCAGGCCACGCCGCGGACACTCCGTACGCCACCCTCGCCGCCGACGCCACCGACCTCTACCCCGGCCTCGGCACCGCCGCGTTCGCCGAGGAGACCGTGGTGCCCGCGCGGGCCGCGCTGCCGCTGCCCGACGGGGTGCCGCTCGCCGACGCGGCGCTGCTCGGCTGCGCGGTGCTCACCGGCTGGGGCGCCGTGCACCACAACGCCCGGGTACGGGCCGGGGAGTCGGTCGCGGTCTTCGGCGTCGGCGGGGTGGGCCTGGCCACGCTGCAGGCCGCGCGGATCGCCGGCGCGGGCCCGATCGTGGCCGTGGACGTCTCAGCGGAGAAGGAGGAGCTGGCCCGCGCGGCCGGCGCCACGGAGTTCGTGGTGGCGGGCGACGACACCGCCAAGCGCATCCGCAAGCTCACCTCGGGTGTGGGCGCCGATGTCGCCGTGGAGTGTGTGGGCCGCGCCGACACCATCCGTACGGCCTGGTCGGCGACCCGCCGCGGCGGCCGTACGACGGTCGTCGGCATCGGCGGCCAGGACCAGCAGGTGACCTTCTCCGCCCTGGAGCTCTTCTACTTCGGCCGGACGCTCTCCGGCTGCGTCTACGGCAACAGCGACCCCGCCCGCGACCTCCCCGTCATCGCCGACCACGTCCGCTCCGGCGCGCTCGATCTCTCCGCGCTGGTCACCGAGCGGATCGGCCTCGACGGCATCCCGGCCGCGTTCGACGCGATGCTGGCGGGCAAGGGCGGGCGGGCGCTGGTCGTCTTCTAGACGGCTCTGTTCTTCACGGCGGCAACGAAGGACCCCCAGGCGGTGGCGCTGAAGACGAGCGCGGGCCCTTGGGGGTTCTTGCTGTCACGTACGGGGGCGAGGGCGGGGAGGTTGCCGGCTATCTCGATGCAGTTGCCGCCGTCGGAGTTGCTGTAGGAGCTCTTACGCCACGTCGCGCTTCTCAGGTCGATGGCTCGCACGGCATTTCCTCCAACAAACGCGTGATGAACTTCTGCGACTCGGCCGGGGACAACGCCAGGTCGCGCACGGCATCATATGTGCGCTGCAAACGCTCAACCCTGTCGTTTTCTTCGATCAGTTCCCCGCGTACGTCGGTCTCGGCGTGCGCCACGGTACTGCCGTCCAGCAGCCGCAGGAACATCACGTCCGTGCTGTCCAGGCCATGCAGACCAGTGCCGAACGGCAGGAGGTGAAGCGTGATGTGGGGGCGCTCCGACGCGTCACCAGGTGCTGCAACTGCTCCCGTCACTCCCGAGGATCGCGCAGCGAGTTCCGCAGCACGGCTTCGCAGAGGATGACGCGGAACGGCGGTGGGTCCTCGCCCTCCAGCAGATTCCGCCGGTCCACCCGCGCGTTCACCTGCTCGTCCACGGCCAGAACACTCACGGTAGTCAGTCCTTGGCGGGTCGCGCAGGGAATTGCAGCGCCAGGCCGTCCACCAGGGCCCGCAGCCCGGTCTCGAACGCGCCCTCGTCCACCTGGCGCTGATGCTCCGCCAGGAGATGGGCCTGGCCCAGATGCGGATAGTCGGCGGGGTCATAGGCGCTCGGGTCGTCGACGAAGCCGCGGGCGAACGAGCCCAGCGCGGAGCCGGCGACGAAGTAGCGGACCATCGCACAGACCCTGGTGGCCTGGGCGGGCGGCCAGCCCGCCTCGACCATCCCGCCGAACGCCGCGTCGGCCATCTTCAGTCCGGCCGGGCGGCGGCCGGGTCCCTGGGCGAGGAACGGCACGATCTGCGGGTGCGCGGAGAGTGCCGCGCGGTAGGAACGGGCCCAGGCGAGCAGTCCGGCGCGCCAGTCCGCGCCCGTCTCGAAGCCCGACACATCGACCTGGGCGATGACCGTGTCGGCCACCGCGTCAAGGATCTCGTCCTTGGTCGTGAAGTGGTTGTAGAGGGACGGCCCGCTCACGCCCAGCTCGGCCGCCAGGCGCCGGGTGGAGAGCGCCGGCAGCCCTTCGGAGTCGATGAGCGCCAGCGCCGTGGAGACGATGCGCTCGCGGCTCAGCAGGGGCTTGCGGGGTCGGGCCATGACGCACATAGTAGGGGCTGCCGAGCAAAAACTAGCAGTGCTAATTAAGTGTGGTTGTCCATGCTCTCGTCCACGTCCACAGGGGGCCCGAGATGAATCTGGAGCTCAGCGCGGAGCAGACCGCGGTACGGCAGCTCGCCAAGGACTTCGCCGCCCGCGAGATCACTCCGTACGCCACTGCCTGGGACCGCGCGGAGCAGGTCGACCGCGGCATCGTGAAGAAGCTGGGCGGTCTCGGCTTCCTCGGGCTCACCGTCCCCGAGGAGTACGGCGGCTCCGGCGGCGACCACCTCTCCTATGTCCTGGTCACCGAGGAACTGGGGCGCGCCGACTCCTCGGTGCGCGGCATCGTCTCGGTCTCCCTGGGGCTGGTGGCCAAGACGCTCGCCTCGTGGGGCGACGAGGAGCAGAAGCGGACGTGGCTGCCGCGGCTCACCTCCGGCGAGGCGGTCGGCTGCTTCGGTCTGACCGAACCGGGCACCGGCTCCGACGCCGCGCACCTCGCCACCCGGGCGGTCCGCGACGGGGACTCGTACGTCATCGACGGCACCAAGATGTTCATCACCAACGGCACCTGGGCCGATGTCGTCCTGCTCTTCGCCCGCACCGGCGGCGCCCCGGGACACCACGGCATCAGCGCCTTCCTCGTCCCGGCGGACAGCCCCGGCCTGGAGCGCCGTGAGATCCACGGCAAGCTGGGGCTGCGCGGCCAGGCCACCGCGGAGCTGGTCTTGAAGGGGGTACGGGTCCCGGCCGCCGCCATGCTCGGCCCCGAGGGCAAGGGGTTCTCGGTCGCGATGTCCGCGCTGGCCAAGGGCCGGATGTCGGTGGCCGCCGGCTGTGTGGGCATCGCCCAGGCCGCCCTGGACGCCGCGGTCGGCTACGCGGGCGAGCGCGAGCAGTTCGGCAAGCCCCTGGCCCGGCACCAGCTGGTGCAGGAGCTGATCACCGATATCGCCGTGGACGTGGACGCCGCGCGCCTGCTGACCTGGCGGGTGGCCGATCTGATCGAGCGCGGCGAGCCGTTCGACGCCGCCGCGTCGAAGGCCAAGCTGTTCGCCTCCGAGGCCGCGGTGCGGGCCGCCAACAACGCCCTCCAGGTCTTCGGCGGCTACGGCTATATCGACGAGTACCCGGTCGGCAAGCTGCTGCGGGACGCCCGGGTGATGACCCTGTACGAGGGCACCAGCCAGATACAGAAGCTGGTCATCGGCCGTGCGCTGACAGGGGTCTCCGCCTTCTGACCGGTTGGAGGCGGGTGATCACCGGCCCCTCTGCGGGTGCTCACCCGCCCGCCCGTGGGCGCTCACCGGCCCGTCCGCGGACGTCCCGGCTGCCTGCCGCCGGGCCCTAAGCGCTTGCTCAGCGGCGCGATATGGTGTTCGATCCGTCAGAGGAGGGTCCCTGGCGGATCGAGGAGCGGGGTACGCGATGGGTGCGGCGGCGAAGCGGGCCGAAGAGGAGAACGAGGAGTGGGCCGGGGTGACCCCGGACGCCGCGCGGCGCCTGGTCAGTGCCGCCGTCGAGGCTTTCGCCGAGCGTGGCTACCACGCCACCACCACCCGTGACATCGCCGGCCGGGCCGGGATGAGCCCTGCCGCCCTCTACATCCACTACAAGACCAAGGAAGAGCTGCTGTACCGCATCAGCGGCATCGGCCACGAAAAGGCGCTGCGCATCATGGACGCCGCCGCCGAGGCCGAGGGCAGCGCCACCGAGCGCCTTCGCGACGCCGTACGGACCTTCGCCCGCTGGCATGCGGAGCACCACACCACCGCCCGGGTCATCCAGTACGAGCTCCAGGCGCTGAGCCCCGAGCACTACACCGAGATCACCGGTCTGCGCCGCCGTACGGACCGGGTGCTGCGGCAGATCATCCAGGACGGTGCGGACAGCGGGGAGTTCCAGGCCGACGACGTGCCGGGCACCACCCTCGCGGTGCTGTCGCTGTGTGTGGACGTCGCTCGCTGGTTCACGGCCCAGGGCCCGCGCACGCCCGACGAGGTCGGCACCCTCTATGCCGACCTCGTGCTGCGCATGGTGGGTGCGCCGGTGGACCGGGCCGCCGCGCACGAGGGGTAGACCGCCGCCCGCGAGGGGGCACGAGGGGTGGACCGCCGCCCGCGAGGGGGGAGCGGCCCGCTTCCCGGAACGGGACGGCCGGGCCGTCGGGAGCCGCGGGTCCCGCGGCCCGTGGTCCGGCCGCCGCCCGGGCTACAGGTAGAAGCGGCTGACCGACTCCGCGACGCAGACCGGCTTGTCGCCGCCCTCGCGCTCGATGGTCACGACCGTGGCGAGCTGGACGCCGCCGGGTACCTCGGTCACCTCCGCGATCCTGGCGGTGGCGCGCAGTCGTGAGCCGACCGGGACGGTGGCGGGGAAACGGACCTTGTTGGTGCCGTAGTTGATGCCCATCTTCACGTTGTCGACCCGCATCAGCTGCGGTACGAAGGCGGGCAGCAGCGACAGCGTCAGATAGCCGTGCGCGATGGTGGTGCCGAAGGGGCCGGCCGCGGCCTTCTCCTGGTCCACATGGATCCACTGGTGATCGCCGGTGGCCTCCGCGAACAGGTCGATCCGCTTCTGGTCGATCTCCAGCCAGTCGCTGGTGCCCAGCTCCTCACCGACTGCCTCGCGCAGTTCGTCGAGCGATCCGAACACTCGGGGCTGTGCCATTCTCGTCCGCCTCCTCGGGATCCATCCGCCGCTGTGGTGCACCGGCCGACGCTTACTAAGCGCTTGCTCAGCATGCTGAGTGCGGGTGCCCGCTGTCAACGGTCCGGCGAGCCCCGCAGGCGGGGAAGCCGGCCCCGAGGGTCGCCTAGGGTTGAGCCGTGCCCCAGCTTCCGTACAAGGTTCATGAGCTCACCGTCGGCCAGCTTTCCGCACGCAGCGGTGCCGCGGTCTCCGCGCTGCACTTCTACGAGTCCAAGGGGCTGATCAGCAGCACCCGGACGGCGGGCAACCAGCGGCGCTACACCCGTGACGCGCTGCGCCGGGTCGCGTTCGTGCGGGCGGCGCAGCGGGTGGGGATCCCGCTCGCGGTGATCCGTGACGCGCTGGCCGAGCTGCCCGACGAGCGCACGCCCAACCGCGCCGACTGGGCCCGGCTCTCCGCGGTCTGGCGCGCCGAGCTGGACGAGCGGATCACCCAACTCGTCGAACTGCGCGACCGGTTGACGGACTGCATCGGCTGTGGCTGCCTCTCGCTGGAGACCTGCGCGCTGTCCAACCCGTACGACAACCTCGGTGAGCAGGGGCCCGGCGCGCGACGGCTGCGGGTCGACCGGAGCGTCAAGGACCCGGAGGGGGCACAGCGGCGCGCGGGCGGCGAGCAGCGGCAGCAGCGGCATACGAGGGCTGAGCCCGGCGAGCGGGAGGACCAGGGCTGCCGTACGGACGAGCGGGGCAGTTGTACGGACGAGCAGGGCTGCTGTACGGACGAGCAGGGCAGTTGTACCGACGAGCCGTGAGCGCGGAGGCGCCCGCCCGTAGTGGGGATGTGCGCCTGGCCGCCGGCGCCGGTGCGCCCGCCCCATGACGGGGCGGGCGCGGGTGTTCCGGCTCCCTCACCACATGGACGGGGTGCGGTGCGCCCACGGGCGGGCCTGCTCCAGCTGCGCCGACAGCGCGATCAGGGTGGCCTCGTCGCCGTAGCGCCCGGCCAGCATCACCCCGATCGGCAGTCCCTCGGCGTTCCACTGCAGCGGGACGCTCACCGCGGGCTGGCCGGTGGCGTTGTAGAGCGCGGTGAACGGTGTGAAGGCGCCGATGGCGGCGAACTCGGCCTGGGGGTCGGCGTCGTTGCGCAGCCCGCCGACCGGGACCGGGGGCGCGGCCAGTGTCGGCGAGAGGATCACGTCATAGCCGGTGCCCGGCGGCATCAGACCGTCCGCGACGGACTGGGCGAGAATCCGGAACGCGTACATCGAGCGTGCGAAGTCCGTACCGGAGACCTCGGCGCCGCGGGCACGCAGTGAGCGGGTGAGCGGCATCAGCAGCTCCTCGCGCTCCGGCGGCACGGGGCGGCTCGCGGCGAGCACCGACCAGACACGGGTGAAGGCGAGCAGGATGCCGTCGTCGGCCGGCAGGGACAGCTCCTCGACCTCGTGGCCGAGTCCGGTCAGCAGGGCGGCCGTCTCGGTGGTGGCGGTGCGGCAGTCGGGGTGGAGCTCGATGCCGGGGACGGGCGGCTCGGTGAGGCAGGCGATCCGCAGCCGTCCGGGATCGCGGCGGGCGTGGGTGGCGAAGGTTTCCCCGGGCGGCAGGGGCGGCGCGGCGAACGGATCGCCGGGCATCGTGTCTGCCATGACGTCCAGCAGGGTGGCCGCGTCCGCGACCGTACGGGCCAGTGGCCCCGAGGTGGCCAGGCCGGAGATGTCGTGCAGCAGCGGGCCGCCGCTGACCCGGCCGCGGCTGGGCTTGATGCCGAACAGCCCGCAGGCGGAGGCCGGGATACGGATCGAGCCGCCGCCGTCGCTGGCGTGCGCGAGCGGTGCCAGGCCGCCGGCCACGGCCGCGGCCGCCCCGCCGCTGGAGCCGCCCGCCGAGCGCTCCGGGTCCCACGGGGTGCGGGCGGGCGGAGCCAGGTCGTTCTCGGTGTAGCAGGGCAGCCCGAATTCGGGGGTGTTGGTCTTGCCGAGCAGGATCGTGCCGCCCGCCCGCAGCTTGTGGACGACATGGTCGTCGACGGTCGGCACCTGCCCCGCCAGCGCGCGCGAGCCCATTGTGCAGCGCACCCCGGCGACCTGGTTGAGGTCCTTCACGGGGACGGGGACGCCGTGCAGCGGCGGGAGCGCACGGTCCTCCCGGCGGGCCGCGGTGGCCTCGCTCTCGGCGTCCGAGGCCTGCTTGCGGGCTATCTCGGGGGTGCGGGTGAGGAACGCGCCGAGTGAGTCGTCGAGCCGCTCGATCCGCGTCAGATAGTGCTCGGTGAGCTCCACGGGGGAGAGCTCGCCCGACCGGATCTTCTCGGCCTGTTCGAGCGCGGTCAGATCGTGCAGGTCGGCCATGGACGTCCAGCCTCTCCTCAGGGTGCCCGCACGGCCCTGGTGTCGTACGGGCGGGAGGGCCGGCGCGGGCCGGGCGCGATGCCGGTGCGGGGGCGGCCCGTGCACAGTTGTTTCAGTTCGAGGGGCGGCTCGTAAAGGCCGTACGGGAACGGGCCGTCCGACCCAAGCCGGACGAGGACGGACAGGAGGGCGGCGCGACCCCGTTCGCCCGCCGCCCCCCGGAGCCGGTCAGGCCGCCGCGAACGCCCCCGCCGCGTGCACCCGCACCCGGCCCGCCGTGGTCAGCGCCTCGTGCGTCAGTACGGACGGCGGGGCCAGCACCCCGCACTGCCGGCAGGCCGGCCCGGGTGCCGGTGCGTCCACGGCATCCGGGAGCCAGGCGAAGCGGGTGCCGCCGCACACCGGGCAGTCGCGGCGCGGCCGCCCCGCTTCCATCGCCACGATCATGCGGTGCAGTACCACCGCGAGGCGGGCCGCGGGGTGGCGCTGCGGTGACTCGCACGGCACGATGTCGCAGCCGCCCCAGGTCCGCCGGTGCCATTCGTCGATCGCGCCGGGCTGCCGGATGCCGTCGTGTTTCTCCTTGCGGCGCCGGGCGGCGAACTCCTGCTCGTATGCGAGCCAGAGGGCGCGGGCCTCTTCCAGCTCGGCGAGCGCGGCCATCAGCCGCTCCGGATCGGGGTCGCGGTCCTGGGTCGCGATACCGGCCCGGGTGCACAGATGGTGCCAGGTCGCCCGATGCCCGTAAGGGGCGAAGCGTTCAAGGCACTTGCGCAGGGCCGTGCGTCGCTGAGCCGCGACGAGTCGTGGATTGCGGACCTGTTCTGCGAGGGCTCTGAAACCGGCCATTTCATCCCACCTCCGTGGGGAGGATCCGACTGAACGGAGATGGGACGTAGCCGATCACCAACTGGATCCCTCGAACTTTCTTGCGGTTTCAGGGGCGATATGCCGGGGTGCCGGGGCGGCGTCGGAGCAAACTCCCGGCAGAAGAAGAAAGTTGACTGTTGTTCATCTTCCGGTCAGGGATAACCGGCGGTAACGTCCCGCCCGCCCTCCCCCGCGCTCAGGGGACCCCCAGCGAGGAGCCGGAATGCGACGACGTACCGGAAGGCTCAGGACTGCCACCGCGGCGGCCTTGTTCGCCCTGGGTGCCATGCTCTTGGCACCGCCCCCCACCGCGGCCGCGGCCGCCGCACCGAACGATGCCCACGACTACTGCCAGGGCCAGTGCGGCGACATCCTGCCGCCCGGCGCCACCGGCAACGCCACCTTGGTGGAGATCCTCGGCAACAAGCTGTTCGGAACCCACCCCGAGCACTCCACCGACCAACTCGGCCCGTACGGCGCGCTGGCGAGCGGCTACCAGTCGCTCACCGACGACACGCTCGGCCAGTTCTTCAACGACGCCTCCTTCGGCGTCCCCCAGGACCAGGTCGGCAAGGTCACGGCGCCCCGCAACGACGTGACCATCACCCGGGACAAGAAGACCGGGGTGCCGCACATCAAGGGCACCACCCGCTACGGCACCGAGTTCGGCGCCGGCTACGCCGCGGGCCAGGACCGGCTCTGGCTGATGGACCTCTTCCGCCACATCGGCCGCGGCGAACTGACCTCCTTCGCCGGCGGGGCCCTCGCCAACCAGGGCCTGGAACAGCAGTTCTGGCCGCAGGCGCCGTACACCGAGGCCGATCTCCAGGCCCAGGTCGACAACATCCGCGACTCCAACGGCGAGCGCGGCAAACTGGCCATGCAGGACGCCCAGGCCTATCTCGACGGCATCAACGCCTACCGCGAACAGTCCAAGAACGGCCGCTACTTCCCCGGTGAGTACGTCCTCACCGGCCATGTCGACGCGATCACCAACGCCGGTGAGATCCAGCCCTTCAAACTCACCGACCTGATAGCCCTCGCCTCCGTCGTCGGCGGTCTCTTCGGCAACGGCGGAGGCGGCGAGGTCCCCTCGGCCCTCGCGCTGCTCTCCGCCCAGCAGAAGTACGGCGTCGAGAAGGGCACTGAGGTCTGGGAGTCGTTCCGGGAGCGCAACGACCCCGAGGCCGCCAAGACCCTGCACGACGGCAGCAGCTTCCCGTACGCGGTCAAGCCGGCCAAGGCCAAGGGCACCGCGCTGCCCGACCGCGGCTCGGTGACGTCCGAGCCGCTGGTCTTCGACCGCACCGGCGCGGCCACCGTCAAGAGCGGGACGCCGCCCCGCGACCCGGTCAAGGCCCCCAAGAAGTACAAGAAGCTGGAAGGCCTCTTCAAGGACGGCGTGCTGCCCAAGGGGAGCTTCGATCCCACCCAGCACCGCGGGATGTCCAACGCCCTGCTGGTCTCCGGCAAGCACACCGCCGGCGGTCACCCGGTCGCTGTCTTCGGCCCGCAGACCGGCTACTTCGCGCCGCAGCTCCTGATGCTCCAGGAGATCCAGGGGCCCGGCATCAGCGCCCGCGGTGCCTCCTTCGCGGGCGTCGGGATGTACGTCCAGCTCGGCCGCGGGCAGGACTACTCCTGGAGCGCCACCTCCGCCGGCCAGGACATCACCGACACCTACGCCGTGGAACTGTGCGACGCGGACGGCTCGGCGCCCACCAAGGACTCCACCTCCTACCGCTACCGCGGCGCCTGCGTCCCCATGGAGAAGCTGGAGCGCACCAACTCCTGGAAGCCCACCGTCGCCGACCCGACGGCGGCCGGCTCCTACCGGATGCAGGTCTTCCGGACGAAGTACGGGACCGTCACCCACCGCGCCACCGTCGACGGCAAGCCCGTCGCCTACACCGCGCAGCGCTCCACCTACCGCCACGAGGCCGACTCGATCATCGGCTTCCAGATGTTCAACGACCCCTCCTACGTCCACGACGCCAAGACGTTCCAGCAGGCCGCCGAGCACATCGGCTACGCCTTCAACTGGTTCTACGCCGACTCCCGTGACATCGCGTACTACAACAGCGGCCTCAATCCGGTCCGCAACCCCGATGTCGATCCCGCCCTGCCCATCAAGGCGGAGGACGCGTACGAGTGGAAGGGCTACGACCCGGACACCAACACCACCGACTACACCCCGCCCGCCCAGCATCCGCAGTCCGTCGGCCAGGACTACTACATCTCGTGGAACAACAAGCAGGCCAAGGACTACGACTCGGCCGGCTTCGGCAACGGGTCGGTGCACCGCGGCAATCTGCTGGACGACCGGGTGCGCGCACTGACCGAGAACGGCGGGGTGACCCGGGCCTCGCTGACCCGCGCCATGTCCGAGGCCGCCGCCACCGACCTGCGCGGCGAGGACGTGCTGCCCGAACTCCTGCGGGTCCTGGGCAGCAAGCCCGTCACCGACCCCCAGCTGAAGACCGCGGTCCAGCAACTGGAGGCGTGGCGCAAGGACGGTGCCCAGCGCCGGGAGACCGCCGCGGGCTCGCACACCTACACCCACCCCGACGCCGTACGTCTGATGGACGCCTGGTGGCCGCTGATGATCGACGCGGTCTTCAAGCCAGGGCTGGGCGGCGACCTCTATGACGCGCTGCGGGCCAATCTCGGCATCGACGAATCCCCGTCGGCCGGCCACGGACCGACCGGGGCGCACGCCGGATCGGCCTTCCAGTACGGCTGGTGGAGCTATGCGGACAAGGACCTGCGGTCGGTGCTCGGCGACAAGGTGGCGGGCCCGCTGGCGCAGCCGTACTGCGGCAACGGTGAACTGTCCGCCTGCCGTGACACCCTGCTGGCCACGCTCCGGCAGGCGAGCGGGAAGACGGCCGAGCAGGTCTACCCCGGCGACGACAGCTGCAAGGCCGGCGACCAGTGGTGCGCGGACGCGATCATCCACCGCACGGTGGGCGGTCTGACCCACGACACCATCAGCTGGCAGAACCGGCCGACCTACCAGCAGGTCGTGGAGTTCCCGGCACACCGGTAGAGGGAGCGCGGCACGGCGAGGCCCCGGGGTATCACCGCCCCGGGGCCTTCGCGTGCGCCCGCCGGGTGCCCTGCCGTTCCAACTCCCGTACCGGGAAGCCCGACTGTCCTCCGGACCGGAATTGCGCGGGGGTTATGCTGCAGGGTTCCGAACTCCAGGGAATGGGAAAGCGAGGCATGGCCTTGTCAGGTCCGCAGCAGTACCCGACGGAGCTGCTGGATACCACCATGGACCAGCTGCGCACACTGATCGTCGTCCACGAGGCGGGCACCGCGCTGGGCGCCGCGCGGCGGCTGGGCCGCGAACAGTCCAGTGTGCAAAAGCAGCTGGACACCATGAACCGCACCTTTGCCGCGCTGTGCGGCGAGGAGCTGGTCCTCAAGCAAGGGCGGGGCCAGGACGCCCTGTTCACCGCGACCGGCGAGGCGCTGGTCGAGCTGGCGCGGCGCACGCTGGGGGAGTGGTCGGACGGGGTGCGCGACGCCCGCCGCCGGCTCGGCCGGACGCTGTCCGTGGGCACCACCCGCTACACCCTCGGCTTCCTGCTGGACGCGGTGGAACGCGTCGCCGAGGACTATGAGCGCGACGACGTCGATCTGAAGGTCACCCATGTCCGCACCGGAGACCTCTTCACCAAGTTGCGCACCAAGGAACTCGACCTGGTCTGCGGCAGCGTCGTGGTCACCCAGGACGACGAAGCGGAACTGCTGGCTCCGTACGAGGTCATGGAATGGCGGCGCAGCGGCCTCTCCCTGCTGACGAACCTGCCGCAGGAGCGGCTCCCCGGTACCTCCTTCAGCGCCCACGACCTGCCCCGGCTGCCGCTGGTCGTCTCGACGCGCGGCCTGATCAGCCGTTTTCTGACCTCCTGGTACGGCCCCGACTACCGGCAGAAGCTGTCCGTGGCGGCCGAGATCGAGGCCGCGCACTACGGCTTCGAACTGCTGCGGTCGGGAGTGGTCAGCGGGGCGATGCTGGTCACCCGGGGTATCGGGGAGGCCGCCGCGAACGGCCGCCTCCCGGAGGCCGGCGGGCTGCGCACCCTGGAGATCCTCGGGGAGGTGGGCCCCCGGACCGAGGTGCTGGTCGGCGTCTTCACCCGCCGCGGCGAGCGGGACTCCTACGTCCCCGGCCACCCCCTCAACCTTCTGTGGGACGCCCTGTCCAGGGAGAGCGGGCGATGGTGGCTGAGCTCGTGAGCGCGCGGCGTCACCGGCACCTCACTCAGGCCAGGTCCCGCCCCCGGGTCTCCGGCAGCGCGAGCACGCACAGCAGCGAGACGACCGCCATCGCGCTGACGTACCAGCCCACCGAGGCCGACCCGTACGCCGACTGGAGCCGGGTGGCGACCAGCGGGGCCACCGCGCCGCCGAGAACGCCGCCCAGGTTGTAGGCCAGCGAGGCACCCGAGTACCGCACCCGTGTACCGAACAGCTCCGGCAGGTACGCGCCCATCGGTCCGTACACCACACCCATGCAGAACAGCGCGCCGCCGATGCCGAGGGCGATCAGCACCGGTGCCCCGGTGTCCAGCAGCGGGAAGAGGACCAGCCCCCACACCACCGCGAGGGCGCTCCCGGCGAGGATCAGCTTGCGGCGCCCGGCCGCGTCGGACCGGGTGGCGGCGAGCCAGGTACCGGCGGCCAGGAACAGGCAGGCGACGAGGGAGAGCCCCAGCATGGTGTTGCGGGAGATGCCGAGGGTGGCGGTGGCGTAGGACAGGCAGTAGGTCGTCGCGGTGTAGAAGAGGCCGTACGCGACGATCATGCCGCCCGCGCCCAGCAGCAGTTCGCGCGGATGACGGCGCAGCACCTCGACGGCGGGGGCCTTGCTCGCTTCCCGGGCGTCCAGCACCTTCGCGAACACCGGCGTCTCACTGATCTTCAGCCGTACGAACAGCCCCACGCCGACCAGCAGGAACGACAGCAGAAACGGCACCCGCCAGCCCCACGAGCGGAACGCCGCGTCATCGAGCACGGACGACAGCAGCCAGAACACCCCGGTCGCCGCGAAGAATCCCACGGACGGGCCGAGTTGCGGGAAGGCCGCATACAGCCCGCGGCGCCTGCGCGGCGCATGCTCGACCGCGAGCAGCGCGGCGCCGCCCCACTCGCCGCCCAGGCCGATGCCCTGCAGGAAGCGCAGCACGAGCAGCAGCATCGGCGCCCAGACGCCCCAGGTGCCATAGCCGGGGAGCAGCCCCACGCACGCCGTCGAGAGCCCCATCAGCAGCAGCGAGACGACCAGCACGGACTTACGGCCCACCCGGTCACCGAAGTGGCCGAAGAGCACCGAGCCCAGCGGCCGCGCGGCGAACGCCACCGCGTAGGTGGAGAAGGACGCGAGGGTGGCGTTGACCGGGTTGAGCGTCGGGAAGAACGCCTGATTGAGGACGAGCGCGGCGGCCGTTCCGTAGATGTAGAAGTCGTAGAACTCGATGGCCGTCCCGATGAAGGAGGCCACCGCCACCCGGCGCAGGCTCTCACCGCCGCCGGCCTCCCCTTTCGCCTTCGGAGGAGAACCTGCTGATGCCTGCGCTGATCCATGCGCTGATGTCGCGTCACTACTCACCAGCGCACTTTCCGGCTCGGTGCAGGGGACAGTCAAGAGGTGAAATGGGCTGTCTCGGTTCTTGAGACCGGGGCGGGCCGGACCAGGGGCTGACCGGACCGAGGCGGCCCGGTCAGGCCTGATCCGGGACAACACCCCTCACGGGTACCGCAGATACCGCCGTCGCACCGCTCGGAAGCGCCTCAGCCCCTCCTGCCAGGCGGCCACGATCTCGTCCGGATCCGCGCCCGCGTCGATCATCTTCCGCACGGTCGACGAGCCGGTCAGCCGGTCGATGCCGTTGTCGGGACGCCAGGCGAAGCCGCTCCAGACCCGCTTCGCGGTCACCAGGAGGCCGATGCCGGTACGTACCGGGTCGAACGCCTCACGGTCGTGGACGTGCAGTTGGACGCCGCCGATCGTCTTGCCCTGGAACTTGGAGAAGGTGGGGGCGAAGTAGGCCTCCCGGAAGTGGACGCCGGGAAGGCCCAGATCGGTGGCGGCCGCGGCCCAGCGGTGGTCGATGCCGTCCGCGCCCAGCAGCTCGAAGGGGCGGGTGGTGCCGCGCCCCTCGGAGAGGTTGGTGCCCTCGAAGAGACAGGTGCCGGAGTAGACCAGGGCGGTGTCGGGCGTGGGCATGTTGGGGCTCGGCGGCACCCAGGGCAGGCCGGTGGCGTCGAAGAAGTCGGTGCGCCGCCAGCCGGTCATCCGCACGGTCTCCAGCTCCACCGGGCGCCCGGCCGCCTGCGGCACGAACTCGCCGTTGAACAGCAGCGCCAGCTCCGTCACCGTCATCCCGTGTGACTGCGCGATCGGCTCCCGGCCGACGAACGAGGCGTACGCCTTGTCGAGCACCGGGCCGGTGGCCGCGCGGCCGGTGACCGGATTGGGCCGGTCCAGGACGACGAAGCGCTTGCCGGCGAGCGCCGCCGCCACCATGCAGTCGTACAGCGTCCAGATGTAGGTGTAGAAGCGCGCGCCCACGTCCTGGATGTCGAAGACGACGGTGTCCACACCGGAGGCGCCGAAGATGCCGGCGAGTTCCCTGCCGTTCTTGTTGTACGTGTCGTAGACGGGCAGTCCGGTGGCCGGATCGTCGTAGCGGCCCTCGGAGCCGCCGGCCTGGGCGGTGCCGCGGAAGCCGTGCTCGGGGCCGAAGACGGCGGTCAGCCGCACCCGTTCGTCGGCGTGCATCACATCCACGATGTGCCGCAGATCCCGGGTGACACCGGTGGGGTTGGTGACGAGGCCGGCCCGGTGGCCGTCCAGGAGGCGGTAGCCGTCGGCGGCCAGCCGGTCGAAGCCGGTGTGTACCCGCCGTCCGCCGCCGTGTGCGGGGCGCGCCGCCTGCGCGGGTCCCGCGCCCGCGGCAGCCAGTGCCGCACCGGCCGCTCCGGCCGTCGCCAGCCGCCCGAGCAGCCCGCGTCTCGACAGAGCCATCCGCACACCTCCGTGATCAGGAAACCAACCGGGTACGTGTCGTGTGCACGCTAGCCCGCTCCGGGGCGTGGCGGAATGGACCCGGCCGGTGCGGCAAGGGCTCTTCGGTCTGGACCCGGCCGGTGTGGCAAGGGCTCTTCCGCCAGGACATACCGACTGGTTAGTCTGCCTCCGTCGAATCGACACGACCGAGGGAGACCCAGGGTGGAAGCCGTACGGGACAAGACCGTTGTCGTGACCGGGGCGGGCGGGGGGATCGGCGCCGCGCTGGCCCGCCGGTTCGCCGCCGAGGGCGCCCGGGTCGTGGTCAACGATCTGGACGAGGCCAAGGCGGCGAAGACCGCCGGGGAGATCGGGGCGATCGCGGTCGCGGGCGACGCCTCCGCCGTCGTCCCGGCCGCACGGGCGGCGCTCGGCGGCGGGATCGACATCTTCTGCGCCAACGCAGGGGTGGGGACCGGCGGTGGGCCCGAGGCGCCCGACGAGGACTGGGCGCTGGCCTGGGACGTCAATGTCATGGCACACGTCCGGGCCGCGCGGGAGCTGGTGCCCGAATGGCTGGAGCGCGGCAGCGGGCGCTTCATCTCCACGGTCTCCGCCGCGGGGCTGCTCACGATGGTCGCCGCCGCCCCGTACAGCGTCACCAAGCACGGCGCCTACGCCTTCGCCGAATGGCTCTCGCTGACCTACCGGCACCGCGGTATCGACGTCCACGCCATCTGCCCGCAGGGCGTCCGTACCGACATGCTCGCCGCCACCGGCGCCGCCGGGGACCTGGTTCTGACGCCCACGGCCGTGGAGCCCGAGGACGTCGCCGACGCCCTCTTCGCGGCGATGGCCGAGGGCCGCTTCCTGGTCCTGCCGCACCCGGAGGTCGCGGACTACTACACCGCGCGGGCGGCGGACCCCGACCGCTGGCTCGGCGGGATGAACCACCTCCAGCGGAAGTTGGAGCAGGACGAGGGCGGCCGCTCCTAGGCCACCCGCCCCGGCAGCGCAGGGGGACGGGCCGGGCGGGCCGACGTGCAGCCGGCCGGGCGGCGCGTCACCGCACGTCACCCGCGCCCCGCGTCACCCGGGCGCTTTCCCCGCAGGGATGATTCAGGCGATCAGGAAGAAAGGGCCGCACCCCGATGACCTCCTACCAGGACATGCCGTGGCTGGCACAGCTCACCGACGCCCAGCGCGCCCCCGTCCAGCCGCCGCCCTCGACGCTGCACGCCTTCCGGGCCGCGGTCGGTCGCGTCCCCGACCGTACGGCGCTCGCCTACTTCGACGGCCGGCTGTCCTACGCCGAGACCGACGCGCTCTCCGACGGCATCGCCGCCCACCTCTCCGAGCGCGGCTTCCGGCGCGGCGACCGGGCCGCGGTCATGCTGCAGAACACCCCGCACTTCGTGCTCGCCCTGCTCGGCGTGTGGAAGGCCGGCGGTGTGGTGGTGCCGGTCAACCCCATGTACAAGTCCGCCGAGATGCGGCACATCCTGGACGACGCCGAGGTCACCGCCGTCATCTGCGCCGACCGCACCTGGGACGGATTTCTGCGTGCCACCGCCGCCGGGTCGCCGTCCGTACGGATCGCGCTCACCGCCTGGGAACGGGACCTGCAGACCCGGGACGACCGGCGGGTGCTGCGCGGTGACCGGCTCGGCCCGCAGGAGGGCGCCGACGACCTGCTGACCGTCGCCCGCACCGCGGGGAGGATCCGCGCGGTGCCCACCGACCCGGAGCTCACCGCCGACGACCTCGCGCTGATCAGCTACACCTCGGGCACCAGCGGCACCCCCAAGGGCGCCACCAACACCCACGGCAACATCACCTACAACGCCGAACGCCAGCGCACCGGCCTGGGCCTGCCCGAAGGCGCCACCTACTTCGCGCTCGCCCCGCTCTTCCACATCACCGGCATGGTCTGCGAACTGGCCGCCTGTGTCGCCAACTCCGGCACCCTCGCGCTCGCCTACCGCTTCGACGCCGGTGTCGTCCTGGACGCCTTCCTGGAGCACCGCCCCGCTTATACGGTCGGGCCCTCCACCGCCTACATGGCGCTGATGGCGCACCCCGAGGTCACCCGCGACCACTTCGCGTCCTTCCGGACCATGTCCTCGGGCGGTGCGCCGCTGCCGCCCGCCCTCGTCGAGAAGTTCCGCACCGACTTCGGCCCGTACCTCCACAACGGCTACGGCCTGACCGAGTGCACCGCCCCCTGTGCCAGCGTCCCGCCCGGCAGAAAGGCACCTGTCGACAAGGTCTCCGGCACGCTCGCCGTGGGCGTCCCCGGCCCCGACACCGTCGTGCGGATCACCGACGAGAGGGGCCAGGACCTGCCGTTCGGCGAGCAGGGCGAGATAGCGGTCCGCGGCCCCCAGGTCGTCCCCGGCTACTGGCGCCGCCCCGACGCCACCGCCGAGGCCATCCCGGACGGCGAGCTGCGGACCGGGGACATCGGTTTCATGGACGCCGGCGGCTGGCTGTACGTCGTCGACCGCAAGAAGGACATGATCAACGCCTCCGGCTTCAAGGTCTGGCCCCGCGAGGTCGAGGACGTCCTCTACAGCCACCCGGCGGTGCGCGAGGCGGCGGTCGTCGGGGTGCCCGACGCCTACCGCGGCGAGTCGGTCAAGGCCTATGTCAGCCTGCGCCCGGGCACGTCCCCGGAACCCGCCGAGCTGGCCGCTTACTGCAAGGAACGGCTCGCGGCGTACAAATATCCCCGTGTGGTGGAGATCCTGGCCGAGCTTCCGAAGACCACGAGTGGCAAGATCCTCCGACGGGAGCTGCGCCACCGCGCATGACTAGCACGAAGGACAGGTGAGGGCGATGGCCGGCACGAAGGACGGCAACGGCAACGGCAACGGCAGTGCGAAGCCGGTGGCCCAGCGGCTGCTGGCCACCGCCACCAGGCTCTTCGCCGAGCAGGGCTACGACCGCACCTCCGTCCAGGAGATCGTCGATGCGGCGGGCGTCACCAAGGGCGCCCTCTACCACTACTTCGGCTCCAAGGAGGACCTGCTCCACGAGGTCTACAGCCGGGTCCTGCGACTCCAGCAGGAGCGGCTGGACCACTTCGCCGGCGCCGACGCGCCGGTGGAGCGGCGACTGCGGGACGCCGCCGCCGACGTGGTCGTCACCACCATCGAGAACCTCGACGACACCAAGATCTTCTTCCGCTCGATGCACCAGCTGAGCCCGGAGAAGGACAAGCAGGTACGCGCCGAACGGCGCCGCTACCACGAGCGGTTCCGGGCCCTGGTCCAGGAGGGCCAGCGCACCGGTGTCTTCGCCGCCGACATCCCCGCCGACCTGGTCGTGGACTACCACTTCGGCTCCGTGCACCACCTGGGCACGTGGTACCGCGAGGACGGACCGCTCAGCCCGCAGCAGGTCGCCGATCACCTGGCGGATCTGCTGCTGCGTGCCCTGCGGCCGTAGGCGCGCACCGCACGCCGTGTCCGGGCGCCTTGTCCGCACGCCGTGTCCGCACGCCGTGTCCGGGGGCCGGAGACCCGCGGCCGGATGGACCCGCCTCCGGGCCCGCCCGGCCACGGCGTGCGAGCCCGGACACGGCGCCGGGATGTCCGCCGCCCCCACCGGCTGGTTGCGCCGGCCGGCCGCGGTGTTCCGTTGGCCACATGTGCGGGAGTGGCGTTCCTCACATACCCTCACCCTGTGTATCGGGCCGGCCACACCGGGGTGATCCGGGCCGCTCCTCCGGGCGAGCCTGAGGGCCTTCGCCGCATCTTCAGCAATTTGTTGGATTGCGCGCAAGGCCTGTGGGAATACGCTCCCGGGCAACGACACTCAAGGCGTGGTCACGGATCGGGACTGTCCTCATCCGTGGTCCGTAACTTACGGTATCGATAGTTCTGCTATCACTACCGATGTGGGTGGCCTTGTGGCTGAAGTGACGCTGTTTCTCCGGGAGTACGCACGGACGCGCCGGGAGGTGGGCGCGATTGCTCCGAGCAGTCCCCGGCTCGGCAGGGCCCTGACCCGCTATCTGATCCCCAGCCCCGGCCGCTCCCGCGCGGTCCTGGAGGTGGGTCCCGGCACCGGCGCGGTGACCCGCCACATCGCCGATGCGCTCGGCCGGGAGGACACCCTCGACCTGGTCGAGGCCAACCCGCGCTTCGTCGACATCCTGCACGGCGCCTACGGCAGCGATCCCCGGCTGCAGTTCCTCACCGGCCTGGTGCAGGAGCACGAACTCGGCACCTACGACACGATCGTCTGCGGCCTGCCGTTCGCGAACTTCGACGCCCCGACCACGACGGACATCTTCGACCGGCTGCTCGGCGCCCTGCGGCCCGGCGGCACGCTCTCCTTCTTCGGCTACGTCGGCGGGGCCACGGTCCGCCGCACGTTCAGCGGCCCGGCCGCCCGGGTCCACGCCCTCGACGGCCAGAACGCGCTGCGCCGCATACTCGACCGGCACACCTTCCGCACCGAACTGGTGCTGGGCAACCTGCCGCCGGCCCGGGTGCATCACCTCGTGCCGGCCGGCGACCCCGTTCACCCGGTCTGAGACCGCGCCCGCACCCGCCGGGCCACGTCCTCCTGGGCGATACGCCGCAGTGCGGCCATCGCCGTGTCGCCCAGCACGGTCCCGAGCACCGCACCCTCGATCTGGGCGTCGAGGCTCGGGACCCCGTCGAACGCCGCCAGCTCGGCGGCGGCCAGGGACCCGGCGGCCTGCGCGTACCGGTCGAGCAGGCCCAGCAGCTCGCTCTGGTCGAGCTCGTGGTAGGCCACCACGACCTGCACCAGCGTCCGCCACCCCGGATTCTCCGGCCGCACCGCCCAGTCGTGCCGCCGCACCAGCTCCGCGACCTCGCGCTCGGCGCGCTCCCACATCTCGTCGGTGCCCCGCTCGGCGGCCACCTTGCTGACCGCCGACTGCGCGGTCCCGAGCATGCCGTGCGGGGTGGTGCCCGGAGAGTCGATGCCGGCCAGCACCTCGGCGGCGGCCGCGATGGACAAGCCGCCCACTTCGGTCAGAGCCCGGATCAGCTTCAGCCGCCGGATGTGCGATTCGGCGTACCGGACCTGGTTCGGACTGATGCGCTCGCCCGGGGGCAACATGCCCTCCCGGGTGTAGTACTTGATCGACGGAACCGGCACCCCGGTCCGCCGCGCCAGTTCTCCGATACGCATTCCCCGAGGATAGCGGCGGGGCCCCTCCCGGCCGGGGCCCGCTCCGACCGGTGGACGAGGCGCCCCGCCCGCGGCGCGGGCAGGCCGTGCCCGAGGTCCCCACTCCCTCGGGCACGGCTGCGGTACCGGGGCGGCCCCGGGCCGTCAGGCCCTACAGATAGCGCTTCAACTCGCGGCGTGCCAGGGACCGTTGGTGCACCTCGTCGGGTCCGTCCGCCAGCTGGAGGGTACGGGCGCCGGCCCACAGCTCCGCCAGGGGGAAGTCCTGGCTGACGCCGCCCGCGCCGTGCAGCTGTACCGCTTTGTCGAGGATGTCCACGACGGTGCGCGGAGTGGCGATCTTGATGGCCTGGATCTCGGTGTGGGCACCCTTGTTGCCGACGGTGTCCATCAGCCAGGCGGTCTTCAGCACCAGCAGCCGCAGCTGCTCCACCGCCACCCGGGCATCCGCGATCCACTCCTGCACCACGCCCTGCTGGGCCAGCGGCTTGCCGAACGCCGTGCGGGTCACCGCACGGCGGCACATCAGCTCGATGGCGCGCTCGGCCATGCCGATCAGCCGCATGCAGTGGTGGATCCGGCCGGGGCCGAGCCGCGCCTGGGCGATGCCGAAGCCGCCGCCCTCCTCACCGATCAGGTTGGCCGCCGGCACCCGTACGTCGTGGAAGACCACCTCGGCGTGGCCGCCGTGGTAGTGGTCCTCGTAGCCGTAGACCTGCATGGCGCGCTTGACCTCCACGCCGGGGGTGTCCCGCGGGACCAGGATCATCGACTGCTGCCGGCGGATGTCCGTACCGTCCGGGTCGGTCTTGCCCATCACGATGAAGATCTGGCACAGCGGGTTCATCGCGCCGGAGATGTACCACTTGCGCCCGTTGATGACATAGCCTCCCCCACTCTCGGCTCCGCTCGAACGGGAGGTACCCCCATCGTCGCGCGCGATATGCGTCTCGATGTTGGTGGCGTCCGACGAGGCCACCTCCGGCTCGGTCATCGCGAACGCCGACCGGATCTCACCGGCCAGCAGCGGCTCCAGCCACTGCTTCTTCTGCGCCTCGTTGCCGAACTGCGCCAGTACCTCCATGTTGCCGGTGTCCGGCGCCGCGCAGTTCAGTGCGGTGGGCGCCAACTGGGGGCTGCGGCCGGTGATTTCGGCCAGCGGGGCGTACTGGAGGTTCGTCAGCCCGGCACCGTGCTCCGCGTCGGGCAGGAACAGATTCCACAGGCCCTGCCTGCGGGCCTCGGCCTTCAGCTCCTCGACGATCACCGGGGTGTCCCACGGTGAGGCGAGTGCGGCCCGCTGCTCATGGGCGGTCTGCTCGGCCGGGTAGACATGCTCGTCCATGAACGTCAGGAGCCGCGCGCGCAGTTCCTCGGTCCGGGCGTCGAATGCGAAGTCCATGGGTGCCTCAGCCTTCCTTGAGGGTGGAGAGTCCGTGGTCGATGAAGACGGGGACGAGCTCGCCGATCCGGTCGAACCCGGCGCCTACGGTCTGGCCGAGCGTGAAGCGGTAGTGGATGCCCTCGAGGATCACGGCGAGCTTGAACCAGGCGAACGCCGTGTACCAGGCGATGGCGGAGGTGTCCCGGCCGGAGCGGGCGGCATAGCGCTCGATCAGCTCGCCCGGTGAGGGGTGGCCGGGGGCGCCGCTGGTGGTGCTGACCGGCGACCGGGACAGGCCCAGGTCCGAGCTGTACATCGCCAGCAGGCCGAGGTCGGTCAGCGGATCGCCGAGCGTGGACATCTCCCAGTCCAGGACGGCGTTGAGGGTGTCGTCGGCCCCGATCAGGACGTTGTCGAGGCGGTAGTCGCCGTGGACGACGGCCGGGGCGGGCGAGGCGGGCAGCGACCGGCCCAGCGTCTCGTGCAGCTCGTCGATCCCCGGCAGGTCACGGTTCTTCGACGCGCTCAACTGCTTGCCCCAGCGGCGCAGTTGGCGCTCCAGGAAGCCGTCGGGGCGGCCGAAGTCGCCGAGTCCGACCGCCTCGGGGTCCACGGCGTGCAGGTCCACGAGCGTATCGACCAGGGAGAGCACCACGGCCCGGGTGCGCTCGGGCCCGAGCGGGGCCAGCTGGTCGGCCGTGCGGTAGGGCACGCCCTCGACCAGCTCCATCACGTAGAAGGGCGCGCCGATGACCGACTCGTCCTCGCACAGCAGCAGCGCCTCGGGCACCGGCACCGGCGTCTCGTGCAGGGCGCTGATGACCCGGTGCTCGCGCCGCATGTCGTGCGCGGTCGCCAGTACATGGCCGAGCGGCGGCCGGCGGACGACCCAGGACGCGGCACCGTCGGTGACCCGGTAGGTGAGATTGGACCGCCCGCCCTCGATCAGCCGGGCCCGCAGCGGGCCGCCGGCCAGCTCCGGCCGCTCCCGGCCCAGATGCTCGCGCAATCGCTCCAGGTCGAGGCCGGGGGGATCCTTCCGGTCCTGGGCCTGCGGGGGAGGGGTGCCCTTGCTCATCGTGCTCCTCCGTACGGAGTGGACGGTCGATCGGTCGCAGCACGATCATGCCGACTAGTCGGTATGGAGTCCAGTGCCGGGGCGTGGGGCGTGGGTCACGCGAGGTTTTTCCGCCACACCTCCGCCGCATCGGAGGCCCTGGACGCCCCCGGTCCGGCTGCCCCTGACCCCGGACGCGCCGGCCCCGGACGCGCCGGCCCCGGACGCCCCGACTCCGGTCGCCTCCGCCCCGGTCGCCCCAGGCCTCCTCTCAGGCCTCCGGCAGCACGGCCGTGGTCAGGCGTGACACGCCATCGGCACCCCGCCGTTCATCACCGTCATATCGCCGAACCCGGCCACCAGGTCGAGCGGGGCACCCGGCGCGGTGCCCGCCAGCTCCGCATACGCCCGGTGCAGGTTCGCCACCAGCCGCTCGCTCTCGGCCAGCTCCGCGAACGGGCCGAGGTCCGCCTCCCGGGCCACCTCCAGCGGCGTACGGCCGGCCGCCCGGCCCTCCTGCGCCAGCCGGCCGACGAACCGCAGATAGCGCTCGATGCCGTCGTACACCTCGGGACCGGTCACCGGACCGTGCCCGGGGACGACGGTGACCGCGTCCAGGGTGCGCAGCAACTCCAGCGCCCGCAGCGATCCGGCCAGCGACCCCATGAAGACGAACGGGGTACCGCCGTGGAAGACCAGATCGCCGGCGAAGACGATGCGCTGCCGCGGCAGCCAGACGACGGTGTCGCCGGTGGTGTGCGCCACGCCCGGGTGGATCAGCCGCACCTCGATGTCCCCGACGTGCAGCGCCAGCTCGTCGGTGTAGGTGACCTCGGGCGCCGCCAGGCGGATGTCGCCGTACTCGACCTCGGGCCACACCGCGTGCAGCTGCTGTCCGGCGGCCAGCAGCTCACGGCGGCAGGAGGCGTGCCCGATGACCGTCGCCTCGGGCGCGAAGACGCAGTTGCCGTAGGTGTGGTCGCCGTGGTGGTGCGTGTTGACCACCATGCGGGGCGTGGGCGCGCCGCTCTCGGCGATCCGGCGGCGCAGCAGGCGTGCCCGGTGCTCGGTGGCGGCGGTGTCCACGACCAGGGTGGCGTCCCCGTCGGTGATGAAGCCCGCGTTGTTCAGGCACCAGCCGCCGTCCGGCTGGATGAAGGCGTGGACTCCGGCGGCCAGTTCGGTGAGGTAGGGCTCGGGGGTCGGTGCCGCCGAGGTGTGCGCTGCCGGGGTCTGTGCCGGCGTGTTCCGTGCTGCCGAGTCGCCCATGCGTGTGTGTCTCCTCGTCCGGTGGTCCCTCATGCCCCGCTGCCGGGGCGGGAGTCGGTCCCGACCCGGGACGGCGGGGGGTCGCGTCACGGTACCTCCACCGCCCGCCGCGGTGGCGCCGCACCCCGGATCGGCGTCCCGGATCGGCGTCCTGGATCGGCGTCCCGGATCGGCTCCCCGGATCGGCACCCCGGCTCAGTGTCCCGGCTCAGTGCCCCGGCCGCACCAATATCACCGCGCCGCACAGCGCCAGCCCGAGAGTGCAGCCGACCAGCAGCAGGGCCGCCCGCGGGGACAGGCCCGGCGGGCGGCCGGTGACCATGGCCTGCATCCGGCGGTGCGCGAGCGCCACGAACGCGATCCACAACAGGCCGGTCAGCGCCGCCAGAACCACCTCCGCCGGTCCGGGAGCGGCGTTCCGCAGCAGCTGACGGGCGGCCAGCACCGCCATCGCCGTGGCGGACAGCGTGGTACGCCGCCACGCCAGCCTGGTCCGCTCCGGCTGCAGCCCCGGGTCCCGGTCGGGGGCCGGACGCGGCGGCCCCGCGCCCGGGGGCCCTGTGCCCGCCACCGGCTAGGTCGTCCGGCCCAGGAGGACCAGGACGACCACCGCCACCGCCAGGACGCCGACGCTCAGCGCCAGCGCCGTGGGGAAGCGGCTGACCGGCAGGTCCTCACCGCGCCGCATCGCGCGCTCGCAGCGCACCCAGTGATTGACCGCCCGCAGCGCACACAGCGCGCCGCCCACCAGCAGGACCACGGTGAAGGTCACCCGCAGCCCCTGGTGCAGCCGGGGCAGGAACTGGTCCACCGCGAAGCCGCCGCCGATCAGTGCCAGCCCGGTGCGCAGCCAGGCGAGGAAGGTGCGCTCGTTGGCGAGCGAGAAGCGGTAGTCGGGGGTCGCGCCCTCCTCGCGGATCCGAGCCGGCGAGAACCACAGCCGTACGGCCGCGCCGGCCGACCGCAGCGCCTCGGTAAGGATCATGGCCGAAACCCTATCCGCCGGCCGGTGCCCTGCCCGGGGCGCATCAGAGTTCCCCCGCCTCCCGCCGGGCCAGCAGCTCCCGGTACGCGGCGAGCCCGTCCGGCGTCCACGGCCACTCGTCGAGCCGCCGGGCCAGCTCCTGTTCGGTCAGGAACGCGGACCAGTCGATCTCCGACTCCTGCGGGGCGACCGGCAGGGTGCAGCGCACCTGGTAGACCGCGGACCACCAGGTGTGCTCGGCCGTCTCGTAGAGGAACTTGAACAGCGGCTCGGGCGGCTCCAGCCCCTGGACCCCCAGCTCCTCCTCGGCCTCGCGCAGCGCCGCCTGGTCGTAGGTCTCGCCGGTGCCGACCACCCCTCCCACGAACATGTCGTAGTGCGAGGGGAAGACGAGCTTCTGCGGGGTGCGGCGGTGGACGAAGATCCGGTCCGCCTCGTCCCGGGCGAGGACGAACGCGCAGCGGGTGCGCATCCTGCGGGCGTAGGTCTCACCGCGTGGGGCCTGCCCCACGACCTGATCGTTCTCATCGACGACGTCGAGGATCTCGTCCGCGTTGAGCGGTTGCTGATCGGTCATGGCAGCCATGCAACCACCCGGGCCCCGGGCCCAGCTCACCGGGCGGCGATCTCCGGGCGGCGGTCGGCGAGGGCGGCCGCCACCGCGGGGGAGCGGCCCGGGACGCCCTCCTCAGTGCGGCTGCAGCTCCCGTACGTTCTCCCGCCGGCCGGACCCCGGCGGCATCGCCGGATGGCTGCCGATCAGCACGATGCCCGCGACGACGGCCACGATCCCGGTCACTTCCCACGCCAGTGCCCCGGGCGTCACCCGCAGCTGGTCGCCGAGGAACCCCACCCCGCAGGCGATGCCGGCCAGCGGCTGGGCGGCGGTCAGCGCGGGCAGCGAGAGCCGCAGCGGCGCCGACTCGAAGGCGCTCTGCACGAGCACCAGCGCCAGCACACCGAGCACCACGATGGCGTACGGCTGCCAGCTGGTGACCAGGGCCGACCAGCCGCCCTCGCTGAAGTGCTCCCCGCTGATCCGGGTCAGCGCGTCCTGCAGCCCGTAGATCAGGCCCGCCGCGATCCCCAGCAGGGCGGCCTCCAGGCTCACATGCACCCGCTCCCGCTTGGCGACCGCCGCCAGCAGCAACGCGGTGCCCAGCACCATGCCCATGATCAGCCACTGCCACAGATGATCCGCGCTGCGCTGCCCGCCCTGGGGGCGCCCGGCCACGATGAAGGCCGTCACCCCGCCCGCCAGCAGCCACAGCCCGGCCCAGCCGCTCCGGCCGAGCCGCTGCCGGGTCAGCCGCCGCGACAGCGCCATCGCGAACAGCAGATTGGTCGCCAGCAGCGGCTCCACCAGAGTGATGTCGCCCATCCCCAGCGCCATCGCGCCGAGCGCCATCCCGACCACCATCAGACCGATACCGGCCAGCCACAGCGGCATCCGCACCAGATCGAGCAGCAGACGTACCGAGAGGTAGTCCTTCATCGGCGCGTGCTGCGCCGCGGCCTGCTGAAACACGAAGCCGAGTCCCAGACAGCAGGCCGCTCCAAGGGCGAGCAGTATCACCGTCACGTCGCACCTCGTATCGGGGGCGGGGGATGCGCCTGAGGATAGTCACCAGGCGGCGGGCGTGGGGTGGCCCTCGTCACCGACCATTCTCCCGCGCGCCTCTGTGTACTGCGCGGTAACCAGGTGGTTGACGCGGCAGTCGGGTGCGCTGAGGATCGTTCCACCAGGCGGCCGGGGCGCCCGGCGAGCCCCGTTGAGGAGTTGCTGAGATGGCGTACGACGCTGATGTGATCGTGATCGGAGCGGGGCTCGCGGGCCTGGCGGCCACCGCGGAACTGGTGGACGCCGGACGGAAGGTGATCCTCCTCGATCAGGAGCCCGAGCAGTCCCTCGGCGGCCAGGCCCACTGGTCCTTCGGCGGTCTCTTCCTGGTGGACTCCCCCGAACAGCGCCGGCTGCGCATCCGCGACAGCCATGCGCTGGCGTGGCAGGACTGGCTGGGCACGGCCGGCTTTGACCGGCCCGAGGACCACTGGCCGCGCTCCTGGGCCGAGGCCTACGTCGATTTCGCGGCCGGCGAGAAGCGCTCCTGGCTGCACCGGCAGGGCGTACGGCTCTTCCCCGTCGTCGGCTGGGCCGAGCGCGGCGGCTACGACGCGACAGGGCACGGCAACTCCGTCCCCCGCTTCCACATCACCTGGGGCACAGGGCCCGGGCTGGTGGCCCCCTTCGAGCGCCGGGTGCGGGCCGGGGCCGCCCGCGGACTGGTGGAGCTGCGTTTCCGCCACCGGGTGACCGGGCTGTCGCGCACCGCGGGGAGCGTGGACACCGTCAGCGGCGAGGTCCTGGAGCCCTCGGACGCCGAGCGCGGCAGGCCCAGCAGCCGTGAGGTGGCCGGGGCCTTCGAGCTCAAGGCCCAGGCCGTGATCGTCACCTCGGGCGGTATCGGCGGCAATCACGAGCTGGTGCGGGCCAACTGGCCCGAACGGCTCGGCACGCCCCCGCGGCGGATGCTGTCCGGAGTGCCCGCGCATGTGGACGGCAAGATGCTGGGCATCGCCGAGGCGGCCGGCGGCCGGATCATCAACCGCGACCGGATGTGGCACTACACCGAGGGCATCGACAACTGGAATCCGATCTGGCCGCAGCACGGCATCCGGATCCTGTCCGGACCCTCCCCGCTGTGGCTCGACGCGCGCGGCAAGCGGCTGCCGGTGCCGCTCTTCCCCGGCTTCGACACCCTAGGCACCCTCGAACACATCATGCGGACCGGCCATGACCACACCTGGTTCGTGCTCACCCAGAAGATCATCGAAAAGGAGTTCACCCTCTCCGGGTCCGAGCAGAACCCCGATCTGACCGGCAAGAGCATCCGCGGGGTGCTGGGCCGGGCCAGGGCCGGCGCACCGGGGCCGGTGCAGGCGTTCATGGACCGTGGCGCGGACTTCGTCGTCGAGCGCTCGCTGACCGATCTGGTGCGGCGGATGAACGAGCTGACCAAGGAGCCGCTGATAGCGGAGGAGGCGCTGCGCGACGCGATCGTGGCGCGGGACCGGGAGATCGCCCACTCCTTCACCAAGGACCTCCAGGTGACCGCGATCCGCGGGGCCCGCGCCTACCTCGGGGACCGCCTGATCCGCACCGCGGCGCCGCACCGGCTGCTCGACCCCGAGGCCGGCCCGCTGATCGCCGTACGGCTGAACATCCTCACCCGCAAGACGCTCGGCGGTCTGGAGACCGACCTCTCCTCACGGGTGCTGACCGACGGTGGCGCGCCCCTGCCCGGCGTGTACGCGGCGGGCGAGGCGGCCGGGTTCGGCGGCGGCGGGGTGCACGGCTACCGCTCGCTGGAGGGCACCTTCCTCGGGGGCTGTCTCTTCTCCGGACGGACGGCGGGACGGGCGGCGGCGCGGGCGGTGTCCTGACGGGGCGGGGCGGTGCGGTGCAGTGCCGGGGGGAATGCGGTCGGCAACGAGAGAGGGAGCGGTGCGGCAGAGGGAGGGAGCGGTGCGGCAGAGAGAGGAGGGGGGGCGGATTCGGCCATTCCCTTTCGTACCTTGACGCGGAGCTCTGCGGGCCGCTTTGCTGTGCGTGATGACTGGTGCGGACCAAGCCATCACCCTCTGTAGAGGTGCGCGGATCCGGTCCCCGCCCGCCGAGGACGACTCGGTGCGGCGAGAAGGCCGGTGCGGCGCGCCGTGGAGCCCCTGATGGAGCCCCTGACCCGTGATATCGATGTCGCCAACGATGCCGTCACCCCTCCGGCGCGCCCACTGCCCCGGCACCCCGGTTCTCACCCCGGCCCTGGAAGACGCCCAACTTGCCCTGGCGGCCGAGGCGTTGACACTCGGCCAGTGGGCCAGGGTACGTACCCTGCTCGCCGGGACAGGTGCGCACTGGGATCTGCGCGGCCACCGATTAACCGTCCTGGCCACCTGCCCCGGCAGCGCCACCTGGGCCGGCGACTGGCTGCTCGCCGAACCGGACAGCGGTGACGCCGCCACGCTCCTGGCCCTCGCCACCGTCCATCTCGCCCTGCGCGGCGAGAGCGGCACCGGGGTCGCCGCCGAAGCCTGTGCCACCGCCGCCCGGATGCTGCCCGACGACCCCACCCCCTGGCTCGGCGCGCTGATCCTCGCCCGCCGCACCGGTACCCCGGACGAACGGGCCCACGCCTTCCGCCAGGTGTGCGCCCGCCACCGCGACCACCACCACGCACACCACCTCATGACGGCCTCCCTGGCAGAGCAGCTGCCCGGCGTCACCGACGATCCGCGGCACCCGGTCCATGTCTTCGCGGCCCACGCGGCGGCCCGTGCCCCCGCCGACTCCCCGCTCGCCCTCCTGCCCGTCGTGGCGTACGCCGAGCGCTACCGCGTCCTCGCCGCCGCGGGACTTGCTCCCTGCGACCCCGCGGACTGGGGCCCCTGGTCCACCCGGCGCGCCCGGCAGGTGCTGCAGAGCGCCGTCGACTGGTGGCTGGAGTGGGAGGGCGAGGAGCACCCGCGCCGCAAGATCGATCTCAACTTCCTCGCCCATGCCGCCTTCCACCAAGGGCGGATCCCCGAGGCCGCCACGCTGTTCCAGCGGATCGGTCCGCACGCCACGCGCGCCCCGTGGTCGTACCCGGGCCGCGACGGCGCGGGCGCGTTCCGGGCCGCGCGGGCCACCGCACTGTGCCGCGGCCGGGACGCCGCCGCGCCGTGACCGGGCGGCACTGATGACGAAAGTCTGACGCCGGGGCCGGGAGGCTGGCCCCGGCGCCCGCGGGGTGTTCGAATCGAAGGGTGACCAAGGACGCGAAGAGGCCCCGCCCGGCGGGCGGCGGCGAGGACGGGCACGGCACCCCCGTGGGCCGCCGAGTGGTGCTCGGCATGCTCGCCGCCGGTGCCGCGGGCGTCGCCGCGGCCCCCTTCCTGCAGAGCGCCTACGACAGCACCCTCGGGGCCGCCGCACAGCAGGACCCCACCGGCCTGACCGGTCTGCTCCCGGGCGGCGGCGGCTTCCGCTACTACTCCGTGACCGGCTCCGTACCGGCCAAGGACGCACGCACCTACCGCCTCACCATCGACGGCCTGGTCCGCCACCGGACCACCCTGAGCCTCGCCGGTCTGCGCCGATTGCCGCAGACCCGGCTCGTCCGCGATGTGCAGTGCGTGACCGGCTGGCGGGTGCCCGCCACCCCCTTCGAGGGCGTCCGCCTCTCCGCCCTCCTCGACGCCGTGGGCGTCCGCCCCGAGGCGAAGGCCGTCCGCTTCACGTGCTTCGACGGCAGCTACAGCGAATCCCTCACCCTCGAACAGGCCCGCCGCGACGACGTCCTGGTCGCCCTGCGGATGCAGGACAAGCCGCTCGCCCACGTCCACGGCGGTCCGGTGCGTCTCTATGTCGGGCCCATGTACTTCTACAAGTCGGCCAAGTGGCTCTCCGGGATCACCGTCACCGACCATGTCCAGCCCGGATACTGGGAGAACCTCGGATATGACATCGACGCCTGGGTCGGCCGGTCGAACGGACGCGACGATGCCCCGACCACCTGAGAGCCGGTCCGGTGCCACCACGGCGCGCCGCCGCGTCCCGCGCTTCACCCCCGCCGAACACCGGGTGCACCGCGCCACCGCCGGCTTGATGGCCGTCTGCGTCCTCACCGCGGGCTGTCTCTACCTCCCCTTCCTCGCCGAACTCGTCGGCCGCCGCCATCTGATGGTCACCGTCCACGAGTGGTCCGGCATCCTGCTGCCCGTCCCCCTGCTGCTGGGCCTCGGCTCCCGTGCCCTGCGCGCCGACCTCACCCGCCTCAACCGCTACGGCCCGCACGACCGCCAGTGGCTGCGTGCCGCACTGCGCCGCCGAGGGGGCAGGCCCGCCGGCAAGTTCAACGCCGGGCAGAAGCTCTACGCCGCCTGGATCGCCGGCGCGGTCCTGGTGATGCTCGGTACCGGCCTGCTGATGTGGTTCACCAGTCTCGCCCCCCTGGTCTGGCGCACCGGCGCCACCTTCGTCCACGACTGGCTCGCGCTCGCCGTGGTCCTCGTGATCGCCGGCCATGTCTGGAAGGCGTTCGGCGACCCCGAGTCACGCCGCGGTCTGCGCACCGGCTCCGTCGACGCGCAGTGGGCACGGCGCGAGCATCCGCTGTGGGTGCACGGGGAGGGGGAGGCGGATGGGGACGCGGATGACGGCGGGGAAGCGGGGGAGAGCCCACACGGGGCCGGGCCCCAGGGTACGGCCTAGCCCCAACGGCGCGGCCGTTCCCGCCCGTTGCCACTCTTCTGCTGGGACCTTCCTGCAGGAATCTCTCTGCATAGACCTCTCTGCAGAGAAGTCTATGCAGAGGGGTCTCTGCAGTTCTAGGCTGCCGTTCATGTCCGACGCCTCCGCACCACAGCCCCCGCCCCGGCCGACGCAGACGCCGCCGGCCGCGCCCCCGACCCGCCGGATGGACGCCCGTAGTCTGCGCGGGGTCGCCCACCCCTTGCGGATGCGCATCCTGGAGCTGCTGCGGCTCGACGGGCCGGACACCGCCACCGGGCTCGGGCGCCGTCTCGGTGAGAACACCGGGACGGTCAGCTGGCATCTGCGTCACCTCGCCGAACACGGCTTCATCGAGGAGGAGACCGGCCGCGGCACCAAGCGCGAGCGCTGGTGGCGGGCGGTCCGGGTCGCCCACCGGCTCGACACCACCGAATTCCGCGACGATCCGGACACCCGCGGCGCGCTGACGCTCTATGTGCACGAGATCGTCCAGCAGCACTTCAACCGGGTCGTCAGCTACCTCACCGAGGACTGGGCCCCGGAATGGCGAGACGCCGGCACCCTCTCCCAGTGGCACGATCTGCGCTTGACGCCCGGACAACTCGCCGCACTGAACGCGGAGTTGGAGCAGGTTGTCGCACGGCACCGGGCGGCGGCGCACAGCGGACCCGGCGAGGGCGCCCCCGGGAACACCCCCGAGAGCACTCCCGAGAGCACCCCCGAGGAACGGCCCGTCGTCGTCCAGCTGCAGTCCTTCCCACGCAAGGAGCGTCACGAGCGATGAGCGGACTGCTGCGCCGCCATCGTGACTTCCGGCTGCTGTGGTGCGGTGAGACGGCGGGGAAGTTCGGGGCGGCGGTCACCACCGTGGCGATGCCGCTGGCGGCGGTGTCCACCCTGCATGCCTCCACCTTCGAGGTCGGACTGCTCAGCGCCTGCGGCTGGCTGCCCTGGCTGCTCATCGGCCTCCCGGTGGGTGTCTGGGTGGACCGGACGCGCCGCCGCCCCCTGATGCTGGGCGCCGCCGGCCTGTCACTGGTGCTGTTCGCCGCCGTACCGGTCCTCGCCGGGTACGGCGGGCTCAGCCTCGGCCTGCTGATCGCCGTGGCCCTGCTGGCCGGTGCGGCGGCGGTGGTCTTCCAGACCGCCTACAGCGCCTATCTCCCCGGCCTGCTCGCACCGGCCGACCAGGCCGAGGGCAACGCCAAGCTGCACGGCAGCGCCTCGGCGGCGCAGATCGCGGGGCAGGGGGCGGGCGGCTTCATCGCCCAACTGGCGGGCGCCGTCGACGCATTGCCGGCCCAGTCGGCCACCTTCCTCGTATCCCTGCTGTGCCTGCTCCGCATCCGGCACCGCGAACCACGCCCGGACCCCCGCGGCCACGCACCACGCACCCTGGTCGCGGACGTCGCCGAGGGGCTGCGACTGGTCACCGGCGACGCGTGGTTCCGCACCCTGACGCTCTTCGGCGCCGCCTCCAACCTCGCGCTCATGGGGTACCAGTCGATTGCGGCGGTCTTCCTGGTCCGCGAGGTCGGTCTGCCGCCCGGCGCGGTCGGCGGGCTGCTGGCGCTGGCCGGTACGGGCGGGATCGCGGGCGCCTTCCTGGCGCGCCGGGCCGCCGACCGGTTCGGCACGGCCCGTGCCATGCTGCTGTGCGAACTGGGCCTGTCCGGCACCGCGTTGCTCATCCCCCTCGCCGCCCACGGCGCCGGGGCGCTGCTCTACGTCGCGGGCAGCTTCGGCGTCTGTGCGGGCGCGGTGGGCGGGAACACCCTCAAGGCGGGCTTCCAGCAGCGCTACTGCCCGCCGGCCCTGCTCGGCCGGCTGATCGCCGGCAGCTCCTTCCTCAACTACGGCACGCTGCCCCTGGGCGCGCTGCTCGGCGGTGCGCTCGGCTCCGCCCTCGGCCTCCGCACCGCCATGTGGATCACGACCGCCGGGGTGCCGCTGGCCGCCCTGATCCTGCTCTTCTCGCCGGTCGGGGCCGTCCGCGACCTGCCGGTGCGCCGGATGGGAGACGAGGGCCGGGAGGAGCGCCGGGAGGGGCACGGGGAGGAGCACCTGCCCGAGCGCCGGGCTGAGCACCAAGAGGAGCTCCGAGAACGCGGCCCGGACCCGGAGGGCCGGGACGGGGCGGCAGCACGGCGCTGAGGTGCGTCAGAGCGCCCGTACGCCCACACCGCGGAGGCTCGGTCGTGGTCCGTCCGCGGCCGTGGTCCGTCCGCGGTCGTGGTCCGTCCGCGGTCGCGGTCCGCCCGCGGTCCGTCCGCGGGTCCGCGCCTCATCCGTCGCCCCCTAAGACTCCACCGCCACCTCCGCCGACGGCAGTTCGACCTCGAAGCGGCAGCCCGCCCCGGTGTTCCGAACCGTCGCCCGGCCCTCATGGGCCTCCACGATCCCGCGGACGATCGCCAGGCCCAGCCCGGCGCCGCCCTTGCCGTCCGCGCGCGGGGTGCGGGCCGCGCCGCCGCGCCAGCCGGTGTCGAAGACCCGCGTCAGATCCTCCGGCGGGATGCCTCCGCAGCCGTCCTCGACCGCGAGGATCACCCGGCCCTTCTCGTGCCGTGCGCTGACCGCGACGGTGCCGTCCGCCGGTGTCGCACGGATCGCATTGACCAGCAGATTGCCCAGGACGCGGGTGATCTGCTGGGCGTCCACCCGCACCGGCAGCGGTACCACCCCGCCGTCCACCAGCCGCACCCCGCCGGCCCGCGCCAGCGGCCCGGCCCCGGCGAGGGCATCGTCCACCAGGTCGTACACCGACACCCGCGACAGCGTCAGGGCCAGCGCCCCGGCCTGGATACGGGAGAGTTCGAAGAGGTCGTCGACCATGGCGGCCAGCCGGTCGACCTCGACCCGCATCCGTGCGTGGTAGCGCGCGGTGTCCTCGGCGACCCCGTCCTCCAGCGCCTCGGCCATCGCCCGCAGCCCGGCGAGCGGGGTGCGCAGGTCGTGCGAGATCCCGGCGATCAGATCGCGCCGGGAGGCATCCAGCGCCCGCTCCCGCTCCCGTGCCTCGGCGAGCCGCCCGCTGGTCTCCTCCAGTGCCCGGGACAGCGCGGCCAGTTCGGCGGTGGGTGGCTCGGCCGGCGCCACGAAGCCGCCCTCGCTGCCGACCGTACGGGCCGAACGTGCCAGCTCCCGGCTGCCCGCCGCGATCCGGCGGCCGAAGAGCAGCGCGGCCGCCAGCGACACCACCCCGGAGACGGCCACCACGGCCATCACCACGCCCAGGTCGTGCCCGGACAGGAACATCGCCTGGGCGACCGCCACCGTGCCCGCCGCCATCGCGGCCACCGCCAGCACCGCCACCGCGAACAGCGACAGCGCGACCGAGCGCCGCCGCAGCACCCGTACCGCGGGCGCGGCGAGCACACCCGCCAGCGCCGCGCCCAGCGCCGCCAGCGCCACGATGACCAGGAAGTCCGTCATGAGAGCGGATCGCCTCCCAGCAGTGGTCCGGGATCCGGCGCAGGCTCGTCCTCCATGGGGTCGAAGCGGTAGCCCGCGCCCCAGACCGTCGTCACCAGCCGTGGCGCGGCCGGATCCTCCTCGATCTTCTCGCGCAGCCGCCGCACATGCACGGTCACCGTGGACAGATCGCCGAACTCCCAGCCCCAGACCCGGGCCAGCAGCTCCTCCCGGGAGAAGACCTGTCCGGGGTGGCGCATCAGGAAGACCAGCAGGTCGAACTCGCGGGCGGTGAGGGAGAGTTCCCGTCCGCGGCGTTCGGCGCGCCGTCCGCCGGGGTCGGCACGGAGGTCCCCGGCGCACAGGACGGCCGAGGGCGCCGCGGCCGGCGGCGCGGACTCCGCGCGGCGCAGCACCGAGCCGATCCGCAACACCAGCTCCCGCGGGCTGAAGGGCTTGGTCACATAGTCGTCCGCGCCCAGTTCCAGGCCGAGGATGCGGTCCGCCTCCTCGCCGCGGGCCGTCAGCATCACCACCGGGACCGCCGGGCCGTCGTCGGCGCGGCGCAGCCGGCGGCACACCTCCAGACCGTCGATGCCGGGCAGCATCAGATCGAGCACCACGAGATGCGGACGGAACTCCGCGGCCCGGTCGAGGGCGGCGAAACCGTCGGCGGCGTGCCGGGTGATGTAGCCGGCGCGGGAGAGATAACCGGTGACGACTTCCGCGACGGTCGGATCGTCCTCGACGACCAGGACACGGCGCGGCGGCCCGTGCGGCGGGACCGGCGGGGGCGTGGAGGGCGGCGTTGCGCGGTGCACGGGCTCAGCGTGCCCTTCTGGAGAGAAGCGTCATGGTTCCAGCCAACACCAGTACGCGCGCCGGCGGGCGGGCCGGCCTGCTGTCGTAAGACTCCGGTAACCGGTGGCGGTGTCCTTCAAGGGCGCCGGCGGGCGGCTCGATGCGGGGCCCGGTGCCGTCGTACCCCACTGCGGCCCCGTCGTAGCCCCGTCGTGGCCCTGTCGTGGGGCCTGTCGTGGCGCCTGTCGTGACGCCTCAGCCCTCCAGCCCCTCCCGCACCCGCCGCGACACCGTGATCGCATAGAGGTCGAGCACGCCCGGCGGTTCGGCCAGGCCGGGCCCGCCGGCCCGGATCCACGCGGCGATGTCGGCCAGCGCGTCGTCGTCGTTGACCAGCCCCAGCCACACCGGGCGCCCGCCGGCCGCCCGTCCCGCGGGCGACGGCTGGACCACGACCACATTCGCCTGGTCACAGACGTCCAGACACTCCGAGGCCCGTACCGGGGCCGCGCCGTCGAGCGCCGCGCGCAACCGCGGTATCTGCCCGGCGTGGTCGACGCCCGGGATCTTGGCCGCGTCGCCGCAGCAGCAGCCGCGGCATACGGTGACCCGGCACGGGGCCGCGGTGGCTTTCCGTCCGGCACGCTTGTCGATCATCCGGCACATGCTACGGGCCGGCACCACGCCCCCGATGCGGGAGGGCTGGACGGGGTAGGAACCCCGGTCCGCTGGACAGATATCCGGCATGCCCCACACCGACTCCCAGCCCCACCCCCGCCCCGGCCCGTACCCCGGCCCCGCACCGGAGAGCGAGATCCCCGGCCCGGCCGGTCTCCCCGTGCTCGGCTCGATGCTCGAACTGCGGCGCGACTCCCTCACCACGTTCCTCAACGCGCGGCGTACGCACGGCGATGTGGTGCGGCTGGCGGCCGGCCCGCCCGGTCTGCGCAGTGTGTTCCATGCGGTCTTCGCGCCCGAGGGTGTGCAGCAGATCCTCGCCTCCAAGGCCGCCAACTTCCGTAAGGATCACCCGCTCTACGAGGAGGTCCGCCAGGCCTTCGGCAACGGCCTGCTCACCAGCCAGGACTCCGACTACCTCAGGCAGCGGCGGCTGGTGCAGCCGCTGTTCACCAAGCGCCGGGTCGACAGCTACGCCGCGGCGATCACGACCGAGGCCGGCACCCTCGCCGAGCGCTGGCGCACCGCCGGGGGCAACACCGTCGACCTGGTCCCCGAGATGAACCGGCTGGCGCTGCGCACCGTCGCCCGGATCCTGTTCGGCCTGGACGCCGCCGCGGCCGAGGACGCCTTCCACCGGTGCGCCCCGGTCATCAACGCCTATGTCGTACGGCGTGCCTACGTACCCGTGAAGGTCCCGCGGGAGTGGCCCACCCCCGCGAATGTGCGGGCCCGGGCCGCCACCGACGAGCTGAACGCCCTGTGCGACCGCATCATCGCGGACCGGCGGGCGGCGCGCGGGGCGGCCACGGCGGCGCCGGACGAGGCGGGCGAGGCGGATGAGAGGGGCGAGAGGGAGGTGAGGGGCGAGGGGGATGACCTGCTGTCCCTGCTCGCCGCGGCAGGCAACGACGAGGACGGCTCCCTCGACGCGACCGAGGTCCGCGAACAGGTCCTGATCTTCCTGCTGGCAGGGCACGAAACCACCGCGACCTCCCTCGCCTTCACCCTCCACCTCCTCGCCCGGCACCCCGAGGAGCAGCAAAGAGTGCGCGAGGAGATCGACCGGGTGCTGGGCGGGCGCACCCCCACGGCCGCCGACCTGGACCGTCTGCCGTATCTGACCCAGGCGCTCAAGGAGTCCATGCGGCTGTATCCGGCGGCACCGGTCATCAGCCGCCGGGCCGTGGCCGCCACGGAGATCGGCGGATACCGCATCCCGGCCGGTGCCGATGTGATCGTCGCGCCCTGGGTCACCCACCGCAGCCCGGAGCTGTGGGAGGACCCGGAACGCTTCGATCCGCGGCGCTTCGCACCCGAGCGGGAGGCGGAACGCCACCGCTACGCCTGGTTCCCGTTCGGCGGCGGGCCGCGCGCCTGCATCGGGCAGCACTTCTCGATGCTGGAGTCCGTGCTGGCCCTGGCCGTGCTGCTGCGGACGTACGAACTCGAAGCCGTGGACCAGGAGGTGCCGGTCGCCGCCGGGATCACGCTCCAGGCGACCGGACCGGCCCGGGTGCGCCTGCGCCCGCGCGACGGAGCGGGGGAGTAGGGGGACACCCCGAGGGTGAGGGCGAGGGCGAGGGCCCGGGGACGCCGCACGCACGGCGGGAAGCGGACGCAACCCCCCACGCAACCGGCCACCACAAACGCAACGGAAATAGCGTTTGCGTTTCGGCGGCGTCCCCCGTATCGTCAGTCCCGGTCCCATTGCCGCCGATCGGAGAAGGCCGTTGCTCGTCTGAGGTCCTGAGACACCGCGCCCGCGACGGTGATCCGCCCTGCGCTTCGGGTATCCGGAGCGGCGGTTCATGCCTCGCGCGGCCCGTCCGCGACCTCGGCGTACGTACGGCGTACCCGACGCACCCCGGCGTTTTGATGACGCGCCGATGGTGCGGTGTCTCCCAGCGCATTCCCCACACCCTCTTCGCGCCCAGGAGACCCCTGTGTCCATGCCACCCACCGCCGCGTCGTCCGCGGCCATCGTCTGCACCGGCCTCGGCTTCAGCTGGCCCGACGGCAGCCCCGTCCTCGAAAGCCTCCAGCTGGCCGTAGGTCCCGGCCGTACGGGCCTCATCGGTTCCAACGGGGCCGGAAAGTCCACCCTGTTGAAGCTGATCGCGGGCGAACTTCCCCCGACCGCCGGCAGCGTCAAGGTGGCCGGCGAGGTCGGCTACCTCCCGCAGCACGCCTCGCTGGACACGCACCTGCGGGTGGACGAAGCGCTCGGCATCGCCGCCGCGCGCGCCGCCCTGCACGCCATCGAGGGCGGCGACCCGAGCGAGGAGCACTTCACCGTCATCGGCGACGACTGGGACGTCGAGGAACGCGCCCGCGCCACCCTCGACCAGCTCGGGCTGCGCGGCCTCGACCTCGACCGCACCATCGGCGAGGTGTCCGGCGGCGAGGGGGTCCTGCTGCGGCTGGCGGCCCTGCTGCTGCGCCGCCCGGACGTCCTGCTGCTCGACGAGCCCACCAACAACCTCGACGGACCGGCCCGGCAGCGGCTGTACGACGCGGTCACCGGCTGGTCGGGCGTGCTCGTCGTGGTCAGCCACGACCGTGAACTCCTCGAACTCGTCGACCGGATCGCCGACCTCCGCGACGGGGAGATCCACTGGTACGGCGGCAACTACAGCGCCTACGAACACGCCCTGGCCGTCGAACAGGAAGCGGCCGAACGGACGGTGCGGGCCGCCGAGGCCGACGTCCAGCGCCAGAAACGCGAACTGGCCGACGCCCAGGTCAAATTGGCGCGCCGAGTGCGCTACGGCAACAAGATGAACGCCAACAAGCGCGAACCGAAGATCGTCATGAACGAGCGCAAGAGGGAGGCCCAGGTATCCGCGGGCAAGCACCGCATCCTGCACACCGATCGCCTCAAGGAGGCCAGGGAGCGCCTGGACGAGGCGGCCGAGGCGGTCAGGGACGACGACGAGATCCGTATCGACCTGCCGCACACCGCTGTGCCGCCGGGTCGCACGGTGCTCACCCTGAACGCCCTGCGCACCCGTTTCGGCGCCCGTGCCGAGCTGGAGGTACGGGGCCCCGAACGCATCGCGCTGACCGGCCGCAACGGCTCCGGCAAGACCACCCTGCTGCGGACCCTCGCCGGGGAGATCCCACCGCAGGAGGGTGCCGCGCAGACCCATGTCCCCTTCCGTTTCCTGCCGCAGCGGCTGGACGTCCTCGACCCCGCGCTGACCGTGGCCGAGAACGTCGCCCGCTTCGCCCCGGACGCCACCAACAACCGCATCCGGGCCCGGCTCGCCCGCTTCCTGTTCAAGGGCGCACGGGCCGATCAGCAGGCGGGCACGCTCTCCGGCGGCGAACGCTTCCGCGCCTCGCTCGCCGCGCTGATGCTGGCCGAGCCGGCCCCGCAGTTGCTGATGCTCGACGAGCCGACCAACAACCTCGACCTCGCGTCGGTCCGCCGGCTGGTCACGGCCCTGGATTCCTATGAGGGCGCGCTCCTCGTCGTCAGCCACGATCCGACGTTCCTCCGGGACATCGGCATCACGCGCCGGCTCGCACTGGAGGACGGTGAACTGACCGACATCGCACCGCTGTAGACGGAACGGTCCGAACGGCGCGGAACGGAACGGGGCGGGGGAGACATCCCCCGCCCCGTCACCCGCGTCGGCGGCCCCCGTCCCGCGGCCCGTCCCGCGGCCCGTCCCGCGGGACGGGGGCCGGGTCCCACGCCGCCAGCCGCCGCCCGCTCTCGAACCGCCGCGTCCTGCCGTCCACCGGATCGGTGAACTCCAGTACCTTCGCCAGGAGTTGGAGCGGCGCACTGAAGTCGTCCGGGTCCGGGTCCCCGACCACCGGATAGACCGGATCGTGCAGGATCGGCAGCCCGAGGCGGTTCATATGGACCCGCAGCTGATGGGTACGGCCGGTGGCGGGCAGCAGCCGGTACCGGCCCAGCCCGCCCCGCCGCTCCACCAGTTCGATCCGGCTCTCCGCATTGGCCGCACCGGCTTCCTCGCGCGCGGCCATCACCCCGCGCTCCTTCACGATCCGGCTGCGGACGGTCACCGGCAGCGCCACCGCCTCGTCGTACGGCGCGACCGCCTCGTACTCCTTGCGCACCCGGCGCCCGCCGAACAGGCCCTGGTACGCGCCCCGGTCCCCGGGCCGTACGACGAACAGCGCCAGGCCCGCCGTGAGCCGGTCGAGCCGGTGCGCGGGCTGCAGCGCGGGCAGCTCCAGCTCGCGCCGCAGCCGGGCCAGCGCGGTCTCGGTGATGTGCCGCCCGCGCGGCGTCGTGGCGAGGAAGTGCGGTTTGTCGGCGATCACGATGCGCTCGTCACGGTGGACGATCCGCACCTCGAACGGCACCGGCACCTCCGGCGCGAAGTCCCGGTGGAACCAGACATACCGCCCGGGCTCGTACGGTTCCGTCCCGCTCAGCGCACCGCCGGTCCCGACGAACCGTCCCGCGCCCAGCATCGCGTCCACCCGCTGCGCCCCGATCGCCCCCTGGAACCGGTGCACCAGATGCTCCCGGACCGTGCCCCACACCCCGTCCGGATCGGCGGGCAGCCGCACCCGTACGGGATCGATACCGTCGCGCTGGGGGAGCGGGGCGGGAGGGGCCGGGGATCTGCGTCTCACGGGGCAAGAGAACCCCAGCAGGACCGGCAACGCAAAGCGGGCCCGGGCCGGCGCGGGCCCGCCCGCTCGGGGTCTGCGGCAGATCCGGGCAGCGGGCCGCGGACTGCGGGCCGCCCCCCGGCCGTGACCAGGGCATTCACGAGGGCCGGGGCCCGGTGGACCCCGACCCCGGTCCTTCAGCCGCCCTGCGCTTGCCGAACCTCCTTCCGCAGGAGCTCGACGTAGTCACGGGCCCACCCCTCGATGGTCGCGCGGTCCCACAGGTCGGCCGAGTACTCCATGAAACCCGCGAGTACGTCCCCGGTGGGCACGAGCGCGAGGGTGAGGTCTGTCCGGGATGCGGCCGGGGCAAGATCCTCGACGGTCGTGGTCAGCCCCGGTAGCTCGATGCCGGTATCCAGCGAGCTCTGGTAGGCGAAGCCGACGGCCAGCTGGTCCGGCATAGGGATGCCCTTTCGCTCCCGCATCACCGGGGCGATCCGGCGTACCGGCATGACCTGATCGATGCACTCCACCGTGGTACGGGCGACCTGGTCCGTCAGGGCAGCGAAGGGACCGGCCGCGCCCTTGCGCACCCGCAGCGCGAACCCCGTGGTCGTACAGGCCACGAGCGACTCGAAGTCGCGGCGCTCACGGTTGGCGTAGGAAATGTTGAACAGGACGTCCGGCTGCCCGGACTTCCGCGACAGCATCCGGCCCAGGGCCGCTGCGGTGACCACGAACGGGGTCGTGCGCCGCTGCCTGGCCAGCTGCTCCACGGCGCAACGCACCTCGGCCGGCACGGTGAACATCACCATCCCGCCCTGCCCGCTCGCGGTCGCCGAGCGTGGCCGGTCGAGCGGCAGGTCGACTCCGAAGGGCACGCCGTCCAACTGGCGCAGCCAGAACTCCAGTTTCCGCTCGTCGGCGGCTGCGTCGGCGTGGTCGCGCTGCCACCGCGCGTACGGGATGGGCTGATAGGGCACGGGTGTCAGGGTGTGGGGGATATCCGTCATGGCCGCGGTGTAGAGCGCGGCCAGTTCTTTCAGCAGCAGGCTGACGGACCACCCGTCGCACAGGGCGTGGTGCAGGACGAACAGCAGCACCCAGGTCTTCTCACCGGTGTGCAGCAGGCGAAGGGCCAGCGGAATTCCGTCGGTGGGGTCGAGGGGCGTCTCCACGGCCTCGGCACCGGCGCGTTCCGAGGCGGCATCCCGCTCCTGCGGAGGCCGGGCGGTGAGGTCCTCGACGGGGAGGTCCACCGGCCGGGGACGCAGCACCTCCTGCCGCCAGCCTTCGCCGTCCTTGGCAAGGCGGGTCCGCAGGCCCTCGTGCCGTTCTGTGAGCCGGGTCAGTGCGGTGCGCAGCGCCGCCACGTCCAGGGCCCCGGAGAAGGTGATCCGCATGGCGACGTTGAAGACTTGCGGAAGAGGGTGACGGGCGTGAACCGAGGCGAAGCGCGCCTGCTGCTCGGTAGCGGGCGCCCGGCGTTCGACGGCGGTCCCGTGGTCGGCTCGGGGCGGTCCGGCTTCTCCTGCTTCCCCGGTGAGATAGGACGTCATGGCCCGCAGCGTCGGCTCCTGGTAGAACCGCACCATGGGGTACTCGGTGCCGAATTCCTCCCGGACCCGGTTGACCAGCCGCATCACGGTGATCGAGTGGCCGCCCAGGTCGAAGAACGAGGCGTCTGCCCCGAGGCCGTCGGCGTCGAGGGCGAACTCGGCTGCCCAGAGCTCCCGTACCCGCCGCTCGATGGTGGTGCGGGGGCCGGGCCCGTTGCCTGTGCCGGGGCCGGCTTCCGCCTCCTCACCGGTGGCACGTCGCTCCCGTTGCGGTGCCGCGGCGACGAGGTCGGGCGGCGACAGCTTCGAGCGGTCCAGCTTGCCGTTGCCCGTCAGGGGCAGCCCGGTGAGGACTCGCCAGGCGCGCGGCACGAAATACTCGGGCAGCCGGGCCGCCAGTTCGTCGGCCATGAGGTCGGCGAACGCCTGCCGGTCGTCGGCGGCTTCGCCGACCGGGTCGGCGGGGACGGCGTAGGCGGCGAGATAGGCCTCGTCCCGTTCGTTGCGGCGGGTCAGCACGGCCGCCTCGCGCACGCCGTCCAGGCTGTTGAGTACGCGGGAGACTTCCTCCGGCTCGATCCGGAAACCGCGGATCTTCACCTGGTCGTCGGTCCGGCCGCGGAACTCGAGCTTTCCCTCCGTCGTCCAGCGCACCAGGTCGCCCGTGCGGTACAGGCGGGCGGCCGGGCCACCCTCCGGGTCCGGCAGGAAGCGCTCTTCGGTGGATCCGGGCCGGTGCAGGTAGCCGAGGGTCACACCCGGGCCGCCGACGAACAACTCCCCCACGGTCCCGACCGGCACCGGGCTCCCCGACTCGTCGACGACGCGCAGGCGCACATTGTCGACCGGGCGGCCGATGGCGATCGCCCCGTCAGCCGGGGGAGAGCCCTGAGGGGCCACGGTCTCCACCGTGCACAGCACCGTGACCTCGGTGGGCCCGTACACGTTCACCGTCTCGTACGGTGCCTCGGGCCGTGGGCGGGTGCGCAACACGTCACCACCGAGCAGCAGCTGGCGCAGTGGCGGCTGGTTGCCGGGCGGTAGCTGCAGCACCGCTTCGCCCAGCGCCGTGGGCAGGATGGAGAAGGTGACGCCCTGCCCGGCGTACCACCGGGAGAGGGCGAGCGGGTCCTTGCGGACCGCCTCGTCGGCGATCGTGACCGAGGCGCCCGCGGTCAGTGCCGGCCAGATCTCCAGGATCGAGGCGTCAAAGCTCTGGCTGCAGACGACGGCGCTGCGGTCGGCTGTGGTGAAGGCGAAGCGCCGGTGGTGCCACCGGCACAGGTCGACGATGCTGCGGTGTGGCACCGCGACGCCCTTGGGTGTGCCGGTGCTGCCGGAGGTATAGAGGACGCAGCACAGGGACTCGCGGTCCGTGGTGGCCGCGGCGTCACGGGGCCGGCGCGAAGTGGCGTCGGGTGCCACGGTGGTCAGTCCGCCGGGCAGCGCCAGTGCGGCCGCCTCGGCTCGCGTGGACACCACGATCCGGGCCCCGGACTCGGCGATCACCTGCTGGGCGCGCGCCCGGCCGAGGGAGGGGTCGAGCGGCACGTATGCGCGGCCCGACTTGAGTACCGCGAGCATGGCTACGACGAGATCGGCGGAGCGTGGCAGCCACAGGGCCACCACGTCACCGGTGCTGCCCTGCGCGTGCTGCTCCTGGAGCACGGCGGCCAACTGCTCGGCGCGCTCGTCCAGTTCACGGTAGGTCAGCACGGTGTCGCCGCTGATGACCGCCGTGCGGCCCGGGACCGCGGCCGCCTGCCGGGCCACCAGCTCGTGCACAGCGGTGTCCGGCGACGTACGGGAGGGGCCGCGCTGCCAGGACTCCGGTACGGGCTCCCCGCAGGCGGCCGCTGCGGCAAGCCGGGACAGCGGTGCCTCGGGGGTGTCGACCGCCGCCGCGAGCAGGTCCCGGAAGGTGGTGAAGAACCGCTCGACGGTGTCCGGATCGAACAGGTCGGTGTTGTACTCCAGGTGGCAGCGGATGCCCTGGGGCTGGTCGGTGAAGTAAAGGGTGAGATCCGTCAGGGCCTTGTCCGGACCGGCGTCCAGGGGCGTGGCCGCGATGCCGGGCAGCTCGAAGCGGAACGGTTCGCTGCGCTGGAACTCGGCGAGCACCTGGAACACCGGAGTACGGTCCACCACCCGTGGCAGGGCGAGCTCGCGGACCACCGTCTCGAACGCCACGCCGGCGTGGTCGTAGGCGTCGAGAGCGACGGTACGCACACGGTCCAGCAGCCCGCCGAACCCAGGATCGCCGGACAGGTCGAAGCGCAGCGCAAGGGTGTTGACGAAGAATCCGAGCAGGTCCTCGGCCCGCTGAGGCCGGTCGGAGACCGGCACGCCGATGACGATGTCCTCCTGACCGGTGACCCGGTGCAGCATCGCCGCGTACCCGGCGAGCAGGGTCATGAACAGGGTGCTCCGGTGCTGACGGCTCAGTTCCCGTAGCTGCCGGGAGAGTCCGGGATCGAGGGTGCGGAAGACCGCCCGGCCGTTGGATGTCATCGTTGCGGGGCGCGGCCGGTCGGTGGGCAGGTCCAATACGGGCAGCTCACCGCCGAGCGCATGGAGCCAGTAGCCCAGGTCCTCGGCGGCCTTGGGGCTGTCCGCGGACGCCGCCTGCTCGCTTGCGTGATCGGCGTAGCTCCAGGCCATCGTCGGCAGACCGGGGGAAGTCCCGTCGAGTTCGGCGCGGTAAAGGGCGGACAGGTCGCGGGCCAGGACGGTGGCGGAGGCCGCGTCGACCACGATGTGGTGGAGGGAGAGGACGAGGACGTGCTCCTCGTCAGCGACTCTGATCAGACGGCTGACGAACAGCGGACCGGCCGCCAGATCGAAACGACGGGCGCTCTCCGCCGCCAGGACCTCCTGGACCGCGGCCTTTGGACCGCTGGTGCCGTCCACGACCTCGAAGTCCGGCCGGGCCGATGCCCGCACCACCTGCCGCGGCTCACCTCCCGTCTCCCGGAAGACGGTGCGCAGCCCCTCGTGGCGGGCGATGAGGCCGTGCAGAGCCGCGCGCAGAGCAGGCACGTCGAGCGGGCCCTCGAAGCGGATCGCCTTGACCTCGTTGTAGGCGGTACGCCCCGGGAGCAGCCGCTCCAGGAACCAGATCCGCTCCTGGCCCGGCGAGAGCGGCGCGTCACCAGGAGTGTCACCAGGCGCGTCACCAGGCACGGGTGCGGGGGCGGCCGGCCCGGCGGCGGCAGCGGTCGGCGTGGAGGCTGCCCGGGCAGCGGGCTTCTTCGGGTTCTCCAGGTAGCGACGGCGCAACGCGGCGATGTGGGGGAGGCCCGCGCGTAGCGCGTCCGGCGCGACACCGAAGTCGACCAGTGTGACGATCTCGTCGGCGCCCGCCGTGGTCACCGCGTCCACCACCGGGCCGACGCTGTCCACCGTACCGATCAGGGCCCGCTGGTCGCAGTAGCGGCCGTACGCGCGGCGGAACACCGTTTCCAGGTCGTCCTCGCTGAGGGCGGCGAGGTCGACGCTGTGCCCGAGGCTGTTGGTGACGCCGCTGAACAGTGACAGGGACGCGCGCATGTAGCGGGACAGCGGTTCGTACGCCCCGGTCCGCGCGGTGCCGTGGTCTGCCGCGAGGTAGGTGTGCAGCAGGACGGCCACCCGGCCGGCGTCCGGATCCAGGCCGTGCCGGGCGCGGGCGCGGCGGTAGCGGGTGATGTTCTCCTGGAGCTGTTCGACGCTCTGCGTCATCAGGTTGGTGACGATGCCCAGGTCGTGGCGGGCGGCGCGCTCGTACGACTCCGGGTTGCCGACCACCGCGGTGTACATGGGCGGGACGTCCTGCACGGGCCGGGGGAAGAGCCGCACCTCGCCCTCGCCGTCACCGGTGGTGCGCCGTAGCGCCGCACCGCGCCAGAAGTCCCGCACCCGCTCCACCTGTTCGTACATCACCTCCTTGTGCCGGCCGAAGCGGTCGGGGAAGAAGACGAAGTCCTGGGCGTTCCAGCCGCTGGCAACGCCGATGCCGATACGCCCGCCGGAGAGGTTGTCGACCATCGACCACTCCTCCGCCACCCGGATCGGGTCGTGGAGCGGCAGCACCACGGAGCCGGCGTTGAGCCGGATGCGCTCGGTCTCACGGGACAGCGCGGCGGCGAGCACCGCCGGGTTGGGGAAGAGGCCGCCGAAGGAGTGAAAGTGGCGCTCGGGCATCCACAGCGCGTGGAAGCCGTGCCGGTCGGCGAAGCGGGCCGTCTCCATGAGGAGTTCGTACTTGCCGTGCCGGGGCGTGGCGGCGTCCTGTGGGTAGTCGCCGAAGAAGTAGACGCTGAAGTCGGGGGTGCGGGGAGCGGGCCCGCTCGCGGGGGACGGGCGGGGTGCGGTGGCCGCAGCGGTGTTCCGGGGCATGGCGGCCGCCGCGGCGGATGCCGCTGTGGGTGCGGCCGGCTCCGGTGCCACTGCCCTCGGAACCACTGCCCTCGGAACCACTGCCTTCGGAACCACTGCCTTCGGAACCACTGCCTTCGGAACCACTGCCTTCGGAACCACTGCCTTCGGAACCACTGCCTTCGGAACCACCGTCTTCGGGGCCGTGGGCCGGCTGCTCGGGAAGAAGCCCGCCGACCGCAGCTCGCGCAGCGAGCCCCGCACGGCATCCGCGATGAACTCGATATCGCCGTCCGAGTGGGCGGTGGACAGGAAGAAGTTGCGCCACTCCCAGACATGCACACCGCGCAGCATCAGGTGGTGGTAGAGGAGCTCCATGTCGGCGTGGTGCTCGAAACGGAACTGGGAGCCGAAGTGGCTCATCCGCAGGGGGAACTCCTCGGCCTCGAAGAAGCCGTTGAGCGTGGCGGCCAGTTCGGCGGTACGCGCGTTGAGCTGTTCCTGCAGGCGCGGGCTGTGCTCTTTGAGGTGTGTGAGCACGGCGCGCGCGGCGACCATCGAGACCGGGTGCTGGAGGTACGTACCGCCGAAGAAAGTGGTGTCAGCGGGCGGGTAACTGCCGTCGCCGTACGTCCAGTAGCCGCCGTCGACGCCGTTCATGATGTCGGCGCGGCCCGCGATGGCTCCGATGGGGAAGCCGCCGCCGAGCAGCTTTCCGTAGGTGGCGAGGTCCGGGCTGACGCCGTACAGCTCCTGCGCCCCGCGCGGCGCCGGGCGGAAGCCGGTCAGCATCTCGTCGAACATCAGCACGATGCCGTGGCGGCGGGTCAGCTCGCGCAGCTTGCGCACGAACTCGGCGGGCTGCAAAGAGGGGTGTCTGCTCTGCACCGGCTCCACCACCACCACGGCGATCTCCGCGGCCTGCTGCTCGATCGCCTCCAGGGCTGCGTCGCTGCCGTAATCGAGCACCAGCAGATCGGAGACAGCACTGTGCGGGATACCGCGGGAGACGGGCATGGTGGCCCGCTCCGTCCCTGTGCCCGAGGGACGGCCGAGGACGTTGTCGGCATGGCCGTGATACGCGCCCAGGAAGGTGACGATCTTGCCTCGGCCCGTGGCCGCGCGGGCCAGGCGGATGGCTGCGGAGTTGGCTTCCGTACCGGAGTTGGCGAATGCCACCCGCTCCAGGCCGGTCAGCTCGGCCAGTAACTCGGCCGCCTCACCTGTCTCGGTGTTGCGGGGGCCGAGCTGGATGCCCCGCGACAGGTGCTCACGGACAGCCTCGCTGACGAAGGCCGGCTCGTGGCCGAAGAGCAGCACGCCGAAGCCCATGGTGATGTCGACGTACTCGTTGCCGTCGACGTCCTCCAGCCGCGCCCCGCTCGCCCGGCGGCTCGCAAGGGGGTAGAGCATTTCCTTGGTGCTGCTGCGGAAGCCGACGACGGCACGGCTGTCGGCCAGAACACGGCGGTAGCGCTGCGCGATCCCTTTCGATGTCGGGGTCCTGGCGGTGTAGCGGCGTACGAGGTCGTCCAGATGCTGCTGCTGGGAACGCGGGGAGGTGTCCTGGATCATGCCGGAGGCACGCGGGACGGTCACCCGGGGGCCGTGCATGCGGTGCGGCTCAGCAGGTCGCTCCACGGCGGGTGCCCCGGCGCCCATCTGCTCGGCGATGCGCCGCGAGAGTTCGGCCATGGCCGCCAGGTCCTGGTCAAGGGCGGCACGGACGCCGTTCAGCCCGGTCACTCGGCTGCCTTGCCGTTGACCCCGAGCGTCGCCGAAGCAGCCTGGAGCGCGAGCAACTGGGAGAGCTGGGACATCATCTGCAGCTGTATTTGCGATATCTGGTGAAGCTTGTGGGCGAGGTCTTCCAGCTCCTGGCGAGTGGCGTACCCGCCAGCGGTGGCGACGGGCGCGGGCTCCGGAGCGGACAGGGCGTGGGGGGCCACCGGCTCCTGCACGGCGGGGGAGCGCCGGTCGGCGGGCTCCGGATCCCAGGCCCGCTCCGCCACGGGCTCCGGCTCCCAGGTCCGCTCCGTCACGGGCTCCGGATCCCAGGCCCGCTCCGCCACGGGCTCCGGCGCCGCCGTCTTCGCTCCAGGAAGCCGGTCGGCGATGAGCTTCGCCAGCAGGCCCGGCGTGCCCGTCTCCTCGAACAGCTCTCGCATCGTCACCTTGACCTGGTGCTCCTGCTCCAGTTCGCGCAGCACGCTGATCATCTGCAAGGAGTCAGCGCCGAGGGCGAAGAAGGAGGTCTCGCTGGTGATGGCCGATGGATCATGGCTGAGGTGCCGCGCCGTCGACTCGGTGATGCTTCGGCGTATGCGCTCGATCACTGCCTCGTGCTGTGCCACTGCGGCTCCATATGTCGGTGGTGTTCCGGCGGGCAGGACCGGCAACTCCGGCTCTGTCCAGTGGGCTTTGTGCTGGAATCGGTATCCGGGCAGCGGTATCCTCCGGCCCCCGCAGCCCGCCAGGAGCGCACGCCAGTTGATGTCCGCTCCCGCGCAGTGCAACTCGGCCGCCGCGCCCCAGAGCGCGCCTAGCGCGGTGCCACGCCGCATGGACGGCAACGACCGCACGCTCGGCAGCGCCCGGCGTGCCAGGCCGCTGAGGGTGGTGTGCGGTCCGATCTCCAGCAGCACGTCGGGCTGGTGCCGACCGATCTCGCGCAGTGCCTTGTCGAAGCGGACCGGCTCACGGGTGTGCCGGATGAGGTATTCGGCGTCCGGGGCCCACCCGGGCGGGCGTGTCATGCCGTCGAGCCCGCTGACGAACGGGATGCGCAGCGGCCGGAAGGCCACCTCGCCGAGGACCGTCCGGAATTCTTCCAGCATGGGCTCCATCAAGGCCGTGTGGAAGGCGCGCGCCACGGGCAGCCGCTCGCCCGGTATGCCGCGCTCGTCGAGCAGGGCGTCCAGCCGGTCCACGGCCGTGGCGGGCCCGGCGAGCACCCTTGCCCGCTCCCCGTTCGTCACGGACAGCTCCAGGCCCGGCACCTCGGCAGCCAGGGCATGGGCAGCCTCCCGGTCGAGCGCTACCGCGGTCATCGCACCGGGCAAACAGCGCTGCTGCATCAGCCGGCCGCGCATGGCGGTGACGCGAAGACCGTCATCGAGCGACAGGGCTCCGGCCGCGTAGAGCGCCGCGTACTCGCCGACGCTGTGCCCGGCCACGAAATCCGGAGCGATACCGGCGTCGCGCCACAGCTGGACGAGGGCGCACTGCAGCGCGAACAGGGCAGGCTGCGCGGTGTCGGTGTGCCACAGCCCGCCCGTTGGCGAGCCGTTCCCGAGCAGCCCGGTGAACAGGGAGCCGCCGGTGAGGTCGCGGTAACGGCGCTCACCGGTGTCGAGCACGCTGCGTACGGTGGGAAAGCGCTCGTACAGAGCGGTGGCCATGCCGGGGTAGGGGCCGGCCTGCCCGGCGAACTGGAAGGCAACGCGGGCGGAGCCTTGTGGCAGTGGCGTTCCCGTCGTCACCGCTGCCGGGTGGGTGCCGGTCAGCCATGCGTCGAGGGCGTCGGCGAGAGCGACCGGGGTCGCGCCCCGGGCAGCGAGCCGGTGCCGGCCGTGGACGCGGCCGAGGGCGGTGGTGGTGACGAGGTCCGCCAGGGGTGTGCCGGGCTCCTGCCGCAGGCGGTCGCGCAAGGCGCCGGCGTTGGCGGCCAGGGCCTGCTTGGTGCTCCCCGAGACCAGGAGTACGTCCGGCGCAGCGGCGGTGCCGGACCGTGGCGTGGGCTCGGGGGCCTGTTCGAGGACGAGGTGGACGTTGGTGCCGCCGACACCGAGGGAGGAGAGGCCCGCACGGCGCGGGGTGTCGCTCTCCGGCCACGGTCGGGCGGTCCGGGGAATGTAGAACGGGCTGCGGTCCAGACCGAGGGCGGGGTTGGGCTTGCTGAAGTTCGCCATCGGCGGGATGACGCCGTGCTTCAGGACCAGGAGGGTCTTGATCAGTCCGGCCACTCCGGAGGCCGCGTCGAGATGGCCGATGTTGGCCTTGGCCGAGCCGAGGGCGCAGTAGCCGGTGCGGTCGGTGTCCTCGCGGTACGCGGTGGTGGCGCCGTCGAATTCGATCGGGTCACCCTTGTGTGTGCCGGTGCCGTGGGTCTCCAGGTAGCCCATGGTCTCCGCGCCGACACCCGCACGCTCCAGCGCCTGGCGAATGGAGGTGCGCTGGCCCTGGGCGCTGGGGGCGGGGAACGCCTTCTTGCCGGCACCGTCGTTGCCGATGCCCCAGCCGCGGATGACGCCATGGATGGTGTCGCCATCGGCGACGGCCCGCGCCAGCCGTTTCAGCACGACGGCCACCACCCCCGTACCGCCGACCGTCCCGTCCGCGTCGGCGTCGAAGGGCCGCAGGTAACCGGACCTGGAGAGAATCGAGCCCTTGACGTAGCGATAACCGAGTACTTGCGGCGCATGGACGGCGGCCGCGCCGGCGAGGGCTATGTCGCAGTCGCCCATGAGCAGCGACTGAGCGGCGAGTTGCACTCCGGCCAGGGAACTCGAACACCCGCTCTGCACGTTGAGGGCCGGTCCGGTGAGACCGAGCCGGTAGGCGACGCGAGTGGCCGTGAAATCGCTGTAGTTGCCGATCGTGATCTGCATCCCCGCCATCCAGTCACCGACGGGCTTGCCGGGCAGCACGTTGTTGAGCAGGTAGTTCTGCAGGCCGTACAGGTGGTAGCCCGTACTGGCGTAGACACCCACACGGTGGCCGTCCCGCTCGTCCGGGTATCCGGCGTTCTCCAGGGCGTGCTGGGCGCACTCCAGGAACATGCGCTGCTGAGGGTCGGTGAGCTGGGCCTCGCGCGCGCTCATCCCGAAGTGCGCGGCGTCGAATCCGGCGATGTCATCCACCACACCGGACGCGCCGACGAAATCCGCCGCCCGGTACTGCTCAGCGGGAATACCGGCGGCAGCCAGCTCTTCTTCCGTGAACCGGGTGATGCGGTCCGTGCCGTCGCGGATGATGCGCCAGAACTCCTCGGGAGTGCCGGCGCCGGGCAGCCGGAAGGCCATGCCGATGACTGCCATGCGAGGGTCGGGGTTGCGTATCGTCATCGGCTGCGTCCCTCCGCCGCTGCCGGCAGGTCCGGGCTGACCGGTTCCTCCGTGCGCCGGGCGGCCGGGCCGGCCCGTCGCGTGCTCACCAGGAGCAGGACCGCGCACAGGACGATGGCAAGGCCGTGGAAGGACGCCACCACCTGCAGCGGCGAGAAGGTCTCCAGCAGCGCCCCGCTGACGAGCATCCCCAGACCGAAGCCGGCGTTCTCGGCCGAGGCGGAGAGCCCGAAGAGGCGACCGCGCTGCTCGTCAGGGGCGGCTTGCAGCCTCGTGACGTACACGGTCTCGGTGAATCCGTCGGCGGCCCCCGCGATGAGCGCGGCGGTGATGGCCGGCACGGTGGGAAGCCCGCAGAACACCACGATGAAGCCCGCCGACATCACACATGCCCCGAGCGCGAACGCCTGCTCGCCCGGCGTCCGGCCGGTCCTCTTGGCGACCCGGCCGAACAGTTGCTGAGCCACGATGTTGCCGATCGCCCAGGTGGCCCAGAACTGGCTGATGAAGGTGGCCGGATGGCCGGGGTCCAGGCCGTGGGAATAGAGGGGTAAGGCAATGTTGTGGGAAGAGGAGCCCAGCCCGTCCACCGCTCGTACTGCGATCATCACCATCAGCAGCGGGGCCGTCCGCAGCAGTATCCGGACAGTCCACGCCGTGGCGGGAGAGGCATGCTCCGCACCGCCTTCGGTGGCTGCTGCCGGCGCCTTTGCCCTGGTCTGTACGGGCAGCAGGAACATGATCGTCGCAGAGATCACGAAGGTCACGGCGTCCAGCGCGAACGCCGTGGAGTAGCCGTACCGCGCCACCACCACGCCCGACGAGGCGAAACCGACGATCATGGCCAGCGACCGGCCGACGACCAACAGACCGTTGGCGCGTGCCCGGTGCTCGCTGCCGACGATCTCCGGAATGCTGCTGCGCAGAGCCACTTGTGAGAGCGTCGAGCAACCGCCGGTGACCACGGCGAGGAAGTAGAGCAGCGTGGCGCGCGTCCCCTCAGGGGCGAGCAGCAGGGTCAGCAGCGAGATGGCCTGGCAGAGGTCGGCGCCGACCATCAGGCGCTTGCGGTCGTAAGCCGCGACGAGCCGGCCGCTCACAAAGCCCGACGCGAAGCTGGTCGCCAGGCGTACGGCCATGAAGAGTCCCGCGGCTAACGCGCTGCCCGTGACGTCGTAGATGAAGACGTTCAGGGCCACCAAATTCAGGTAACTGCCGTACGCCGATATTCCATTCCCGACGACAAGCAGACGGAAATATCCCATTCACGTTTCCTCTGTTCTGCTGAAAGCCGTGAACCGATGAATTGAGGCGGAACGGTCTGCTCTCCTCGTCACGGGCCAAGGTGATCGAAAAGGGAGCGCACGTCTCGATGGGGGAGATGATTTGGGTCTAACGCAGCGGCATATGATGCATTGCCGATTCCCCGAGCTGCTGAACTCCCAGGTCAAGTGGCGTGTGCATGGTTCCTGTACCTGGCTCGAACCGCAACCTGTGCGCGTGTCCCGAGGTCTCTCAGGGCATCTCCTGTCGCCAACTCCCGCATCATTCCCCGATACTTCACCGTGCCGTCCACGGAGTGCCGGAATCATGGCACCCGAAATCCCCGCTGAACCGGCCGGTATCAACGCTCGCATCGAGTCATCAATGCCGCAGGCTTATATCCGCCCGGCTCAAGGCGGTAACAGAGGGCCCCGAGTGGCTGCTCATTCACCAGTCAAGCATGCGCGCCCCTACTGATCAACCCTTCTGGGCAGCCGTGCTGGAATCCGGTCGAGTTCCGGCGATCTTAGGACGCATTCCCTTTTGCCGAGACGGATACCGGGCCGGGAAAAGGGGAATTGGATTGCCCCGCTCCGCTTCACGCCTCCGGGGCCGCACCCGCTCCACAGGAGCTCCGGGAATACCCGCCTCTCGCCCTGCGGATCGGCCCGCGGCACGAAGGGGTGACTGCGGCCGCCGCGCACGGGGCATCCGTTCGCGAGGTGCCCGACGCTCGCGCTCCCGCCCCGCCAGCGGTTCCGTATGGACACCGTGCTGATCGTGGGCGGCACCCTGGCCCCCACCCGCGACCACACCACCGCCGAGCAGTCGAAGGGCTACCGGTGCTCCACCGGCCACCTGGTCGCCTCGACGCCGACCCCGGCTGGTCGTCGCGGCCACCCGCATCGCTGCCCCGGAAACACCGAACGGGCGGCATCGCCATCGCGATGCCGCCCGCTCCGTCAGTGTCCGAGGGGGGACTTGAACCCCCACGCCCGATAAAGGGCACTAGCACCTCAAGCTAGCGCGTCTGCCATTCCGCCACCCGGACAAGGTGTCTGCCGGTGCGGCCTGGGCCGTTCCGACGAGGAAAACAATAGCAAACGTTCGAGGGTGGTCGATCACCCCTGCATTCGGCCGGAAGCTGGGCTGTGACCAGGGCATGTCGGGAGTATTGCGGCCTTGGGCACAGCGGGCGACGGGTGGAGGATGGCAGTGGACCCCGCCGTGGGCCGTGCTCCCCGGGGTGCGCGACGCGGCCGTGAAGCCAGAGGAGGCACTGTGAGCGAGCTCCGCGAGCGAACCATGGAGAGGTGCGAGCCCCGCGAATGCGGGGCCGAGCGAAGCGAGGGGGCGGCATGAGCGAGCTCCGCGAGCGAACCATGGAGAGGTGCGTGCCCCGCGAATGCGGGGCCGGGCGAAGCGAGGGGGCGGCATGAGCGGGTCGCAGTCGGGCCGTACGGTGACCGGTGAGGACGAGGTCGTCGACCTGTGCCGGGATCTGATCAGGATGGACACCAGCAACTACGGCGATCACTCGGGGCCGGGGGAGCGGGTCGCCGCCGAATACGTCGCGGAGAAGCTTGCCGAGGTCGGCCTGGAGCCGCAGATCTTCGAGTCCCACAAGGGCCGCGCCTCGACCGTCGCCCGGATCGAGGGCGAGGACCGCTCGCGGCCCGGGCTGCTCATCCACGGGCACACCGACGTGGTGCCGGCCAACGCCGACGACTGGACCCACCACCCGTTCTCCGGGGAGATCGCCGACGGCTGCGTCTGGGGCCGGGGCGCGGTCGACATGAAGGACATGGACGCGATGACGCTGGCCGTCGTCCGTGACCGGCTGCGCACCGGGCGCAAGCCGCCGCGGGACATCGTGCTGGCGTTCCTCGCGGACGAGGAGGCGGGCGGCACCTACGGCGCGCGCTGGCTCGTCGACCACCACCCGCATCTCTTCGAGGGCGTCACGGAAGCGATCAGCGAGGTCGGCGGCTTCTCCTTCACCGTCAACGAGCGGGTGCGGCTCTACCTCATCGAGACGGCCCAGAAGGGCATGCACTGGATGAAGCTGACGGTGGACGGCAACGCCGGTCACGGTTCGATGATCCACAAGGACAATGCGATCACCGAACTGTCCGAGGCGGTCGGCAGGTTGGGCCGGCACGAGTTCCCCGTGCGCGTGACCAAGACGCTGCGCTCCTTCCTCGACCAGCTCGGGGACGCACTGGGCACCGAGCTCGACCCCGAGAACATGGACGCCACGCTGGCCAAGCTCGGTGGTATCGCCAAGCTGATCGGGGCCTCGCTCAAGAACACCGCCAACCCGACGCAGCTGGGCGCCGGCTACAAGGTCAACGTCATCCCGGGGCAGGCCACCGCTCATGTCGACGGCCGTTTCCTGCCGGGCCACGAGGAGGAGTTCCTGGCCGACCTGGACCGGATCCTGGGCCCGCGGGTGAAGCGGGAGGACGTGCACGCGGACAAGGCGCTGGAGACCACCTTCGACGGTGCGCTGGTCGAGGCGATGCAGTCGGCGCTGCAGGCCGAGGACCCGATCGCGCGCGCCGTGCCGTACATGCTCTCCGCCGGTACGGACGCCAAGTCCTTCGACGATCTGGGGATCCGCGGATTCGGCTTCGCCCCGCTCAAACTGCCGCCCGAGCTGGACTTCGCAGGGATGTTCCACGGTGTGGACGAGCGAGTGCCGGTGGACGGACTGAAGTTCGGGGTGCGGGTGCTCGACCGGTTCATCGACCAGAGCTGAATTCGGCGCGGATTACCTGCCTTTCGCGCCGGCTTCGCTGAAAAGGGTGAATGCGCCGATGTGTTCGTAGCTTCAACAGCATTTTTCTCGTTGCAGTGAGTGCGGTCCGCGGCTGGGATCGTATTGCCTACAAGGAGGAATAATGATCAAGAAGGTCGTCGCCGCTGCGGCAGTGGCCGGTGGTGTCGTGCTCGCCGGTGCGGGCCTGGCCGTCGCTGACTCGGGTGCCCAGGGTGCTGCCCTGAACTCTCCTGGTGTGGTCTCCGGCAACACCGTCCAGGTGCCGGTACACGTTCCGGTGAACGCCTGCGGCAACACGGTCTCCGTGATCGGGCTGCTGAACCCCGCGTTCGGCGCGGGCTGCGTCAACAAGTGACCTTCTGGCGTCCTTTGGCGTTGTATTTGCACCCGGTAAGGGGCTGACTCGGTCCGGCTCCGGAAGGCGCACCATGCATTCCGGAGCCGCTGGGTATTCGGCGGGCCGGTGGATCTTTCCGAGGATCCTCACTTGCCCGTATTCCTGTAAGGCACTAGGCAGGGGAACAACCTATGAGACAGGTCGCACGAAAGGGCCTGATCACCATGGCGGCCGCCAGTGGCGTACTCGCCATGGCCGCCGGCTATGCACAGGCCGACGCGGGAGCCGCCGGAGGCGCGGCGAACTCGCCCGGCGTGGGATCCGGCAACAACGTTCAGGTACCGGTGCACGTACCGGTGAATGCCTGCGGCAACACCGCCAATGTCGTCGGGCTGCTGAACCCCGCGTTCGGCAACCACTGCGCCAACGTCGGCGGCGGCCGGCACGTCGGCGGACACCAGGGTGGCCACCAGGGCGGTGCGAACGCCGCCGGCGGGGCCTCGAACTCGCCGGGTGTCGCGTCGGGCAACAGTGTCCAGGCTCCGGTCGACGTACCGGTGAACGCCTGTGGCAACAATGTCTCGGGGGCCGGGCTGCTGAACCCGGCCTTCGGCAACCACTGCGCCAATGGGTCGACGCCGGCTCCGGGCAGGCCGCACCACCCGGGCAAGCCGCACCAGCCCGGTAAGCCGCATCACCCGGGCAAGCCCCACCAGCCCGGTAAGCCGCACCACCCGGGCAAGCCCCATCAGCCGGGCAAGCCCAGCCAGCAGTCGCCGCACACGCCGGGGACGAAGCCGCAGACCGGGGGGCACAGCCAGATCGTGACGCCTCCCAAGCCCGTCGGTCACCTCGCGCAGACGGGTGCCGGAGGGGTCGGCTATGCGATTCCGGCCAGCGCCGGGCTGCTGCTCGGGGGCGCCTTGATCTACCGCAAGGCGCGCGCCGCCCGTCGGTGAGCAGCACGAGATAGCGCACCGGCGCTCCACGGAGCGGGCCCTGCCCAGCGGGGCCCGCTCTGCCGTGCTCAGGCGCCGGTGGCGCTCACCATGTGGCGCGGAGCTGGCGGATGATCCGGCGGCGCAGCCGCACCTTGCGGCTCCCGTCCGGGTTCAGGCGCAGTCGGTCCAACTCCCAGTGTCCGTACTCGGCATGGTCGGTCAGCAGGCGAGTGGCGGCCTTCCGGGACACTCCCCGAGGCACGTACACATCGCAGAATTCGTATTCCGGCATCGCATCTATTGTGCGGGACCGGCCCCGGTACGGATAGCGTCTGCACTATGTCTGATGCTGCGCAGCCTTCCGCTGCCGAGGTACGTGCCGCCGCCGAGGCGGTCAAAGCCGCGCTGGACCGTCACCTCGACGCGGTCGAACGCCGCTCGGGGCAGGACGATCCGGCCGTCTACGCCGCGTTCGACGAGCTCGCCGCGGCGGCAGAGGTCTATGACGAGCTGCTGTACGACACCTACGACGAGGTCACCCCCTTCGAGATCCCCGGGAGTGACGCCCTGCCCGCCTACGCGGGCCCGGAAGGGCCGAGTGCGCTGAGTGTGCTGATCCGGCGCGATTACACCGTCGCCGAACCGCAGCGGCTGCTGCATCAGGCCCAGCGCATCGCCGACCTCGATCCGGACGCGGCCGACGAGGCGGCCGGCGGCGCCGACGCCGCCGCGGTCGTCGGTACCAGCGTGCATGCGGCGCTGGGCGTGCTCTTCGGGGAGTTCGAACCGGACGAGATCGCCTCCCGGCACAAGGAGTTCGGCCTGGAGGAGGGCGACTCCACCCTGTGGGTGGCGGCCGCCGACGACCCGGCCGAGCCGGGGGAGTGGCTGTCGGCACCGTTCGATCAGGCAGACCCCCAGCGGGTGGTGTGCCGCTTCGACGTCAGCGCGGTCTTCGACGAGGAGCTGGAAGACGACGATCTGGAAGCGCCCGACCGCGGACGGTGAGACCGGCGCGGTGGGCTTCGTCCCGCCACCGCACCCGGCCCCTCGAGCCGCTGTCCTGGCCCGCCACCGCATCCTGATCCGTGTGCACCGGCCGCCGGGCCCCGGGGGGGGGCCCCGGGGGGGGGGGGGGCCGGCGCGGCCGGGGGGGCGGCGGGGGGGGGGGGGGGGGGGGGGGGCGGGGGCCGC
>NZ_JBICWS010000011.1:0-140089 GCF_043199875.1 Streptomyces sp. NPDC048516 | reverse complement strand
CACCGGCCCCCCCGCGCCGGGGCCGGGCCCGCCCCCGGAATCGGCCCCGGTGGCCCCGGGCCGCGGCCCCCGGCCGGGCCCACGGGGGCGGCGGCGGCCCGGGGGCCGGCGGCTTGCGGGGCGTGCGGTGAGGGGAGCGGGCGCCGCGATCCGGTCAGCCGGCCGCCGGCGGCTCCTCGGTGCTCTGGACGCTGTGCCGCAGCAGGGTGCGCAGCCGGGTGGTGCGTTCCTTGACGGGTACCTCCGCGACGGCGCGGGGCAGCGCCTGATCGACGCCCTGAACGACCGACAGATGCCGTTCGCCGCGGCTGAAGGCGGTGTAGACCCAGGCGCGGGTCAGGCCGCGGGCGGCGTCCCCGGGCAGGACGACCACCGCGGCGGGCCAGCGCGTCCCGGCCGCCTGGTGCGCGGTGAGCGCCCAGCCGTGGCGTACGGCTCCGGCACCGACCTGCTCGCGCGGGACCACCGCCGCGGTGCCGTCGCAATCGAGATGCAGTCCGGACGCGTCCGCGCCGGTGACCGTGCCGGGCACCGTGCGGCCGGGTGCCGGGGCGTAGGCCACGCGGTCGCCGGGGTCGAAACCGCCGAACCGGCCGGGGCCGGGATTGAGCCGTTCCTTGAGGGCGGCGTTCAGCGCGCGGGTGCCGGCCGCGCCGCCGTGGCCGACGGTGATGACCTGGGTCTGCTCCGCGGGGACACCGAGCGCGCGGGGCACGGAGTCGGCGACCAGCTGGACGGTGCGGTGCACCGCCTCTCCGGCATCCCGCGCCGGCACGATCACCACTTCCTTGCCGGGCGCCTCGACCTGGTTCAGCTCGCCGATGCCGATGCCCGACACCAGCTCGCCGATCGGGCCGAAGTCCGGGGTGCGGGAGGCGACCTGAGGGCAGAAGCGGGCCGCCAGCAGATCGGCGAACAGCCGGCCGGGACCGGCGGACCACAGCACCCCCGGGTCGCCGCTGAGCACCAGGCGGGTCCCGTCGGTCAGCGACTCGACGAGCAGCGCGGCGGTCTCCAGATCCAGCTGCGGGGCGTCCAGCACGACCAGCAGATCCAGCGCCAGGGCACCGTCCGCGTCGCGGCCCGGACCCTGCCGGCCGGACAGCAGGCCGGACACGGTCACCGCGGCCGCGCCGGGGTCCATGGACGCGTCGGCGGCCTCCGGGGTGCTCGCGGTGAGGTGGGCGGCCAGGCGCCGGCGGCCGTTCTCGGTGTGCGTGGCACCGAACGCCCGCAGGCCCAGCGAGCGGGCCGCGGCGATCAGCGCGGCGGGCTCCGCGCGGGCCGCCTCGGCACCGGTGTGCGCCACCAGGCCGCTGTGGGCGGCCGCGCGGATGAGCTCCGCGGCCGACGGCGACGGTGCGGCGGCCGCCGCGGCATCCCAGGCGGCGGCGGAGGGGCGTACGGGCCGGGGGGTGGCGGTGTCATCGGCGTCGGCGGGCGCACCGGTGTCTCCGGCGCCGGAGGCCGGGGCGTCGGTGCCCTGCGGGGCCGTGCTCCGGTCGGCGTCCGCCGGCTCCGCGTCCGCCGCGGAGCCGCCGGGCTCCCCGGCGTCCGCCGCGGTGTCCTGCTCCGGCCCGGCCACCGCCTCGAACGTGTTCAGCAGCCGTGCCAGGCCGTCGGCGACGCTCTCCTCGGCCATCGCGAACCGGTCCAGGCCGAGCAGGATGCGGACCGGCTGCTCTTCGTCCTCGTCGTCACCCGTCGTGGGACGTGCCCGGCCCGGTTCCTCGATCGCGTCCTGGAAGACCAGCACCGCGCCGTCCGCGATGGCGGTCTGCAGGGCCTCGTCGGGGTCGGGCACCGAGCGCTGGGCGAGTGCGGCGCGCAGCGCGGCGGCCTCCAGGGCGGAGTGTCCCGCCAGGGCGGCCTGTTCCAGCAGCCAGCCGACCAACGCCTGGGCGCGCCGCTCGTCGCCAGGGCCGCAGGCCGGGCCGAGCAGCGCCCGGGCAAAGCCGTCGGCCTGCTCGGGGCGCACCCCGGGCACCCCGAGCAACTGCCAGGGGTCCTCGCTCAGCGCCTCGGCCGCCCGCTCGCCCAGCGCCTCAGCGGCGGGCTCCGCCAGCGCCTGGGGCGCGCCGCCCGCCGTGAGGACCTGCCGCACGCCCTCGATGCCGGGGGCCGCGGCAACGGCGGGGCGGGGGGCCGGAACCGGCCCGGGCGGAGCCGGTGCGGCGGCCGGGTTCATGGCGCCGGTGTCCGTGACGGGGGGACCGGCAGGAGCGCCGGCGTCGGGTGCGGTGCCGGGCCGGGCGGCCTCCGGGGCGGGGCCGGAGGGTGCGCCCTGCTGCGGGGCGCGGCTGCCGGTCTCCGGGCCGTCCTCGCGGGGCCGGGCGTCGGGTGCGGCCGGCTGGGCGGGGCGGGGGGCGGGACGGGGCGCGTCGTTGAAGAACGAAGCGGCCGCGCGCTCGCCGCTCTCCACCGCGCGTACCGCCGCGGCCAGCGCGTCCGCGGTCGCCTTGGCCGACGCGGGCACCGCGGCCTCCCGCGCCGCCCCGGCGCCGGGTGCCGCGGGCGACGGCTCGCTCACCGGAGCCGTCGTGTCCGCGGCCCCTGCCGGGGAGCTTCCCGGTGCCGTCGTGTCGGTGCCCGGTGCTGCCGTTTCCGCTGCGGCCTCCGCCTCCGCCTCCCTCTGCGTGTCCGTGTCCGGCGCTGTGGCGCGCTCCGGTGCTGTCGCGTCCGGGCCCGGCGCCGTGGCGTCGTCCGCCGGTGCTGCGGGGTCCTCCGGTGGTGCGGGGTCCTGCGGTGCCGCGGGGTCCTCCGGTGGTGTGGGGTCCTGCGGTGCCGCGGGGCCCTGCGGTGCCGTGGCGTCGTCGGGTGTCTGGGCATCCGCAGTCCCGGGCGCGGCCTCCTGCTCGGGCGGGGTTTCGCCGGCGAGGCGGTCGGTACTCACAGCGTGCTCCAGTCGTGATCGGGGTAGTGGTGCACCGGCGCCGAAACATCGTCCAGCGCCCGGCGGATCTCGTCAGGAAGACTAAGGGTCTCCACTGACAATGCGGCTCTGAGCTGCTGCTCCGTGCGGGCGCCCAGGATCGGCGCGGTCACTCCGGGGCGGTCGCGCACCCAGGAGAGCGCGACCTGGAGCGGGGTGACGGCCAGTCCGTCGGCGGCGGTGGTGACCGCTTCGACGACCCGGCCCGCCGTCTCGTCGAGATACGGCGCGACGAACGGGGCCAGATGCTCGGAGGCGCCCCGCGAGTCGGCCGGCGTCGCATGGCGGTACTTGCCGGTCAGCACGCCCCGCCCGAGCGGCGACGACGGCAGCAGTCCCATGCCGAGATCGAGCGCCGCCGGCAGCACCTCCCGCTCGACGCCCCGCTGGAGCAGGGAGTACTCCATTTGCGTGCTCGCCAGCCGGTTGCGTACACCGGGCGCGGCCAGCTGCCAGGTGCCCGCCTTGGCGAGCTGCCAGCCGGAGAAGTTCGACAGCCCCACATAGCGCGCCCGGCCGCTGGTGACGGCGAGATCGAGGGCCTGCAGGGTCTCCTCCAGCGGCGTGTGCGGATCGAAGGCGTGCAGCTGCCACAGGTCGACGTACTCGGTGCCCAGCCGCTCCAGGGAGGCGTCCAGGGCGGCGAGGAGATGGCGGCGGGAGCCGTCGACGCGGCGGTCCGCCGCCAGGACGCTGCCGGCCTTGGTCGCGATGACCAGGTCCTCGCGCGGAACGAGCCCTTCCGTCAGCCGGCCCAGGAGGTACTCGGCGCCGCCGTCGGCATAGATGTCGGCGGTGTCCACCAGAGTGCCGCCGGCCTCCCAGAACGCCTTGAGCTGGCCGGCGGCTTCCTGCTCGTCCGTGTCGCGGGCCCAGTTCAGGGTGCCGAGCCCGAGGCGGGACACGCGAAGGCCCGTACGGCCGAGGTGCCTTTGCTCCATGGGCCTTGAGATTACTGGCCGGGAGCCGGGAACAGGGGACCTGTGGACAACCCTGCCGATGACGGCCGGCGGCGGCGCGCGCTACAGTCCCCGGAACAGCGACGTTACTGATCGGTAAGGGGAGCGGCATGAGGCTTGGCATCAACCTCGGCTACTGGGGCGCCGGGATGGACTCCGACAATCTCGCGGTGGCGCAGGAGGCCGACCGCCTGGGCTATGCCGTCTGCTGGGCCGCGGAGGCCTATGGCTCCGACGCCGCCACGGTGCTCTCCTGGGTCGCGGCCCAGACCGAGCAGATCGACGTCGGTTCGGCGATCTTCCAGATCCCGGCGCGTGCGCCCGCGATGACCGCGATGACGGCCGCCACCCTGGACTCCCTCTCCGGGGGCCGGTTCCGCCTGGGGCTCGGTGTCTCGGGGCCGCAGGTGTCCGAGGGCTGGTACGGCGTCAAGTTCGACAAGCCGCTGGCGCGCACCCGCGAGTACGTGGACATCGTCCGCAAGGCCATGACCCGCGAGCGGCTGTCCTACGAGGGCGAGCACTGGACCCTGCCGCTGCCCGGCGGCCCCGGCAAGCCGCTGAAGCTGACCGTCCACCCGCAGCGCGAGCACATCCCGCTCTACATCGCCGCGATCGGCCCGAAGAACCTTCAGCAGACCGGTGAGATCGCCGACGGCGCTCTGCTGATCTTCCCCTCGGCCGATCACCTGGAGGAGACCGCGATCTCGCACCTCCGGGCCGGCCGCGAGAAGGCGGGCAAGACAATGGAGGGCTTCGACGTCTGTCCGACGCTGCCGCTGGCCGTCGGCGCGGACAAGGACGTCAGCGCGCTGGCCGACATGTTCCGTCCGTACACCGCCCTGTACGTCGGCGGTATGGGCAGCCCGAAGCAGAACTTCTACAACCAGCTCGCCCAGCGCATGGGGTACGGCAAGGAAGCCGCCGAGATCCAGAGCAAGTACCTGTCCGGCGACAAGGAGGGCGCCGCCGCCGCGATCCCGGAGCAGCTGATCGACCAGACCACGCTGCTCGGCTCCGTCGAGCGGATCGCCGAGCGGATGCAGGCCTACGCGGCGGCCGGAGTGACCACGCTGACGCTGGCCCCTGCGGGCTTCACCCTGGAGGACCGCCTCGCCTCGCTGCGGGCCGGTACCGAGGCGCTGGAGCGGGCCGGCCTGGCGTAGGCCACCGGGCCGGCGGCAGGCTCGTCCCGGAACCTGTCCGGGCGCCGTCGCACGGCCCGGCGCACACGGCCCGGCGCGCGCGGCGCCGGGCCGGTCGGCCCCGCGGCCGTGGCGGGGGCTCGGGGGATCTTCCCCGCCGCGGCCGTCAGGCAGCACAACGCGGTCAAGCGTGCCCGGTTACGCCCGCCACCAGGACGGATATCGCCCGGAAGGCCGTACGGACCGCCGCTCCGGTTGCCTCCCGCGGAACACGCCCTTTGACTTTTCCTACGGGTGTGTCCGTTCGGAGGTGGCGCAGATGATCTCGGCCCGAAGCCTGTTCCAGGAGATCGTCGACAACGACGACTCCTACCGCCTGTTCTGCTCCATCGCGGCCAGCGGAGAGGCCCAGGGCGGCTGGGAGAACGGCCGGATCGCCGCCCTCGTGCCCGCCTCGCTGCGCGAGCTGGCGCCCAAGGTCACCCGGCACGGCGCGGACGAGGACAAACACGGCCGGATCTTCCACGCCCTGCTGCGCAAACGCGGCCTGACGCCCGCCGCGGTCCCCGTGGAGACCGACTACACCGCGCTGCTGGAGAGGCAGGGCATCGGCCTGGCGCACGACAAGCTGCGCCGCGACGAACCGCTCACCGAGCTCGACATCATCACCTACCTCGCGCACAGCCGGGTCACCGAACAGCGTGCCGCCGACCAGATGGTGATGCTCAGGAAGTACTTCGGCGACCACCCCGAGGTGGGCAAGGCGATCCGGATGATCTCCCACGACGAGGACAACCACCTGGCGTACTGCCACGAGGAGCTGCTGCGGCTGGCCCGCCTCGGCCACGGCCGGACCATCCAGCGGATCCTGCACGACTGCGCCCATGCCGAGCTCGTCATCTACCGGGACGTCAGCCTGGCCGTGATGGACCACATGGGCCGCATCCTGCGGTGGCCGAAGGTGAAAAACGGCGGGATCATCACCGGGATCCGGGCGATGTACGGCTATGAGCGGCTGGGCGGCTGGCGGCGGATGGTCAGCCTCCGGATGCCCGAGCGCCGGGACGCGCTGGGCGGCCCGGCCACCTCCGCCCCGGAGTTCGCCTGAGCCCTGTCGGGCGCCCGGCCGCCGGGACCGCCCGCGTCACAGCCAGCCGCGGCGTTTGAACAGCCGGTAGAGCGAGACCTCGATGACGACCATCACCAGCAGGATCGCCGGATAGCCCAGGTGCCACTTCAGCTCCGGCATGTCATCGAAGTTCATGCCGTAGATGCCGGCGATCAGGGTCGGTACGGCCGCCAGTGCCGCCCAGGCCGAGATCTTGCGCATGTCGTCGTTCTGCCGTACGCCCATCTGCGCCAGATGAGCGGCGAGGATGTCCGAGAGCAGCCGGTCCAGGCTCTCCACCGACTCGTTGGCGCGGGTGAGGTGGTCGTCGACGTCGCGGAAGAACGGCCGGGCGTGGTCGTGCACGTACGGCACGCCGGGGTTCTGCAGGAGGGTCATCGGCGCGGCCAGGGGGCCGGTCGCCCGCCGGAACTCCAGCACCTCGCGCTTGAACGCATAGATTTCGGCCGCGGTGTTCTTGGTGTCCCGGCGCACCGGCGCGAACACCTCCGCCTCCAACTCCTCCAGATCCAGCTGGAGTTCGGCGGCCACATCGATGTAGTGGTCGACCACGGCGTCGCAGACCGCGTAGAGCACCGCGCCGGGGCCGTGCCGAAGGATCTCCCGGTGTTCCTCCAGCCGCCGGCGCACCGCCGCCAGCGGGCTGGCCTCGCCGTGCCGGACGGTGACCACGAACGCCTCGCCCAGGAAGACCATCACCTCCGAGGTGGTCACCGTGGCGGCCTCGTCGTCGTAGGTGACCGGCTTCAGCACCATGAACAGGGAGTCGTCGTAGACCTCCAGCTTGGGCCGCTGATGCGCCTTGAGCGCGTCCTCGACGGCCAGCGGGTGCAGCCCGAATTCGCTGCTGACGAGATCGAACTCCCGCTCCGTCGGCTCGTACATCCCCAGCCACAGGAAGGCGTCACCCTTGGCCCGCGCCTCCTCCAGAGCGCGGGAGAAGTCGGTCGCACACTCGGCGCGGCGGCCGTCCCGGTAGATGGCGCAGTCCACGATCACACCTGGCATTCTCGCTCGTCACGCCGCCGCCTGCCAGGAACACGGACCGGGAACGTAGGGTGGCGCCCATGCCCACGCTGATCCTGGTGCGGCACGGCCGCTCCACCGCCAACACCGCCGGAGTGCTCGCCGGACGGGCCCCCGGCGTCGCCCTCGACGAGCACGGCGCCGCCCAGGCCGCCGCGCTGCCCGCACGGCTGTCCCGGGTGCCGCTGACCGCTGTCGTCTCCAGCCCGTTGCAGCGCTGCCGGGAGACCGTGGCGCCGCTGCTGGAGGCCCGGCCGTGGCTCACGCTGCACCTCGAGGAGCGGATCAGCGAATGCGACTACGGCGACTGGTCGGGCCGCAAACTCGCCGAGCTGAGCGACGAGCCGCTGATGGAGGTCGTCCAGCAGCACCCCTCAGCGGCCGCCTTCCCCGGCGGCGAGTCGATGCGCGCGATGCAGGCCAGGGCGGTGGACGCGGTGCGCGACTGGAACGCCCGCATCGACGAGGCGCACGGCCCCGACGCGGCCTACGTCATGTGCTCGCATGGCGACCTCATCAAATCCCTGGTCGCCGACGCCCTGGGCATGCACCTCGACCTCTTCCAGCGGATCTCCGTCGAGCCCTGTTCGGTCACCGCGATCCGCTACACCCGGCTGCGCCCCTACCTCGTACGGCTCGGGGACACCGGTGACTTCGGCTCCCTCGCGCCCCGGGCGGACGGCGGCAGCGCGGCGGCCGACCGGGACGCGGCCGTCGGCGGTGGTGCGGGAGCAGCGTGATCAGTCGGCGCAGTAGGGTGGTGCGACGGCGCTGCCCGCCACGCCCCTGCGATCCGCGCAGTGACCGCAGGACGTGCAGCGACCGCAGTGACCCCGCAGTCGAGCAATCGGAGCAGGACGTTGTCCCGTCAGGTGTTCTTCTACGACGCGCCGGACCGCTTCGTGGCCGGTACGGTCGGGCTGCCTGGCCGCCGTAGCTTCTACCTCCAGGCCACCGCCTCCGGCCGCACCACCAGCGTCGCTCTGGAGAAGACCCAGGTCGCGGCACTCGCCGAGCGGATCGACGAGCTGCTGGACGAGGTCGTGCGGCGCAGCGGAGGCAACGCCCCGGTGCCCGCCGTCTCGCCCGCCGAGCTGGCCGACTCCGCCCCGCTGGAAACGCCCGTCGAGGAAGAGTTCCGGGTCGGCACGATGGCGCTCGCCTGGGACGGCGAGGACGAGCGGATGATCGTCGAGGCACAGGCCCTGGTCGAGCTGGACGCGGACAGCGACGAAGACCTCGCCGACGCGGAGGAGCGGCTGCTCCAGGACGACGAGAACGGTCCGCCGATGCTGCGGGTGCGCCTCACCGGAACCATGGCCAGGGCGTTCGCCAAGCGGGCGCTCGAAGTGGTCAACGCCGGCCGCCCGCCGTGCCCGCTGTGCAGCCTGCCGCTCGACCCGGAGGGACACGTATGCCCGCGCCAGAACGGATACCGGCGGGACGCCTGAGTGCCATGCCCGTCGAACCCGCCGGGCAGGCGGCGCCGCTGCCCGGCCCCGTCGCACCCCAGGAGCCGCCGCCGGCCGCGCCGGAACCCGCCGGGGACCGGCCGGACGCCCTGTTCACCGACGGTGAGCTGACCGTACGCGGCCGCATCCCTGAGGCGTCCAACGCCGTGCTCTACTGCACGGTCGCGCAGGACGGCCGCAGCGCCGACTGCGTCTACAAGCCGGTCGCCGGTGAGCGCCCGCTGTGGGACTTCCCCGACGGCACGCTCGCCCAGCGCGAGGTCGCCGCGTACGAGATCTCCCGTGCCTGCGGCTGGGACCTCATCCCGGTGACCGTGCTGCGCGACGGCCCCTACGGCACCGGCATGGTCCAGGAGTGGATCGATCCGCCGGAGAGCAGCGACGAGGTGCCCGAGCTGCTGGCCCTGGTGGAGGACGAGGAACCGGGGCCCGGCTGGAAGGCGGTCGGTTTCGCGCAGGTCGGCGAGGACCGCACGGCGCTGCTGGTGCACGCCGACCATCCACGGCTGCGGCGGCTCGCGGTACTCGACGCCGTGATCAACAACGGTGACCGCAAGGGCGGCCACCTGCTGCCCGGCGCCGGCGGAGAGTTTTTCGCCATCGACCACGGCGTCACGTTCCACGCCGAGGACAAGCTGCGCACCCTGCTGTGGGGGTGGGCGGGGGAGCCGCTGACCGACGAGGCGCTGGAGGTGCTGCGGGGCCTTCAGGAGGCACTGGAGGACGCCGGTCCGCTCGCCGCCCGACTGGCCGAACTGATCACGGATGACGAGATCGAGGCGCTGCGGGCGCGGGTGGCCGGGCTGCTGCGCAGCGGCCGGCATCCGGAGCCGAGCGGCGAATGGCCCGCCATCCCCTGGCCGCCGGTCTGAGATTCCGCCGTGGGCGCGGCGGGACACCGCCCGGCCCGCTTGCATGTTCGGCCGCTGAACACAAGAGCGCCTTTCCGGCCAGACCTCTGATCCCGTTCGTAGACGGAACATCCGTCCGGTTAGGCTCATGGCATGCATGCATGGCCCGCTTCTGAGGTCCCCGCCCTGCCTGGCCAGGGCCGCGACCTGAGGATCCACGACACCGCGACCGGCGGACGGGTAACCCTCGACCCCGGTCCCGTCGCCCGTATCTACGTGTGCGGCATCACGCCGTACGACGCCACCCACATGGGGCACGCGGCGACCTACAACGCGTTCGACCTGGTTCAGCGCGTGTGGCTCGACACGAAGCGCCAGGTTCACTACGTGCAGAACGTCACCGATGTCGACGATCCGCTGCTGGAGCGGGCCGTTGCCACCGGCGTCGACTGGACGGCGCTTGCCGAGCGCGAGACCGCCCTCTTCCGCGAGGACATGACGGCCCTGCGGATGCTGCCGCCCCGCCACTACATAGGCGCCGTCGAGGCGATACCCGGCATCGTCCCGCTGGTGGAGCGGCTGCGCGACGCCGGCGCGGCCTACGAGCTGGACGGCGACACCTACTTCTCCGTCGAGGCCGACCCGCACTTCGGCGAGGTCTCCGGGCTCGACGCCGAGGCGATGCGGCTGCTGTCCGCGGAGCGCGGCGGCGACCCCGAGCGCGAAGGCAAGAAGAACCCGATCGACCCGATGCTGTGGATGGCCGCCCGTGACGGCGAGCCGAGCTGGGACGGCGGCTCGCTGGGCCGCGGCCGGCCCGGTTGGCACATCGAGTGTGTCGCCATCGCCCTGGACCTCCTCGGCATGGGCTTCGACGTCCAGGGCGGCGGGTCCGACCTCGCCTTCCCGCACCACGAGATGGGCGCCTCGCACGCCCAGGCGCTCACCGGCGAGTACCCCTTCGCCAAGGCCTACGTGCACGCCGGGATGGTGGCCCTGAACGGCGAGAAGATGTCCAAGTCCAAGGGCAACCTCGTCTTCGTCTCCGCGGTGCGGCGCGACGGCACCGACCCGGCCGCGATCCGCCTGGCGCTGCTGGCGCACCACTACCGCGCCGACTGGGAGTGGACCGACGCGGTGCTGGAGGAGGCCGTGGAGCGGCTGGCGCGCTGGCGTGCCGCGGTCTCCCGTCCCGACGGCCCGTCCGCCGACGCCCTCCTGGAGGAGATCCGTACGGCACTGGCCGACGACCTCGACTCCCCGGCGGCCCTCGCGGCCGTGGACCGCTGGGCCGCGGCGCAGGAGTCCGCCGGCGGCAGCGACGAGGGCGCTCCCGGCCTCGTCTCCCGTGCGGTCGACGCACTGCTCGGCGTGGCCCTGTAACCACCCGCCGCACCCGTCCTCAGGGGCGCCTTCGCCGACCGGCGGGGGCGCCCCTCTTGTCACCGCTCGGGCCGTCCCGCCGGCCGGCGGGCGCGCAGAAATCCAGCAACCCGGCCCAAGAGTCCATGGTGGCGCGGCCCGGACGCGGACTAGAGCTGCGGGCATGAGAAAACCAACAGGACTGCGGGTGGCGGTCGTTGCCGCGCTGCTCGGGCTCGCGGCGGCCGTCGCGGGGCCGGCGGGCAGCGTACGGGCGGACGGCCGCGCACCCGCGCAGACCGTCGGTGACATCACCGGCTTCGCCGCGGACGGGCCCGTCTACCATCTGCACGCGGGCCGGGCCGAGGCACGCGTCAGCTTCGTGAGTGACCGGACCTTCCGCGTGGAACTCGCCCCGGACGGCACCTTCACCGACCCGACCGGCAAGGACATCGTGCTGCCCCGGGGCGCACCGCCCGCCACCCACTGGCGGGACGCCGGGGACGCCTACGAACTCAGCACCTCACAGGTCACCCTGAAGGCCTTCAAGGCGCCGCTGCGCTTCGAACTGCGGCGGGCCGACGGCTCGTTGGTGTGGTCCGAGGCGAAGGGGCTGAGCTGGGACGACACGACCACCACCCAGACCCTGGCACGGGGCCGCGACGAGCAGTTCTACGGCGCCGGAATGCAGAACGGGCGCGGCAACACCTCACACCGCGGCCACACCGTGGAGGTCGGCGTCGACTACCACTGGGACGACGGCGGACACCCCAACTCCGTCCCGTTCTACCTCTCGTCCGCGGGATACGGGGTCTTCCGCAATACGTACGCGCCCAATACGTACGCCTTCGACGAGCCGGTGACCACGCGCGCGAAGGAACGGCGCTTCGACGCCTACTACTTCGCCGGGCCGAGCGCCAAGGACGTCATCGGCCAGTACACCTCGCTGACCGGCAAGCCCTTCCTGCCACCGCTGTACGGCCTGGAGATCGGTGACTCGGACTGCTATCTGCACAACGCGAACCGGGGGGAGCGGCACACCCTGGACGCCCTGAAGGTCGCCGACGGCTACACCGCGCACGACCTGCCCAACGGCTGGATGCTGGTCAACGACGGCTACGGCTGCGGCTACGAGAACCTGGCCGAGACCTCCAAGGGCCTCGGCGAGCGGAAGATGAAGCTGGGGCTGTGGACCGAGGACGGCATCGGCAAGCTCGCCGACCAGGTCAAGGCGGGCCAGCGGATCGCCAAACTGGATGTCGCCTGGGTCGGCGACGGCTACAAATTCGCCCTGGACGGCTGCAAGGACGCCTACAAGGGCATCGAGGACAACAGCGATGCCCGGGGCTTCACCTGGGCCCCCGAGAGCTGGTCGGGCGCACAGCGCTGCGGGGTCCAGTGGTCCGGTGACCAGAGCGGCACCTGGGACTACATCCGCTGGCAGATACCCACCTACGCGGGCGCGACGATGTCCGGACTCGCCTACACGACCGGCGATGTGGACGGCATCTTCGGCGGCAGCCCCCGGACCTACGTCCGCGACCTGCAGTGGAAGTCCTTCCTCCCGGCGATGATGACGATGGACGGCTGGGCGGCCAGTGACAAGCAGCCCTATCGCCAGGGCGAGCCCTACACCTCCGTCAACCGCAAGTATCTGAAGCTGAAGGAGTCGCTGCTGCCCTACATGTACTCCTACGCGGCCGAGGCGACCCGGACCGGCGTCGGGCCGGTGCGCCCGCTGTCGCTCGAATACCCCGACGACCCCAAGGCCGCCACCGACGCCGCCAAGTACGAGTTCCTGACCGGCCAGGACTTCCTCGTGGCGCCCGTCTACCAGGACACCGGCACCCGCGACGGCATCTATCTCCCGAAGGGCACCTGGGTCGATTACTGGACCGGCCACACCTACCGGGGACCGGCCACGGTCGACGGCTACAGCGCCCCCCTGGACACCCTGCCGCTCTTCGTCAAGGCCGGTGCCGCCGTGCCCATGTGGCCGGGCATCAGGTCCTACCAGGACCGGACGGCACACTCGCCGCTCGCCTGGGACGTCTACCCGCAGGGCCGTTCCTCGTTCACCCTCTACGAGGACGACGGGGTGACCCGTGCGCACCGGGACGGCAGCAGCGCCACCCAGCGGGTGCAGGTGGCCGCACCCCGCTCCGGCGGCGGCGACGTACGGATCGGCGTCGGCGCCCTGCGGGGCTCGTTCCGGGGCAAGCAGACGGCCCGGCCGTACCGCTTCACCGTGCACACCGGTGACGCCCCGCACGGCGTCACCCTGGACGGCCGTCCGCTGAAGCGGCTGCCGTCCGCGGGCGCGTTCGCGGCGGCGGACGAGGGCTGGATTCACGACCCCGCCGACCGTGCGGGCGTCGTCCGGATCAAGACCGCCTCCCGCCCCACCGGCCGCGCGTTCAGCCTGGTGCTGAAGGGCGCGAGCGCGGTCGGCGGCCGGACCCCGGGCGCGACGGTCGCGGTGGCCACGCCGGGCGGTCAGGAAGTGACCAAGGGCGTGCCGACGGCCGTACGGACGGCGCTCACCGCGGGCACCCGTACGGCACATGAGGTGTCGGTGTCCCTGTCCGCGCCCAAGGGCTGGACCGTCTCGGCGCCGGTGCGCCATGCGCGGATCGCGGCCGGATCCACTCTGCGTGACGCGCTGACGCTCACCGCGCCGAAGGACGCCAGGAGCGCGGACCCGGTCACGGTGACCGCGACCGTCCGCTACCGCTCGGCCGGTGCGGTGCGGACCACGGTGCACCGCTTCGAGGTGCGGGCCGTACCGAAGGCGCCCGCCCAGGACGCCTGGGCGAGCGATCTGGAGTGGCTGAGCGGCACCAATGGCTACGGGCCGGCCGAACGGGACCGCAGCAACGGCGAGTCGGGGGCGGCGGACGGCCGTCCGCTCACCCTCGCCGGGAAGACGTACGCCAAGGGCATCGGGACGCACGCCGACTCGGACCTGGAGTTCTTCACCGGCGGGCGCTGTACGTCCTTCACCGCGGACGCCGGGATCGACGACGAGATCGCCGACTACGGGCAGGTCGCGTTCTCGGTGGAGGGGGACGGCAAGGTGCTGTGGACCTCGCCGAAACTGACCGGCGCCTCGGCACCGGTGGCCGTGGACGTGCCGCTGGGCGGCGTCCGGCACGTACGCCTCAAGGTGACCGATACGGACGGCAAGAAGTCCGGCGATCACGGCGACTGGGCGGGGGCGCGCTTCCACTGCTCGGGATGAGCAGCGAGCGCCGGCCCTCCCGCCCCGGCGGGAGGGCCGGCGCAGGGCGCTCAGCTTCCGGCGTCCTCCGGGCCGTCCTCCGGCCGCGTGGAGTCGGCGGAGTCCGCGCCTTGCGACGGGCCTCCCGAGGTGCCTCCCGAGGTGCCTCCCGACGGGTCGGGCGCGTCACCGGAGTCCTTGTCGCCCTTGCCGGTGTCCTTCGCCGTACCGGTGTCCTTTGGCGCCGTACCGCTGTCGTCGCCGGGCTTGGGTTCCCGCGGCTCCTTGGACACCGGGCGGGGCGGGCGGCTGCGGCCGCCGGCGGAGTCGCGGAGGTAGGAGCTGTCGCGGCCCTCGGCGAGCCCGCCCTCGGTCGCGACACCGGGAGGGGCCTGCGGGTCACGGCGGCGCAGATAGCGCTCGAACTCGCGGGCGATGGCCTCGCCGGACGCCTCCGGCAGGTCCGCGGTGTCCCGCGCCTCCTCCAGCGACTGGACGTACTCGGCCACCTCGCTGTCCTCCGCCGCCAGCTGGTCCACGCCCAGCTGCCAGGCGCGCGCGTCCTCGCTCAGCTCACCGAGCGGGATGCGGACGTCGAGGAGGTCTTCCAGGCGGTTGAGCAGCGCGAGGCTGGCCTTCGGGTTGGGCGGCTGGGACACGTAGTGCGGAACCGCCGCCCACAGGCTCACCGCGGGAACGCCCGCGTGGGTGCAGGCTTCCTGGAGGATGCCGACGATGCCCGTCGGGCCCTCGTAGCGGGACTCCTCCAGGTCCAGGCGGCCGGCGAGTTCCGCGTCGGAGGTGACCCCGCTGACCGGCACCGGGCGGGTGTGCGGGGTGTCGCCGAGCAGCGAGCCCAGGACCACCAGCATCTCCACGCCCAACTCATGGGCGAAGCCGAGGATTTCGTTGCAGAACGAGCGCCAGCGCATGCTGGGCTCGATACCGCGGACCAGGACGAGATCGCGGGTCCGCCCCTTGCCGTTCTTGTCGCCGACGCGGACGACGGAGAGCCGGGTCGTCGGCCAGGTGATCTTGCGTACGCCGCCGTCCAGGAAGACGGTGGGGCGGTTCACCTGGAAGTCGTAATAGTCCTCCGCGTCCAGCGCGGCGAAGACCTCGCCCTTCCACTCCCGGTCCAGATGCGCGACCGCGGCGGAGGCGGCGTCGCCGGCGTCGTTCCAGCCTTCGAACGCGGCCACCATGACCGGGTCGATCAGCTCGGGCACCCCCTCGAGCTCGATCACCCAGCGCCTCCTTCCGACCGGTCCGGCCACCTGGGGCGGCCGCCGGCAGCAGTTCCATTACGTGCGTTCCCAAGACTACGGCGTCCGTGGTGCCGGTTCGCAGCCCCTTTGCGTGAGGTGGTCGAGATTCATCCGATCTGTTGCGGGGGACGTTCGGTCAACTTCCGTACGCGGTCTGGACGGTGCCCGACGCGCGGGTCTATACATCGGATGACCGGCAGAGGTCCGATGTTCTTCCGCAACATCTCAGGGGGCATGCCCATGGCTGCGGCCGACACCGTCACCGGGTTCGAGGTCCACGACGTCCGCTTCCCCACCTCGGAGCAGCTCGACGGCTCGGACGCCATGAACCCGGACCCCGACTACTCCGCCGCCTATGTCGTGCTGCACACCGGCAGCGGACCGCGGGGCCACGGCCTCTGCTTCACCATCGGGCGCGGCAACGATGTCATGGCCGCCGCGATCCGGTCCCTCGCCCCGTACGTCGTCGGCCGCCCCGTACCCGCCACCGCCGCCGCTCTCGCCGCACTCCACCATGACCTCACCCACGACTCCCAGCTGCGCTGGCTCGGCCCCGAGAAGGGCGTGATGCAGATGGCGGCCGGCGCCGTGGTCAACGCCGCCTGGGACCTGGCCGCCGCCCGGGCGGGCCTGCCGGTGTGGGAGTTCCTTGCCGCGCTGACGCCCGAGGAGCTGGTCTCCCTCGTCGACTTCCGCTATCTCTCCGACGCCCTCACCCCGGCCGAGGCGCTGGCGATCCTGCGCGCCGCGGCACCCGGCCGGGCCGAGCGCGCCGCCCGCCTCAAGGCCGAGGGCTACCCCGCGTACACCACCTCGCCCGGCTGGCTCGGCTACGACGACGGCAAGCTGGTGCGGCTGGCGAAGAAGGCGGTGGCCGAGGGCTTCGGCCAGATCAAGCTGAAGGTGGGCGCCGACCTCGACGACGACAAGCGGCGGATGCGGCTGGCGAGGGACGCGGTCGGCCCCGGCGTACGGATCGCCGTCGACGCCAACCAGCGCTGGGACGTGGCCGAGGCGGTCCGCTGGATGACCGCGCTCGCGCCGTACGCCCCGCACTGGATCGAGGAACCGACCAGCCCGGACGACGTCCTGGGGCATGCCGCGGTGCGCTCCGGCCAGCCCGTGAAGGTCGCCACCGGCGAGCACGTCGCCAACCGGGTGGTCTTCAAGCAGCTGCTGCAGGCCGGCGCCGTGGACTTCGTCCAGATCGACGCGGCGCGGGTGGCCGGGGTCAACGAGAACCTGGCGATCCTCCTGCTGGCCGCGAAGTACGGCGTGCCGGTGTGCCCGCACGCCGGCGGGGTCGGGCTGTGCGAGCTGGTGCAGCATCTGGCGATGTTCGACTACGTGGCGGTGTCCGGGAGTTGGGAGGACCGGGTGATCGAGTACGTCGACCATCTGCACGACCACTTCAGCGATCCCGTCGTCGTCGAGCGCGGCCGCTACCGCGCCCCGGCCGCGCCCGGTTTCTCGGCCCGGATGAAGCCGGCCTCGGTCGCCGCCCACCGCTTCCCCGACGGGCCGGTGTGGCGCGCCCGTCGCTCTCCGCACAGCCGGCACGGCGAACAGGAGGTCTCCGCATGAGTTCCGCACCGCACCACGCCCGGCCGCCGGCCGACTTCCAGGGGATGGCGGCGCTCGTCACCGGCGGCGGCTCCGGCATCGGGGCGGCCACCGCCGCCCTGCTGCTGGCGCGCGGCGCCAAGGTCGCCGTCCTGGACCGGGACCCCTCCGGCGCGCCCCCCGGGACGATCCCGGTCACGGCCGATGTCACCTCCGACGCCGGGGTAGGTGCCGCCGTCGGCGAAGCGGTGGGGGAGCTGGGCGCCCTGCACACCCTCGTCGGCAACGCCGGCATCGGCGCCGTCGGCACGGTCGAGGACAACGACGACACGGAGTGGGGCCGGGTCCTGGACGTGAACGTGCTGGGCCTGGTGCGTACCGCCCGCGCCGCACTCCCGGCGCTGCGCCGCACCGCTGCCGGCGCCCCGGGCCGGGTCTCCATCACCCACACCTGTTCCATCGCCGCCACCGCCGGCCTGCCGCAGCGCGCCCTCTACAGCGCCAGCAAGGGCGCGGTCCTCTCGCTGACCCTCGCGATGGCCGCGGATCACCTCCGGGAGGGCATCCGCGTCAACTGCGTCAATCCGGGCACCGCCGACACTCCGTGGGTCGGGCGGCTGCTGGACCGGGCCGACGACCCGGCCGCCGAACGCGCCGCCCTCAACGCCCGACAGCCGATGGGCCGGATGGTCACCGCGGACGAAGTGGCCGCCGCCATCGCCTCCTTGGCGTCCCCGGCCGCCTCCGGCATCACCGGGACGGTGCTCGCCGTGGACGGGGGGATGCAGGGGCTGCGGCTGCGGCCCGCCACCTGACCGGGCCCGCCGTCTGGCCGGGCCCCGCCGTCTGGCCGGCCCGCCACCTGACCGGCCAAGAACCGTCATCGGCCCCGGCCCGTATCCGGCCCCGGCCCGCATCCGCCCCGACCTGCATCCGCCCCGGCCCGTACAGCGCCCCGCACCAGCCGCACACCACGACCGAGGGACCACCCATGAGACTGCGTACGACCGGCGCGGCGGCATGTGCCGTGCTGCTCGCCACCGCCGCGCTCGCCGGCTGCAACCGCGGAAGCAGCACCGCGGGCGGCAGGATCGGCATCGACATGCCCCGTACGGACACCGACTTCTGGAACTCCTACCAGCAGTACCTCGAAAGGGACCTGGACCACGGCGGACCGGCCGCGCTGCCGCTGTCCAACTCGCAGAACGACATCGCCAAGGTCGTCTCCAATGTGCAGGCGCTGACCGACCAGGGCGCCAAGGCCATCGTCATGGCACCGCAGGACACCGGGGCCATCGCCAGCGCGCTGCGGCGCCTGGCGGAGAAGAAGATCCCGGTGGTGAGCGTCGACACCCGCCCCGACGAGGGCAAGGTCTACATGGTCGTACGTGCCGACAACCGCGCCTACGGCGAGAAGTCCTGCGACTACCTCGGCAGGAAACTGGGCGGCAGGGGCCGGGTCGCCGAACTCCAGGGCGACCTCAGCTCGATCAACGGGCGGGACCGCTCCGAGGCCTTCGCGGCGTGCATGAAGAAGAAGTTCCCGAAGATCACCGTGCATGAGCTGGCCACCGACTGGAAGGGCGAGGTCGCCTCCGGCAAGCTGCAGAGCCTGCTCGCCCAGCACCCGGACGTCAACGGCATCTATCTGCAGGCCGGCGGCGCCTTCCTGCAGCCGACGCTCGCCCTCCTGCAACAGAAGAAACTCCTGCGGCCGGCCGGCTCCGACGGGCACATCACCATCATCTCCAACGACGGCATCCCGGACGAACTGGACGCGATCCGGGCCGGAAAGATCGACGCCACCCTCTCCCAGCCCGCCGACCTCTACGCCAAGTACGCGCTGTACTACGCCAAGGCCGGCCTGGAGGGCAAGACCTTCACCCCGGGCCCCACCGGCCACGGCTCGACCATCGTGAAGATCAAGAACGGTCTGGAGGACCAGCTGCCGGCGCCCCTGGTCACCAAGGACACCGTCGACGACAAGAAACTGTGGGCCAACCAGCTCGGGAAGAAGAAGTAGCGGTGGAGGCGGACGAGGTGGTGGAGGCGGACGGGGCGGACGAGGCGGTGGAGGCGGACGGGGCGGACGAGGCGGTGTCCGGACAGCCCGCAGCGGCGGCGCACGGGCCCGGGCCGGCGGTGCACGGGGCCGCGGCGGCGGTGCACGCCGAGGGGATCGTCAAACGCTACGGCCCCACCGTCGCCCTCGACGGCGCCCGGCTGACCGTACGCCCCGGAGAGGCGCACGCCCTCGTCGGCCGTAACGGCGCGGGCAAGTCCACCCTGGTGTCCGTACTGACCGGCATGGCACGCCCGGACGCCGGCCGGGTCACCTTCGGTGGCGCGCCCGCGCCCGGCTGGGGCGACACCGCCGCCTGGCAGCGCAGGGCCGCCTGCGTCTACCAGAAGTCGATGACGGTGCCGGAGCTGACCGTCGCGGAGAACCTTTACCTCGGCCGCTTCCAGGGCGGGCACACCATCCGCTGGCGGGCGCTGCGCGAGCGGGCCCGCGAACTGCTCGCCGAGTACGGCGTCGAGGTCGACCCGGCGGCCCGGATCAAGGAACTCGGCGTCGAGCAAAGGCAGTTCGTGGAGATCGCCCGTGCGCTGTCCTTCGGTGCCCGGCTGATCATCCTCGATGAGCCCACCGCCCGGCTGGACGCCGCCGGCATCGACCGGCTCTTCGGCAGACTACGGGAGTTGCGCGCCCGGGGAGTGGCCTTCCTGTTCATCTCGCACCACCTTCAGGAGGTCCACGAGCTGTGCGACACCGTCACCGTCTTCCGTGACGCCCGGCATGTGCTGACCGCGCCCGTCCCGGGGCTGGCCAAGGACGCGCTGGTGGCGGCGATGACGGGCGAGGAGGCGGGCCCCGCGCGGCGGCCGCGGACGGGCGCGCGCCCGCCCGGGGAGCCGGTGCTGCGCACCCAGGGCCTGGCCGCCGCAGGGCACTTCGCGCCGCTCGACCTGACCGTACGGGCCGGCGAGGTGGTGGGGCTCGCGGGCGCCACGGCCAGTGGCAGCACCGCGATCGGCCGGACGCTGGCGGGGCTGCGTGCCCCCGACGGCGGCCGGATCACGGTGTGCGGGCGGCCGGTCCGTACCGGCAGCGTGCCGCACGCCCTCGCCGCCGGCATCGGCTACGTGCCCGAGGACCGGCACCGCGAAGGGCTCGTCCCGGGCCGCAGCGTCGCCGAGAACGCCACGCTCACCGTCGCCGGCCGGCTCGGGCCGATGGGCACCGTACTGCCGTCCCGGACCCGTGCGTTCGCCCGCCGGATGATCGCGGCCCTGGACATCAGGACCACCGGGCCCGGCCAGCCGGTGTCCGGGCTCTCCGGCGGCAACCAGCAGAAGGTCGTGATCGCCCGTGCGCTGGCCCGCGAGCCCGCCGTGCTGGTCGCCGTCCGGCCCACCAACGGCGTCGACGTCAAGTCCAAGGACGCGCTGCTGGGCGTCGTACGGGAGGTCGCGGACGGTGGCAGCGGCGCCCTGATCGTCTCCGACGAGCTGGACGACCTGCGGGTCTGCGACCGGGTGCTGGCGTTCTTCCACGGCCGGGTGACCGGCGAATTCGCCGCCGGCTGGCGCGATCACGAACTCGTCGCCGCGATGGAGGGCATGGCGGCCGGCGCCGGCGAGGACGCCGGGCCCGGCCCGTCCGGCCCGTCCGGCCCGTCCGGCCCGTCCGGCCCGTCCGGCCCGTCCGGCCCGTCCGGCCCGGTCCGCGATCCCGCGCCGGAGGCCCGCACCACGCGGGGAGCGGCAGGAACGCGGGCAGCGGATGGAACGCAGGGAACGGAAGAAGCGCAAAGAACGGAAGGGACCGCGCCATGACCGAGACCGTATCGCCGCCGGCCACCGACGTGGCGGAGCGCCCGCCGCGCCGGCGGCCCCGGATCGATCCGGCCCGCTGGCGGGATTTCTCCCTGGTGCCGGTGATCTTCGTGCTGGGCGTCATCGGCTTCATCGTGTCGCCCGCGTTCCTCACCCGGGACAACCTCGTCGGCGTCATCCAGCAGTCCACGGAGCTGGGCCTGCTGGTGCTCGGCGAGGCGGTCATCCTCATCAGCGGGCGGATGGACCTGTCGCTGGAGTCCACCATCGGCCTGGCACCGGTGGTCGCCCTGTGGCTGGTGATGCCCGCACACGGCGGCCGCTTCGCCGGGCTGGAACTCTTCCCCGCCCAGGCCGCGATCCCGCTGTGCCTGGCCGTGGGCGCGGCGATCGGCGCCGCCAACGGCTTCCTCATCCTCACCCTGCGGGTCAACGGATTCATCGCCACCCTCGGCATGCTCACCATGCTCCGCGGTCTGCAGGTGGGCCTCTCGGAGGGCCGGTCCATCGGCAATGTCCCGGAGTCCTTCGCCTACTTGGGGCAGGCCGACTGGCTGGGCGTCCCGGCCGCCGTCTGGATCTGCCTCGCCCTCTTCGCGCTCGGCGGCGCGGCCCTCGGCTACCTGCGGCACGGGCGGGCGCTGTACGCCATCGGCGGCAATCCGGAGGCGGCCCGGGCGGCCGGTATCCGGGTGGACCGCCTCACCTGGATCGTGCTGGCCGTCGGCGGCCTGCTCGCCGCCTTCGCGGGCATCCTCTACACCGGCCACTACGGCGCGGTCTCCGCGAGCCAGGGCAACGGCTGGATCTTCCAGGTCTTCGCCGCGGCGGTGATCGGCGGCATCAGCCTCAAGGGCGGCCGGGGCACCCTCTTCGGCGCGCTCACCGGCGTCCTCACGCTCCAGCTCGTCATCAATGTGATGACCCTGGGCGGCGTGCCACCGCTGTGGACCCAGTTCCTCAACGGCATGATCATCATCATCGCGCTGGTCATCTCCCGGTTCACCAGCGGCGAGAAGCAGGACTGAGGCCCGCCATGCACTGTCCCCCGCAGGGACCGAGGAAGCTGGGAGGAACCGGTGTCACCGTCCCGCCCCTGGGGCTGGGCTGCGCACCGCTCGGCAACCTCTACCGCGCCATCCCCGAGGAGCAGGCGCAGCGCGTCGTCCACACCGCCCTCGCCGCCGGCGCCGGCTACTTCGACACCGCCCCGCACTACGGCGTGGGCCTGTCCGAGGAACGCCTCGGCCGGGCGCTGCGCGGCCGCGACCGCGCCGCCTACACCCTCTCCACCAAGGTCGGCCGCCGGCTGCGGCCGCTCGCGCCGGGGGAGCGGGCAGCCGGCGAAGGCTTTGTGGACACCCCCGCCCGGGCCCGGGTACGGGACCTCTCCCGCGACGGGATCCGCGCCACGCTGGACGCGTCCCTGCAGCGGCTCGGCGTGGACGCCGTCGACATCGTCTACCTCCACGACGTGGAGGAGCAGTTGCGGGAGGTGTACGAGACCGGCTACCCGGCCCTTGCCGAGCTGCGCGCCGAGCGCACGGTGCGTGCCATCGGCTTCGGCATGAACCACAGCGGTCTGCTGGCCCGTCTGGTCGCCGACCTGGACGTGGACGTGGTGCTCTGCGCCGGACGCTGGACCCTGCTGGAGCGCACCGCCTTCGACGATCTGCTGCCGGTGTGCGAGCGCCGCGGCACCTCCGTGGTCGTCGGCGGCGTCTACAACTCCGGTCTGCTGGCCGACCCGTCACCCGGCGCGCCCTACAACTACGCGCCCGCGCCACCCGCCGTCCTCGACCGGGCGCGTCAACTCGCCGCTGTCTGCGCGCAGTTCGATATCCCCCTCAAGGCCGCCGCGCTCCGGTTCCCCTTCGGGCACCGTACTGTCGCCTCCGCCGTCGTCGGTGCCGCCGGGCCCGAGGAGATGGCCGAGAATGCCGCGCTGTTCACCCGTCACATCCCGGACGAGCTGTGGCATACGCTCGTCGCCCGCGGCCTGCTCGACGCCGATCTGCCGCTGCCTTTGCACGGCTGAGCCCGACGCCGAGGACACCGAGGCTGAGGACACCGAGGCTGAGGACCCGAGCCCGACGACCCCCGAGCCCGACGACCCCCGAGCCCGACGACCCCCGAGCCCGACGAACCCGACCCCGGAGCGCGCCCCTGATGCGTATCGACGCCCATCACCACCTGTGGGATCCGACCCGGCGCGAGCAGCCATGGATGGACGGGCCGTGGGCCGATCCGATCCGCCGCGGTTACGCGCTGAGCGACCTCACCCCGCATCTGGCCGCGCACGGCCTCGACGGCACGGTCCTCGTCCAGTCGTCGTCCTCGTACGAGGAGACCGCCGAACTGCTCACCCTCGCGGCGGGGGAGGGGCCGGTCACCGGTGTCGTCGGCTGGGCCGACCTCCGTGACCCGGCACTCGACCGGGTGCTCGCGGCGCTGCCCGCCGGACTGGTGGGCATCCGGCACCAGGTGCAGGACGAACCGGACCCCGACTGGCTCCGCCGCCCGGACGTGCTCCGGGGCCTGGGCATCGTCGCCGACGCCGGGCTGGTCTACGACCTGCTGGTCACCCCGCGCGAACTGCCCGCCGCGCACGCCGCCGTACGCGCCGTGCCCCAGCTGTCCTTCGTCCTGGACCACGCCGCCAAACCGGCGGTCGCGGCGGGGGACTGGCAGCCCTGGGCCGGCGCCCTCACCGCGCTCGCCGGGCTGCCGAACGTCAGCTGCAAACTGTCCGGGCTGGTCACCGAGGCCGACTGGGACGCCTGGCGGCCGCAGCAGATCCTGCCCTATGCCCGGCACGTCCTGGAGGCCTTCGGTCCGAACCGGGTGATGTTCGGCTCCGACTGGCCGGTGTGCACGCTGGCGGCCGGCTACGAAGACGTCGTGGCGCTCGCGGAGTCGGCGACGGCCCACCTCGGCCCGGCGGAACGGTCGGACGTCTTCGGGGGAACGGCGGGGCGGGTGTACGGCGTCGGGACGCCGGCCGGGCAGGAGTCACCGTCCACGCAGCAACCCCCGTCCACGCAGGAACCCCCGTCCACGCAGGAGTCACCGGCCCCGCAGGCGGCAGCGGCCCCGCAGGAGTCGCAGGGCCGCTGATGTGGCGTCCGGATTCCGCCAGCTTCGGATTCCGTCTCGCCGGAGGATCGAGTCGCACCACGGAGAACACCGGCAGAGCGGTGTACCGGGTGCGGAATGCGGCCGGCTCCGCGGGACCGCGGACCGCTCCGCAGGATCGCGGACCCCTCCGTGGGACTGCGGACGGCTGCGGACGGCTATGGCCGATGACGGACGACTCGATGCGAAGGTGATGACGATGACGGCGACCGCGACGACGGCGACCGTGATGGCGGCTGTGACGGCGACGGCGGGGACCGCGGCGGCGAACGGCCCCCGGCCGCTCACCGGCAAAGTGGCCCTGGTGACCGGCGGCAGCCGGGGCATCGGGGAGGCAACGGCGCTGCGGCTGGCCGCCGACGGCGCGGCGGTGGCCCTGACCTACCAGAGCCGGCAGGACAAGGCCGGCCAGGTCGTCAGGGAGATCGAGCGGGGCGGCGGGCAGGCCTGGGCGGTACGGGCCGACAGTGGTGACGCGGAGGCGGTGCGGGCCTCGGTGGCCGGCACCGTCGAACGGTTCGGGCGGCTGGACATCCTGGTGAACAACGCGGGCATCGGCGTGCTGGGCCCCTTCGAGGGGATCTCCCTGGACGATGTCGACCGGGTGCTGCGGACCAATGTCCGGGCCCCGTTCCTGGCGGCGCAGGCCGCGGCCGCCCATCTGGCCGAGGGCGGCCGGATCATCTCCATCGGCAGTTGCATGACCGAGCGGGTGGCCTTCCCCGGCGGCACCTTCTACGCCACCAGCAAGGCCGCCCTCTCCGGCCTGACCCGGACCCTGGCCAAGGAACTGGGGCCGCGCGGCATCACCGCCAACCTCATCACCCCGGGCCCCATCGATACCGACATGAACCCGGCCGACGGCGAGAGCGCGACGATGCAGGCCGGGCTCACCGCCCTGGGGGCGTACGGCCGGGCCTGGGACGTCGCGGCGACCGTGGCCCATCTGGCGGGCGAGGGCGGGCGGTACATCACGGGCGCCTCGATCGCGGTGGACGGAGGCTTCGCGGCCTGACCGCGAGCGCCGGAGCAACGAGTGGGAGGGCGGCAACGCGCCTCACAGCGACGCGCGCAACCACTGCTCCACACTGGCGATATGCACCGTCGCCCACGCCCGTGCCGCCTCCGCGTCCCGGTCGCGCAGCGCGCCGAGGATCGCGCGGTGCTCGGTGAGGGTGCGGGTCACCGCGTCCTTCTGCGTCAACCCCCGCCAGATCCTGGCCCGGGTGGTCGGCCCGGACAGCCCGTCCAGCAGTGAGCAGAGCACGGAGTTGCCGGACGCCGCGACGATCTGGCGGTGGAACTCCAGGTCAGAGGCGACCAGATCCTCCACCGAAGGACTCGGCCCCAGGGCGTTCAACTGGGCTTCCAGGGCGTTCAGTTCCTCCAGGCCTATCCGGCCGGCCGCCATGGCGGTGGCGGCCGGCTCCAGGATCCGGCGGACGGCAAGGAACTCCAGCACGGTGTCGTCGCGGTGGAAGTCCACCACGAAGCTCATGGCCTCCAGCAGGAGTTGCGGATCGAGGCTGGTGACATACGTGCCGTCGCCCTGGCGCACATCCAGGATGCGGATGAGGGAGAGCGCGCGGACCGCCTCGCGCAGCGAGTTGCGGGACAGGCCGAGCTCGGCCGCCAGCTCGCTCTCCTTCGGCAGCCGGTCCCCCGGCCGCAGCGCGCCGGAGACGATCATGCCTTTGATCTTCTCGATGGCCTCGTCGGTGACCGCCATGCCGACCTCCCCGCTCGCACCCGCCCGGATACCGCCACCCGGATGCCGTCACAGACATCCGATGTCTGGGCTCATTATGGCCCCGCACACCGCCCCCGTCCGCCCCCGTACGCCGCGCTGTCCATGGGTACGACGGAGGGGGCGGCCCCGTGAACCGCCCCCTCCGTCGTGCGCCGTACGTCACCGTGAGGCGCCGTCAGCCACGTGGCCGCCGTCCGCGGCGGCCGGGTGCCGCCGTCAGCCGGCCAGCATGTCCTTGACCTTGGTCCGCACGTCCTCCGTGTCCAGACCGCGGATCATCAGCGTGGTGCGACGGCGCAGCACATCGTCGACCGTCTCGGCCCACTCGTTGTCCCGGGCGTAGGCGACCTGGGCCCAGATCTCCGGCGCGTCCGGGTGGATGCGCTCGGCCAGCGCCGGGTTCTCGTTCGCGAGCCGGGCGATGTCGAAGGACAGCGAGCCGTAGTGGGTGGCGAGGTGCCGGGCGGTCTCCGGCGCCATCCGCGGACCGGGCGTGCCGCCGTCGACGAGCAGCCGGTGCGCCACCGCGTTCGGGTTGGCGATACCGGGCAGCGGGAGCTTCTTCGGCAGGTGCGCGATCGGCTCCATGTCCTCGGCCAGCGGGTGGCCGGGCAGCGCGGCGAGCTTGTTCATGACCGTACGGCCGATGTGCCGGAAGGTCGTCCACTTGCCGCCGGCCACCGACAGCATGCCGCCGCTGCCCTCGGTCACCACCGTCTCGCGCTTGGCCTTGGAGGTGTCGCCGGGGCCGCCGGGCAGCACCCGCAGACCCGCGAAGGAGTAGGTGATCAGATCGCGGGACAGCTGCTGGTCGCGGACGGAGAAGGCCGCCTCGTCCAAAATCTGGGCGGTGTCCTTCTCGGTGACCGCGACATCCGCCGGGTCGCCCTCGAACTCCTCGTCCGTGGTGCCCAGCAGCAGCATGTCCTCCCAGGGGAGGGCGAAGGTGATGCGGTACTTGTCGATCGGGGTGGCCAGCGCGGCCTTCCAGGGCGCGGTCCGCTTGAGGACCAGGTGCGCACCCTTCGACAGCCGGATGGAGGGAGCCGCGTTCGCGTCCTCCATCTTGCGCAGGTGGTCCACCCACGGGCCGGTGGCGTTGAGCACCAGGCGGGCGTTGACGCCGAACTCCTCGCCCTCCATCCGGTCCTTGAGCTCCGCACCGGTGACCCGGCCCTGGGTGAAGCGCAGGCCGGTGACCTCGGCGTGGTTGAGGACCGTGGCGCCGGCCTCGACCGCCGCACGGACGGTCATCAGGGCCATCCGGGAGTCGTTCATCTGGTCGTCGCCGTACACGGCCACGGCCTTGAGGTTGTCCGTCCGCAGCTCCGGCACGTCGCGCTGCGCCTTGGCCGGGGATATGACGTGGCCGACGCCGTCGCCGAACGCGGACAGCGCGGAGTAGGCGAAGACGCCCGCGCCCAGCTTGGCCGCGCCGTGCGGACCGCCCTTGTAGACGGGGAGGTAGAAGGTCAGGGGGTTGGCGAGGTGCGGTGCCACCTGGCGGGACACCGCACGCCGCTCGAAGTGGTTCTCCGCCACCAGCTTGACCGCGCCGGTCTGCAGGTAGCGCAGACCGCCGTGGAGCAGCTTGGAGGAGGCGGAGGAGGTGGCGCCGGCGAAGTCACCGGCATCCACCAGGGCAACCCGCAGTCCGGCCTGTGCGGCGTGCCAGGCGGTGGAGATGCCCAGGATGCCGCCGCCGATCACCAGGAGGTCGTACGTCGCCTTGGAAAGCTGCTCCCGAGTCTCGGCGCGGCTCGCGTGCGAACCATTGGCCGGGTGCGTCCCGAGTGCCGGGGCGCTCTGCAGGGTGCTCATTTTTACTCCTCGACAGTGCTGTCATCGAGCCAGCCCATGGAACGTTCCACAGCCTTGAGCCAGCTCTTGTACTCGCGGTCACGGGTGGCCGCATCCATCCGGGGGGTCCACTCGGCGGCCCGGCGCCAGTTGGCGCGCAGCTCGTCGGTGCTGGACCAGAAGCCGACGGCCAGTCCGGCCGCATAGGCAGCGCCGAGGCAGGTCGTCTCGGCGACCATCGGGCGCACCACGGGGGCGTCCAGGAAGTCCGAGATGGTCTGCATCAGCAGGTTGTTGGAGGTCATACCGCCGTCGACCTTGAGTGCGGTCAGCTCGACGCCCGAGTCCTTGGTCATGGCGTCGGTGATCTCGCGGGTCTGCCAGGCGGTGGCCTCGAGCACGGCGCGCGCGATGTGCGCCTTGGTGACGTAGCGGGTCAGGCCCGCGATGACGCCGCGCGCGTCCGAGCGCCAGTAGGGGGCGAACAGGCCGGAGAAGGCCGGCACGAAGTACGCGCCGCCGTTGTCCTCGACCGTGCTGGCCAGGGTCTCGATCTCGGCCGCGCTGTTGATCAGGCCCATCTGGTCGCGCATCCACTGGACGAGCGAGCCGGTGACGGCGATGGAGCCTTCCAGGGCGTAGACCGGCTGCTGGTCGCCGATGCGGTAGCCGACCGTGGTCAGCAGGCCGTTGTAGGAGTTCACCGGCTCGTGGCCGGTGTTCATCAGCATGAAGGTGCCGGTGCCGTACGTGGACTTGGCCTCGCCCTGCTCGAAGCAGGTCTGGCCGAACAGCGCGGCCTGCTGGTCACCGAGCGCCGAGGCGACCGGGACACCGGCCAGCACACCGCTGGTGGTGCGGCCGTAGACCTCGGCGGAGGACTTGATCTCCGGCAGGACGGCCGCCGGGATCTCCATCGACGTGAGGATCTTCGGGTCCCACTCCAGGCGGTGGAGGTTCATCAGCATGGTGCGCGAGGCGTTGGTGACGTCGGTGACGTGCACGCCGCCGTCGACCCCGCCGGTCAGGTTCCAGATGACCCAGGAGTCCATGGTGCCGAAGAGGATGTCGCCGCGCTCGGCGCGCTCGCGCAGGCCCTCGACGTTGTCGAGCAGCCAGCGGATCTTCGGGCCGGCGAAGTACGAGGCCAGCGGCAGGCCGGTCTCGCGGCGGAAGCGGTCCTGGCCGACGTTGCGGCCGAGCTCCTTGCAGAGCGCGTCGGTGCGGGTGTCCTGCCAGACGATGGCGTTGTGGACCGGCTCACCGGTGGTGCGGTCCCACAGGAGGGTGGTCTCGCGCTGGTTGGTGATACCGATCGCCTTGACGTCGGCGGCGGTGAGCCCGGCCTTGTGGACGGCGCTGTCGACGACCTGCTGGACGTTGTTCCAGATCTCGGTGGCGTCGTGCTCGACCCAGCCCGGCTTCGGGAAGATCTGCTCGTGCTCCTTCTGGTCGACCGAGACGATCCGGCCGTCCTTGTCGAAGACGATGCAGCGGCTGGACGTGGTGCCCTGGTCGATGGCCGCGATGAACGGGCCGTGGCCGTGCGAGGCGGTGCTGGGGGTGTCGCTCATGGTGTGCTCCAAGAAATCGGTGCGGGCGGAGTCGGGGCGGTCAGGCGGCTCAGGCGAACGCCACCTGGTAGATACCACCGGCGAGGGCTCCGCCGATGAGCGGGCCGACGACCGGGACCCAGGCGTAGCCCCAGTCTGAACCGCCCTTGTTCCGCAGCGGCAGAAGCGCGTGCACGATGCGCGGGCCGAGGTCGCGGACCGGGTTGATGGCGTACCCGGTCGGACCGCCGAGCGACAGGCCGATGCCGGTGACGACCAGCGCGACCAGCAGGGTGCCGATGACGCCGACGCCCTTCCCGTTGTCGCTCAGACCGAGCGTGAGGATCGACAGCACGAGCACGGTGGTGGCGATGATCTCGGTGGCCAGGTTCTGCACCGCGTTCCGGATCTCCGGGCCGGTGGAGAAGATGCCGAGGACCGGTCCGGCCGACGGGGCGGTGGACTGGTCGACCAGTCCCTCCTCGCCGGTGTGGTCGGCCAGCACCTCGGGATCGCTCAGATGGGCCTGGAACTGCCCGTAGTAGGTGATCCACACCAGCACCGCGCCGATCATGGCGCCGAGCATCTCGCCGCCGAAGTAGACCGGCACCTGGTTCCACTCGATGCCGCCCTGGATGGCGATACCGATGGTGACCGCGGGGTTGAGGTGTGCGCCGGACTTCGCGGCGATGTAGGCACCCGTCAGGACGGCGAAGCCCCACCCGAAGGCGATAGCGACCCATCCGGCGTTGAACGCCTTGGAGCGCTTGAAGGTGACGGCGGCGCAGACGCCACCGCCGAGCAAGATCAGAACAGCGGTACCGATGGTTTCGCTGATGAAGATGTCGGAGCTGGACACCCGCGACTCCTTTGTCCTTCGTCCAGGGGAAGACGAACCCCGGGTCCCGTCCGGTGGTCCGCGCCCTCCGAGAGGGCGATGGTCGGCCCGCGGCAATGCCCCACCATAGCGAATATTGCCGTTAGGTGTTCGACAATGCCGACCGACGAACGGCAGTTTTGTTCACCGGTAGAACCCCGTCAAGGGTTCCGTGGCGAAAAACTTAGGTGAACTTATGGGGTGAATACGGTCAGAATCGCCCTGCGCCAAGATCCCGGGACACGGCGCGTGCGCAATCCCTCACAGCCGCGATGATTTCCGGCCGCAGATCGCCCTCCTGGCAGACCCGCTCGACCGCCCCGGTGACGCCCACCGCACCCACCGGCATGCGCCGCCGGTCATGGATCGGCGCGGCCACCGACGCCACGCCCTCCCAGGTCTCCTCCACGTCCGCGGCCCAGCCCCGCGCCCGGATCAGGTCCAGCAGCCGCTCGAAGTCCCCCAGCCCGGTCACCGTGTGCGGCGTGAACGCCGTCCGGTCCGCCTCGACGATCTCGCTGTGCGCCACCGGGTCGTACGCCGACAGCACCTTGCCCAGCGCGGTGCTGTGCAGCGGGTGCATCGCGCCCACCTCCAGCACCTGCCGGCTGTCGTCCGGGCGGAAGACGTGGTGGACGATCAGCACCCCCTGCTGGTGCAGGACGCCCAGGTAGACGGCCTCGCCGCTGGAGCGGGCCAGATCGTCGGTCCACACGAGGGCCCGGGCGCGCAGCTCGTGCACGTCCAGATAGCTGTTGCCCAGCCGCAGCAGCTCCGCGCCCAGCTGGTAGCGGCCGGACGCGACGTCCTGCTCGACGAAGCCCTCCTGCTGCAGGGTGCGCAGGATTCCGTGGGCGGTGCCCTTGGCCAGTCCCAGCGAGGAGGAGATGTCGGAGAGCCCCAGTCGCCGTTCCCCTCCTGCGAGCAGCCGCAGCATCGCTGCGGCGCGCTCCAGCGACTGGATGGTGCGTGCCATCGGGCAACCTCCGAAGTGTGCGGTTCGACAATGCTGAACGATATCGGTCCATGCCGACTGGAGTCAGCGTTCCGCGACCTTTTGCTGGGCGAACGGAGTCTGCCAACGATCACGGAAGGTGCGCGCAGGGGGGTGGAAGGGGGGCGGAGCAGTGCTGTCCACGGCGTGGAACGGGGAACACGTGTACCGGACCGGCAGCTACGCTGGCCGGGTGCGCCCTCTGAAGGTGGGTGCAAAGCCGACAGCCGTCGCAACCACGGGAGCATCTCCATGGCCTCGAACACGCCATCGCCCATCAGCACGACCCGCGTCGAATCGTTCCGTGAGGCCCTGGCCTCGCGGGTGGTCGTCGCGGACGGCGCGATGGGCACCATGCTGCAGGCGCAGGATCCGTCCATGGAGGACTTCCAGCAGCTGGAGGGCTGCAACGAGATCCTCAACATCACCCGGCCCGACATCGTGCGCTCGGTGCACGAGGAGTACTTCGCGGTCGGTGTCGACTGCGTGGAGACCAATACCTTCGGTGCGAATTTCGCCGCGCTCGCGGAGTACGACATCCCCGAACGGGTTTTCGAGCTGTCGGAGTCCGGTGCGCGGATCGCCCGTGAGGTGGCCGACGAGTTCACCGCCTCCACCGGGCAGCAGCGCTACGTCCTCGGCTCCATGGGGCCCGGCACCAAGCTGCCGACGCTGGGCCACGCCCCGTATGTCACGCTGCGTGACGCCTACCAGCAGAACGCCGAGGGCATGATCGCCGGCGGCGCGGACGCCCTGCTGGTGGAGACCACCCAGGACCTCCTGCAGACGAAGGCCGCCATTCTCGGCGCCCGCCGGGCGCTCAAGGCCACCGGCACCGACCTGCCGGTGATCTGTTCGGTGACCGTGGAGACGACCGGCACCATGCTGCTCGGTTCGGAGATCGGTGCCGCGCTGACGGCGCTGGAGCCGCTGGGCATCGACATGATCGGCCTGAACTGCGCCACCGGCCCCGCCGAGATGAGCGAGCACCTGCGCTACCTGGCCCGGCACTCCCGTGTCCCGCTGGCGTGCATGCCGAACGCGGGGCTGCCGGTGCTGGGCAAAAACGGGGCGCACTATCCGCTGACGGCCGAGGAGCTGGCCGACGCCCAGGAGACCTTCGTCGCCGAGTACGGCCTCTCCCTGGTCGGCGGCTGCTGCGGTACGACGCCGGAGCATCTGCGGCAGGTCGTCGAGCGGGTCCGCGGCACCGCCCCCACCGCCCGTGAGCCGCGCCCCGAGCCGGGCGCCGCCTCGCTGTACCAGACGGTGCCGTTCCGCCAGGACACCTCGTATCTGGCGATCGGCGAGCGGACGAACGCCAACGGGTCGAAGAAGTTCCGGGAGGCGATGCTGGAGGGCCGCTGGGACGACTGCGTGGAGATGGCGCGCGACCAGATCCGTGAGGGCGCGCACATGCTCGACCTGTGCGTCGACTACGTGGGCCGCGACGGCGTCGCGGACATGGAGGAGCTGGCCGGCCGGTTCGCCACCGCCTCCACCCTCCCCATCGTGCTGGACTCCACGGAACTGAACGTCCTCCAGGCCGGGTTGGAGAAGCTCGGCGGCCGCGCGGTCCTCAACTCCGTCAACTACGAGGACGGCGACGGACCCGAGTCGCGCTTCGCGAAGGTCACCGCGCTGGCCGCCGAGCACGGCGCGGCGCTGATCGCGCTGACCATCGACGAAGAGGGGCAGGCCCGCACCGCCGAGCACAAGGTCGCCATCGCCGAGCGGCTGATCGAGGACCTGACGGGCAACTGGGGAATCCACGAGTCGGACATCCTCATCGACTGCCTGACCTTCACCATCTGCACCGGCCAGGAGGAGTCCCGGGGTGACGGCATCGCCACCATCGAGGCGATCCGCGAGCTGAAGAAGCGCCATCCGGACGTCCAGACCACGCTCGGTCTGTCGAACATCTCCTTCGGCCTGAACCCGGCCGCGCGCATCGTCCTCAACTCCGTGTTCCTGCACGAGTGCGTCAAGGCCGGCCTGGACTCCGCGATCGTGCACGCGAGCAAGATCCTGCCGATCGCGCGGCTGGAGGAGGAGCAGGTCAAGGCCGCCCTCGACCTCGTCTACGACCGGCGCAGCGAGGGCTACGACCCGCTGCAGAAGCTGATGGAGCTGTTCGAGGGCGTCAACACCAAGTCGATGAAGGCCGGGCGGGCCGAGGAACTTCTCGCCCTGCCGCTGGAGGAGCGCCTCAAGCGGCGCATCATCGACGGTGAGAAGAACGGCCTCGACACGGACCTGGAGGAGGCCCTGCAGGACCGTCCGGCCCTCGACATCGTCAACGACACCCTGCTGGAGGGCATGAAGGTCGTCGGTGAGCTGTTCGGCTCGGGGCAGATGCAGCTGCCGTTCGTGCTGCAGTCCGCCGAGGTCATGAAGACCGCGGTGGCCTACCTGGAGCCGCACATGGAGAAGTCGGACGACGAGGGCAAGGGCACCATCGTGCTGGCCACCGTCCGCGGCGACGTGCATGACATCGGCAAGAACCTCGTCGACATCATCCTGTCCAACAACGGCTACAACGTGGTCAACCTCGGCATCAAGCAGCCGGTCTCGGCGATCCTGGAAGCCGCCGAGGAACACCGCGCCGATGTCATCGGGATGTCCGGCCTGCTGGTCAAGTCCACGGTGATCATGAAGGAGAACCTGGAAGAGCTCAACCAGCGCAAGATGGCGGCCGACTTCCCCGTCATCCTCGGCGGCGCCGCGCTGACCCGCGCCTATGTCGAACAGGACCTCCACGAGATCTACGAGGGCGAGGTCCGCTACGCCCGCGACGCGTTCGAGGGCCTGCGCCTGATGGACGCCCTGATCGCCGTCAAGCGCGGTGTGCCCGGCGCCACCCTCCCCGAACTCAAGCAGCGCCGGGTGCCCAAGCGGGACACGGCCGTGCTGGAGGTCGAGGAGCCCGAGGGCGCGGTGCGCTCCGACGTCGCCATCGACAACCCGGTCCCCGAGCCGCCGTTCTGGGGCACCCGCGTCGTCAAGGGCATCCAGCTCGCCGACTATGCGTCCTGGCTGGACGAGGGCGCCCTCTTCAAGGGGCAGTGGGGCCTCAAGCAGGCCCGCACCGGCGACGGCCCGACGTACGAGGAGCTGGTGGAGACCGAGGGCCGCCCCCGGCTGCGCGGCTGGCTCGACAAGCTCCAGACCGAGAACCTGCTGGAAGCCGCCGTCGTGCACGGCTACTTCCCGTGTGTGTCCAAGGGCGAGGACCTGATCCTGCTGCACGAGGACGGCACCGAGCGCACCCGCTTCACCTTCCCCCGCCAGCGCCGCGGCCGGCGCCTGTGCCTGGCCGACTACTTCCGCCCCGAGGAGACCGGCGAGAGGGATGTCGTCGGCCTCCAGGTCGTCACGGTCGGCTCCAAGATCGGCGGCGCCACCGCCGAACTCTTCGAGGCCAACTCCTACCGCGACTACCTCGAACTCCACGGCCTGTCCGTCCAGTTGGCCGAAGCCCTCGCCGAGTACTGGCACGCCCGGGTCCGCGCCGAGCTGGGCTTCGCGGGCGAGGACCCGGCCGACGTCGAGGACATGTTCGCGCTCAAGTACCGCGGCGCGCGCTTCTCGCTGGGCTACGGCGCCTGCCCCGACCTGGAGGACCGCGCCAAGATCGCCGACCTGCTGCAGCCGGAGCGGATCGGCGTCGAGCTCTCCGAGGAGTTCCAGCTGCACCCCGAGCAGTCCACCGACGCCATCGTCATCCACCACCCGGAGGCGAAGTACTTCAACGCCCGGTAGCGGGGCGAACCCGGCGCGAACCCGAAGCGAACCGGGAGGCCCGGGAGCACCACGGGGCGTCGTGACGCCCGGTGATCCGGCGTGAGCGGATCAGAGCCGCTCCGGAAACCCTCCGGAACGGCTCTGACCTCCGTCACCACGCATTCCGGCCCGTACCGTCGTACACTTATCGGTCCGGTAGTGGCCGGTCGTTTCCCCAGCCGGGGATGGCGACCGGCCCTTTCGTCCCTTCGGGGACGTCGCAACGGAGGTGGATGGATGACCAGCAGCATCCCCGCAGTCGGCACCCGAACGGCCGAAGCCGCGACCCTCCAAGCCGTATTCCTCGATCTGGACGGCACGCTCGTCGACACCGAGGGATTCTGGTGGGAGGCGGAGGCGGAAGTCTTTGCCGAGCTCGGCCACATCCTCGACGACGGCCACCGCGAGGTCGTGGTCGGCGGCCCGATGACCCGCAGCGCCGGGTATCTGATTCAGGCCACCGGCGTCGACATCAGCCTGACCGAGCTCAGCGTGCTGCTCAACGCCGCCTTCCTGGCCCGGATCGGGCGCGGCGTCCCCCTGATGCCGGGCGCCCGCAGGCTGCTGGCGGAGCTCGCCGCCCACGAGGTGCCGACCGCGCTGGTCTCGGCCTCGCACCGCGCCATCGTCGACCAGATGCTGCACTCCCTGGGCCCGGAGAACTTCCGGCTGACCCTGGCGGGCGACGACCTGGAGCGCACCAAACCGCACCCGGACCCGTACCTGACGGCCGCCGCGCGCCTGGGGGCCGACCCGGCGTGCTGCGCGGTCATCGAGGACACGCTGACCGGTGTGACCGCAGGTGAGGCCGCGGGCTGCCCGGTCGTCGCGGTGCCCTCGGTGACGCCGATCCCGCCGGCCGCCGGCCGTACGGTCGTGCCCTCGCTGGAAGAAGTCGATCTGCCATTTCTCCGTACGCTCATCACGGAAAGCCGCGGAGTCGTGCACTGAGCGTGTCCCGGAGAATGCCCCTCAGAACCGAGGGCAGCGGCCCGCTCATTTTCCGTGACGAATGCGCTGACTGAATTCCGGCCTCGCCGCGGATCCTTGAACGCGTGACGTTTCTCACGTGCCGGGCCGTCGACAGTGGAACCCATGGGTGTTCCAGAGGGGCTGCCGGGGGGTTTGAGCGGGGGTAAGTGTCCGGATTGGTGGAGCAACGCGCGAATCGTTCCACCGTCCGGATATCGATCACCCGCCCGTCGTTATCCGGAGCCCATATCGAATCAACTCCTTTGTGTCCGAGAGTGGCTGGCCGTTCCTACTAATGTCGACGCGAGCAACACCTCTGCGCTGATAAGGAACCTGCCGACGATGAATCGCAAGACCCTGGTGCTGCCGGCGCTGGCCGGTCTCCTCGCCCCCGTTCTCGCAGCCTGTGGCAGCACGGACGGCGCGGGCGAAGGCGGCGATCCGATCGTCGTGGGAGTCTCCACCGAGATCGAGGCGACCAAGGCGGCGCCCGCGCCGCTCGACCCGGCGCAGGCCTATGACGTCGATGCGTGGAACATGCTGCGCGGCACCCTCCAGACGCTGATGCGGCTGCCCAGGACCGGCACCGCGCCGGTGCCCGAGGCCGCCGAGTCCTGCGGGTTCCGCGACACCCAGAACGAGCAGTACCGCTGCACCCTGCGCAGTGGCCTGAAGTTCTCGAACGGGCACGCCCTGACGGCACAGGACGTCAAGTTCTCCCTCGACCGTATGCGGACCATCAACAACACCAACGGTCCGGTCGCGCTGCTCGACGACATCGACAAGGTCGAGGCGCCCAGCGACAAGGAGGTGGTCTTCCACCTCCGCCGGCCGGATGCCACCTTCCCGCAGAAGCTCGCCACCCCCGCCGCGGCCATCGTGGACAGCGAGGTGTACCCCAAGGGCCGCCTCTACAGCGGGTACGACGTGGTCGGCTCCGGGCCGTACACGCTGAAGACGGAACGCAAGAACAACCGCATCACCAAGGCCACCTTCACCAAGAACCCCAACTACAAGGGCGGGGTGAACGTGAAGAACGACAAGATCGAGATGCGCTTCTTCGTCGACACCAAGGCCACGGAGCAGGCGCTGCGCAAGGGTGATGTCGACCTGATGTACCGCGGGCTGTCGCCCGACCAGATCAGGGGCCTGCAGAACTCCCAGGACAAGCACATCATGATCCAGGAGATGCCGGGGCAGGAGATCCGTTACCTCGCCTTCAACACCAAGGACCCGGCCGTCTCCAACAAGGCCGTGCGGAAGGCGATGGCGCAGATCGTCAACCGCTCGGAGCTGGTGCGCGACGTCTACTCCTACACCGGCGACCCCCTCTACTCGATGGTCCCCACCGGCCTCACCGGTCACATCAACTCGTTCTTCACCAAGTACGGGAACCCCAGTGTGACCGCGGCCCGCAAGACGCTGCAGCAGGCGAACGTCACCACCCCGGTGAAGTTCACCCTCACCTACACCACGAACCACTACGGCTCCAGCACCGCCAAGGAAGTCCGTGCGCTGCAGCGCCAGCTCAACAGCACCAAGCTTTTCGACGTCAGCGTCAAGGGCGTCGACAGCTGGCAGCAGTTCCGGACCGACTCCCTGCACGGCAAGTACAGCGTCTACAACATGGGCTGGTTCGCGGACATCCCGGACCCCGACAACTACATCGCGCCGTTCATCGGCAAGCAGAACTTCCTCGGCTCCCCCTACCGCAACCCCAAGATCGAGTCGCAGCTGATCCCGGACAGCCGGCAGCAGACCGACCGCAACGCCGCCGCGGCCAACTTCAAGCAGGCGCAGGACCTCATCGCCGACGACGTACCGCTCCTCCCGCTGTGGCAGGGCAAGCAGTACGTGGTCGCCCGCGATGACGTCACCGGCATCGAGTGGGCCCTCAACTCCTCCTCGTCGCTGCAGATCTGGGAGCTCGGCCGCGGCGTCGCCGACTGAGCCCGCGGTTCCGGCCGATGCAGTACACCCCCGCCACGGCCTTCCCGCCGCGGCCCGACAGGCACCACCCAGAACGTGAGGACCGTTTAGTGAGGAAGCGTGACCAGTGGCTGGCCGCCCCGATCGGAGCGGGGCTGGCCACAGCTCTGCTCGCGGTCGCCGGGTGCGGCACGGACGACTCGGGGGCGGCCGGCACCGGCGAGCCCGTGGTCATGGGAATGACGGACAAGGTCCAGTCCACCGACCCGGCATCGGGCTACGAGCCGGGATCATGGCTGTTGTTCAACAACGTCTTCCAGTCCCTGCTGAGCTTCCCCAAGGGAGGCACCACCCCCGAGCCGGAGGCCGCCGAACGCTGCGGTTTCACCGACGGCGACAGCAAGGTCTACCGCTGCACCCTCAAGGACGGCCTCAAGTTCAGCAACGGTGACGCGCTGACCTCCAAGGACGTCAAGTACTCCTTCGACCGCACCCGGCGCATCAAGGACCGTGACGGCCCCGCCGTGATGTTCTCCGCGCTCGACAGGGTCGAGGCGCCGGACGCCAAAACCGTGATCTTCCGGCTGAAGACGCCCGACGCGACCTTCCCGATGAAGATAGCCTCCGGCGCCGGCTCGATCGTCGACCACGCCGACTACCCCGCCGACCGGTTGCGCGCCGACGGCAAGGCCACCGGCTCCGGCGTCTACACCCTCAAGGAGTACAGCTCCCAGAAGGCCGTCTTCGGGGTCAACGGCTCGTACAAGGGCCCCGCCAAGGTCAAGAACTCCGGGATGACCGTGAAGTTCTTCAACCGCCCCGAAAAGCTCAAGACGGCCGTCGAGAAGGGCGATGTCGACGTCGCCTACCGCGGCCTGTCCATGAAGGACCTCGCGGCACTCGACAACGCCTCGCTGGACCAGCAGCACGGCACCCAGGTCGTCGAGGGCGCCAGCGCCGAGGTCATGCACCTGGTCTTCAACCTCAAGGACCCGGTCGCCGGCAAACTGGGTGTCCGCAAGGCGATCGCCTACCTCTTGGACCGCTCGAGCCTGGTCCGGGACGTCTACCAGCGCACCGCGGTGCCGCTGTACTCGATCGTCCCGGCCGGCATCACCGGCCACAGCACCTCCTTCTTCAACACCTACGGCGACAGCCCGAAGCCCGATAAGGCGAAGGACGCGCTGCGCCAGGCCGGCTTCAACGGCAAGGTGCCGCTCACCCTGTGGGCCACCCCCGACCGCTTCGGCCCCGGCACCGTCCCGGCCTTCCAAAAAATCGCCCAACAGCTGAACACCAGCGGCCTGTTCGACGCCAAGGTGCGCACCCTGCCCACCAAGCAGTATGAGCAGGGCGTGGCCTCCGGCCGGTTCGGTGTCTACGTCAAGGGCTGGATCCCCGACTATCCGGACCCCGACAACTTCACCGCGCCGTTCTTCGGCAAGGACAGCGTGGTGGCCAACCACTACAGCTCGCCCACCATCACCGGGCATCTGCTGCCCAAGACGGCCGACCAGCCGGACCGGGGCGCCACCAAGTCCGAGTTCCGGCAGCTGCAGGACATCGTCGCGCAGGACGTGCCGATGATCCCGCTCTGGCAGGGCAAGCAGTACGCGGTGGCCCGCGAAGGGGTCTCCGGCCTGGAATGGACCCTGGACCCCTCGACCGTCTTCCGGTTCTGGGAGATCAGCAAGTCGGCCGAGACCTGACCGGACCTGTCACACGGCGGCGGGCCGGCCCGGGGAGTTTCCCGGGCCGGCCCGCCGCCGTCCGTCTGCCGGGCCGTCAGGCCCGCGCCGGCCTACTGGGCGCCGGGGCGCACCAGCCCGCTTTCGTACGCGTACACCGCCGCCTGCACCCGGTCGCGCAGCCCCAGCTTCGTCAGCACGTGACCCACATGCGTCTTCACCGTCGTCTCGCTCACGAACAGATCCGCGGCGATCTCCGCATTCGACAACCCGCGCGCCACCAGCTTCAGCACCTCCACCTCGCGTTCGGTGAGGGTGTGCAGCGTGTCCGGCACCGGTTCCTCGCCCGACGGCAGATGCCCGGCGTACTTGTCCAGCAGCCGGCGCGTGATGCTCGGCGCGAGCATCGCCTCGCCGCCCGCCACCACCCGGATCGCCTGCACCAGCTCATGGGCCGGCGCGTCCTTGAGCAGAAAGCCGCTCGCCCCCGCCCGCAGCGCCTCGACGACGTACTCGTCCAGATCGAACGTCGTCAGCACCAGCACCTTCGCCGGGCCGTTCTTCGCCGGCCCGGTGATCTGCCGGGTCGCCTCGACGCCGTCCATCCGGGGCATCCGGATGTCCATCAGCACCACATCGGGCTGCAGCGCCCGCACCTGCTCCAGCGCCTGCAGACCGTCACCGGCCTCCCCGACCACCGCCAGATCCTGCTCCGCCTCCAGAATCATCCGGAATCCCGTACGCAGCAGGGGCTGGTCGTCGACCAGCAGGACGCGGATGGCCACAAGCTCTCCTTTGACAGGCCTGTCCGGGCGATCGGCGCCTGGTAGGGCAACTGCGCTAGATGTCCCCCATTCTGCCCTGCGGCACCCCACCGCCCTCCGGCGGGCGGATCCGCAGCGGATACACCGGGGGAGTGCCGCCGAATTCCGGACAGTGCGCCTGGTGGTCGCACCAGCCGCACAGCTTGGTCGGCCGCGGCCGCCAGTCGCCGGTCTCCGTCGCCAGCAAGATCGCCTCCCACAGCGCCAGCAACTTCCGCTCCACGGCCCGCAGATCGGCCTCACCCGGGTCGTACGTCACCACATCGCCACTGCCCAGATAGACCAGCTGCAGCCGCCGCGGCACCACACCCCGCAGCCGCCACATCACCAGCGCATAGAACTTCATCTGGAACAGCGCGCCCTCGGCGAACTGCGGCCGCGGCGCCTTGCCGGTCTTGTAGTCGACGATCCGCACCTCACCCGTCGGCGCGACATCCACCCGGTCGATGAACCCCCGCAGCTGCAGCCCCGAATCCAGCACCGTCTCGACGTAGAGCTCGCGGTCCGCCGGCTCCAGCCGCGTCGGATCCTCCAGCGAGAACCACCGCTCCACCAGCGCCTCGGCCTCCGCCAGCCACTGCGCCAGCCGCTCACCCTCCGCGTCGTCCGCGAACAGCTCCGCCAGCTCCGGCCGCTTGGCCAGCAGCTTCTCCCACTCGCCCGGGACCATCGCCCGCGCCCCGACGGCCGTACGCTCCGCCGCCGGCGCGTCGAAGAGCCGCTCCAGCACCGCATGCACGACCGTGCCGCGGGTCGCCGCCGGGCTCGGCTTCTCGGGCAGTCTGTCGATCACCCGGAACCGGTAGAGCAACGGACACTGCATGAAATCGCTCGCCCGCGACGGCGACAGCGCCACCGGCGGCCGCGGCGACTGCTCCCGGCCCGGCGCCCCCGACCCGGCAGCCTTCGTGCCCGCCCGGGCAGCCACCGTGCCCGCCCCGGCTTCCCCGCCCTGTGTGCCCGCCCCGGCCTGCTCCGTGCTCCATCCCATGCCACAAAACCCTACGGCCCGCCACTGACAGGCGCGGACGGGTCACCGCGCGAGGGCCCCGCAGCGGATCGGGCCGGGGCACTCCGCATACCATCGACGCCGGACCCCTGCGCCCTGCATGATCGAGATATCAGGCCGAGCAGGGGCGAATGCCGTATTCGATGAGGGGACGCCGTGGACGAGAGCGGGAAGTCGCAGGACCCCGAGGAGTCCGTGCGGCCCCAGCCGCCCGAGCCGCCCGAGGGCAGCAACGGGCCCAAGGCACCCACGCCGGGCAAGAGGAAGCCCGGCGGTGGCGGCATCCTGATGGGCCGTCCCTTCGGCGTGCCCGTCTACGTCGCGCCCAGCTGGTTCCTCGTCGCCGCCCTGATCACCTGGGTCTTCGGCGGCCAGCTGGAGCGCGTACTGCCCGAGCTCGGCGCCGCCCGCTACCTCGTCTCGCTGTTCTTCGCGGTCGCCTTCTACGCCTCGGTGCTCGTCCACGAGCTGGCCCACACCGTTGCCGCGCTCCGCTTCAAGCTCCCCGTACGGCGCATCCAGCTGCAGTTCTTCGGCGGCGTCTCGGAGATCGAGAAGGAGACCGAGACCCCCGGCAGGGAGTTCGTCCTCGCCTTCGTCGGCCCGCTGCTCTCCCTCGTCCTCTCCGGGGTCTTCTACGCCGGTATGCAGCTGGTCGAACCCGACACCGTCCCCGGCGTCCTGCTCACCGGCCTGATGGTTTCCAACCTCATCGTCGCGATCTTCAACCTGCTGCCCGGGCTCCCCCTGGACGGCGGCCGGATGCTGCGCGCCATCGTCTGGAAGATCACCGGAAAGCCCATGAGCGGCACCATCGCCGCCGCCTGGGTCGGCCGCGCGCTCGCCGTCACCGTCCTCATCGGCCTGCCGCTGCTCACCCACACCGGCGTCCTCGGCACCGCCCGCCCCGAGATCGGCGGCGCCGACTCGCTCACCGACGCCCTGCTCGCCGCGATCCTCGCCGCGATCATCTGGACCGGCGCCGGCAACAGCCTGCGCATGGCCCGCCTGCGGGAACGGCTCCCCGACCTCACCGCCCGCACCCTGACCCGGCGCGCCGTCCCCGTCGAGACCGACACCCCGCTCTCCGAGGCACTGCGCCGCGCCAACGACGCCGGCGCCCGCGCCCTGGTCGTCGTCGATCGCCAGGGCACCCCCACCGCCCTCGTCCGCGAGGCCGCCATCATCGGCGTCCCCGACCACCGCCGCCCCTGGGTCGCCGTCGGCACCCTCGCCCAGGATCTCAAGGACGGTATGCGGGTCTCCGCCGAACTCGCCGGTGAGGACCTTCTGGAGTACCTGCGCGCCACCCCCGCCACCGAATACCTCGTCATCGAGGAGACCGGCGAGATCTACGGCGTCCTGTCCACCGCCGACGTCGAGCGGGCCTTCGTCTCCGCCATGGCCCGCAAGGCCTGACCCCGCGCCGGCCGTCTCCGGCCGCCCACTGGTCCGCGGCGTCCCGACGGGCCGGTAGGCTGGTCACATGTCCGAACCGACCGGTGCCGCCCGCCGTCGCGGGCCCTTCAAGGTCGGGGACCAGGTCCAGCTCACCGATCCCAAGGGACGCCACTACACCTTCACGCTCGAAGAGGGAAAAAGCTTCCACACCCACAAGGGAGCTTTCCCCCACGACGAGCTGATCGGTGCTCCCGAGGGCAGCGTTGTCCGTACCACCGGGAACGTCGCCTACCTCGCGCTGCGCCCGCTGCTCCCCGACTATGTCCTGTCCATGCCCCGCGGTGCCGCCGTGGTCTACCCCAAGGACGCGGGGCAGATCCTGGCGATGGCCGACATCTTCCCCGGCGCCCGCGTCGTCGAGGCCGGTGTGGGCTCCGGCTCGCTCAGCAGCTTCCTGCTGCGCGCCATCGGCGACGACGGCATGCTGCACTCCTACGAGCGCCGCGCCGACTTCGCCGAGATCGCCACCCAGAACGTCGAGCGCTACTTCGGCGGCCCGCACCCCGCATGGACGCTCACCGTCGGTGACCTCCAGGACAACCTCTCCGACACCGACGTCGACCGCGTCATCCTCGACATGCTCGCCCCCTGGGAGTGCCTGGAGGCCGTCTCCAAGGCCCTGGTCCCCGGCGGCATCCTCTGCGCCTACGTCGCGACGACGACGCAGATGGCCCGCACGGTCGAGGCGATCCGCGAACACGGCACCTTCAACGAGCCCTCGGCATGGGAAACCATGGTCCGCACCTGGCACGTCGAGGGCCTGGCCGTCCGCCCCGACCACCGCATGATCGGCCACACCGGCTTCCTGCTGACCGCCCGCCGGCTCGCCGACGGGGTCGAGCCCCCGCTGCGCCGCCGCCGTCCCGCCAAGGGCGCCTACGGCGAGGACTACACAGGACCGGGCAAGGACCAGGCGGCCGCCTCCCAGGGCAGCTCCGCCGAGCGCGGCTGACCGCCCGGATCCGGCCACCGAATCGCCAGGCGCCGCCGACGAGTTCCCTCCCGGGAACCGCCGGCGGCGCTCCTTCCTTTCCCCCCCACCGGATCTGCACGGAAAACTCCGGCCCGGCCGGTTCCTTGGCGCACCCTCCTGTGGAACGATGCTGGGCACTCCCACCGGTACAGCACTTCACAGGAGTTATCCCGCGTGCAGCCCATGGCAGGCCAGGACCTTTTGCACACCCAGCCGCGCCCCATGCACTGGCTCGCCACGGCCACCGCCATCTCGGCAGTAGTGGCGGCCGCGTCCTTCGTCCAGCCCCCCGACGCCAAGGCCACGACCTCCCCCGTTGCCGCGGCCGGCCCCCGCCGCGCGGCCGCCCCCGACCCGGGCAAGGTGACCTTTCCTGTCGACTGCGGCCCCAACCGCCTCGACGTGGTGAAGAAGGCCTCCGGGGACCTCGACGGTGACGGGACGACCGAGACCGTTGCCGTGGTCCGCTGCCACAGCCAGACCGGCACCCCGCCCAGTGGCGTCTACGTGCTCGCGCGGCCGTCCGGCCCCAAGGCCGCACCCCGGATCGTGGCGACCCTCCTCGCCCCCGCCCGCCGCCGCACCGTCCAAACCCTCACGGTCAAGGATGGCGGGATCTCAGCGGCCCTGCTGGGCTACTCCACGCTCGACGTCCCGCGCTGCTGCCCCGATGTGCACCAGAGCGTCAAGTGGCAGTGGAAGGGCGGGAAGTTCATCCAGAGCGAACTTCCCGAGGCCATGAGCACCCAGGGTTTGTGATCTGTCACATCATGTGTCCGGCCGGCGCGGTCCGCGCCGCGCCGGCTACTCCGCGTCCGGGCCGTAGACCTCGACCAGGTCCTTGACGCGGCGGACGTGGATGCAGTCCCCGGGGCACTCCTTCGCGGAGTCCCGGACGTCATCGAGCAGCTTCAGCGGGACGGGGGTTGTGGCCCCCTTGTCCTGCAGCAGCTCGTCCTCGGTGCTCTTCACATAAGCCAGCCCGTCGATGTCGAGCTCGAAGACCTCCGGCGCGTACTGCGCACAGATGCCGTCCCCGGTGCACAGATCCTGGTCGATCCACACTTCCAGCTCTGGGGCTTCGTCCTGCGCGGTCATCTCGCCTGCCGTTCCTGCGTACGTGAACCGTTTTTGTCTAAGTGGCGCCAGCCCTGACGGGTGTTGACCGACTCGACGATACAACCGCTCGCTTTCCGATGTTGATGGGTGGGTATTCCCTTGGCGTGAGGACGTGCGCAAGGGTGAAGATCGGACACGCCCCGACAGTCTTTTCGATCTAGGGGTTTCAACCTGCACCGGCCCAGGTAGGGTCAGGAAGCGTCCAGCTCCTTGGAGGAGGTGAGGACCGTGGCAGCCCACGACGACGACATCAACCGCGGCATCCGGCCGGGGCGGGGGTCTGAAGATCCCGCCGGCCAGGTTGCCTATCTCGAGCAGGAGATCGCCGTCCTGCGACGCAAGCTCGCCGACTCTCCGCGTCACACGAGGATTCTCGAAGAGCGGATCGTCGAGCTGCAGACCAACCTGGCCGGCGTCTCGGCGCAGAACGAGCGTCTCGCCAATACTCTCCGCGAGGCCCGCGACCAGATCGTGGCGCTCAAGGAGGAGGTCGACCGGCTCGCGCAGCCGCCGGCCGGCTTCGGTGTCTTCCTGCAGGCGAACGAGGACGACACGGTCGACATTTTCACCGGAGGCAGAAAGCTCCGGGTGAATGTCAGCCCCAGTGTGGAGACGGGGGACCTCAGGCGGGGCCAAGAGGTCATGCTCAACGAAGCGCTCAACGTGGTCGAGGCCATGGAGTTCGAGAGCGCCGGCGACATCGTCACCCTCAAGGAGATCCTGGAGGACGGCGAGCGTGCCCTGGTGATCGGGCACACCGACGAGGAACGGGTGGTCAGGCTCGCCGAGCCGCTGCTGGACATCACCATCCGCCCCGGCGACGCCCTGCTCCTCGAGCCCCGTTCCGGCTACGTCTACGAGGTCATCCCGAAGAGCGAGGTCGAGGAGCTCGTCCTCGAAGAGGTCCCGGACATCGACTACACCAAGATCGGCGGTCTGGGCGGCCAGATCGAACTGATCAGGGACGCGGTCGAGCTTCCGTACCTCTACCCCGACCTCTTCAAGGAGCACGAACTCCGTCCGCCCAAGGGCGTCTTGCTCTACGGCCCGCCGGGCTGCGGCAAGACGCTCATCGCCAAGGCGGTCGCCAACTCCCTTGCCAAAAAGGTCGCCGAGGTGACCGGGCAGCCCGCGGGGAAGAGCTTCTTCCTCAACATCAAGGGCCCCGAGCTGCTCAACAAATACGTCGGTGAGACGGAGCGGCACATCCGGCTGGTCTTCCAGCGGGCCAGGGAAAAGGCGAGCGAGGGCACCCCCGTCATCGTCTTCTTCGACGAGATGGACTCCCTCTTCCGCACCCGGGGGTCCGGTGTCAGCTCGGACGTGGAGAACACCATCGTCCCGCAGCTGCTCTCCGAGATCGACGGTGTCGAGGGCCTGGAAAACGTGATCGTGATCGGTGCCTCGAACCGCGAGGACATGATCGACCCGGCGATCCTGCGCCCCGGCCGTCTCGACGTGAAGATCAAGATCGAGCGACCGGACGCGGAGGCCGCCAAGGACATCTTCTCGAAGTACCTCACGGAAAATCTTCCGCTGCACTCCGACGACCTCGCCGAACACGGCGACTCGCGGAAGGCCGCAGTGAGCGGAATGATCCAATCCGTCGTGGAGCAGATGTACGCGGAATCCGAGGAAAATCGCTTCCTGGAGGTCACCTACGCCAATGGTGACAAGGAAGTCCTCTATTTCAAGGACTTCAACTCCGGTGCGATGATCGAAAACATCGTAGGACGCGCAAAGAAGATGGCCATCAAGGCCTTCCTCGAACACAATCAGAAGGGGCTTCGCGTCTCCCACCTCCTCCAGGCATGTGTGGACGAGTTCAAGGAGAACGAGGACCTGCCCAACACCACCAACCCGGACGACTGGGCCCGTATCTCCGGTAAGAAGGGCGAGCGGATCGTCTACATCCGTACGCTCGTCACCGGAAAGCAGGGCGCGGACACCGGTCGCTCCATCGATACGGTGGCGAATACCGGCCAATACCTGTAACACCGCTCTCCGGCTGCGGATGTCCTGCACGGGGCGTCCGCAGCCGGACGCTTTTCCGGAGGCGCCGGAACCGCACCCCATAAGGGCGCGGTGCATCAGGGAAAACCGGACTGGAGCAATGACTGTAATGATCTCCCCAGCGCCGCAAAGGCGTTCTAGGCTCTTCGGTACCGCTGCGTCACCCTGTGCGGGCGCGGGGCACGCGCACGGACCGGAGGCACAGCGGTACTTGAGCGCCGACCCCATCCGGGGGCGCCGCCGGGCAAGGAGGGCCGCATGACCGTACGGCGAGTAATGGGAATCGAGACGGAGTACGGGATCTCCGTCCCCGGTCACCCGAACGCCAATGCCATGCTCACCTCGTCCCAGGTCGTCAACGCCTACGCGGCCGCGATGCACCGGGCACGCCGTGCCCGCTGGGATTTCGAGGAGGAGAACCCGCTGCGGGACGCCCGCGGCTTCGACCTCGCACGCGAGAATGCGGACGCCAGCCAGCTCACGGACGAGGACATCGGCCTGGCGAACGTGATCCTCACCAATGGCGCCAGGCTGTACGTCGACCACGCCCACCCCGAATACAGCGCCCCCGAGGTCACCAACCCGCGTGACGCCGTGCTGTGGGACAAGGCCGGCGAGCGGATCATGGCCGAGGCGGCCGAACGGGCCGCCCAGGTCCCCGGCGCCCAGCCCATCCACCTCTACAAGAACAACACCGACAACAAGGGCGCCTCCTACGGGACGCACGAGAACTACCTGATGAAGCGGGAGACGCCCTTCTCGGACATCGTGCGGCACCTGACGCCGTTCTTCGTCTCCCGCCAGGTGGTCACCGGCGCCGGCAGGGTCGGAATCGGCCAGGACGGCCACGAGCACGGCTTCCAGCTCAGCCAGCGCGCCGACTACTTCGAGGTGGAGGTCGGGCTGGAGACGACGCTCAAACGGCCCATCATCAACACCCGCGACGAGCCGCACGCGGACGCGGAGAAGTACCGCAGGCTCCACGTGATCATCGGGGACGCGAACCTCTCCGAGATCTCGACGTATCTGAAGCTGGGCACCACCTCCCTGGTGCTCTCGATGATCGAGGACGGCTTCATCGCCGTCGACCTGGCCGTCGACCAGCCGGTGCGCACCCTCCACCAGGTCTCGCACGACCCCTCCCTGCAACATCTGATCACGCTCCGCAGCGGCCGCACGCTCACCGGCGTACAGCTCCAGATGGAGTACTTCGAGCTGGCCCGCAAATACGTCGAGGACCGCTACGGAGCGGATGCGGACGAGCAGACCAAGGACGTCCTGACCCGGTGGGAGGACGTGCTCGGCCGGCTGGAGAACGACCCGATGAGCCTGTCCGGCGAGCTGGACTGGGTCGCCAAGCGGGAGCTGATGGAGGGCTACCGGCGCCGTGACGGCCTGGAGTGGGACGCGGCCCGGCTGCACCTCATCGACCTGCAGTACGCCGACGTGCGTCCCGAGAAGGGGCTGTACAACCGTCTGGCGGCCCGCGGGAAGATGAAGCGGCTCCTGGACGAGTCCCAGGTCGAGCGGGCCGAGCAGAAGCCTCCGGAGGACACCAGGGCCTACTTCCGCGGCCGCTGTCTGGAGCAGTACGCGGACGATGTCGCGGCCGCCTCATGGGATTCGGTCATCTTCGATCTGCCCGGGCGTGACTCCCTGCAACGGGTTCCCACGCTGGAGCCACTGCGGGGGACCCGGAAACACGTCAAGGAGCTTCTTGACCGCTGCCGTACCGCGGAGGAGCTGGTGAGGACGCTGTCCGGACGCTGAGCTTCGGCAGGTGCACGACAGAATTCCTCAAGATCCACAGCCGATCCGCGGCTGAAATCGCCGCGGTGCGGGAATCAATGAGGTGACTCCCGGGCGTTGCAGCAACTGCAGGGCCGATGTCGGACCCTGCTTGTAGGGTCGGATCTTGAAGGTCACATCGAGCGGGGCGAACCGAGCGGGGTGAGGGACATGGCGACCAAGGACAGCGGCGGCGGACAGGCGAAGGCCACGCGTTCCACGGAAGAGGTCGAGGAGCAGACAGAGGACGCGCAGGCCTCGGAAGACCTCAAGGAACGCCAGGAGAAGTTGTCGGACGACGTGGACTCGGTGCTGGACGAGATCGACGATGTCCTCGAGGAGAACGCAGAGGACTTCGTGCGCTCCTTCGTTCAAAAGGGCGGGCAGTAGGCCGCGATTCCCATAGAAGCGAAGGCTTGCGGGCGGCGGGGGCTTCGAGTGTCAGAAGAGTCAGGTGTGAAGCGCTGTCCGCGGGCACGGAGGACAAGCCGCGGACAGCCTTCGCAGGGAACAGGGCGATGCCTGATGGGCTGCGGGTCCACTGCCGGGGGTGCGCATCGGCATACCGGGCTCGTCAGCCGGCCAAGGGGCGCAGCCTCCGGCCGCGCGTGCATGTACCGGCCGGCCGCGAGCACTGCCGCCCCCGTGCAGGTGGATCACGATCACGAGACGGGTAAGGTCCGAGGCGTACTGTGCTTCAGTCGCAGTGCAGCCTTGGGTCAATTCAAGGATCGGCCGGACGTATTGAGGCGGGCGGCCGAGTATCTGGAAGGAAACGTGTGGAAGCCAATACCCGAATCACCGGGCGTCTGCCAGCTGCCTTCCTGACGCCTGGATCCTCGTCCTTCATGGATTTCCTCGGCGAGCACTCGCCCACGCTGCTGCCGGGCAACCGCCCGTTGCCGCCGGTGCAGGGTGCCATCGAGGCGCCGCACGGCACGACGATCGTCGCCGCGGCGTTCCCCGGAGGCGCGGTGCTCGCGGGCGACCGGCGGGCGACCATGGGCAATGTCATCGCGCAGCGTGATATCGAGAAGGTTTTCCCGGCCGACGAGTATTCGGCGGTCGGCATCGCGGGTACCGCGGGCCTCGCGGTGGAGATGGTCAAACTCTTCCAGCTGGAGCTGGAGCACTTCGAGAAGGTCGAGGGTGCCCAACTCTCCTTGGAGGGCAAGGCGAATCGTCTGTCGACGATGATTCGCAGCAACCTGGGCATGGCCATGCAGGGTCTGGCCGTGGTGCCCTTGTTCGCCGGATACGACCTCGACCGCGAGAAGGGCCGTATCTTCTCGTACGACGTGACCGGCGGGCGGTCGGAGGAGCACGGTTATGCGGCGACGGGTTCCGGCTCGGTCTTCGCGCGCAGTGCGCTGAAGAAGCTCTTCCGGGAAGATTTCACGGAGGATCAGGCCGCGACCGCCGTCGTCCAGGCGCTCTATGACGCGGCTGACGATGATTCGGCGACCGGCGGGCCCGATATGGGGCGGCGGATCTACCCCATCGTCACGGTGATCACCGAAGACGGCTTCAAGCGGCTCACCGACGACGAGGTCGCCGAGATCGCCCGTGCCGTGCACGAGCGCCGCCTCGAACAGCCCGACGGCCCGCGCGCCGCGCTGCTCTGACGGGACGGATGTTCCGCAATGCTCCCCCAGCTACCGAGAGAGCTTTTGACAGGAAGGGACGGATAGCCGGTGTCGACGCCGTTCTATGTCTCACCCCAGCAGGCCATGGCGGACCGCGCCGAGTACGCCCGCAAGGGCATCGCGCGCGGGCGCAGCGTCGTGGTGCTGCAGTACACCGACGGCGTGGTCTTCGTCGCCGAGAATCCCTCCCGCGCCCTGCACAAGGTCAGCGAGATCTATGACCGGATCGCCTTTGCGGCGGTCGGCAAGTACAACGAGTTCGAGAACCTGCGGATCGGCGGGGTGCGCTACGCCGATCTGCGGGGTTACACCTACGACCGTGAGGATGTGACCGCGCGGGGCCTGGCGAATGTCTACGCCCAGACGCTCGGCACGATCTTCTCCAGCGCCGCCGAGAAGCCCTACGAGGTCGAGCTGATCGTCGCCGAGGTCGGCGCGGCCCCCGAGGACGACCAGATCTACCGCCTGCCGCACGACGGCTCGATCGTCGACGAGCACGGCTCGGTGGCGGTCGGCGGCAACGCGGACCAGATCAGCAGCTATCTCGACCAGCGCCACCGCGACGGTATGACGCTGGCCGAGGCGCTCAAGCTGGCCGTGGAGTCGCTGTCGCGGGACAACAACGGCGGCGAGCGCCGGCTGACCGCCGAGCAGCTGGAGGTCGCGACGCTGGACCGCACGCGTCCCCAGCAGCGCAAGTTCAAGCGGATCCTGGGGCGGCAGCTGTCCCGGCTGTTGGACGAGAGCGGCGGGGCGGACACCGGGGAGGCGGCGGACGCGGATGAGGGCGCCGGTGCCGGGGAGTCCGGGTCCACCGCCGGGGGAAGCGGCGACAAGGGCGCGAAGGACAAGGAAAGCAAGAAGGACAACGGCAAGGGAGCGTCGGGCGAGGAGGGCTCCGACGGGGAGCCCCTGCTCTGACGTCATGCTGCGGGGCGTGTCCCCGGTCGCGCGCCCCGGTGGGTCACTGCCCGCCGGGGCGCGCCGCGTTTCACGGGGTGTCCGCGGCCGCGGCGGTGGAGCCCCGGGTGATCAGTTCCACCGGCAGGGTGGGGGCCTCGGCCGGGTGACCGTCGAGCACGCTCATCAGGGCCCGCATCCCGGCCTCGCCGAACTCCTCGGCGGGCAGCCGTACGGTCGTCAGTTCCGGCTCGACGGCGAGGGCGAGGGCCAGGTCGTCGAAGCCGGTGACGGAGACGTCCTCGGGCACCCGCAGGCCCAGTCGGCGTGCGGCTTTGCAGGCGCCCGCGGCGATGATGTCGTCGTCGCAGAGCAGGGCCGTGGGGCGGGGGCCCGGGGCGGTCAGGGCGGCGTGGGCGGCGTGCAGCCCGGCGTCGACACCGAAGGCGGACGGCTGCCGGCGCAGCAGTGCGCCGGGGGTGCCCCCCAGGGCTCCGGCGACGGCGCGGGCGCGCAGATCGAAGGTCCAGGAGTCCACATCGGCGGCGAGGTGGGTGATGCGGCGGTGGCCGAGGGCCGTCAGATGGCTGGTCATCTGCCGGACGCCGTCGGCGATGTCGAGGTTGACGGTGGCGGTGGCCCGGTCGTCGTCGGGGTCGCTGTCCAGCATGACCAGCGGCAGGTCCGCGTCGCGGAGCGCGGTGAGGGCTTCGGCGGCCATCGATGAGGCGATCACGCCGTCCAGGGTGGCCGCCGCGGAGTCGAAGGGGTCGCGGGCCGGGCCGATGCCCTCGGGGGAGGGGTAGAGGACCACTCCGAAGTCGTGCTCGGCGGCGACCCGGGCCGCGCCGGTGTAGACGCGGGCGAAGAATTCGGTGGTCAGGGCGGGGACGACCAGCAGGACGGTGCGGGTGCGGCCCATCCGCAGGCTGCGGGCGGCGAGGTTGGGGCGGTAGCTCAGCTCGCGGGCGGCGGTGCGGACGGCTTCGGCTTTGGCGGGGGAGACCCGGCCGCGCCATTTGCCGCCTAGGACGAGCGAGACGGTGGCCTGGGAGACTCCGGCGGCACGGGCCACGTCCCGGCTGGTCGTGCGCGCGGTGGCCGGGCGCCGGCCGGGTGTGCTGGTCTCGCTGCTGGTCACCGGGGGTTCGCTCCTTGCGCACGGCGATGGCGGGTGGACTGAGGATGAGGGTCATGATACGTATAACGGCGAAGGTTATACGTAACATGTCCGGCCGGTCCGGACGGAAAAGGGGACAGGGATGGCCGCGGGATATGCGGACCTGCTCAGAACCCGGCACGCGGCCCGGCTTCTGGCGGGGACGCTGGTCGGCAGACTGCCGAACGCCACCGCGGCACTGGCCGTGGTCCTCTTCGTACGCGCCGAGGGCGGCAGCTACGCCCTGGCCGGCGCGCTCTCCGCGGTCTACGGCGTCTGCAACGCCATCGGCCAGCCGCTGCTGGGCCGTGCGGTGGACCTCTACGGTCAGCCGCGGGTGATGCTGCCCGGCGCGGTGCTCTCCGCGCTCGGGATGGCGCTGCTCGCGGCCGTCGGCCTGGACGTGCTGTGGCTCGCCTACGCCGCCATGGTGATCGCCGGGTTCTTCACCCCGCCCCTGGAGGGCGGCCTGCGGGCGCTGTGGCCCGGGGTCCTCAAGCGCGCGGACCGGGTGCACGCCGCCTATGCGCTGGACGCGGTGGCGCAGGAAGTCATGTTCGCGGTGGGACCGTTGCTGGTGACGCTGTGCGTGGCGGCCTGGTCGGAGGGGGCGGCGCTGTTGGTGATCAACCTGCTCGGGGTCCTCGGGGCGCTCTCCGTCGTGGTCTCCGAACCGTCCCGGCAGTGGCGCAGCGGGCCGCGTGAGGCGCACTGGCTGGGTGCGTTGCGCTCGGCCGGGATGCGGGTGCTGATCGGGGCGTTCTTCTTCGTGGGGCTGGCCCTGGGCTCGATCGCGGTCGCGGCGGTGGCGTATGCGGAGGAGCGCGGCGGGGGGACGGTGATCTCCAGCTGGCTGCTGTCCGCGCTGGGCGTCGGCGCGCTGATCGGTGGCCTCGGCTACGGCGCGCGCGAGTGGCCGGGGCGGCCGGAGAGCCGGCTGCGGCTGCTGATCGGGCTGCTGGCGCTGGGCTATCTGCCGCTGGTGCTGGTGCCGGGGGTGGCCGGAATGACGGTGTTGACCGGGGTCGCGGGGGTGTTCCTGGCGCCGGCGCTGGCCTGTGCCTTCGTGGTGGTGGACCGTCATGCGCCCCGGGGCACCGTGACGGAGGCGTTTTCCTGGCTGGTGACGACGTTCGGGGTCGGATCGGCGGTGGGCGCTTCCGTGGTGGGCCCGGCCGTGGAAGGCGGCGGTGCGGTGGCGGGTTTCGCGGTGGCCGGAGCCGGTGGGATCGCCGCGCTGCTCGTCCTTTTGTCGACGAAGCGATTCCTCGGGGATCCCGTGCTGCGTACGGCGGATGCGGCCCCGGCGGAAAATGATCGAAACGGGGCCGTCGAACCCGGTTTCAGAGCAGGCCGTCAGGCGTAATGTTCAGTCATGGACCGCCGCATTTTCGGGCTGGAGAACGAGTACGGCGTCACGTGCACGTTCAGGGGACAGCGCCGACTGTCGCCTGACGAAGTGGCGCGGTACCTCTTCCGCCGTGTCGTGTCATGGGGCCGCAGCAGCAATGTCTTCCTGCGGAACGGTGCCCGCCTGTACTTGGACGTGGGTTCGCACCCGGAATATGCAACTCCCGAGTGCGACAACGTGACCGAGCTGGTCACGCACGACAAGGCCGGCGAGCGCATTCTCGAGGGCCTGCTCGTCGACGCCGAACGCCGCCTGCACGAGGAGGGAATCGCGGGCGACGTCTATCTCTTCAAGAACAACACCGATTCGGCGGGAAACTCCTACGGGTGTCACGAGAATTACCTCGTGGCCCGGCATGGTGAGTTCTCCCGGCTCGCGGACATCCTCATTCCGTTCCTCGTCACCCGTCAGCTGCTGTGTGGCGCGGGCAAGGTGCTGCAGACTCCGCGGGGCGCCGTCTACTGCGTCAGCCAGCGCGCGGAGCACATCTGGGAGGGGGTCTCCTCGGCGACGACCCGTTCCCGGCCGATCATCAACACCCGCGACGAACCGCACGCGGACGCCGAGCGCTATCGCCGGCTGCATGTCATCGTGGGTGACTCCAACATGTCCGAGACGACCATGATGCTGAAGGTCGGGGCCACCGATCTCGTGCTGCGCATGATCGAGGCGGGCACGGTCATGCGGGATCTGACGCTGGAGAACCCGATCAGGGCCATCCGCGAGGTCAGCCATGACATCACCGGGCAGCGCAAGGTGCGGCTGGCCAGCGGGCGCGAGGCCTCGGCGCTCGAGGTGCAGCAGGAGTACTACGAAAAGGCCGTGGATTTCTGCGACCGCCGCGGAATTCGTACGGGCACCGTCGAGCGGGTCCTGGAGCTGTGGGGCCGTACGCTCGAGGCGATCCGGGAGGAGGAGCTCGACCGTATCTCCACCGAGATCGACTGGGTGATGAAACATCAGCTGATCGAGCGGTATCGCACAAAGAACAACATCACCATGTCCCACCCCCGGGTGGCGCAGATAGACCTCGCGTATCACGACATCCATCGCCGCCGGGGGCTTTACTACCTCCTGGAGCGGAAGGGACAAGCGGCGCGGATCTGTAACGACCTGAAGATCTTCGAGGGCAAGTCGGTACCGCCGCAGACCACTCGCGCCAGGCTGCGCGGTGACTTCATCCGCCGGGCGCAGGAGCAGCGCCGTGATTTCACGGTCGACTGGGTGCATCTCAAGCTGAATGACCAGGCGCAGCGGACGGTGCTGTGCAAGGACCCCTTCCGTTCGGTGGACGACCGCGTGGAGAAGCTGATCGCAGGCATGTGACCGGATGCGCGGGATGCGGGAGCATGCCGCCGCCGGTGCCGGGCCGGGTCCCTGCGTCACTCACGGTAGGGACTCCGGCCCGGTCACGTAACGGTGTCTCAGGCGTGTGGTGCCGGTGAAGGGGCCGGTGGGATGGGACAGTGGCGGGTCCGTGTGACACGGGCCCGCCATTGTCGCGTGGCGTGGCTAGAGTGGATCTGTCCATTCACTGATCGCAGCCCGTTTTGAGGGATATACGTGCGCCGACGCCCAATCGCAGCCCTGATCGCCGTGCCCCTGCTTCTCGTTTCTGCAGCGGCCTGCGGCAATGACGACTCATCCGAGGCCGGCTCCGCGCCGGCGGTGAGTGGCCAGGCGGATGCCAAGCCCAAGGTCGACAAGGGTGAGGGCGACCCTCCCAAGAAGCTTCAGGTCAAGGTCCTCAAAAAGGGTGACGGGCCGGAGGTGAAGAAGGGCGAGGCCCTCAACGCCAACTACCTCGGCCAGACCTGGGACGGCAAGGCCTTCGACAACAGCTGGGACCGCGGCGCGCCGGCCACCTTCGAGATCGGCAGCGGCAAGGTCATCAAGGGCTGGGACGAGGGGCTGGTGGGTCAGAAGCTCGGCAGCCGCGTCGAGTTGGTCATCCCGCCGGACAAGGGGTACGGCGCCCAGGCGCAGCAGAACATTCCCGCCAACTCCACGCTGGTCTTCGTCGTCGATCTCAAGAAGATCATGCCGAGCAAGATCGAGGGCAAGCCGGTCGCGCAGAACGACTCCGATCTCCCCAAGGTCGGGACCGCCATCGACGACAAGGCGCCGAAGATCACCCTGCCCAAGGGCCAGGACGCGCCGAAGGACGTCAAGAGCGAGACGATCATCCAGGGCAAGGGCGCGACGATCAGTGAGAAGAGCATCGTGCGTGCCAACTACACGGTGGTCACCTGGAAGGACGGCAAGGTGATCGCCGATACCTGGGCGCCGGGGCAGCCCGGGGCCCAGGATGTGCCGGTCGCGCAGCTGCCGGGGTGGAAGGAAGGCCTCAAGGGCAAGAAGGCCGGCAGCCGGGTGCTGATCGTGGTGCCCAAGAGCAAGCTGACCGCTCAGCAGCAGAAGTCCATCGGCTCCGATCTGGTGTTCTCCGTGGACGTGCTCAGCGTCAACTGACGCAGATCTGCGAGACTGGCGCCGTAATCGTAAAGATTCGTAAGTAGGAGCACATTCGTGAGCATCGACAAGCCCGAGATCGACTTTCCTGAGGGCCCGGCTCCCACCGAGCTCGAGATCGTGGACCTGACGGAGGGCGACGGGCCGGTCGCCAAGGCCGGGGACACCGTCTCCGTCCACTACGTCGGTGTGTCGTTCAGCACCGGCGAGGAGTTCGACGCGAGCTGGAACCGCGGTAAGCCGCTGCAGTTCCAGCTGGGCGCCGGCCAGGTCATCGCCGGCTGGGACCAGGGCGTGCAGGGCATGAAGGTCGGCGGCCGTCGCCGGCTGACCATCCCCGCGCACCTCGCGTACGGCGACCGCGGTGCCGGCGGCGGCCGTATCGCCCCGGGCGAGACGCTGATCTTCGTCTGCGACCTGGTCTCCGTCTGAGACCGTTGCCGGTCGCGGTGCGCGACCGCCGCTGACGTTTCCGAGGGCCCGTGCCGTGATGGCGCGGGCCCTCGGGTGTGTGTCCGCCTGCTCACCCGTCCGGCTTTGCCCTGACCTCCCCGAGCGGTACGGTCAACGATCGGGAGTTCAACGAGAAAGGGCGTCGATGGCCATTGCCAAGGCCGAGCGGCTGATGAATCTGGCGCTGTGCCTGCTGGGGACGCGACGCCCGCTGACCAAGCGTGAGCTGAGGTCGTCCATCGAGGCCTATATCGAGGCGGGCAGCGACGACTCGTTCAACCGCATGTTCGAGCGCGACAAGGACGATCTGCGCGAGCTGGGCCTGGTCATCGAGACCGTCGAAGGCATCGAGGGCGACATCGGCTACCTCGCCCGCCGTGACAGCAACCGCCTGCCGCCGATCACCCTGGATGCCGAGGAGGCCGCCGCCCTCGGGCTCGCCGCCAAGATCTGGCAGCAGGCGCGGCTGGCCGGTGCCGCCAGCGGCGCGCTCCAAAAGCTGCGCGCGGCGGGAATGCCCCTGGCCGGGGACGGTGCGGACTACGACGCCGGGCAGCCGCACAGCGCCCTGGAACCTCGTATCCCCGCTCATGAAGCCGCCTTCGAACCGTTGATGCTGGCCTGCCGGGACCGCCGCCCGGTCGTCTTCGACTACCGCAAGTCGAACGCCGCCCGCCCCGAGCAGCGGCAGGTCGAACCGTGGATCCTGGAGTGCTGGCGGGGTCATTGGTACGTCGCCGGCTGGGACCGCGAGCGCCAGGCGGAGCGGGTCTTCCGGCTCTCCCGGATCACCGGCAAGGTCCGTTCCCGGCAAGGGGCGTTCACCGCGCCGGTGCCCGACCACGTCACCGTCCGCGAGACCGTCGAGAGCTGGGCGGGGGAGACCGCGACCGGCACGGCCAGGATCAAGCTCCGCGCCGAGCACGGCTATCCGCTGCGGGCCCGCGCGCTCACCGTCCGCGAGCTGGGCGGCGGCTGGGACGAGCTGGAGATCCCCAACGGCCACGGCCTCGACGCCTGGCTGGTGGAGTTCGGACCCGATGTGGTCGTACTGGAACCCGCGGAACTGCGCGCCGAGGTCATCGACCGGCTGCGTGCCGTGGCCAAGGGCTGAGAGGGATACGAGACCCATGGCGACGAACGCGATCGACCAGACCCGCCGGATGCTGTCCCTGGTGACCTATCTGCGCGAGCGCCCCGGCGCCCGCGTCGGGGACGTCGCCCGCGCCTTCGGCATCACCGAGGACGAGCTGATCGGCGACCTCGACGTCCTGCCGATGTGCGGGACGAGCTTCCGCGGCGGCGACCTCCTGGACATCGACACCGACGGCGACCGGATCTGGTGGCACAACCCGGACGACGTCGCCGAGCCGCTGCGGCTGGCGGCCGACGAGGCGACGGCGCTGCTGGTCGCGGCCCGCGCCGTGGCGACCCTGCCCGGGCTGCGCGAGGGCGACCGGCAGGCGCTGCTGCGGGCCACCGCCAAGCTGGAGGCGGCGGCCGGCGAGGCGGCCGGTGCCAGTGCCCGGCTGTCGGTGACCTTCGAGTCCGAGGGCGGGGTCTTCGCCGATGTGGACCGCGCCATCGCCGAGCGGCGGCGGTTGTGGCTGCGGTACTACTCCCCGGCGCGCGACGAACTGACCGAGCGTGAGGTCGACCCGATCCGGCTGTTCGCCGTCGGCCACACCTACATGGAGGCGTGGTGCCGGCTCTCCGAGGCCCGGCGGACCTTCCGGCTCGACCGGGTCGCCGAGATCAAGCTGCTGGACGCCCCCGCCGACCCGCCGCCGGTCGAACTGCGCGATCTGTCGGAGGGACTGGTGCAGCCCGCGGCCGAGGACCCCGAGGTGTCCATCGAGGTCGGGCCCGGCGGCCGCTGGGTCGCCGAGTACTACCCGCACGACAGCGCCGAGGAGCTGCCCGACGGCGGACTGCGCATCACGCTGCGCACCCCCGATCCGGCCTCGCTGCGGCGGCTGGCGCTGCGCCTGGGCCGGGACGGCCGGATCGTGGCGCCGCGGGAGCTCGCCGACAGCGCGCGGCAGGCCGCCGAGCAGGCGCTCGCGGCGTACGGCGAGTGACGGCGGGGCACCCGGTGGCGCACCGCCGTGCGCAGGGAGCAGGAGACGGCAGCGAAGGATGACGACCACGATGGTGACCACCACCCTGGCGGGCATGAGCGCGCCGGTGCTCTTCAAAGCGGCCTGCCCCGACTGCCGGGGCCGCTTCGAGCTGGCCTCGGACGCCTTCCGGCTGGCGATCGGCGCCAGCAGCCGCACCACCTTCTACTCCTTCACCTGCCCCGACTGCCGCCGGGCGGTGCGCAAACCGGCCGGTGAGCGGATCGTCGAGCTGCTGACCGGCGGCGGGGTCCGCACGCTGCGGCTCCACACGGGCTGACCGATAGGCTCGTCCCCATGCTCTGGCCCATGATCGCAATCGCCCTCGGCTTCGCCGGGATCGCCGTGCTCGGCGTCCTGGCCGTACGTGTCTTCGCCGAGGTGCGGCGGCTCGCCCGCCAGGTCGGAGCGAGTTCGGAGCGGATCCAGCGGGCGGCCGAGGACCTGGAGCGGGCGGCGGCACCGCTGGCCGCATCGGCGCAGTGGCGAGAAACGGAGTAGCGGGCGTGACGGGCCGAAGCTCTCGTACGTGTGGACGGTAGGCTGTTCCGCAGGGCCGAAGTATGCGGCGCGGCCCGCTACCGGGAGTGCGCACGGGGGTTGCCCAGCGTTTACCCGTGAGCGTTACGATCGCTGCTAGCACGGCGGGCGGACGGATGTCCGGCCAAGTCAGGTAGCTCCATCCCAGCCGCCTCGGTGAGAAGGTAGACGCTTATGTTGTTCGGAAAGATCGGCGCTCCCGAGATCATTCTCATTCTCGTCGTCGTCGTCCTGCTGTTCGGCGCCAAGAAGCTGCCCGACATGGCCCGCTCGCTCGGCAAGTCCGCCCGCATCCTCAAGAGCGAGGCGAAGGCGATGAAGTCCGAGGGCGGCCAGCAGCAGGAAGCCCCCTCCGACCCGCCGAACCCCGACGCGCAGAGTGCACCCCGGACGATCAAGGCGGCGCCTGGTGACGTGAACGGCGGTCGACCGGTCGCCGAGAACGATCACAGCGTGCAGCGCTGAACCAGGGCTTGACTGTGGCAGTGGCGCGGGCCGCTGCCCGTCGCATGAGATGAGGACGTGGGTTGCTCAAGTCTGCCCCCAAAAAGCAAAAGGTGAAGGACCCCGAGGGGCGGATGCCTCTCGTGGAGCACCTGCGTGAGCTCCGCAACCGGCTCGCCAAGGGCATGCTGGCCATCGTCATTGCGACGGTCGTCGCGGCCTTCTTCTACGAAGCAATCATCAACTTCTTCACGAAGCCGGTGCTGCAGTCGGTGGGCTGCGACTCACTCTTCACCGACCTCGCCAAGCAGGAGAAGGGGTCGCGGTGCGCAAGCATCGTGATGATGGACCTGCTCGGCCCCTTCACCCTCGCGCTGAAGGTCTCCATGGTCGCCGGTCTCATCCTGTCGGCGCCGGTCTGGCTCTACCAGCTCTGGGCCTTCCTCGCCCCCGGGCTGCACCGCAACGAGAAGAAGTACGCGCTCAGCTTCGTCGGCGTGGGCTTTCCGCTGTTCGTGGCCGGCGGTTACTTCGCCTACCGGGTGCTGCCCACCACGGCGAACGTCCTCATCCAATTCACCCCGGCCGGCATCGGCAACCTTCTCACGCTGGACAAACTGCTTGACCTCATCGCGCGGATGGTCATCGTGTTCGGTCTGTCCTTCGAGCTGCCTTTGCTCCTGGTCATGCTGAACTTCGCCGGTGTCATCACCGGCAAGCGCATGCTCGGCTGGTGGCGGGCGATGATCATGGGCATCACGGTCTTCGCGGCGATCGCGACACCGAGTACGGACCCGGTGACCATGCTCGGCCTGGCGGTCCCGATCGTCGCGCTGTACTTCGGTGCGGTCGGAATTGCGCTGGCCAACGATGCCCGGCGGCGGCGACGGCTCGCGTCGGGGCCGGCCGACGACGAGGCCTCCGACCTCGACCTGACGCCTGAGGACATCGGCGAGATCGAGCCGGTGCCGGCGACCGCGGCGCTGCCGGAACAGGCAAGCGGAGACGGCGACGCGAGGCACCGCGGCTTCGACGACGTCACCTGACGAAGCCGGCGGGCCGAGGCCTTCGCACCCGGGCCCGGCGCGGACGGCGCGTGCGGCCCCGTAACGCCGGAACGCCAGAAGGGGGAGGCTCCACAGGAGCCTCCCCCTTCTCGTGGCGCGAGGCCGGTGCGTCGTCGTGGTGCGAGAGGATGAAGGGCGGGGAGCCGACGATGCGGCTCCCCGCCCTTCATTGTGAGCTGCCCCTCTGCCGACCGTGCGGTGACGGGCTCATGTGGCGCTCCCGGGCCTCAGCAGTGCGAGCGACCCGTCATTGCGGGATCGAGGGGCCAGGCAAAGCCTGCGCATAAATATCCGGTCGTTGTCAGAGGTGGCCGGTAGGCTCGTAAGCACGATGACCGAGGACATGTCCCCTGCTGAGCGCTATGCCGCCGCCAAGCTCCGGGCGGCCGAGCAGGCCACCGCACTCGCCCCTTTCCGAGAGATGTACGACTTCGGTCTGGACCCGTTCCAGGTCGAGGCGTGCCAGGCCCTGGAGGCCGGCAAGGGCGTGCTGGTCGCGGCCCCTACCGGATCCGGAAAGACGATCGTCGGCGAATTCGCCGTCCACCTGGCCCTGGAGCAGGGCCGAAAATGCTTCTACACCACGCCCATCAAGGCGCTGTCCAACCAGAAGTACCAGGATCTGGTCAAGCGTTACGGCGCCGAGAAGGTCGGTCTGCTGACCGGCGACAACAGTGTCAACTCCGAAGCCCCGGTGGTCGTGATGACCACCGAGGTGCTGCGCAACATGCTCTATGCCGGTTCCCGGTCGCTGGAGGGCCTCGGCTATGTGGTGATGGACGAGGTGCACTACCTCTCCGACCGCTTCCGAGGCGCCGTCTGGGAAGAGGTGATCATCCATCTGCCCGAATCGGTGACGCTGGTGTCACTGTCGGCGACGGTCTCCAATGCCGAGGAGTTCGGCGACTGGCTGGACACGGTCCGTGGTGACACGGCCGTGATCGTCTCCGAGCACCGCCCGGTGCCGCTGTGGCAGCACGTCCTCGCGGGCCGCCGGATATACGACCTGTTCGAGGAGCGGGACGGGCAGAGCGGCGGCCGCCGCGAGGTCAATCCCGATCTGGAGCGGTTGGCGCGGATGGAGAACAGCCGGCCGACGTTCGGCCGGGACAAGCGCCGGGGCCGCAATCTGCGCGAGGCGGACCGTGAGCGTGAGCGGCGCCAGCGTGCCCGGATCTGGACGCCCGGCCGGCCCGAGGTCATCGACCGCCTCGACAACGAGGGCCTGCTGCCCGCGATCACCTTCATCTTCAGCCGCGCCGGCTGCGAGTCCGCGGTCCAGCAGTGCCTGTATTCGGGCCTGCGGCTCAACGACCAGGAGGGCCGTGAGGAGGTCCGCCGCATAGTGGAGGCGAGGACGGCCGGAATCCCGGACGACGACCTCCATGTGCTGGGCTACTTCGAGTGGCTGGAGGGCCTGGAACGGGGCATCGCGGCGCACCACGCCGGCATGCTGCCGACGTTCAAGGAGGTCGTCGAGGAGCTGTTCGTCAAGGGCCTGGTCAAGGCCGTCTTCGCCACCGAGACGCTGGCGCTGGGCATCAACATGCCCGCGCGTTCCGTGGTGTTGGAGAAGCTGGTGAAGTGGAACGGCGAGCAGCACGCCGACATCACCCCCGGTGAGTACACCCAGCTGACCGGGCGTGCCGGGCGCCGCGGGATCGACATCGAGGGCCATGCGGTGGTGCTGTGGCAGCGGGGGATGAACCCGGGCGCGCTGGCCGGGCTCGCCGGGACGCGTACGTATCCGCTGCGGTCCTCCTTCAAGCCGTCGTACAACATGGCGGTCAACCTCGTCTCGCAGTTCGGCAGGCACCGCTCGCGGGAGCTGCTGGAGATGTCCTTCGCGCAGTTCCAGGCCGACAAGTCGGTGGTCGGGATCACGCGGCAGGTGCAGAAGAACGAGGAGGGGCTGGAGGGCTACCGCGGCTCGATGACCTGTCACCTCGGCGACTTCGAGGAGTACTCCCGGCTGCGGCGGGAGCTGAAGGAGCGGGAGACGGAGCTGGCCAAGCAGGGCGCGGCCCAGCGGCGGGTGGCGGCCGCGGCGGCGCTGGAGAAGCTGAAGCCCGGCGATGTCATCCATGTGCCGACCGGTAAATACGCGGGCCTCGCGCTGGTCCTCGACCCCGGTATGCCCTCGGGGCGGACCAACGGCCATCGCGGCTTCGAGGCACAGGACGGCCCGCGTCCGCTGGTGCTGACCGCCGAGCGGCAGGTCAAGCGGCTGGGATCGATCGATTTCCCGGTGCCGGTCGAGGCGCTGGACCGGATGCGGATCCCCAAGTCCTTCAATGCCCGCAGTCCGCAGTCGCGCCGCGATCTGGCGTCCGCACTGCGGACGAAGGCCGGCCATGTGGTGCCGTCGCGGCACCGCAAGCCCCGCTCGGTGGCGGCCGACGACCGGGAGATCGCCCGGCTGCGGACGGAGATCCGGGCGCACCCCTGCCATGGCTGTGCCGAGCGCGAGGACCACGCCCGCTGGGCGGAGCGCTATCACCGACTGCTGCGCGACACCCGCCAGTTGGAGCGCCGGATCGAGGGGCGGACCAACACCATCGCCCGTACCTTCGACCGGATCTGCGCCCTGCTGACCGAGCTGGACTACCTCGAAGGTGACACGGTCACCGACGAGGGCCGCCGCCTGGCCCGGCTCTACGGCGAGCTGGATCTGCTGGCGAGCGAATGCCTGCGCGACGGCGTCTGGGAGGGCCTTGGCCCGGCGGAGCTGGCGGCCTGCGCCTCGGCGCTGGTGTACGAGGCACGGCAGGCGGACGACGCGGTGGCACCCAAGCTGCCGGCCGGCAAGGCCAGGGACGCGCTGGGGGAGATGGTCCGCATCTGGGGCCGGCTGGACGCCCTGGAGGAGGACCACAAGATCAACCAGGCGGAGGGCGTCGGCCAGCGCGAGCCGGACCTCGGCTTCGCCTGGGCCGCGTACCGCTGGGCCTCCGGCTTCGGCCTCGACGAGGTCCTGCGGGAGGCGGAGATGCCCGCCGGTGACTTCGTCCGCTGGTGCAAGCAGCTGGTCGACGTCCTCGGCCAGATCGCCGCGGCGGCCCCGCCCGGCGGCACGGTGGCGCGTACCGCCCGCAAGGCCGTGGACGGTGTGCTGCGCGGCGTGGTGGCGTATTCGTCGGTGGGCTGAGCGGCAGGGCCGGGACCGGCCCGGCAGTGCGACGGCGCCGCACCCCCGAACCGCGGGGTGCGGCGCCGTCGGCTGTTGCGGCGCAGGGGCGGCGGCTACGGCGCCTGCCGGCCGTCGGCGGCCACCGTCGCCGGCCGCTGCGACCCGGCGTTCCGCGGGTGCGTCAGCGGATGCCGGCGGCTGAGCACGCCGCCCGCCTTACGGCCCTGGCCGGCTGCCCGGTGCGCTGTCCCTTTGCCGGGTCTGCCCCCCGCCGGCCCGGCGCCGTGGACCGGCAGGATCAGGAGGCCGCCGCTGCCGCGGACTCCTGTTCGGCCTCGACCTGCTGGTTCCAGTCGCGCTTGGCGGCCTGCCAGCCGTCCTCGTTGTGGCCGGTGCGCCAGTAGCCGGAGAGGGACAGGGCCTCCCGCGGGATCGCGTGCTTGACGCGGAGCAGGTGGCGCAGCTCCTTCACGAACCCGGCCTCGCCGTGCACGAACGCCTGGACCTGACCGGACGGGAACTTCAGCGCCCGTACGGCGGCGACCAGTTCGCGGCCGACCGGCGCGGCACCGCGGTAGAGCCAGCTGACCTCGGCGCCGTGCGGTACCTCCAGTTCCTGGCGCTCCTCCGGGCCCGCCACCTCGATGAAGGCGTGCACCGGCACCCCCGCGGGTATCCGGGCCAGGGAGGCCGCGATGGCGGGCAGTGCGCTCTCGTCGCCCGCCAGCAGGTGCCAGTCGGCGCCGGCCTCCGGGACGTAGCCGCCGCCGGGGCCGAGCAGGAAGATCTCCTCACCCGGCTGCACCGTGGCCGCCCACGGTCCGGCCAGGCCCTCGTCGCCGTGCACCACGAAGTCCACGGTCAGCTCGCGGGTTCCGGCATCCCAGGCGCGGACGGTGTAGGTACGGGTGCTGGGCCACTGGTGGCGCGGGAAGTCGGCGCGGATCTGCGCGATGTCGAACGGCTCGGGATAGCGCACGCCGGGCTGCGGAAAGACCAGCTTCACGTAATGGTCGGAGTACTCGCCCGCCGTGAAGTCCGCCAGCCCGTCACCGCCCAGCACCACTCGGACCATGTGCGGGGTGAGCTGCTCGGTGCGCTGCACCCGGGCGCGGTGCAGGGTGGGCTTCTTGCGGGACGGACGCTCTGCTGCCACGGCAATCTCCCCTGAGGCATATTTATTAGGTTTACCTAACCTAACAGGTCATCGGCTCAGGGTGAGGAGCAGGCGCTGCAGGGCTCCGCCGAGACCCCATTGCGCGGCCAGTGCCTCCAGGCGCTCGGGGTCGGCCGGTTCGGCCGGGAGGGTGTGGTCGAGGGCGGGGACGGGCACGTCGGCGGCCACCTTCACGACCTTCGGGGCGACGGCGAGATAGGGCCGCGACTCCAGCAGCCGCTTGCGCTGGGCGGGGGTCACCTTCGAGGCGGGATCGTCGGCGGCGGCCATGATGCCCGCCAGGTCGCCGTAGGTGTCCAGCAGTCTGGCGGCGGTCTTCTCGCCGATCCCCGGTACGCCGGGCAGGCCGTCGCTGGGGTCGCCGCGCAGCAGCGCCAGTTCGGCGTAACCGGGGCCGTCCACGCCGTACTTCTCGCGCAGCAGGGCCTCGTCGGTGATCTGGAGGGTGCCGACGCCCTTGAGCGGATACAGGATGCGGATGCCGCGCCGGTCATCGACGAGCTGGAAGAGGTCGCGGTCGCCGGTGACGATGTCCACCGGGCCCTTCGCCTGTGCGGTCAGGGTGCCGATGACGTCATCGGCCTCGTAGCCGGCCGCCCCGATGCGGGCGATGCCCAGGGCGTCCAGGACGTCCTCGATGACCGGGACCTGGGGCGAGAGGGTGTCGGGGATCTCCTCCTCGTCGGGCTCCGCGGAGCCGGCCGGGGCCTGTTCGGCGACCCGGTGCGCCTTGTACGAGGGGATCAGATCGACCCGCCACTGGGGGCGCCAGTCGAAGTCCATGCAGGCGACCAGGTCATCGGGGTGGTGGTCCTGGACGAGCCGGGCGATGAAGTCCAGCAGGCCGCGTACCGCGTTCACCGGGGTGCCGTCCGGGGCCTTGACCGATTCCGGTACCCCGAAATAGGCGCGGAAATAGAGAGAGGCGGTGTCGAGGAGCATCAGGCGTCGAGTCACATCCCGCATCTTGCCGTATGCCCCATACGTCACACCGATGTGAGCTGAAACACAGCTTTGTTTGAGCCAGATAAAGAAGGGCAGGTGCGCAGCCGGAGTGGACCCGGTCGAGATTCAACCTTTCGACCGGTAAAGGCGGGCGTAACCCGTGCCGCTCCGCGACCTGGCTACGGGGGTGGCAGGTCGTCCTCCGATCGACAAGAGAGGCATATGTGGCCAGGCTGCAAGCCGAGCACCTGTACAAGGTGTTCGGCAGACGACCCGAGGACGCGGTCCGCAAACTCGAAGCCGGCGCCGACCGGGAGGAGCTGCGGGCCGAAGGCACCACCGCCGCGGTGATCGACGCCTCGATCGAGGTCGACGAGGGCCAGATATTCGTCGTCATGGGTCTGTCCGGATCGGGCAAGTCCACGCTGCTGCGCACGCTCAACGGGCTGCTGGAGCCGACCGCGGGGACCGTCCGCTTCGACGGCCAGGACCTGACGTCGCTCAGCGACAAGGAGCTGCGCAAGGTCCGCTCCCAGAAGATCTCCATGGTCTTCCAGCACTTCGCGCTCTTCCCGCACCGCAGTGTGCTGGAGAACGCCGCCTACGGCCTCGAAGTGCAGGGCGTACCGCGCGCCGAGCGCATCGCGCGCGCCACCGAAGCGCTCGAACTCACCGGGCTCAAGGGCTGGGAGAAGTCCTGGCCCGACGAGCTGTCCGGCGGTATGCAGCAGCGCGTGGGACTGGCCCGGGCGCTGGCCACCAACGCCGATCTGCTGCTGATGGACGAGTCCTTCAGCGCGCTCGACCCGCTGATCCGCCGCGATATGCAGGACCAGCTGCTGGAGCTGCAGAAGTCGCTGAAGAAGACCATCGTCTTCATCACCCACGACCTGAACGAGGCCATGCGCCTCGGCGACCGGATCGCCGTGATGCGCGACGGCCGGATCGTGCAGATCGGCAGTGCCGAGGACATCCTCGTCACGCCGGCCAACGACTATGTCGCCTCCTTCACGCAGGACGTGGACCGCACCCGGGTGCTGACCGCGGGCGCGATCATGACCGAGGTCGGGACCGTGCTCGGCGCCACGACTTCGGAGGGCGGCAAGCTCACCACCGCGGCGGAGTTCCGGGCCGCGGCGCCCGCCGTGGTCGGTGTCGGCACCCCGCTGGTCGAGCTGTTCACGCCCTGTTCGAGCAGCGGCGTTCCGGTCGCCGTGACCGACGAGCAGGGCGCGCTGGTCGGCGCCGTCACGGCCGAGCGGCTGCTGGCCGTCCTCGGGGAGGCCGCGGAGCAGAGCCCGGCCCCGGCCGGCTCCGTCCCGGCCGAGGCGGACGGCGGGACGGCCGCGCAGATGACGCCGGCGCAGAAGACGCCGGCGCAGAAGACATCGGCGGAGAAGACCTCCGAGCCCACGTCCGGGAACACGTCCACGGACCATGACCCCGAGGACAAGGTGAGCGCCGGTGCCTAGGATTCCGATAGGCAGTTGGGCCGACAGCCTGGTCGAATGGCTGCGGGACCACGCCGAGTGGCTTTTCCACTTCGTCACGACCGTGCTGGGCGGCTTCTACGACGGCATCCTCACGGTCCTCTCCGGCCCCACACCGCTGCTCCTGACGGGCATTTTCGCGGTGATCGCCTGGTGGCTGCGGGGTCTGCCGGCCGCCGTGCTGACCTTCATCGGTTTCGCCCTGATCGATTCGATCGAGCAGTGGCACCAGACCATGCAGTCCCTCTCGCTGGTGCTGGTGGCCTGCATCATCACGGTCGCGGTCGCCGCCCCCCTCGGTATCTGGGCGGCCCGCAACCGTGCCGTCAGCGGAGCGGTGCGTCCGGTGCTGGACCTGATGCAGACGATGCCCGCGATGGTCTACCTGATCCCCGGCATCCTCTTCTTCGGCCTGGGCGCCGTCCCCGGCATCGTGTCGACCATCGTCTTCTCCATGCCGCCCGCGGTCCGCATGACCGAACTGGGCATCCGGCAGGTCGACGGTGAACTGGTCGAGGCCGCCGACGCGTTCGGTACCCATCCGCGGCGCACGCTCTTCCGCGTACAGCTGCCGCTCGCGCTGCCGACGATCATGGCCGGTATCAACCAGGTCATCATGCTGGCCCTGTCCATGGTCGTCATCGCCGGCATGGTCGGCGGGGCCGGTCTCGGCGGTACCGTCTACCTCTCGCTCAGCTCGGTCGACGTGAAGCTGGGCGCGGAGGGCGGTCTCGCGGTCGTCATCCTCGCGGTGTACCTGGACCGGATGACCAGCGCGCTCAACCAGCGGGTCTCCCCGCTCGGCCGGCGCGCGCTGGCCAAGGCGCAGGCCGCGCTCGGCGGCCTGAAGTTCCTCCACTGGAAGCCCGCGACCTCCCTGGCGACGGTCGCCGTGGTCGTGCTCGCGCTGGTCGCCGGCGGGATGAGCGTCTTCGGCAAGGACAGCGGCAGCGGCGCGGGGAGCACCGACGGCAACGGCCGGCCGGTCAGCCTCGGCTACGTCAACTGGGACGAGGGCAAGGCCACGACCTTCCTGTGGAAGGAGATCCTCGAACAGCGCGGCTACAAGCCCCGGGCCCAGGCCCTGGACGCCGGTCCGCTCTTCACCGGCCAGGCCCGTGGTGACATCGACGTACAGACCAACGCCTGGCTGCCGACGACCCACGCGGAGTACTGGAAGAAGTACAAGGACAAGCTCGAGGACCTGGGCGCCTGGTACGACAAGACCTCGCTGGAGATCGCGGTCCCGTCCTACATGAAGGACGTCAAGACCCTGGACGACCTCAAGGGCAAGGGCGGCACCTTCGGCGGCAAGATCGTCGGGATCGAGCCGGGCGCGGGCGAGATGAAGATCCTCAAGGACAAGGTCCTCAAGGATTACGGCCTGGGCGGCGAGTACAAGGTCGTGGAGTCCAGCACCTCGTCCATGCTCACCGAGCTGGACCGCTCGATCCATGACAAGAAGCCGATCGCCGTCACGCTGTGGTCCCCGCACTGGGCCTACGACAAGTACAAGCTGACCAAGCTCAAGGACCCCAAGGGCTCCTTCGGCTCCGGGGACAGCCTGCACATGCTGGGCCGCAAGGGCTTCTCCCACGACGAGCCCCAGGTCGCCGGCTGGATGAAGAACTTCCATCTGGACGAGAAGCAGCTCACCAGCCTCGAAAGCGCGGTCAAGAACGCCGGTACGGGGCATGAGCAGGAGGGCGTGCGCGCCTGGCTCAAGCAGCACCCGGGCATGGTCAACAAGCTGGCGCCGTCCGCCAAGGCGAATTACGCCAAGGGCAAGGACGCGGGCAAGACCCCGACCATGGGCTACCCGGCGTGGGACGAGGGCATCGCCACCACGTACCTCTGGAAGAACATCCTGGAGAAGCGGGGCTACCGGCCGAAGCTTCAGAACCTCGACGTCGGCCCGATGTGGACCGGTTTGTCGACGGGGCAGATCGATGTCGAAACCGACGCCTGGCTTCCGGTGGCGCAAAAGCAGTACTGGGACAAGTACAAGAAGGATCTCGTCGATGTCGGGGCCTGGTACGACAAGACCTCCCTGGAGATCGCCGTACCGTCCTACGTCAAGGGCGTGAAGACCCTGGACGATCTGCGCAAGCACAAGGACACCTTCGGCGGCAAGATCATCGGGATCGAGCCCGGCACCGGCGAGATGAAGCGCCTCAAGAGCGTGGTGTCTCCCGCGTACGGCCTGGACGGCTTCGACGTCACCGAGGCCGGGACCAGCGCCATGCTCACCGAGCTGGAGCGGGCCTACGCCAAGAAGGAGCCCATCGCGGTGGTCCTGTGGTCCCCCCACTGGGCGTACAGCAAGTACCACCTCACCAAGCTCAAGGACCCGCAGGGCACCTGGGGCGCCAACAACCAGATCAAGACGATCGGCAACAAGAGCTTCCCGGAGAAATTCCCGGAGTTCAGCGGCTGGTTGAAGAACTGGAAGATGAGCGCCGATGAGCTCGGCAGCCTGGAGAAGGACATCCAGGCCGCGGGCAAGGGCAACGAGAACAAGGGCGTCCAGAAGTGGATCGATGCCCACCCGGGCATCGTCGACAAGATGGCACCCGTGAAGTAACCCTCATCGGCACCCATGCCGCCGCGGCGAGCCCCGCCACCGGATCCTTCGGTGGCGGGGCTCGGCCGTCCGTTCCGTGCGAGGCTGGCGCCATGATGAGCCGCACTCCGGCGCGCCGCGTGGTCTCCCTCGTGCCCTCGCTGACGGAAGCGGTCGCCTGCACCGCCCCCGGGCTGCTGGTGGGGGCCACCGACTGGTGCAGCGAGCCGGCCGGGCTCGATGTCGTGCGCATCGGCGGCACCAAGAACCCGGACACGGAGCGGATCGCCGCCCTCGCCCCCGACCTCGTGCTCGCCAACGAGGAGGAGAACCGGGAGCCGGACCTCGCCGCGCTGCGCGCCGCCGGGATCGCCGTGCTGGTCACCGAAGTACGCACCCTGCCGCAGGCGTTCCGGGAGCTGGAACGGGTCCTCGTCCACGGCTGCGGGCTGGCCCGGCCCCCGTGGCTGGACGCCGCCGAGGCCGCCTGGCGTGAACTGCCGGCGCCGGCGGCGGGGCGGACGGCGGTGGTGCCCGTCTGGCGGCGCCCGTGGATGGTGCTGGGCCGGGACACCTTCGCCGGTGACCTCCTGGCCCGCCTGGGCGTCCGCCATCACTACGCGGACCATGCCGACCGCTATCCCCGTATCCCGCTCGACGCGCTCCTCGCCTGCGCCGCCGACCTCGTGGTGCTGCCCGACGAGCCGTACCGCTTCAGTGCCGAGGACGGCCCCGAGGCGTTCCCCGGCCTGCCCGCCGCGCTGGTCAGCGGCCGGTATCTGACCTGGTACGGGCCTTCTCTGGTGCGCGCTCCGGGCGAACTGGCCCAGGCGCTGGCCGCGGCCCGGTGAGGGAGCGGCGTACGGCCGTCAGGTCGTGACCGGCCGGGGCGGCGCGAGCAGGCGTCCGCGGGCCAGGCCGGCGGCGGTGCGGGTGGCGGCCACCGCCACGGCGGTCACCAGGAGCGCGAACAGGCCCACCGCGAGCCAGTCGAAGGCGGTCAGGCCGGTGCGCCGGGCCAGCCCCGCCGCGCCCGTGACGCAGGTCCCGAGGGGGAAGGTGAAGCCCCACCAGGTCATGGCGAAACCCATGCCGTTGCGGACGGCGCGCACCACCATCGCGGTGGCGATCGCCAGCCAGAGGAGGGCGAAGCCCATGACCGGGACGCCGTAGAGCACCGCGAAGGCGCCCATGGCGTGCGCCGAGGAGGCGTCCACGACGCCCGGTGCGGCATGGGCGAGGTTGGCCACCGCGGTGGTGGACTGCCCCAGGGGGCCCAGGACGAGGAACAGGGTGGGCGTGAGCGCGAGGGGGAGCGGGCCGTGGTGGATCAGCCGGGACAGGACGAGCGGCAGGACGAGCAGCGTGGCCAGCAGCGAGACGCCGAACAGGGCGTAGCAGGCGAACAGCAGGGCCGCCTGCCACTGGCCGGCCGGCAGATACGGCACCAGGGCCGGGCCCAGCGCCGCCGACACCATGGGAGCGACCAGCGGCAGCAACCAGACGGGCGAGGCGCTGCCGGGCTCGATGCGGTGCCGGGTCACCATCAGGTACGGGATCCCGGCGGCGCAGATGAGGCCGACGAGGGTGCCCAGGATCCACAGCGTGGCGTCGGCGGCCACCGCGGCCGGTTCGCCGATGACCTCCCGGCCCACGGCGAGCGTGCCGCCGCCGACCGCCAGCAGGGCCATGGACAGACATCCGTAGAAGGGCGCGACGGCCGGGTCGAGCAGATGGCGGCGTGCCTGGTCGCGGTGGCGGCCCCAGTGCACGGCCCGCGCGGCCAGCAGCGTCAGCAGCATCAGTGCCGACAGCGCCCACACGACCCGGTAGGCGACGTGCAGGCCCGGGGCGGTGAGCGGCAGGAGTGTGCCGGCGTTGGCGACGATCGCGGTGCCCATGACGACGGCGTACCAGTTCGGCCCGAGATGGCGGACCGAGGGCGCGGTATCGGGTGTGCCAGGGCGAGGGCCGGGACCGGGACCGGGACCGGGGCCGGCGGCGGGACCGGCGTCGGGGTCGGTTCCGGCGGCGGTTCCGGCGGTGGTGCCGGGGCGGGAAGGTGCTTGCGCGGGAGATGCCATGAGAACAGCGTGGGCGCCCGGCACGGCCGCCACCAGGGACCCCGTGTCTATGAGGGCATAAGCTGGGGTTATGTGCAGGGGGACTTATGAGTGAGGCAGGGCCGGCCGCCGTACCGCTGGCACACCGGGTCCCGGACCTCGGCGCGCTGGAGCTGCTGCTCGCCGTCGCCCGGCTCGGCAGTCTGGGGCGGGCCGCGCGGGCGCGGGGCATCTCGCAGCCCGCTGCCAGCAGCCGCATCCGTTCCATGGAGCGGCAGTTGGGAGTGGCGCTGGTCGAACGCTCGCCGCGCGGCTCCCGGTTGACGGATGCCGGGGCCCTGGTGACGGACTGGGCGCGCCGGGTGGTGGAGGCCGCCGAGGCCTTCGACGCCGGTGCGCAGGCGCTGCGGGGGCAGCGCGATTCACGGCTGCGGGTCGCGGCCAGCATGACGATCGCCGAGTATCTGCTGCCGGGGTGGCTGATCGCCCTGCGCGCGCGGCGGCCAGGGACCGCCGTATCGCTGCTTGCGGGCAATTCCGGCGCGGTGGCCGAGCGGCTGCTGGGCGGCGACGCGGACCTCGGCTTCGTGGAGGGGCTGCAGGTGCCGGCGGGGCTGGACGGGACGGTCATCGGGCAGGACCGGCTGGTCGTGGTCGCCGCTCCGTCGCACCCGTGGGCCCGGCGCCGGGGGGAGCTGACCGTCGCCGAACTCGCCGCCACCCCGCTGATCCTGCGCGAGCGGGGCTCAGGGACCCGCCAGGTGCTGGATGCGGCGCTCGCCGGGCACGGCGGGCTGGCCGAACCGCTCCTCGAACTCGCCTCGACCACTGCCGTGAAGGCGGCCGTGGTGAGCGAGGCGGCACCGTCCGTCCTCAGCGAACTCGCGATCGGCGAGGAGCTGACCGCGCGTCGGCTGGTCGAGATTCCGGTGCGTGAGCTGCGGCTCGGCCGCGAGCTGCGGGCCGTGTGGCCCGCCGGTCAGCGGCCCGCGGGCCCGGCCCGCGAGCTGCTGGGGCTGACCCGCGGGGCGTCCTGAGGGTGGCGGGCCCGGGACCTTCCGGGGCGTCCTGAGGGCGCCGGGCGTGCGGGCCGTCGGCGGCCCGGCCCGTCCCCGTCACTTGGCGGCGGATGCCTCGCGTGCCGCCGCCACCAGGGCCTCCATCACCCGGGTGTCCTCCCCGGCCTCGGGATGCCACTGCACCGCCAGGGTGAAGCCGTACGCGCCCGGCAGCTCCAGTGCCTCGATGGTGCCGTCCTCCGCGTAGGCGGACGGCACCAGCCCGCGGCCGATCCGGTCCACGGCCTGGTGGTGGTAGGTCGGCACGGAGACCGGCTCGGGCAGCGCCCGGCCCAGCAGCGTCCCGGGGACCGGCTTGATGTCGTGCCGGTCGAAGACTCCGGGGGCTCCGGCATGCCCGTCGAGGTGCTGGACGAGGGTGCCGCCCAGCACCACGTTCAGCAGCTGCAGCCCGCGGCAGATGCCCAGCAGCGGTACGCCGCCCGCCAACGCGGCCTCGATCAGGGCCAGTTCCCAGGCGTCCCGGTCCAGGGCGGGCGGACCGGTCCTGGGGTGCGGCTCCGCGCCGTAGCGCGCCGGCTGCACATCCGCGCCGCCGGCGATCACCAGCCCGTCCAGGCGGGACACGGCCGCGGCCGCCGTGTCCGGATCGCCCGGTGGCAGCAGCGCGGCCAGCCCGCCCGAGCGTTGCACCAGCTTCGGATAACCGGCGGGCACCAGCGCGGCGGGCAGGGCCCACACCCCCCACCGGGCCTCTTCCTGGTACGTGCTGATGCCGATGAGGGGCTGGGACATGGGGTGCGGTCCTCCGTGGGGTGTGGGTGGGTTCGGCCGAGTGAGTGCGGGGACGGACGGCGCCGGCCGGGGATGCCCGGCCGGCCATGGCTGCGTCCCGGGGGTGCCGGTCAGCCGCGTTCGAGCTCCGCCTCCGCCGCCGCCAGCGCCGCGAACTCCTCCTCGGGGGCCGCGGCCACCAGCCGGTGGCGGGAGTAGAAGGCGAAGTAGGCGAGCGCGACGACGTAGACGCCCAGGGCGATGAAGGCGGCTTCCTTGTCGACCAGGAACGTCGCCACCAGCGCCGAGCAGGCCAGGACGAACGCGACGGACGAGGTCAGCATGCCGCCGGGGGTGCGGTAGGGGCGGGGCAGCCCGGGCTCGCGGCGGCGCAGCACGAGGTGCGAGAGCGCCATCAGCGCATAGGAGATGGTGGCGCCGAAGACCGCGACATTGAGCATCCGGGCGCCGTCGCCGGTGGCCGCGGCGAGCGCGAAGCCCAGCGCCCCGGGCACCAGCAGCCCCAGGTAGGGGGCCTTGCGGCGGCTGGTCAGGGAGAGGAAACGGGGCAGGTAGCCGGCCCGGGAGAGGGCGAAGAGCTGGCGGGAGCCGGCGAAGATGAGGGAGAAGAAGGAGGCCACCAGGCCCGCGAGACCGGCGTAGTTGACGATCCGGCTGACGGTGGTCGGCGTGCCGTGCGGCTGCAGCGCCTGGACCAGCGGGTCGCCCACCGACTGGATCGCCGCCGAGCCGCGTGCCCCGGTGGCGGCGACAAAGGTGATCAGCGCCAGCACCAGCAGGATGCCCATCGCCGCGGCCATCGCCTTGGGCAGCGACCGGGCCGGGTCCTTGGTCTCCTCGGCCGCCAGCGGTACCCCCTCGACGCCGAGGAAGAACCACATGCCGAACGGGAAGGCCGCCCAGATCCCCAGGATGCCGAACGGCAGCCAGGAGTTGGCCCCGAACGCGCCGGCCTTCACGGGGATGTCGTTGAGCGTGTCCACATGGAAGTCGGTCAGGGCGGCGATCGCGAAGACGACGACCGCGGCGACCGCTATGGCGGTGACGATCAGGCTGAAGCGCAGCGCCTCGCCCACGCCCCACAGATGGATCCCGATGAAGACCGCAAAGCAGGCGAGATAGACCGGCCAGCTGGAGTGCAGACCGAACAGGCCGAGCGATTCGACGTAGTCGCCGATGAAGATGGAGATCGCGGCGGGCGCCAGCACATATTCGATCAGGATCGCGGTGCCGGTCAGAAAGCCGCCCCAGGTGCCCAGGGCGCGCCGGGCGAAGCCGTAGCCGCCGCCGGCGGTCGGCAGGATCGAGGCCAGCTCCGCCAGCGCGAAGACCAGACAGGTGTACATCAGGCCCATCAGGACGGCGGCGATCGCCAGGCCGCCGAAGCCGCCCTGTGCCAGACCGTTGTTCCATCCCGAGAAGTCACCGGAGACGACATAGGCGACGCCCAGGCCGGTCAGCAGCAGGGGGCCCGCGCTGCCGCGGCGCAGCGTGCGCCGCTCCAGATAGCTCTCGTCGGATGATGCGCCGCCGTCCGGGGAGCTGCCGCCCGGGGACGCGGTGGGCGGTGCGGTCTGCGATTCCGTGCTGTCGGCCATGAGCCGCTCCTGCCTCGCCGAGGGGATAACGAGCAAAGGTTTAGCCGCATACCTTTGCTGGCAGGTCGCCTCGGCGCAAGACCTGTGCGTAAAAGAATGGTGAACACGCGCGCACGGTCCCCGGGCGGGCGCTCAGGGTGACGGTGCGGTCAGGAATCCCCGCAGCAGCGCCGCGGTCCCGCAGCAGTGCTCGCGCATCACCTCGCGCGCACCGTCCGCATCGCCCTCCAGCACCGCCTCCACCAGTGCGGTGTGCTGGGTCTGGGAGTGCTCCAGGTTCCTGACCAGCAGCGGAATGCAGTCCAGGAGATCGTTCACCCGCGCCCGCACCGCCGCGTACTGCGCCGCCAGCGACGCGGATCCGGACAGCTCCGCGAGGGTGAGATGCAGCAGGGTGTCGCGCCGGCGGTAGTCGGCGAGCGGTGCGTCCTGGGTCGCGGCGAGCGCTTCGCGTAGCCGGCCGCTCTGCTCGTCGGAGAGTCCGTGGGTCGCGCACAGCCCGGCCGCGCCCACCTCCAGCACCTCACGGAAGCGCAGCGTGTCCTCGACGTCGACCTTCTCGATCCGGCGCCGCAGCTCGGCCTCGCCGTGGTTCTCCGAGCGCACCCGGACGAACGTGCCGCCGTAGCGCCCGCGCCGGCTCTCCACCAGGCCCTCGTCCTGCAGCACCTTCAGCACCTCGCGCAGGGTGACCCGGCTGATCTGCAGCCGCTCGGCCAACTCGCGCTCGGCGGGCAGCCGTTCGCCCTGGGGTACCAGGCCGAGCCGGACGACCTGGAGTATCTGCTCCAGCGCCTCCTCGAAACCGTTGCCCGCCCGCACCGGTCGCAGTACGGGTGCCAGCCGGTCCGCCGCACCGTCCATCGATACCCCTTCCCAATCAATGGTTCGTGTGCCTACCTTATGACCTCCGGATGCAGTGACAGGAGGCAACACCGTGGCAGACCGCACGCCCCCACTCTCCGTCGAGGAGCTCAGGGTCCTCGTCGACGCCGGGGAGATCGACACTGTCGTCCTCGCCTTCACCGATATGCAAGGCAGGCTCCAGGGCAAGCGGTTCGCGGCCCGATACTTTCTCGACACCGTCCTCGACCACGGCACGGAGGGCTGCAACTACCTCCTCGCCGTGGACGTCGACCTCAACACCGTCGAGGGCTACGCGATGTCCTCGTGGGAGCGCGGCTACGGCGACTTCGCCATGCACGGCGACCCCGCCACCCTGCGCCGCACCCCCTGGAACGCCGGCACCGCCCTGATCACCGCCGACCTCGCCTGGCACGACCGCTCCCCGGTCGCCGCCTCGCCCCGGCAGATCCTGCGCCGCCAGCTCGACCGGCTCGCCGAGCACGGCTGGAGCGCCTACGCCGGCACCGAGCTGGAGTTCATGCTCTTCAAGGACTCCTACGAGGACGGCTGGTCCCGCGGCTACCGCGACATGAACCCCGCCAACCAGTGGAACGGCGACTACTCCGTCCTCGGCACCGGCCGGGTCGAGCCCGTACTGCGCCGGATCCGCAACGAGATGGGCGCGGCCGGCATGACCGTCGAGTCCGCCAAGGGCGAGTGCAACCTCGGCCAGCACGAGATCGTGTTCGTCTACGACGAGGCGCTCACCACCTGCGACCAGCACGCCATCTACAAGACCGGGGCCAAGGAGATCGCCGCCCAGGAGGGCATGTCGCTCACCTTCATGGCGAAGTACGACGAGCGCGAGGGCAACTCCTGTCATATCCACCTCTCGCTGCAGGACGCCGACGGCCGCCCGGTGCTGGCCGACGACGACGGCCCGTACGGCATGTCGAAGACCATGCAGCACTTCCTGGCGGGCCAGGTCGCGGCGATGCGTGACTTCACGCTCCTCTACGCGCCCAACATCAACTCCTACAAGCGGTTCCGCCCCGGCTCCTTCGCGCCCACCGCCGTCGCCTGGGGACCCGACAACCGCACCTGCGCCCTGCGGGTGGTCGGCCACGGCCGGGCGCACCGGCTGGAGAACCGCCTGCCCGGCGGCGATGTGAACCCCTACCTCGCGGTCGCCGGCATGGTCGCGGCCGGTCTCTACGGCATAGAGCACGAGCTGGAACTCCCCGAGGCGACCACCGGCAACGCCTACACCGGCGATGCCGCCCATGTCCCCACCACCCTGCGCGAGGCCGCCGAGCTGTGGGAGCACAGCCCGATCGCCCGGGCGGCGTTCGGCGACGAGGTCGTCGACCACTACCGCCACATGGCCCGCGTCGAGCAGGACGCCTACGACGCCGCCGTCACGGACTGGGAGCGCTTCCGCTCCTTCGAGCGCATGTAAGGAACCACACGTGTTGCACGAGCTGAAGATTCTCAACCCGGCGACCGAGGAGGTGGTGGCCACCGTCCCCACCACCTCTCCCGAAGAGGTCGACGCGGCGGTCCGCCGTGCCGCGGCCGCCCAGGAGTCCTGGGCGGCGGTGGCACCCGGCGACCGGGCCCGCATCCTGCGCCGCTTCGCCGACGTCGTCGACGCGCACATCGAACCGCTCGCCGCCCTCGAACTGAAGGAGGCCGGCCACCCGCTGGGCAACGCCCGGTGGGAAGCGGGCAACGTCCGCGATCTGCTGCACTACGCGGCCGGGGGAGTGGAGCGCCTGACCGGCACCCAGATCCCGGTCGCCGGCGGCCTGAACCTCACCGTCCAGGAGCCGCTGGGCGTGGTCGCCGTCATCGCCCCCTGGAACTTCCCGATGCCGATCGCCGCCTGGGGCACCGCCCCCGCGCTCGCGGCCGGCAACGCCGTTCTCCTCAAGCCCGCCGAGACCACCCCGCTCACCGCACTCCGGCTCGGCGAACTCGCCCTGGAGGCCGGGCTCCCCGAGGGCCTGTTCCAGGTGCTGCCCGGCGAGGGGCCGGTCACCGGCACCGCGCTGGTCGACCACCCCGGCGTCGCCAAGGTCGTCTTCACCGGCTCCACCACCACCGGGCGGCAGATCGCCGCCCGCTGCGCGGCGCAGACCAAGCGGCTCACCCTCGAACTCGGCGGCAAGAGCCCCAACATCGTCTTCGCCGACGCCGACCTCGAGGCCGCCGCGGCCGCCGCCCCCGGCTCCTTCCTCGACAACACCGGCCAGGACTGCTGCGCCCGCAGCCGCATCCTCGTCCAGCGCTCCGTCTACGACCGCTTCATGGAGCTGCTGGAACCGGCCGTCAAGGCGTTCACCGCCGGCGACCCGGCGGACCCCGCCACCCAGATGGGGCCGCTGATCTCCGCCGCGCAGCGCGAGCGGGTGCGCTCCTTCGTCGCCGAGGACGCCCCGGCCGCCATCCGCGGCGAGGCACCTGCCGGGAAGGGCTTCTGGTACCCGGCCACCGTCCTGGAGGGCCGGCCCGAGGACCGTACGGCCGTCGAGGAGATCTTCGGCCCGGTCGCTGTCGTCCTCCCCTTCGACGACGAGGCCCACGCCGTCCGGCTCGCCAACGCCGGCGACTACGGCCTGGCCGGCTCGCTGTGGACCCGTGACGTCGGCCGCGCCCTGCGGGTCTCGCGCGGCGTCGCGGCCGGCAACCTCTCCGTCAACTCCCACAGCGCCGTGCGCTACTGGACCCCCTTCGGCGGGTTCAAGCAGTCCGGCCTCGGCCGGGAGCTGGGCCCGGACGCCCTGTCCGCCTTCACCGAGACCAAGAACATCTTCATCAGCACCGAGGAGACCAAGTGACCGAGCAGACCGCAGTGTGCCGCCGCCTCGTCGGCCGTACCGCCGTGATCACCGGTGCCGGCAGCGGCATCGGCCTGGCCACCGCCCGCCGACTGGCCTCCGAAGGCGCCAACGTCGTCTGTGCCGACATCGACGAGACGGCGGGCAAGGCCGCCGCAGCCGAGGTCGGCGGCCTCTTCGTCCAGGTCGACGTGACCGACTCCGACCAGGTCGAGGCGCTCTACAAGACCGCCTTCGACACCTACGGCTCGGTCGACATCGCCTTCAACAACGCCGGGATCTCCCCGGACGACGACGACTCGATCCTCACCACCGGCCTGGACGCCTGGAAGCGCGTCCAGGAGGTCAACCTCACCTCGGTCTACCTCTGCTGCAAGCACGCGCTGCCCTACATGCGCGACCAGCGCCGCGGCTCCATCATCAACACCGCGTCCTTCGTGGCCGTGATGGGCGCCGCCACCTCGCAGATCAGCTACACCGCCTCCAAGGGCGGCGTGCTGTCCATGTCCCGTGAACTGGGCGTGCAGTTCGCCCGCGAGGGCATCCGGGTCAACGCCCTGTGCCCCGGACCGGTCAACACCCCGCTGCTGCAGGAGCTGTTCGCCAAGGACCCGGAGCGCGCCGCGCGCCGCCTGGTGCACGTCCCCGTCGGCCGGTTCGCCGAGCCCGAGGAGATCGCCTCCGCCGTCGCCTTCCTCGCCAGCGACGACTCCTCGTTCGTCAACGCCGCCGAATTCCTGGTCGACGGCGGTATCGCGGGCGCCTACGTCACTCCCGTCTGACGCGTACCTCCCGCCCCTCGGGAACGGGCGGGAACCGCAGGTAAAGTCCGACCTCCACACCGGGACCGGCACCACCGCGTGCCGGTCCCGGCGTGCTTCCCGCCCCTGATCACGGAGGACATATGGGTACCACAGGCTCCAAGAGGTACGCCCTCGCCCTGGGACTGGCCGGGGCCGCCACCCTCTCGGCGCTCACGGCCACCGCGCCCGCCACCGCTGCCGCTGCCGCCCCCGCCAAGGCCCCGGCACGCGCCACCTGTCCCCAGCTCTCCACGCACCTCACGTGGTACGGCCACAACCGCGCCGAGCTGCAGAAGATGATCGACGAGCGCGGGCTCTGCTCGCACCCGGACGGCCGGTTCACGCACCGCCCGGTCGCCGCCTTCGACTGGGACAACACCGTCGTCAAGAACGACATCTCCGACGCCACCCTCGCCTGGGCGCTGCGGCACGACAAGATCCTGCAGCCCAAGAGCTGGCGGGACACCAGCCCCTGGCTGACCCCGGCCGCCGGCCGCGCGCTGACCAAGGCCTGCGGCACCGGCGTCCCGGCCGGACGTCCGCTGCCCACCGCGAAGAACACCGCCTGCACCGACGAGATCATGGAGATCCGCGGCGAGGCGAAGACCATGAGCGGCGCCGAGGCCTTCGCCGGACACTGGAACCACCGCCGTACCGTCCCCGAATACGCCTGGGTGCCCCAGCTGTTCGCCGGTCTGCGGCCCGCCCAGCTCACCTCGTACGCGAAGAAGGCCCGCGCCGAGAACCTTGCCGCACCGGTCGGCACCCGGCAGACCGTCGGCACCCACAAGCTGGCCGGCTACATCCGCTACTACGACCAGCAGAAGGACCTGATCCGCACGCTGAAGGCGGCCGGCTTCGACGTCTATATCGTCTCCGCCTCCGCGGAGACCGTGGCCGAGGCCTGGTCCGGCGGCGTCGGCCTGGACGCCGCGCACACCCTCGGCGTCCGCAGCATGGTCCACCACGGCAGGTTCACCACCGGCATCCGCGGCTGCGGCGATGTCAAGGACGGCCATGGCGAGGTCATTCCCTACATCGACGGCAAGCGCTGCTGGATCAACCAGGAGATCTTCAAGATCAAGGGCGCCAAGGCCTGGCGACAGCAGGACCCGGCGCACCGCATCGCGCTCGGCGGCGGCGACGCCGACACCGACGTGACCTTCGTGAACGACGCGACCGGCGCACACCTGGCCATCAACCGCAACAAGAGCGAGCTGATGTGCCGCGGCTACGACAACGCCGACGGCCGCTGGGTGGTGAACCCGATGTTCATCGACCCGCTGCCCCGCAAGTCCGGCGCCTACCCCTGCGCCACCGAGGGCCGCAACAACCCCGACGGCAGCTTCGGGCCGCTCCGCCGCCCCGACGGGAGCGCGGTGCCCGACCAGCAGGACCGCATTCACGGCTGACGCGCACGGACCCCGTCCGGGAGCATTTCCCGGACGGGGTCCGCCGGACGGGCTCCCCGGGCGCCCTCGCCGCGGTGACCGGCACAGGCCGCCTACAGGAAGGTGTGCCCCTCTCCCCGGTACGTCGGCACCGTCCCCACCACCCGCTCCCCGTCGATCAACTGCAGCTGGTCGAACCGCTCGCACAGCTCACCGGCCTTGGCGTGCCGGAACCACACCTTGTCGCCGATCCGCAGCCCGTCGGCGGCCGGACCCAGCAGCGGCGTCTGCACCTCGCCGGGGCCCTCCTGCGGGTCGTAGCGCAGCCCGGCCGGCAGGTACGGCACCGGCAGCCGGTCGGGCCCCGCCGCCCCCGACGCCGGATAGCCGCCGCCCAGCACCGTGACCACCCCGGGACCCGGGCGGCGCACCACGGGCTGGGCGAACAGCGCCGCCGGACGCCCGCTGAACGAACGGAAGTTGTCGAACAGCCGCGGCACGTACAGCCCCGAACCGGCCGCGACCTCGGTGACCGCCGCCTCCGCCGCGGTGTGCTGGACACTGCCGGTCCCGCCGCCGTTGACGAACTCCAGGCGCGGTGCCACCGCCCGCACCGCCCGTACCGCCTCCCAGCGGCGCTGCGCCAGCTCCTTGCGCGCCGCCGCCTGCATCATCCGGATCGCCCGCGAGAACACCGGCTTACCGGCGACGTCGTCGCCCACACCGGCCACATGCCCCTCGTACGCCATCAGCCCCACCAGCCGGAAACCGGGGCGGCGCACCACCGCCCGGGCCAGCGCGGCCAGCCGGTCGGGCGTCCGCAGCGGTGAACGGCGGGCACCGACCCGCACCTTCCCGCCCATCAGCCGGTAGGAGGTGTCGAGTTCCAGGCACACCCGCACCTCCTCGCCCGCCCCGCCGGCCGGCCGGGCCGCATCGATCAGATCCAGCTGCGCCGGGTCGTCGACCATCACCGTCACCGCGGCCGCGAGCCGCGCGTCGCCGGTCAGCTCGGCGAAGCCCGCCCGGTCCGCCGACGGATAGGCCAGCAGGATGTCCGTGAAGCCCGAGCGCGCCAGCCACAGCGACTCGGCGAGCGTGAAACTCATGACCCCCGCGAAGCCGTCCCGCGCCAGCACCCGCTCCAACAGCGCCCGGCAGCGCACCGACTTGCTCGCCACCCGGATCGGCTTGCCCTTGGAGCGGCGCACCAGATCGGCGGCGTTGGCATCGAAGGCCTGCAGGTCGATGACGGCCAGCGGCGCGTCGAGAGGGGCGGTGGCCCGGTCGAACGGGGTCTCCCCGGCCGGGTGGAGAGCCTGGGGAGGGGCCTTGTCGCCATATGTATCGACTGTGTGCGGGGGCATGGCCGCAGCCTGCCAGACCTTCCCCGCTGCCAAAAGGGCGTGGGAGGTGCCCCTACCACTGGGTAGAGGGGAGTTGTGCGACAGAGCGGACATGGGTTGGAGCACCGACGGCGTCAGCGCTTACAGTGACTCGAACACCGCAACCAGCAGGTCAGCGGAGTGTTGTCCGGATACGAACCACCGTGCCCCGATTGCGGATCGGGCCCGGAGGTCAGCGGCGCGAGGGGGAGCGCGGGTGAGCACCGACGCGGAATTCGCCGATGCGCAACCCGTCCCGCCCATACCCCCGCAGCCACCCCGGCGGCCCGCCGCGGCCGCGGCACCGGGGCCGGCCGAGGACCCGCAGACGGCCGTGCTGCGCCGGGTGCCGCCCGAGCCGCCCATGCCGCCGTCCGCGCCCGCCGCCCCGGCCGCCACCGGCCCGCACCCCGTACCGCCCCGGCCTGCCGCCCCGCCCCGCGCGCAGCCACCCGCCGCCGGCGCGCCGCTGCCGCCCCGCCCGGACCGCGCCCCCGGCTCCCCGGCCCCCACCGGACCGGCCGCCCCCGGCCCCTCGCAGCCCACCGCCTTCCGCGACACCACCGCCTTCCGTGACACCGCCGCCTTCCACCTGGCCCGCAGTCAGGACCTGTGGAGCGGCCCCGGTGCACGCACCGCCGGGCGCCCGTCACCGGTGCCGTGGCCCCGTACTCCGCTCCCTCGCCAGGGAGTCGCGCACGGGACCGGTGCACCGGCCGCCCCCTTCCGCCGCCCCGGCGCGCGGGTGCTCGCCGCCGCGGCCTGCCTGATCCTCGGCATCGGGCTCATCGGCGGTGCGGCGGCGGGCAGCTGGCTCACCGAGGACACCTCCGGCGCCGCCCCCACGGCCGAGGCCGTCTTCGCCAAGGGCCGTGACGTCTGGCACGACACCCCCGTCGACACGCTCTTCCCCCGCACCGTCAAAGGCCTGGGCGCCGGCCCCGGCGGCGCCGACCGGGCCTGGACCCGGATCGCCGTCGCCCCCGACGCCGGCTGCACCGGCGCCTACGACTCCAAGCTCGCCGCCGCGCTCGCCCCGGCAGGCTGTGTCCGGCTGCTGCGCGCCACCTACGCCGATGCCACCCGCAGCGCCGTCATCACGGTCGGCGCGCAGACCACCAAGGCCGGCCCGGCCGCGATGATGGCCCTCAACACCCGCTTCAGCAGCAAGAACCTGAGCACCCGCACGGACCTGATGCCGCTGCCGTACGCGGCCAAGGGCACCGTGGCCGAGGACTTCGGGCGCGCTCAGCGGGCCAGCTGGACCGTCCGGGTGCTCACCGACATCCCGGCCGTCGTCTACGCCGTCTCCGGTTTCGCCGACGGCCGCACGTTCACCGAGCCGCAGCCCGCCGAGGCCGCGGTCCGGCCCGGCACCACCACCGCCCCGGCCGAATCCGGTCTGGGCCACGACGCGAAGGACCTGGCGGACCGTATCGAGGCGGACTTCCGCAAGGCGGCCGGCAGCCCGACACCGACAAGGCAGGCCTCGTCATGACGAAGTCCGTGCGGCGCGGCACCGCCCTCGCGCTGGCCTCGGCGGTGCTCGCCGTACTGCCCGCCGTCCCGGCCAGGGCCGACGCCGTCCGCGCCCAGGAGTGGGCCCTCGAAGCCGTCCACGCCCAGCAGGCCTGGCGCACCACCAAGGGCGCGGGCATCACCGTCGCCGTCCTGGACACCGGCGTGGATGCCAACCACCCCGACCTGGCGGGACAGGTGCTGCCCGAGCAGGACCTGGTCGGCTTCGGCGCCGGGCCGGGCGACTCCGCCTGGGCCCGGCACGGCACCGGTATGGCCAGCATCATCGCCGGTCACGGCCACGGCGCGGGCGGCCGCGACAACGGCGTGCTCGGGCTCGCCCCGGCCGCCAGGATCCTGCCGGTCCGGGTGATCCTCGAAGACAAAGACACCCAGCGCGAGCGGGCCCGCACCGAGAAGGCGGGGGCGCTCGCCGACGGCATCCGCTGGGCCGCCGACCACGGCGCCGACGTGATCAATATGTCGCTGGGCGACGACAGCGAATCCGCGCACCCCGAACCACGCGAGGACGCCGCCATCCAGTACGCCCTCGGCAAGGGCATCCCCGTCGTGGCCTCCGCGGGCAACGGCGGCGAGAAGGGCAACCACGTCTCCTACCCCGCCGCCTACCCGGGCGTCATCGCCGCCACCGCCGTCACCCATCTGGGCGGCCGGGCCCGGTTCTCCACCCGGCACTGGTACGCCACGGTCAGCGCGCCCGGCTTCGACATCGTCATGGCCGACAACGACGACGGCTACCTCTCGGGCTGGGGCACCAGCCCCGCCGCCGCCTTCGTCTCCGCGGCCGTCGCCCTGATCCGCTCGGCACATCCCGGCCTGAGCCCGGACCAGATCCGCCGGCTGCTGACCTCCACCGCCCAGGACAGCCCCGAGGGCGGCCGTGACGACGACTACGGCGCCGGCCTGATCGACCCCGCCGCCGCCCTCGACGCCGCGGCGGACCTCAAGCCCACCCCGCAGAAGCCGGCCCCCGCCGGCTACGCCACCCGCTACTTCGGCCCGGGACCCACCGCCGACGACGCCGAGGACACCCCCGCCAACTGGCTGCCCTGGGCCGCCGGCGCCGCCGGCCTGGCCTTCCTCACGGCCGCCGTCGTCCTCTGGCGCCGCCGCCCCGCGCACCACTGACCGGCGCCCGCCCCACGCGCGGGAAACCCCACCGGGCCGCACGTCAGAGGCACCACCCCCGGCCGATACGCTCACTTCGTGCAGAAGAACATCCCGGACCCCGGTTTCTCCGACGACGACGGCTCCGCCGACCCCGCGCTCGCGGCAGCCCTGGCGGCGTACGGGACGGACCGGGCCGCCGAGCCCGAGCTCCTGTCCGCGCTGGCCGGCGCGCGCGTCCTGGTGCCCGTGGTGGCGGTCCTCGGCGAGGTGGAGACCGGCCCCGGAGGTCTGCGCCGCGAAAAGACCAGCGATATGGCCGTCCCCACCCTCCAGGCCCCCGACGGGCGCCGCGCCCTGCCCGCCTTCACCTGCATGGAGTCACTACGGCGCTGGCGTGCCGACGCCCGCCCCGTCGCCGTCCCGCTGCAGCAGGCGCTGCTCGCCGCGTCCCACGAGAAGGCCGACACGGTCGTCGTCGACCTGGCGGGCCCGGTCACCTACCAGCTCACCGGTCCGGCCCTGCGTGCCCTGGCCGAAGGCCGCACGAGCGCCGACCCGCTGGCCGACCCGGCCGTCACCGACGCCCTGCGCGCCCTGCTCGACGCCGAGCCCGGCGTGCTCGTCGCCCGTCTGGCCCCGTCCGGCGAAACCGACGCCACCCTCGCCCTCGGCCTCGCCCCCGATGCCCCGGCCGCCGAGGTCGCCCAGCGGCTGGCCCGGGCGCTGGCCGCCGACGAGATCCTGCGGGCCCGGCTCGTGAAGGGCCTGGACCTGGCCCTCCTGCCGCCCGGCGCCACGACGGCCGGAGAACCGCTCTACCGGCGCTGACCACCACCGCCGGGGCCCGGGTGCGACGAGCGGGCCCCGGGCCGCCGACGGGCGCGTTCGTCTCCAGGGCCGCACAATGCGAGGAGAGCTCAAGATCCACGCGAGGAGAGCCCCCATGGAGAAATCGGAGATCTCGAAGGTACTGACCCGCACGGTCGTATCCGAGTTCCTCGGCACGCTGCTCCTGGTGTTCTTCGCCGTCGGCTCGGCCGTGCTGGCGGGCGAATACATCGGTACCTTCGGCATCGCCCTGGCCTTCGGCTTCACCATGGTGGCGCTTGCCTACGCCCTCGGCCCGATCTCGGGCTGCCACCTCAACCCCGCGGTGACGCTGGGCATGCTGCTGGCCCGCAGGCTCACCCTGCGGACGGCCGCCGAATACTGGATCGCCCAGGTGGTCGGCGCCATCGTCGGCTCGGCGCTGCTCTTCCTGGTGGCCCGGCAGGTCCCGGGGCTGCAGACCCATGGCGCCTTCGGCACGAACGGCTGGGGCGACCGCTCGGCGGTGCACCTCAACCTCGGCGGCGCGTTCGTCGCCGAGATGGTGATGACCTTCCTGCTGGTCTACGTGTGGCTGTCGGTCACCCACAAGGTGGCGGTGATCGGCTTCAACGGGATGGCGATCGGACTGGCCCTGGCCACCGTCCACCTCATCGGCATCCCCCTGGACGGCACCTCCGTGAACCCGGCGCGCTCCATCGGCCCGGCGCTGTTCGCGGGCGGCGCGGCCATCACCCAGCTGTGGCTGTTCATCATCGCGCCGCTGATCGGCGGCGCGATCGCGGCGGTGGTGCACCAGATCACCCATCCACCGCACGAGCCGGTCCTCGTCGCCGACGACGCGGTGCCGCCCGAAGCCACCACGCGGTCCGCCGAATCCGGCTGACCGGCCCGCCGCCGCACCCCGGCGCGCCACGAGCCCCGGCCCTTCCCGGGCCGGGGCTCGTCGTATGCGGACCTGGTCGTCCGCGGACCGGGGTGGCGCGGCTCAGCCGTGGACCGGCCCGGTGAACTTCTCCCCGGGGCCCTGGCCCGGCTCGTCCGGCACGACCGAGGCCTCGCGGAACGCCAGCTGCAGCGACTTCAGACCGTCCCGCAGCGGGGCCGCGTGGTACGAGCCGATCTCGGTGGCGCTGGCGGTGACCAGCCCGGCCAGCGCCTGGATGAGCTTGCGCGCCTCGTCCAGGTCCTTGTGCGCCGCGCCCTCCTCGGCGAGCCCGAGGTTGACCGCCGCCGAACTCATCAGATGCACCGCGACCGTGGTGATCACCTCGACCGCCGGCACCTCGGCGATGTCGCGGGTCATGGAGTCGAAGTCAGGGTTCGCCGCGTTCGGGACGTCGGGCTGCTGCGGTGTCTGGTCGCTCATGTCTTCGGGCTTCTTCCTGCTGAGGGGTCGGCTCCAGCCTATGGGCAGGGGGCCCGGGCCCCGCGTCCGGGAGTGTCATCCTGGACGCGGAGGACGGCCGGGCCGGCACAGGAGTGGGTGCCACCCTCTTGACTCGTGTATTCTGGTGTTCCGACCGGCCGGACACGCATGTGACCGGCCCACAAGTGGAGGCTCCGATCTCCCACCCGGCCGACCTCAGGTTGGCGGGTCAACGGTCCGGCTGCGCCCCGCGGAGACTTCGCGACGGTGCTCCAGATCTATGTGGAGCCCCGCCTGTGTCCCGTCCGGGGCATTTTTCATGTACCGCGCGGTTGGTCACACCGAAAAGACGTTACGCGGCAGTCCGCCAGGCCGTCGCGTGGTGCTACCGAGGAGGATCCATCAGCGCCGAGCCCCGCATCAACGACCGGATTCGCGTTCCCGAAGTGCGACTTGTCGGTCCCAGCGGCGAGCAGGTCGGGATTGTTCCGCTTGCCAAGGCCCTTGAGCTTGCTCAGGAGTACGACCTCGACCTGGTCGAGGTGGCGGCGAACGCTCGCCCGCCCGTCTGCAAGCTCATGGACTACGGGAAGTTCAAGTACGAGTCGGCCATGAAGGCCCGTGAGGCGCGCAAGAACCAGGCGCACACGGTCATCAAGGAGATGAAGCTCCGGCCGAAGATCGACCCGCACGACTACGACACCAAAAAGGGTCACGTCGTCCGGTTCCTCAAGCAGGGTGACAAGGTCAAGATCACGATCATGTTCCGTGGTCGCGAGCAGTCCCGCCCCGAGCTGGGCTTCCGGCTGCTGCAGCGGCTCGCGTCCGACGTGGAGGACCTCGGCTTCATCGAGTCGAATCCGAAGCAGGACGGCCGAAACATGATCATGGTGCTCGGTCCGCACAAGAAGAAGACCGAGGCGATGGCCGAGGCCCGCGAGGCGCAGGCCGCCCGCAAGGCGGAGCGCCAGGGCGGAGTCGCCGCGGAGCAGTCCGTGGACGAGCCCGCCGAGGAGCCCACCGAGGAGCACGCCCAGGCGTGATCCCCGAGGCGTGAGCCCCGGCTGCCGCCGGGGCACCTCGCCCCGGACACCAAACCGATACATCTGACGCTCCCGCTTGCCGGTTTCTGCCTGCGGGAGCGCCACTGACGAGGAGAGAACGGCGCATGCCGAAGAACAAGACGCACAGCGGTGCCAGCAAGCGCTTCAAGGTCACCGGCTCCGGCAAGGTGCTGCGTGAGCGCGCCGGCAAGCGCCACCTGCTCGAGCACAAGTCGTCCCGCGTGACGCGTCGCCTCACCGGCAACGCCGAGATGGCCCCGGGCGACGCCGCGAAGATCAAGAAGCTTCTCGGCAAGTGAGCCGCCGCGCCCCACTGAACAGGAGGGGGCGCGCGGCTCGGACCGGGACTCAATCGATTCGGGCCGTGTGACGACAACCACGGCCCCGCTACAAGGAGTTAACAAGTGGCACGCGTCAAGCGGGCAGTCAACGCCCACAAGAAGCGCCGGGCGATCCTCGAGCAGGCCAGCGGCTACCGTGGCCAGCGCTCGCGCCTGTACCGCAAGGCGAAGGAGCAGGTCACCCACTCCCTCGTCTACAACTACAACGACCGCAAGAAGCGCAAGGGCGACTTCCGTCAGCTGTGGATCCAGCGCATCAACGCCGCTGCCCGCGCCAACGGCATGACGTACAACCGCTTCATCCAGGGTCTGAAGGCCGCCAACATCGAGGTGGACCGCAAGATCCTGGCCGACCTCGCGGTGACGGACGCCAACGCGTTCGCCGCGCTCGTCGAGGTCGCCCAGAAGGCGCTTCCGAGCGACGTCAACGCCCCGAAGGCTGCCTGAACTTCAGCCTGACGACGTTGTGACGCGGACCCGCAGGCCCCGGCCTGCGGGTCCGCCGCTTTTCCGGACCGGCCCCCTCTCGTCCGCGGACCGGCCCCCACGCACCGAACCACAGAAGCGAGCCGCCGCCCATGGGCACCCCCGAGCTGATCTCCCCGCGTTCCCCGCGTGTCACCGCCGCCAGGCGGCTGGCCCGCCGTGCCTTCCGCGGCAAGGAGCGCCGGTTCATCGCCGAGGGCCCGCAGGCCGTACGGGAGGCGATCGCGCACCGCACGGGTGGGGTGCCCACGCTGACCGAGCTGTTCGCCACGGTCGAGGCCGCCGAGCGGCACACCGAGATCGTCGAGGCGGCCCGCGCGGCCGGGGTGCGGGTCCACTTCGCCGACGACCGGACCGTCGCCGACATCTCCCAGACCGTCACTCCGCAGGGTCTGCTGGGCGTCTGCGGCTTCCTCGATTCGCCGTTCGAGGAGATCCTGGCCGCCCGCCCGCAGCTGGTCGCGGTGCTCGCCAACGTCCGTGACCCCGGCAACGCCGGTACGGTGCTGCGCTGCGCGGACGCCGCGGGCGCGGACGCCGTCGTGCTGACCGACGCCTCCGTGGACCTGTACAACCCCAAGTCCGTACGGGCGTCAGTGGGTTCGCTCTTCCACCTGCCGGTCGCGGTGGGCGTCCCGGTCGAGCGGGTGGTGAGCGGGCTGCAGGCCGCGGGCGTGCGGATCCTCGCCGCGGACGGTGCGGGCGACCGTGACCTGGACGCCGAGCTGGACACCGGCTCGATGGGCGGCCCCACCGCCTGGGTCTTCGGCAACGAGGCCTGGGGGCTGCCGGAGGAGACCCGGGCGCTGGCGGACGCGGTGGTGCGGGTGCCCATCCACGGCAGGGCCGAAAGCCTCAACCTCGCGACGGCGGCCGCGGTCTGCCTCTACGCCTCCGCCCGGGCTCAGCGCAGCCCCGGCGGATGCCGCGCGGTGTCACCCGCCTGAGGGGCGTCCTCACGAACTCCGCGGCGCCATCGGCCCGAGCTAGTAGGCTTGCGTGCTCGGGGGCCCGGAAGGGGGTAACGGGGATGGACGTGAGGACTTCCGGCACCGCGGTCACCGCTGACAGCTGCCCGTCCGGCGGACCGGCACGCGGGCCGTCGTCCACCGCTGCGGCGGGACGAGGCGCGGCGGAAGCCGGTCTCGGGCTGGATCCCGACGATCTGCCCGACGGCCTGGTGGTCGCCGACGAGACCGGCCGGGTGATCTGCTTCAACACCGCGGCGGCCAAGATCACCGACATCCTTCCCGGGGACGCGCTCGGCCGCCCCCTGGAGCACGCCCTGCCGCTCCAGGACATCGAGGGCCGCCGCTGGTGGCGGCTCACCGACCCCTACGGCGGGCTCGCCATCCGCCGCGGCCAGCCCGAGCGCAACCTGCTGCTCGGCGGCCGCGAGGTGCTGGTCTCCGCCCGCTACGTCCGCAGCCGTCCGACCGGGCCGGTCCAGCGGCTGGTGATCGCGCTGCGCGGCACCGAGGCCCGGCGCCGTACGGAGCTCAGCCACGCCGAGCTGATCGCCACCGTCGCCCATGAACTGCGCTCACCGCTGACCTCCGTCAAGGGGTTCACCGCCACCCTCCTCCAGAAGTGGGAACGCTTCACCGACGACCAGAAGCGGCTGATGCTGGAGACGGTGGACGCCGACGCCAACCGCGTCACGCGCCTGATCGCCGAGCTGCTGGACATCTCCCGGATCGACTCGGGGCGGCTGGAGGTACGCCGCCAGCGGGTCGACATGAGCGCCGCGGTCCGCCGGCACGTCCAGGCGCAGACCACCGCCGGCCAGCGCCCGGACCGCTTCCTGATCCGGATGCTGGACCCCCTGCCCGATCTGTGGGCGGACCCGGACAAGGTGGACCAGGTGCTGGGCAATCTGCTGGAAAATGCCGTGCGCCACGGCGAGGGAACCGTCACCATCGAGGTCGGACCGGTAGCGGATACGACCAGCGGGGAGGGGACGAGCGTCACCGTGAGCGACGAGGGCCCCGGGATCCCGGAGGAATCGATGAGCCGCGTGTTCACCCGCTTCTGGCGGGGCAGCAAGCGCGGCGGCACCGGCCTGGGCCTCTACATCGTCAAGGGCATCGTCGAGGCCCACGGCGGGACGATCACGGTCGGCCGGGCGCCGGCCGGCGGCGCCCAGTTCCGATTCAGCCTGCCCGTCGCGGCCCCCGCCTTCATGGCGTGACAGGACGCGGCGGGCGCCCCGCAGGGGCTCGGGCCTGCCGCGTGGCCCGTCCCCCTTAGACTTGACCTTTGGCACCTTTGGCGCACAGGCATCGCGGGCACACGCGGGCTCGGTATCCCACGTTCGTGATCGACGTTCGTCATCGACGTTTGTGATCGAAGTTGGTGATCGAACAGCCGAGGCGACGCGAGCCAAGCCAAGCCAGTCCACCGGAAGCACGGGAAGAGATGTCCGCACCCAATAAGTCGTACGACCCTGTCGAGGTCGAAGCCCTGAAACCGGAAGCGATCGCCGCACGGCTGGACGAGGCGCTGGCCGCCATCGCCGCCGCGGACGGTCTGGAGGCGCTGCGTGAGGTGAAGGTCGCGCACACCGGCGACCGCTCGCCGCTCGCGCTCGCCAACCGTGAGATCGGCGCCCTGCCCCCGCAGGCCAAGGCGGACGCCGGCAAGCGCGTCGGCCAGGCCCGCGGCCGGGTCAACCAGGCGCTCAAGGTCCGCCAGGAGGAGCTGGAGGCGGAGCGCGACGCCCGCGTGCTGGTCGAGGAGGCGGTGGATGTCACGCTGCCCTACGACCGCACCCCGGCCGGCGCCCGGCACCCGCTGACCACCTTCATGGAGCGGGTCGCGGACGTCTTCGTGGCGATGGGCTACGAGGTCGCCGAGGGCCCCGAGGTCGAGGCGGAGTGGTTCAACTTCGACGCCCTGAACTTCGTGCCCGACCACCCGGCGCGCCAGATGCAGGACACTTTCTTCGTCCAGGGTGGGGGCACCTCCCGGACGGAGTCCGGGGGAGGCACCGAGGGCGACGAGAGCGGCGTCGTGCTGCGCACCCACACCTCGCCGGTCCAGGCTCGCACGCTGGTCGACCGCGAGCCGCCGGTCTACGTCGTCTGCCCGGGGCGGGTCTACCGCACCGACGAGCTGGACGCCACGCACTCCCCGGTCTTCCACCAGATCGAGCTGCTGGCCGTGGACGAGGGCCTGACCATGGCCGACCTCAAGGGCACCCTCGACCACATGGTCAGGGCGCTGTTCGGCCCGGACATGAAGACCCGGCTGCGTCCGAACTACTTCCCGTTCACCGAGCCGTCCGCCGAGATGGACATGGTCTGCTACGTCTGCCGTGGCGAGTCCGTGGGCAACCCCGACCGTCCCTGCCGCACCTGCTCCAGCGAGGGCTGGATCGAGCTGGGCGGCTGCGGAATGGTCAACCCCAAGGTGCTCATCGCCTGTGGCGTCGACCCGGAGAAGTACAGCGGCTTCGCCTTCGGGTTCGGCATCGACCGGATGCTGATGTTCCGGCACAACGTGGAAGACATGCGTGACATGTTCGAAGGCGACGTCCGGTTCACCCGGCCGTTCGGGATGGAGATCTGATGCGGGTCCCGCTTTCTTGGCTGCGGGAGTACGTCGACCTGCCGGCGACGGAAACCGGGCGTGACGTACAGGCCAAGCTCATCGCCGTCGGCCTGGAGGTCGAGACCGTCGAGCGCCTCGGCGAGGGCCTCAAGGGCCCGCTCGTCGTCGGCCAGGTGCTGACCATCGAGGAGCTGGAGGGCTTCAAGAAGCCGATCCGCTTCTGCACGGTGGACGTCGGCCAGGCCAACGGCACCGGTGAGCCCCAGGAAATCGTCTGCGGCGCGCGGAACTTCGCCGTCGGCGACAAGGTCGTGGTGGTCCTCCCCGGCGCCGTGCTGCCCGGCGACTTCAAGATCGCCGCGCGCAAGACGTACGGCAAGACCTCGCACGGCATGATCTGCTCCGGCGACGAGCTGGGCATGGGCGACGACGGCACGCACGGCATCATCGTGCTGCCGCCGGAGTACGAGGTGGGCACCGACGCCATCGAGCTGCTGGAGCTCGTCGACGAGGTGCTGGACATCGCCGTCACCCCGGACCGCGGCTACTGCCTGTCGATGCGCGGGGTGGCCCGCGAGACCGCCACCGCGTACGGCCTGCCGCTGCGCGACCCGGCGCTGCTGGACGTGCCGCCGCCGAACTCCGCCGGCTACCCGGTCCAGGTCTCCGACCCCCTCGGCTGCGACCGCTTCACCGCCCGCACGGTCACCGGTCTGAACCCCGGCGCGCGCACCCCGCTCTGGCTGCAGCGCCGGCTGCAGAAGGCCGGGATGCGTCCGGTCTCCCTGGCCGTCGACATCACCAACTACGTGATGCTGGAGCTCGGCCAGCCGCTGCACGCCTACGACCGCACCAGTGTGGACGGCCCGATCGGCGTCCGCCGGGCGACCGCGGGTGAGAAGCTGACCACCCTGGACGGCACCAAGCGGGTGCTGGACGCCGCGGACCTGGTCATCACCGACAACCGCGGCCCCATCGGCCTCGCGGGTGTCATGGGCGGCGCCAACACCGAGATCGCGAGTGCGGTCACCGACGCCGAGACCGGCGAGCCGCGGGGCACCACCGACGTCGTGATCGAGGCCGCGCACTTCGACGCGCTCTCCATCGCCCGTACGGCCCGTCGCCACAAGCTGTCCTCGGAGGCCGCCAAGCGCTTCGAGCGCGGGGTGGACCCGGAGGCCGCGTCCGCCGCGGCGCAGCGCACCGTCGATCTGCTGGTGCTGCTCGCGGGCGGCACCCCCGGGGAAGGCGTCACCGAGGTCGTCACACCCCGCGGGCCGCGCACGATCACCCTCTCCGCCGACCACCCGGACAAGGTCGCCGGGGTCGCCTACGGCCGGGAGACCGTCGTCCGCCGCCTCCAGCAGGTCGGCTGCGACGCCTACGGCCAGGACGAGCTGGTCGTGACCGTGCCGTCCTGGCGTCCTGACCTCAGCGACCCGAACGACCTGGCGGAAGAGGTCATCCGGCTGGAGGGCTACGAGAACCTGCCCTCCACCCTCCCGAAGCCGCCGGCCGGCCGGGGGCTGACCGAGCGTCAGCGGCTGCACCGCAGGGTCGGCCGGGCGCTGGCCGGCGCCGGCTACGTCGAGGCGCTGAACTACCCGTTCACCGGCTCGCACATCCTCGACCAGCTGGGCATCGAGCCGGACGACCCGCGCCGCGCGGCCGTCACCCTCGTCAACCCGCTCTCCGACGAGGAGCCCGACCTCCGCACCACGCTGATCCCGGGGCTGCTGAACACACTGCGCCGCAACTACGGCCGGGGCACGCACGATCTGGCGCTCTTCGAGACCGGACCGGTCTTCCGGGCGACCGGTGACGAGCAGCCGGCCACCCGGCTGGTCGTCGACCGCCGGCCGACCGACGACGAGATCGCCTCGCTGGACGCCTCCCTCCCGCAGCAGCCGCGGCGCGCCGCCGTGGTGCTCGCCGGGGGCCGTGAGCAGGCCGGCTGGTGGGGCGGCGCACGTCCCGCGATCTGGGCGGACGCCATCGAGGCGGGCCGGACCGTCGCACGGGAGGCGGGTGTAGAGCTGATCATCCGTCAGGACCAGCACGCTCCGTTCCACCCGGGCCGCTGTGCGGCGCTGCTCGCCGTCGCCGACGGCGAGGAGATCCTTGTCGGCAACGCCGGTGAGCTGCACCCGCGGGTCATCAAGGCGCTGGCCCTGCCCGAGCGCACCTGCGCGATGGAGATCGACCTGGACCGCCTGGAGCGGGCCGGGGCCGGCCCGCTGCGCGCGCCGAAGATCTCGGCCTTCCCGGTCGCGACCCAGGACGTCGCCCTCGTGGTCGACGACACCGTCCCGGCCGCCGAGGTCGAGGGCGCGCTGCGCGACGGCGCGGGTGAACTGCTGGAATCGCTGCGGCTGTTCGACGTCTTCACCGGTGAGCAGCTCGGTGCGGGCAAGAAGTCGCTGGCGTATGCGCTGCGCTTCCGTGCCGCCGACCGGACGCTGACCGCGGAGGAGGCCTCGACGGCCCGTGACGCGGCGGTCGCGGCGGCCGTGGAGCGGACGGGCGCGGTGCTGCGCGGCTGAGCGTGGGCATGGCCCGCGACGGCGTGCGCTGAGGGCTGAGGGCGCGGACGGTGAGACCGTCCGCGCCCTCGTCGTGTGCGGTGTGTGGCATGCGGCGGGCGGGCCCGGCGGGGCGGGCCAAAGGCGCTGAGGCTGTGGTTCGTTCGTGGGCGTGCCGCTGACCGCGGGGAGACGATCAGATCCGTACGGCATCACTCGATCGGGTGACGGATGTGCGGATGGTCGCCGGGTGGATACGGAACGTCGCAAGAATCGACCCGGTTGCGGCGGCCCGTGTGAGCGCGGCGGTGGGCCCGGCCGGGCCGCTCAACGCCTGCTGGGGAGTGCGACGAGACCCCTGGGGGCCACCGGACCGGCTAAGGGGACCATCGGCATGATCCGAACCTGGGCGCCGGGCGGCGGCGGCGCCGGAGCGGCGGCCGTCCGGCGCGCCTTCGTCTTCGTTCTGCCCGGCCTGTGGGTGCTCGGTGTGGTGGCCTGGGAGCTGTGCCGCCCGACCAGCGGCCAACCGCTGCAACTGCTCGCCGCCGCACCGGCCATCGCCTGCGCGGGTACCGGCCGCCGCCGGTGTGTGCTGCTCGGCGGGGTGTGCGCGCTGATCGCGCTGGTGCCGTTCGGCGCGGTGGAGCCCGGGGCCGGGGCGGGTACGCGGGTGATGACCTGCGGTGCGATCCTCGCGGTGATCGGCGCCAGCTATCTGACGGCCGGGCGGCGGCTGCGGCTGCTGCGGGAGCTGGAGCGCACCCGGGAGGTTGCCGTCGCCGCGCAGCGGGTGGTGCTGCGACCGCTGCCCCGGCGGGTCGACGGGGTGCTGTTGGCGGCCGACCACCTCTCCGCGAGCGAGGGGGCCGTGGTCGGCGGGGACCTGTACGAGGTCGTGGGGACCCGGCACGGGGTGCGGGCGGTGATCGGGGACGTGCGCGGGCACGGCCTGGAGGCCATAGGCACGGTCGCCGCGATGCTCGGCAGCTTCCGCGAAGTGGCGCACGACGAAGCCGAACTGGGCGAGGTGCTGCGGCGGTTGGAGCGGACGCACCAGCGGCATCTGCGGGAACGGGCGCTCGTGGAGCGGCCGGCGGCCGGTGACGGGGGCCCGGTGAGTGTGTTCGCCGAGGAGTTTGTGACCCTGCTGCTTCTCGAGGTGGCGCGGGACGGGTCCGTCACGGCGCTGAACTGCGGGCATCCCTGGCCGTACCGGGTCGCCTGCCGGGCGGTCGCCCCGGTGGCGCGGGCCGAGCCGATGCCGCCGCTGGGGCTGTTCCCGCTGCCCGAGGAGCTGTCCGCGGTGCGGTGCGGGCAACTACGGCCGGGGGAGGGGCTGTTCCTGCACACCGACGGGGCGGCCGACGCCCGGGATGCGGCGGGGGAGTTCTTTCCGCTGGCCCAGAAGCTGCGCAGCAGCGTCGAGGCCGCCGCGGCGCCGTGCGGACCCTCGCCGGCGGGGGTGGTCGGGGAGGTGCGGCAGGCGCTGCTGCGGCATGCGGACGGGCGGCTCACCGACGACGTGGCGCTGGTGATGCTGAGTAATGACCGGGTGCGGGTGCCGGCGGCGCAGGCCGGCACCCCGCCTACCGGCGAGCGGTTTCCGCGGTGACCTCCCCGCCGAGGGTGGAGGGGAAGGTGACGCCGGTCAGTTCCTCGGACGTCCGCCGCAGCCGCCGGGCGCTCGCCGGGTCGCTGGCCGCGGCCGTCCTGCCGACCATCGTCGGTGCGCCACGCATCTCGCCGAGGCCGTCCGGACCGAGGTAGGAGGCACCGGGCAGGTCCTGGGTGGCGGCGTAGAGCGTGGGGAGCGCACCGGCCTTGTTGTCCTGGGCGACCACGCGGTTGCCCACCCGCATCACCGCGCGCCGCAGCACGCTGGCATCGGCGCCCTGGAGGTTGGTGGCGGCCCAGCCCGGGTGCGCGGCGAGGGCGCGCACCGGCGATCCCGCGGCGGCGAGACGGCGCTGCAGCTCCAGGGTGAACAGCAGATTGGCCAGCTTGGACTGGCTGTAGGCGGTGATGGGGCGGTAGGCGCCGGTCAGGTTGCGGTTGTCGAAGTGGATGCGGTTGCCGGGCATCCGGTGGGCTCCGGAGGACACGGTCACCACGCGGTCGGTGACGTAGGGCAGCAGCAGGTTGGTCAGCGCGAAGTGGCCGAGGTGGTTGGTGCCGAACTGCTTCTCGAAGCCGTCCTTGGTCCGGGACTCCGGGATGTTCATGACGCCGGCGTTGTTGATCAGCAGCTCGACCGGGGCGTGCCAGGCGGCGGCGAAGGCGCGTACGGAGGCGAGGTCGGCCAGGTCGAGGCGGCGGACCTCGACGCTGCCCCGGGCGCCCCGCACGGTGTCGGCGGCGGCCTCGCCGCGTGCGGTGTCGCGTACGGCGAGGACGACATGGGCGCCGGCGCGGGCGAGGGCGTCGACGGTGGCGATGCCGAGTCCGCTGTTGGCGCCGGTCACGACGGCGGTGCGGCCGGTCTGGTCGGGAAGGTCGGTCGCGTTCCACTTCGGGGTGTGAGTCATGGGCTCCAATGTAGGCAACGCCTACAATGATGTCAATGACAACAATGTAGCCAGTGCATACACGGGGGATAGGATGGCGGTCATGCAGACTCGTCGTTACCACCACGGAGACCTGCGCGCCGCGCTGCTCACCCGCGCCGAGCAGACGCTCCGCGAGAAGGGGCCGGGCGCCCTGTCCCTGCGGGAGCTGGCCCGCGACCTCGGCGTCAGCCACGCCGCGCCGAGCCGGCACTTCAAGGACAAGCAGGCGCTGCTCGACGCGCTGGCGCTGGCCGGATTCGACCGGCTGGACGAGGCGCTGGCCGCGTCCCGGGCGGCGGCGGGCGAGGCCTTCGCCGACCGGCTCGGCGGGCTCGTCCGCGCCTATGTGGACTTCGCCGTCGCCAACGCCGAACTGCTCGACCTCATGTACGCGGTCAAGCACGACCCGGCGGCGTCCGAGGCGCTGATCACGGCCGGTCAGCGGCTGGGGGCGACGGCGGCGGAGCTGGTCGCGGAGGGCCAGCGCGGCGGTGAGGTGCGGGAGGGGCCCGTCGACGACATCGCGATGCCGGTGTTCACCACCCTGCACGGCTTCGCCAGCTTCGCGGTGAGCGGTGTGCTCTCCGCCGAGGACGTCGCCTCCGGCCTCGATGCGGTCATCACGTACATGTTGCGCGGCTGCGCGCCGAGTTGAGCGGCCCGCCCGGCACCCTTCAGCGCGTCCGGCACTCTTCACCGCGACCGGCATCCTTCACCGCGACCGGCACCCTTCACACCCCGTGTGAGGGGCGCTTCACTACGCTCGACTGACACAGTGGTGAAGTCGACAAGGCCATGAGCTGATGGTCCGTGGGCGGGCCCGGCTCACCGGGAGGCCGGTATGGAGCCCAACACCCTGCTCGACGCGATCCTCGACGAGGCCGGTATCTCGCATGCCGGCCTCGCCGCGCGCATCAACCGGCTCGGCCGCTGCCGTGGCCTGGCGCTGCGGTACGAACACACCGCCGTGGCCCGGTGGTTGAAGGGCCAGCGGCCGCGCGGGCAGGTACCGGACCTCATCTGCGAAATCCTCGGCGAACGGCTGCACCGGCCGGTCGGGCTCGATGACATCGGGCTCAGCGGTCCGGGGGCGGGGCGTGCCGCCGGCACCCCGCTCTCCGGTTTCGTCGAGCGGGCCACCGCGCTGTGGCGCTCCGACGAGCAGCAACGGCCGCACATCCTCGACGCCCCCGCGCTCACCGGCACCTCCGCGGTCATCCCCGTATGGGAGTGGGAGAACCCGCCCGAGGACTCCGATGTCTCGCGCGACGGGCTGACGCGGGTCGGCATGGCCGATATCGAGATGCTGCGCGCCGCGCGGACGCACTACGAGACGATGTACCGGAAGGCGGGTGGTATCGCTACCAGAGCACGCATCGTGGGATTCCTCAACACCGAGGCGGCGCCGCTGCTGCGGGGCAGCTACAGCGATGCGACGGGGCGTCAGCTCCACCGGGCGACCGGCGGACTGGTCGCGGTCGCGGGCATCTGCGCGTACGACTCGGACGCTCTCGGGCTGGCCCAGCGCTACTTCCATCAGGCGCTGCGGCTGGCCAAGGCCAGCGGGGACCGCGGCCTCGGCGCGTATGTCATCGCGCTGCTGGTCAACCAGTCCCTCTTCGTACGGGAGTACCGCCAGGCGGTCGCCTTCGCGGAGGCGGCGCTGCGGGCCGCGGGCCCGCAGATCACCCCTGCGCTCTCCGCGGACCTCTACGCGATGCAGGCCAAGGCCTACGCACGGCTCGGCGACGGCGCCGGCGCGCTGTCGTGCATCCGGCGTGCGGAGGCGGCCGCGGAGCGCATCCGGCCCGGACAGGAGCCGGCCGAGACCGGCTACGTCCAGCCCGGCCTGGTGAACGTACAAGTGGCGGAGGCGCTGCTCAGCCTCGGTGACCTGCGGGCCGCCCGGGAGCAGGCGGACGCCGCCGTCGACACCCCCGCACACGACCGCGGCCGGGTCCACCGGCTGGCCATGCTCACCCATATCGAGCTGCGTCAAGGCGATGCGGACCGGGCCGTGGCCAATGCCGCGCAGATGACGGAGCAGGCTCGGGGCATGGAGTCGCAACGGCTGCGGGACCGGCTGCGGGCGGTGCGCGAGCATCTGGCGGAGACCGGGAGCTCCGCGACGGACGAGGCTGCCGATCTCATCGACGAGGTGCTGCGCGTTCCGCTGTAGGGAGTGTCTGCCCGGGCTCGTGTCACCTTGCCGGCACTACAGCGGAAGGTGGCAGTTACGTGCGTTGGAACAATCTCAGCGAAAAGCCCGTCTATGCGAATCCGTGGTTCCGGGTCAATCTGGCCGATGTGGAACTGCCCGACGGTCGTCACCTGGATCACTATCTGATCCGGATGCGGCCCGTCGCCGTGGCCACGGTGGTCAACGAGGCCCAAGAGGTGCTGCTGCTGTGGCGGCACCGGTTCATCACCGACACCTGGGGCTGGGAGCTGGCCGCCGGTGTCGTCGAGGACGGTGAGGACATCGCGGCGGCGGCCGCCCGGGAGATGGAGGAGGAGACCGGGTGGCGCCCGGGCCCCCTCCACCACCTCCTCACGGTGGAGCCCTCCAACGGCCTCACCGACGCCCGGCATCACGTCTACTGGTCCGAGGAGGGCGAGTACACCGGCCTGCCCCAGGACGGATTCGAGTCCGAGCGGCGGGAGTGGGTGCCGTTGAAGCTGGTGCCCGACATGGTGGCCCGAGGGGAGGTGCCGGCCGCGGGAATGGCCGCCGCGCTGCTGATGCTGCATCATCTCCGCCTGGGCTGACCCGGCGGGACCTGACCGGACCTGGCCCGACCCGGCCGGTGACCGCGACCGGCGGTCACCGGCCGATTGCCTGCCACAGCGCGACCATCAGACCCGCGAGCCCCGTGAGCGCGGCCAGGGACGGCAGTGGCCAGCGGGTGTGCTCCAGTCGTGCGACGCGGGCCTGCACATCGTCCGCGTCCCGCACCTGCTGCTCGGAGCGCTGGGCGAGCAGGGCGAGTTGGCCGTCGACCCGGGCGGAGCGGACGTCCAGGAGACGCCTCAGCTCGGCTAAGTCGGCGGTGACCAGATCGGGTTCGGGGTGGGCGGTCACGGTCCGCTCCTCATTCCTTCAGTCAGCGACTTCATTGTCCGTACGGGCATCAGTCAACTGCGCTGCGGCGAAGGGCGGGAGCGTGTGCGGCGGGGATATGCGGGTCTGCGGTTCACACCCCGTGTGAGGTGACGGGGTGTGACGGGCGGGGCGGCGTGCGCACGGGGTGTGAAGAGCGCACCCCGGACGGGGCGGTTCACACGCTCCCGCGGGCGCCCGCGCCGGAGTTGACTCGAGAGTGCCACGGGGGCCGAAGCCGGCGGACGGGCGCCCGCCGGCCCGGGGTCCGCCCGCCGGTTTTCCCCCGAGCGGCGGGCGGGCGCCCCCGGGGCTCAGTACGAGTAGAAGCCCGAACCGGACTTCCGGCCCAGCCGGCCCGCGTCGACCATCCGCGCGAGCAGCGGGGGAGCGGCGTACAGGGGCTCCTTGTACTCCTCGTACATGGAGGCGGCGACCGAGGTCACGGTGTCCAGGCCGATCAGATCGGCCAGCTTGAGCGGGCCCATCGGGTGGGCGCAGCCCATCTCCATACCGTTGTCGATGTCCTCGCGGCTGGCGATGCCCGACTCGAACATCCGGATCGCGGAGAGCAGATACGGGATGAGCAGGGCGTTGACCACGAAACCCGAGCGGTCCTGGGCGCGGATCGCATGCTTGCCCAGCACGTCCTGCACCAGGGACTCGGCGCGCTTGATGGTCTCCTCGCCGGTGGTCAGGGCGGGGATCAGCTCGACGAGCTTTTGCACCGGAGCCGGGTTGAAGAAGTGGATCCCGATGACCTGGTCGGGCCGGGAAGTGGCGACGGCCAGCTTCACCAGTGGGATCGACGAGGTGTTGGACGCCAAGATGGCGTCCGGCCGAGTGATCACCTGGTCGAGGACCTGGAAGATCTCGGTCTTGACCTGCTCGTTCTCCACCACGGCCTCGATGACGAGATCGAGGTCGGCGAACTCACCGAGGTCGGTGGTGAAGCTGAGCCGGTCGAGCGTCGCGTCGCGCTCCTCGGCAGTGATCTTGCCGCGTTCGGCGGCCTTGCCGAGAGAGTTGGTCAAACGGGTACGACCCAGCTCCAGAGCTTCGCCGGTGGTCTCCGCGACCATGACGTCCAGTCCGGCGCGGGCGCACACCTCGGCGATGCCTGCGCCCATCTGGCCGCAACCGACCACTCCGACGCGTTCGATGTCGGTCACATCGTGCCTTTCGCTGATCTTCAGGACCGGCGATACGCCGTTACGCCGTAAGGGTCCGGCGGCCGCCTCGGGCCCGACGTTACTCCGCGCGGTGCTGTGCCAAGGGCGCCGGGGCGGGCATTGTGAACCCTCAGGACGGGACGAACCGGACAACCTGGGGAATTCTTGATGAGGCATATCACACGCAGAGGGTTTGCCGTGACCGCGCTGGGAGCGGCCTCTTCGCTGCTCACCACGGGGGTGGCGGCGCCCGCGGACGGCCCGCCGCGGCGCGAGATGCGCGGCATGTGGCTGGCGACCGTGGCCAACCTGGACTGGCCCTCCAGCACGAGGCTCCAGCCCGCCGCGCAACAGCGCGAACTGCGCGCCCACTTCGACACGGCCGTCGCCCGCAAGCTGAACACGGTGTTCTTCCAGGTGCGGCCCACCGCGGATGCCCTGTGGCCCTCCCCGTACGAGCCCTGGGCGCAGTGCCTGACCGGGCAGCAGGGCCGTGACCCCGGATGGGACCCGCTCGACTTCGCGGTCCGCGAGGCCCACCGGCGCAATCTCGAACTCCACGCCTGGTTCAACCCGTACCGGGTCGCCAACCACACCGACCCCGGCAGGCTCACAGCGGACCACCCGGCACGCCGGCACCCCGACTGGGTCCTGCCGTACGGCGGCAAGCTCTACTACAACCCGGGCCTGCCGGAGGTGCGCGGCTTCGTCCAGGACGCGATGTTCGACGCGGTGCGGCGCTATGACATCGACGGGGTGCACTTCGACGACTACTTCTATCCGTATCCGGTCGCGGGGCAGGAGTTCGACGACGAGGCGGCGTTCGACGAGTTCGGCAGCGGCTTCCGGAGCCGGGCGGCCTGGCGCCGGGACAACATCGACCGGCTGGTCTACGAGGTGGCGGCCAGGCTCCGGGACGAGGGCGGGCGCGCCGGGCGCCGGGTGCGGTTCGGCGTCAGTCCGTTCGCGGTCTGGCGCAATCGCGCCACCGACCCGCAGGGCTCCCGCACCCAGGCCGGGGTGCAGACCTATGACGACCTGTACGCCGACACCCGCCGCTGGGTGCGCGAGGGCTGGCTCGACTACCTCGTGCCCCAGGTCTACTGGCCCCTCGGCTTCACCGCCGCCGACTACGCCGAACTCGTGCCCTGGTGGGCGCGGACCGTCAACGGCACCGGTGTGGACCTCTACATCGGCGAGGCCCTGTACAAGGCGGGCGACGCACAGCCCGCTGCCTGGAAGGACCCGGCCGAGCTCTCCCGTCACCTCACCTTCGCCCGTGGCTATCCGCAGGTGGGCGGCCATGTCTACTTCTCGGCGAAGGAGGTGGCCAAGGACCGGACGGGGGCCATGGCAAGGGTCGTGCGTGACCACTACGCCGGCGCGGCGCGGGCGTAGCGGCGGCCCGCGCCGACCTGGAGGGTCCGCGCGGACCGCGGCGTGTGAGGAGATTCCGGTGCCGGGCCGGGGCCGGGCCGGGGCGGTGCTCGCCCGCCGGTGTCCGCCGCCCGGCGGCGGTGTCTACCGTCCGGTGCCGATGTCGGTGGCCTTGCTGTGCCGGACGACCGAGTCGGGGCCGGGAGACATGATCGCCTCGTGTCCGTCCTCGCCGCGGACGCGGTAGGGCGGATCGCCGTTCGGGCCCAGTACTTCGACGATTTCGACGACCTTGTCGTGATGCCCGACGGTCCTGCCGTGCACCACCAGCCGGTCGCCCCTGCTTGCGTGCATCAGGGTCCTCCCCGCCTCGGGGCGGCCGTACGACCCGCGGGCCGAACCAGTGCGACGGCCGGCGGTTGAACGGCCAACGATTTCCACGGTCTACGAGCCTGGCAAAGGCTCGGACGGCGATACCTGCCGTCGCGGCAAGTTTACGTCCGCGGGCCGTGGTCGCACCCCGGAAGGTGCGGGTTCATCCCTTTGCGGTGGCCCCGGTGGCCCCGGTGGCCCCGGTGGCTCCGGTGGCCCCGGTGGCTCCGGTGGCCCCGGTGGCTCCGGTGGCCCCGGTGTGCCCCGCGGTCATCCACGGGTCCGCTGGGTGACCGCGATGCACGCCAGGACCGCCAGCGCCGCCGCGGGAGCGGCCGGCGGCAGCCGCTCGCCCAGCAGCAGCACGGACCAGAGCAGGGTCAGCAGCGGCTGGGCGAGCTGCAGCTGGCTCGCCTTGGAGATACCGATCGCGGCCATCCCGCGGTACCAGGCGACCATCCCGAGGAACTGCGAGCCGAACGCCAGCCACAGCAGTCCGCCGACCGAGTGAGCCGTCAGCCGCAGCGGCTCCGCGGACAGCGCCACGGCCGCGCCCGTCACCGTGACCGGAAGTGCCAGCACCAGCGCCCAGCCCATCACCTGCCAGCCCGGCATATGGCGGGCGAGCCGGCCGCCTTCGGTGTAGCCGGCCGCGCACACCAGCAGCGATGCGAACAGCAGCAGATCCCCGCGGCCCGGCGCCCCGCCGCTCTGCTGCACCGCAAAGCCGATGACGACGGCCGCGCCGACCAGCGAAGCGATCCAGAACGTCCGGGAGGGCCGGGCGCCGGTCCGCACGGCCGAGAAGGCCGCGGTGGTCAGCGGCAGCAGGCCGACGACGACGGCCGCGTGCGAGGTGGTGGAGGTCTGCAGCGCGAGGGTGGTCAGCAGCGGGAAACCGAGGACCACGCCGCCCGTGACGACCGCGATGCCCAGCCAGTGCCGCCGCTCGGGAAGGCGCACCCGGAACGCGGCCAGCGCGCCGCCGGCCAGCATGGTGGCCAGCACGCTGCGCAGCATCACCACCGTCCACGGCCCCATGCCCTCCAGCGCCCAGGCGGTCGCGGGGAAGGTGAGCGAGAAGGCGGCGACGCCGAGCGCGGCGAGCAGGGCGCCCCGGCCGGCGGGGGCGCTGCCGGCGGGGCCGGCGGCCTCCGGGGCCTTGGGGGACTGCTGGGTCTCCGGAGCGGCGGTGACCGGGGCGCCCGGGGCGCTGACCGCTATCGTCGCCGTGGCGGTAGCGCTATCGTTGTCTCTCATGCAAGAGCGTAGCAGTGGCGCCGAGCTGGCCGCGACCCTTCGAGTCGAGCTGAACCGCTACTCTCCAGGAGAGAAGCTGCCCTCAAGCCGTGCCCTCGTGGAACGGCATCGCGTCAGTCCGGTGACCGTCTCCCGGGCGCTCGCCGAGCTGGCGGCGGAGGGCCTGGTCGTGACCCGGCCGGGCGCCGGGGCTTTCCGTGCCGAGCCGCGCGGCGAGGCGGCCCGGCCGATCGACACCTCCTGGCAGGAGATCGCGCTGAGCGCGGAGCCGGCCGGCGACCAGGTGCCGCGCAGTGTCGACGCCTCGGGCGTGCTCGCCACGCTCGCCACCCCGGCGCCCGGCGTCATCGAACTCGTCGGCGGCTATCTGCACCCCGATCTGCAGCCGGAGCGCGCCCTCGCCGCCGCGCTGGCTCGCGCCGGACGGCGGCCGGGCGTCTGGGGGCGGCCCACGGTCGGCGGGGTGGCGGAGCTGCGGGCCTGGTTCGCCCGAGAGATCGCCGGCCCCGGCGGCCCGCTGGCCGCCAGCGACGTCCTGATCACCGCGGGCGGCCAGAGCGCGCTGAACGCCGCCCTGCGTGCCCTCGCCGCCCCCGGCGCCCCGGTGCTCGTCGAGTCCCCGACCTACCCGGGCATGCTGGCCGTCGCCCGTGCCTCCGGACTGCGGCCGGTGCCCGTACCGGTGGACGCGGACGGGGTCCGTACGGATCTGCTCGCGGACGCCTTCCGGGCCAGCGGCGCGCGGCTGTTCGTCTGCCAGCCGCTGTTCCAGAACCCGACCGGCGCGGTGCTGGCCGACGACCGGCGGCGCGAGGTGCTGCGGGTGGCCCGCGCGGCCGGTGCCTTCGTGATCGAGGACGACTTCGCACGGCTGCTGGTCCACGGCGACGCCCCCGCGCTGCCGCCGACCCTGATGGCGGACGACCGGGACGGCACCGTCGTCCATGTCCGCTCGCTCACCAAGGCCACCTCGCCCAACCTGCGGGTGGGCGCCCTGGCCGCTCACGGCCCGGTCCTCGACCGGCTGCGCGCCATCCAGGTCGTCGACAGTTTCTTCGTGCCGGGCCCGCTCCAGGAAACCGCCCTGGAACTCGTCGGATCGCCCGCCTGGCCCCGCCATCTGCGGCTGATCTCCGGCGAGTTGACCGTCCGCCGCAATGCCCTGACCACAGCCCTGCACCGGTACCTGCCGGCCCTGACCGGGCCGGGCGGGGGCCACGGGGCGACGCACGGCCACGACTCCGGGCCGGGCGGTCTCTACGTCCCGCCGGGCGGCTACCACCTCTGGCTGCGGCTGCCGGACGGCACCGACGAGGCGGCGCTGACCGGTGCGGCGCTGCGGGCGGGCGTCGCGGTCACCGCCGGCCGGCCGTACTTCGCCGCCGAGCCCCCGGCCGCGCACCTGCGGCTGAGCTTCGCGGCCGCGTCCGGCACCGCCGAGATCACGGAAGGCGTCCGCAGGCTCCGCACGGCGTGCCAGGAGCTGGGGGTCCCGGCGGACTGAACGAGCCGGGCGGGGGAGGGGCACAGGCCTCCCCCTGGAGGAGCGGGCACAGGCCTCCGTCTGGGGGAGGGGCGCAGGCCTTCCCCTGGGAGAGGGGGGCACAGGCTTCCCCTGAGAACGGCGGGCCGCCGGAACCCTCCGCGCCGGTAACGACTCGACGCCGCCCCGCCCTTCTGCGAACCTCCCGGCATGAACGATCACGCCCTCGACGGCTACGAGATCTCCGCCGACCCGGCGCGCCTGGACGCCGACCTGGTCCACCACTGGCTGTCCGCGGACGCCTACTGGGCCGTGGGCCGGTCCCGGGAACTGCATGACCGCGCCGTCGCGGGCTCCCTCAACTTCGGTCTGTACGAGGCCGGTTCCGGCCGCCAGGCCGGCTATGCCCGGGTGGTCACCGACCACGCCACCTTCGCCTGGCTCTGCGACGTCTACATCTGCCGCGACGACCGCGGCAAGGGCCTGGGCACCGCCCTGGTCGAGGCCATCGCCGACCATATGGCGCCCTGCGGGCCGAGCCGCCTGACGCTGGCCACCAAGGACGCCCACGGCGTGTACGAAAAGGTCGGCTTCCGTCCCCTGGTGTCCCCGGAGCAGTGGATGACCCTCGGGCTGATCGATCCGGGTCCTGTCGAGATCTGATCAAGAGGGGCCGTTGCGGCGGTACTGCTCTTACCATCGGCGGATGAGCGCCCGACTCAAGCTGCTCGCCGCCGGCCGCAGCTCCTCGCTGCTCGGAACGCGGTTCGGCGACGACCGCCCGCTCGACGCAGCGGGATGGCACGAGGCCGAGCGGGCCGCGCCCGTCCTGTGCCGGCTCGCCGCCGCCGAACTGCGCTACTGCTCGCCGTCCGCCCGCTGCCGCGACACCGGCGAAGCCCTCGGCCTGCGTCCGCTCCCGCAACCGGCGCTGCGCGACTGCGACATGGGGCGCTGGCACGGCCGCACGCTGGGCGAGGTGGCCGCCGACGAACCGCGCGCGGTGGAGGCCTGGCTGGCCGATCCCCGCGTGGCACCGCACGGCGGTGAGTCCCTGCTGGCCTTCATCACGCGCGTCGGCGGCTGGCTGGACACCCGGCCGGTCGAGGACGCCGACGGACTCCTCGCGGTCGCCGAGCCCGGTGTCGTCCGCGCCGCCCTGGTCTATGCGCTCCAGGCACCACCGCACTCGTACTGGCGGATAGACGTCCAGCCGCTCTCGGTGACCACCCTCACCGGCCGGTCCGGCAAGAAGTGGGACCTCCAGCTGGAGGCATGAGGCGGCCCCGCGCTACGACGCGTCACCCACCGGACCGCGGCGCAGCCGCACAGCGGTCAGCATCCCCTGGAACACGAGCGCGACCGGCCCGGCACACGGGACCTGCCAGACGAGGGCGCCGGTCGCGGCGAGCACACCGCAGGCCACAACGGCGAGCAGGGCGGGCAGCGTCGAGGCCACGGCGATACGGAAAGGTGCGACGGTGCATGGCGCCAGGTCCAGGTAGTCGGTGAGGACCGGCAGGGTGCGTACGGTCAATCCGCTCGCCTCGGCGAGGGCCCCGACCTGCCGGGTGGCGGCGTTCATGGAGCAACGATGCATCCTCACGCGGCGTGAGGTTCAAGTGCCGGGGTAACCCTCGGGCACCACCCGGAAAGCCCATCCGGCGCGTTCCGCCGTCCGGGGCGTGCGCACCCTTGTGACCTGCGGGAAGAGGCGGTGGGTCGGCGTCTCCCGCGGAAGTTGGCCTTGCCGGGGCCCGCCATCGAGGTGCGCGCCGCCGGGCCGGACGCTTCTCTCGGGTTATGCCCATACGTCAGATTCCTCTGTACGCGCTGGCGGCCGGCGCCCTGGCGTTGTCCGTCCTGCTCTTCGGCGACGACGGCGGTGCCGATGCCGCTGCCGAGGCCGTCACCGGGACGGTGACGGGAGCCGCCGCCGAGCCCGGCTCCGCGCCGGACACCGCGGACGCGGTGGTCGTACAGCCCGACCCGGTGGCACCGGGCGCCGCCTTCTCCGTCTCCGACAGCGGGCAGTGCTCCGGTGACACCGCGGAGGCCACCTTCGACGACGCGGGCATCCCCCCGCTGCAGCTCGCCGGCCGGAGCGGGCGGCTCGGCGGCACCGCGATCCTGCCGGAGAACACCGCGCCCGGCTCCTACCGGGTCACCCTCACCTGCGGCGGCACCTCCCGGGCCCGGCAGAGCGCCCTGGACACCGGCCCGGCGGGCGACGAGGAAGACGGCGCGGTGCGCGGCGGGGAGGACGGCGAAGGCCACGGCAGCGGACGCGGCGAGGAGTACGGGGAGCAGTCCGGCGACGGCCGGAAGACCCTCACCGGCACCATGATCGTCTCCGGCGGCGCCGACGGGGTCGTGCCCCAGGGCGGCGCGGACACCGGCCTGGGCGGCGCGGCCGGCACCGGCCGGGTGGCCACGACCGCGGGCGGACTGCTGTTGCTGGCCGCGGCCGGCTGGGGAGCCCTCGCCCGCCGGCGGCACCCCCGCGGCACCGGGAGCTGACGGACGTGACCACGGACCCACCACGGCGCGGCCTGCTCATCGGCCTCGTCACCGTCCTCACCGCGGTCCTCACCCTCGCGGGCGTGTGCACCCTCGCCGCCGTCCACCTCCTCGCCCGCGACGCCACCAGCGAGGTCGACGGCGGTACCCACACCGTGCTGCGCACCGAGATCGCCAGAACGCTCAGCGGCCAGCTCAACCTGCCCTTCCGCAACGGGCCCGATGCGGTGCACTGCTCCGGCGACCTCCGGCCCGTGCCGTACGACGAGGTGCGCTGTACGGCTCACTTCCCCTTCGGGCTGGACCGGCACCTGAGCGTCGAGGTCACCCAGGTCCGCCACAACAAGGTCACCTACCGGCGCCACGCCCTGCCGCGGTGAGCGGTGCCGGTGCGGGCAAGGACGCCCGGTGCCCTACGGCTTGAGGTCCAGCGCGGCACGCCCCGACCCGTCCATCAGGAACGGCACCGAGCTGTGCGTATGCGTGATCTTCCAGGTGCCGTCGATCTTGCGGAGGCCGACGGTCGCCCGGCTCCACAGCTCCACCTCGAAGCCGTCCGTCTTCGTCCCGTGCATCCGGTTGATGCTGTGGCTGAAGGCGACGTCGTCGCCGACCGTGACCTCGACCTGGGTCAGTGACACCTCGATCGGTCCCTGCCACGTCGCGTACCAGGTCTCGACGGCCTGTTGGTCCAGCGCCTGTGGCCCCGTGAACTGCAGCGGAGGAGCGAGACTGAAGTCCACCAGGTCCGGCGCGCAGGCGGCGAGGAACCGCCGTGCGTCCCGCTGTGTCGTCGCGGCCGCCCGGTCCTCCAGCAGTTCCCGGATCTGCGCCTCGTCGGCGCTGCGTGTGGTGTCGGTGGTCATGAGGATTCCTCCCGTCGGACGGCGCCGGGGCGCCGTGCGCACGGAATGTCCGTGCAACGGGTAGACGCCGCCGCGGACGGAAAATCATCGGTGGGAGTCGCGAACCCCGCGGGAGTCGCGAACCCCGCGGAAGTCGCGAACCCCGCGGGAGGAGAGGAGCGAGGAGGCGAGGGGGCAGCGAGGAGGCAGCGAGGGGGCGAGGAACCGCCGCGCGGGCCTGGCCCTACGGCGCGAGCCGCAGCGCCGTCGGCCCCCGGGTCAGCCAGGCGTTCGCCGCCTCCACCCGCCCGCCCACCTGCAGCTTTGCGTAGGCGTGTTCCAGGTGCTTGTCGACCGTGCGCGGGCTGATCGCCAGCCGGCGGGCGATCTGCTGGTTCGTCAGGCCCCGGGCGAGCAGGGTGAGTACGGCGGACTCGCGGCGGGTGACGGGGGACGGTGCAGGCGTGGGCGGGGCGAGCCGGTTGAGGACGCGGCTGAGCCGGGTGCGCAGCAGGGCCGCGGCCGCCACATCGTCGTCGGAGAAGTCGCTGCCGCTGCGGCTGATCGCCACACACACCTTTCGCGGCACACCGGCCGCGTAGCCTGCCGGAAACGACATCGCGAGCTGCTGCTCGGCGTCCAGCGGCCGGTAGACGTCGGCGTAGGCGGCGAGGGCGTGGAAGGCGCTGCGGGTCTGCAGCGTGGAGCGGCGCATCGGGGTGCCGGGGCCCAGGGTGGTGTGGGTGACGAGGGAATCGGCCGCCGACTCGCGGGCGAACGCCTCCCGTATGTCCTGGGTCAACAGACCCGCGGGCATCGTGAGCGGCCGGTCGGTGGAGCCGGCGCGGGGGGACCAGATGATGCTGTCACCGGGGATGGCACCGAGCAGCAGCGGCAGCAGCGCCGGGACCAGGGTGTCCTCGTCGACGGCATCGATCAGGAGGTCCACGACGGCGAGAATGCGCCGCAGGCCGGCCTCCGCGGCCGCGCTCATACCTCCAGCGTGCCGAGGGGGCACAGGCCAGTCAAACGGGTGCCGAGGGGGCACAGGCCGGTCAAACGGGTGCCGAGGGGGCACAGGCCGGTCACACGCGTGCCGAGGGGGGCACAGGCCGGTCACACGCGTGCCGGCGGGCACAGGACGGTCGCACGAGGGCCACCCGGCCGGCCGGGGGAAGACCGGCCGGGCGCGTCAGACGCCTCAGCGCCCGACGGCATAGACGCGGTTGACGAGGCTCTGTGCGGCGAGTCGCCAGTGAAGGAGTCCGGCCTCGTCGGCGAGCTGCCGCATCACCTCCTCTCCCGCGTGGTTTCCCAGTGCCTGCGGCCCGTGCTGGGCCAGCGCGGACGGCAGACACACGGCAACCGAGCTTGCGGTCAGCGCCCGTCCGACGGGGTTGACGTTCTCCTGGGCGTTGCCCGAGGCGTTCGGCTCGACGACCATGCAGGTGCCGCCGTCGGCCAGTGCCTGCTCGGCGTGGTGCAGTGCGCCGCCCGGGTCACCGGTGTCATGCAGGCAGTCGAAGAACGTGATCAGGTCGAAGTCCTCGCCCGGGAAGTCCTGGGCGGTGGCGACCTGGAAGCTGACCCGGTCGTCCAGTCCCCGCTCGGCCGCGATGCCGCGGGCCGCTTCGACGGACGGCCGGTGGAAGTCGAAGCCCTCGAAGCGCGACCGGGGGAAGGCCTGTGCCATGAGCGTCGTGGAGTAGCCGTAGCCACATCCGACGTCCGCGACGCGCGCGCCGCGCTCCAGCTTCTCCACCACGCCGTCCAGCGCGGTCAGCCACTCCGGTACCAGCGCGGCCGAGTAACCGGGGCGGAAGAACTTCGCGGTGCCGGCGAACAGCGCCGCTCCGTGTTCCTCCCAGCCGATGCCCTCACCGGTGCGGAAGGCCTCCAGGAGGATGTCCTCGGTGGCGTAGACAGCTTGCAGCACGGTCGAGAACCCCGCCGCGTACGTCGGCAGATCCGGGTCCGCCAGGACGGCGGCGTGCTCGTCGGGCAGGAGGTAGGTATCGGTGCCGGGCGCGTAGCCGATGTATTCGCCGGCGACCTGGGAGGTCAGCCATTCGCGTACGTAGCGCTCGACCAGCCCCGTGCGGGCGGCGAGTTGTGCGGAGGTGAGGGGACCGGCGCCGGCCATCGCCCGGTACAGGCCGAGCCGGTCGCCGAGCGAGGTGCACAGGCCGGCCATCGCGGCGCCGCTGTCGGCGATCACTCTCTCCAGGAACTCCTGCACCCGGTCCTCGTCCACCGCGGCGCCGGAGGTGACATCCGCGGAAGCCGTCATGTCTCTCACCTCCCCGTCCCTCCTCGTCCTTGTCCCACTCTCGTCCTTGTCCCACTGCAGCAGGACGGTCACCCCGCGCGCCATACGGGATTCGCCGTATACGGCGGGTGTCGCCCCCGGACGACACTGGAGGAGAGGAGGAGATACGAGGGGGACACAAGGGGACATGGAGGTGCACCATGCGCAAGAAGATCGACTGCCGGGATCAGCCCAGCGAGATGAACTGCACCCTCGTCATCGCCGGCGAGGAGGAAGAAGTGCTCCGCGCCGCCAGTGAACACGCGGTATCCGTCCACGGACACCAGGACAGCCCGGAACTGCGGGAACAGATCAGGGCGGCCATGAAGGACGAGGTTCCGCAGCACGCCTGAGGCAGGGCGGCGGCAGGCCCGAGGTGCGGCGGCGGTATGCCCGAGGCGATGCGGCGGTACGTCTGAGGCGTGGTCGGTGGTACGCCGTCCCCGTGGCGGGACGGCGGCCTCGGGCTGTCCGGATGCGGTCGCGCGGGTGCCGCGGGCAGCCCCCGCGGGCTACGACCGGCGCCGGGGCTTGCCGCGCTTGGCGCCCCTCGCACCGCCGGAACCGCCGCCCCGTGGACTCTTGCCGGACGGCTTCCCCGCCGATTTTCCGGACGGCTTCCCGGCCGTGGGCTTTCGCCGCGCGCCGCCCGTCTCGCCGCGCTTGCCCTTCGGCTGCGCCGGGTCCGGGTCCGGGCGGCGCCCGCGTGAGCTGTTGACGGTCCGCCCGCGGACGATCCCGATGAAGTCCTCCACCAGGTCGGTGGTCTCGTCCTGCGGCCACGACAGCGCGACCCGTGAGGCCGGGGCGTCCGACACCGGACGGTAGGTGAGGTCCCTGCGGTGGTGCAGACGGGCGAGGGACTGCGGGACGACGAGGACGCCCACCCCCGCCGCCACCAGCTCCACGGCGTCCGCGGTCGTGGCCGGGCGCTCGTTCGCGGGCCGTCCCGGCCGGTGCTCCCAGTCGAGGGTGTCGTCGAGGGGGTGCAGCACGATCTCGTCGGCCAGATCCTCGGCGGACACCTCGTCGGCGGCCGTCACGAGGTGGTCCTTCGGGACCACGACGACGGTCGTCTCGGTGTAGAGCGGGATCGCGCTGAGGTCCGCCCGGTCCACCGGCAGCCGCACGAAGCCCGCGTCGGCGTCGCCGCCCCGCAGGACGCCGAACGCCTCCGCGGCGGACACCGCGACGAGGGTCAGGGGAACGTCGGGAAGCCGCTCGTTCCAGATCCGCACCCACTTCGTGGGCGTCACCCCCGGGACATACGCGAGACGGAACGAAGGGGAATCTTCCGGGCCAGTCACGTGGACAGGTTACCGGTCGTGGTCGGAGGTAGCGCACACGATCGATACCCTGGACATCATGACGTCGCACCAGAGCACCCAGACGATGAAGCCCGCCACCGCGGCGAAGAAGCTGGGTGTGTACCTCGAGGCCACCCCCGCCGAGTTCCAGGAGGGTGTCGTCTCGCGCACCGAGTTGAACGCCCTGCAGGCCGATCCGCCCCAGTGGCTGCAGGACCTGCGGCGCAACGGCCCGCACCCCCGGCCGGTGGTCGCGGCGAAGCTGGGCATCTCCATCTCCGGCCTCGCGCGGGGCGGTGTCACCGAGCCCCTCACCACGGAGCAGATCGATGCGCTGAAGAAGGACAGCCCCGAGTGGCTGCAGAAGGAGCGCGCCACCCAGGCCGAGGTCCGCAAGGAAGCGGCCCGTATCAAGGAGAAGAACGCGGCCCGGGGCGAGTAGCCCGGCCGTCCGCGTTCCTGGTCCCGGTCCCGTTCTCGCGTCTGATCCCCGCTCCGGCTCCTGCCGCTGGTCCCGCTCCTTCCCGCCCGGCCGCCCCGACCCGGTACCCGTAGTGGCACCGGGGCGTGGTCAGGCGCCCGTCGGGGGAAGGAGGTGCGCCAGCCCCTCCGCACAGCCCTTGGCGGCCTCGGCCGAGCGCGGCAGCATGACGCTCTCGTACGCACGGACGGCATCGTCGACGGCGGGTTCGGTGACGAGGGCCTGGGCGAGTTCGGCGCCGTCCAGCATGGCGAGATTGGCGCCGAGCCCGAGCGGTGGCATCAGGTGCGCGGCGTCGCCGAGCAGCGTGACGCCGGGGACGTGCTCCCAGGTGGGCGGGACGGGCAGCGCGAAGAGGGGCCGTTGGATGAAGTCGCCGTCGTGGTCGCGCAGCAGAGCGAGCAGGCGCTCGTCCCAGCCGTCGAACATCGTCAGCAGGTGCGCCCGCACGGCCGCCGTGTCACCGAGCTCCACGCCCGCGGCCACCTGCCAGTCCTCCGGTCCGCGGAAGCCTATGTAGACGCGGAGGTGGTCGTCGCTGTTGCGCTGGGCGAACAGGACCTTGCTGTCGGCCCTGGCCACCATGGTGCCGGCGCCGACCATCCGCGCAAGATCGGGATGACGGGTGTCGCAGTCGTCGAAGCCGGCCTCGACGAAGGTGACACCGGTATAGCCGGGTACGGCGTCCCACAGGGCCGGGCGCACCCGCGACCAGGCGCCGTCGGCGCCGATCACCAGGTCGAAGTCCTCGGTGGTGCCGTCACCGAAGAGCAGGCGGCCGGTGCCGTCCGCGAGCGGGGTGACGCCGCTGACGGCACGGTCCCACCGCACGCTGCCCGCGGTGAGGGAATCCAGGAGCAGACCGCGCAGCTGACCGCGGTCGATCTCCGGCCTGTCCTCCTCGCCGTGGTCGTCCGGCGGGCCCTGCGCTGGCAGGACGGCGGCGGTGGCGGGATCGAGCAGGCGCCACTCCTGGCTTTCGGGGCGGGAGAGGGCGCGGAAGCCGTCGAGCAGCCCCGCCGCGCGCAGGGCGGCCTGACCGGTGCTGCCGTGCATATCGAGAGAGCCGCCCTGCGGGCGGGCTCCGGCGGAGGGCTCCCGTTCGAAGACGGTGACGGAGCGACCGTGGCGCTGCAGGACGCGGGCGCAGGTAAGGCCGCCCGGGCCGGCGCCGACGACGGCGATGCGGGGGTGACGAGTGGAGTGCATGGGGCTGTCCCCTCGGACGTGGGTGATCCGCCGGGAGATCCGGCACGACCAAGAAAGCACACCCACTAAATAAGTGCAATGAGTTTACTTTCGCAGTGAGTGCGCTTCGTGATGCCCTTCGGGATACGCTGCGACGGTGACCGAACCGACCGGGCGCCGTGAGCGCAAGAAGGCCCGAACCCGCAAGTCGCTGGCCGACGCCGCACTGGAGCTCTTCCTCGACCGCGGCTACGACCAGGTCTCCGTCAAGGAGGTTGCCGACGCCGCCGACGTGTCGGTGACCACCCTGTTCAAGCACTTCCCCAGCAAGGAAGCGCTGGTTTTCGACGAGGAGGACGACATCGAGGCGGCGCTCGTCGCCGCCGTGCGGGAACGCGCCCCCGGACAGTCGATCCCGCAGGCGCTGTGCGCGCACATCCTGCTGACACAGGACCTCGCCAAGGACCCGAGGTGCGCCCCGTTCCTGCGCATGGTCGAGGACACCCCGGCACTGCGCGACTACTCCCACCGCATGTGGATGCGCCACGAAACGGCCGTCGCACGGGCCATCACCGAGGAGACCGGCGCCCCCGAGGGCGACGTCACCTGCGCCGCCCTCGCCCGTTTCGCGCTGGAGACCCGTGGGCTCCTCCAGCGGCACACCGACCCGCGCCGGGCCGCCGAAGGCGCTTTCGCCCTGCTCGAACACGGCTGGGCGGCCACCCACCCCGAGGACTGACCGGGACCGACCGGGGCCGACCGGGGCCGACCAGGACCGACCAGCTCCGGGCGGGGCGAGAAGACCGGAAACCCCGGACGGACCGGCGTCACACACGGCATACTCCGGCGTTGCACACGAAATGCCTGAGGTCCTTGAGTCGGAAGTTTCTGGGGGTACACATGGAAGCCGGTCAGCCGAGCCGTACCGCGATGAGGGCAGCGCACGCCCGTGCGCGCCACCAGGCCGATCCCCGGAGGGTCTTCACCGACCCGCTGGCGTCGAAGGTCCTCCACCTCGAGCCCGGCGCGTTGCCGCCACCGCCCGACGACCCGGTCGCCCGGCACAACATCCGGTTCGTCGCCGCGCGCAGCCGCTTCGCCGAGGACTCGCTCGCCGCCGCGGTGACCGCCGGCACCCGGCAGGCCGTGGTCCTCGGCGCGGGCCTGGACACCTTCGCCTACCGCAACCCCCACGCCGGCTTGACGGTGTTCGAGGTCGATCATCCGGACACCCAGGAGTGGAAGCGGCAGCAGATGGCCGCGGCCGGGATCGCCCTCCCGCCGTCGCTGGCCTTCGCGCCGACCGACTTCGAACGCGACACCCTCGCCGAGGCCTTGGACGCGGCCGGACTGGACCGCACCCGACCGGCGTTCTTCATCTGGCTCGGGGTCACGCCCTACCTGACACGGGACGCCGTCCTCGCCACACTGCGCTGCGTGGCCGAGCACACCGCGCCCGTCCACGTGGTGTTCGACTACTACGTCGAACCGTCGCCGTCGATGGCGCCGGAGCTCCGCGCCGCGTACGAGGCCGCCACACGGCGGGTGGCGGAGTTCGGCGAACCCTGGCTCAGCCACTTCACCCCGGACGGCATCGCCGATGAGCTGCGCGCGATGAAGCTGGACGACATCGAGGACTTCACGGGGCCCGAACTGCTGGCGCGATACCTGGGCGAACCCGCTCCCGGTGGCGACACCGACGCCGTCACCGATGCCGACGCGTTCAGCGGCCATGTGCTGCGCGCCGGGCGCACCACCGCCCGATAAAGCAGGCACCCCACCACCGTTGGCATTCCACCACCCGATCGGCACCTCACCGCCCGGACAGCGCGTCATCCCGCAACCGAGCAGCTGGGGGCATGGGTGCACCTGTCCAGCCCCGTTCAGCGGATCGCCCACGACGCCACCGGCATCGAGGTGGTTTCCCCCTCGCTCACCGTGCGGGCGCAGCGGGTGATCGTGGCGACGCCCCCGGTGCCGGCGGGGCGGATCACGTTCGATCCGCCGCTGCCCGCTCTCTACAGCCATCTGCCGCAGCGGGTGGTGCCGGGGGCGATCATCCGGGTGCACACGGTGTACCCACAGCCGTTCTGGCGCGAGCAGCACCTGTCCGGACAGACACTCGCACCCCGGTCGCCCGTCCCTTACGGCAGTGCGCTGCGCGAGCCGGTGGGCCGGATCCACTGGGCCGGTACCGAGTCGGCCACGCTGATGCACGGCCTGATGGAGGGAGCGGTGCGCTCCGGCGAGCGAGCCGCCCAGGACATCCTGGTCGCGCTGGCACGCGCCCGGCAGACCGCCGGCCTCCCGGACCGCTCTCCCTGACCCGCCTGCCCCGACCCGCTTGCCCGGCCCGCGCGTCTCGAAGCGGCCGGACCGCCGCCGTGCTCAGCTGCCGGCAGCGCCGAACCACCGGGGCAGCAGGCGGAGCAGGTCGTGCTGGTCGTCACCGACCCAGGCCACATGGCCGTCCGGCCGCAGCAGCGCCGCGGGCACGTCCAGTTCCTCACTGACATCGACGACGTGGTCGACCCGGTCCGCCCAGCCCGCCACCGAGAGCCGGCCGGTCCGGTCGAGCAGCAGTCCGCGGCCGCCGTGCATCAGCTCGTAGAGGCGCCCCTGCTTCAGCTGCACGTCCCGCAGCCGCCGGCCGAGCAGTTCGTGGCCCTCGCCGAAGTCGTAGCGGACCGCGACCGCGGTGATCATCCCGGTCACGTACCGGTTCACCTCCTCGAAATCCATCAGCTTCGAGAACAGCTCCCGTAGCGCGGTCGCCCCCGGGTCGGTTCCCAGCAGCGTCATCTGCGCGCGGGTGCTGTCCAGCACGGCGGCACCCACCGGGTGCCGTTCGGCGTGGTAGCTGTCCAGCAGCCCCTTTGGCGCCCAGCCGCCGACCTCGGCGGCCAGCTTCCAGCCGAGGTTGAACGCGTCCTGCACGCCGAGATTGAGCCCCTGCCCGCCGGTCGGCGGGTGGATGTGCGCCGCGTCGCCGGCCAGCAGGACCCGGCCCACCCGATAGCGCTCGGCCTGCCGGGTGGCGTCACCGAACCGGGACAGCCAGCGCGGCGAGTGCACCCCGAAGTCGGTGCCCGCCGTCGCCCGCAGCTGCTGCTTGAACTCCTCCAGGGTCGGCGCGGTCGCACGGTCTTCGGCCACCCCGTCGGCGGGCACGATGACGCGGCACACCCCGTTCTCCTGGGGGGCGACACCGAACCGCAGTTGGGTCTTGCGGACTTCCTCGACGACGGAGGCGATCGTCGCCGGATCCTCGGTCACCTCCATCTCACCCAGCAGCGTCTCGACGGTGGCGGCCTCGCCGGGGAAACCGACGCCGAGCAGCTTGCGCACCGCACTGCGGCCGCCGTCGCACCCGACGAGGTAGCGCGCCCGCAGGTGTGTGCCTCCCCCTCCTCCGCCCGTGGCGGCCACGCCCCCATGGGCGGAGGTACCCCCATCCGCCAGCTCGACGGTCACCCCGTCCTCGTCCTGGCTCAGCCCGACCACTTCGCAGCCGCGCCGGATCTCGGTGCCGAGTTCGACGGCACGCTCATGGAGCAGCCGCTCGGTGACCGGCTGCGGGACGGCGAGTGCGTACGGGTGAGCCGTTTCCAGCCGGTCCGGCCACGCCTTCATGATGCCGCCGAAGAGCCCGCCGGCCCGGAACTTCTCACTGACCGCGAGGAACCGGTCCAGCAGGCCACGCTGGTCCATCAGCTCGACGCTGCGCGCGTGCAGACCCTGCCCGCGGGATTCCCCGGTCGGCTCGGTCAGCTTCTCCAGCACGACCACCCCCACACCGTGCAGCCGCAGCTCGCAGGCGAGCATCAACCCGGTCGGCCCGCCGCCGGCCACGATCACATCAATCATCAAAACGCCCCGTTCCACGAGATGGGATTCCGGCCGGCTGCCCCACGCGCAGTCCGGCGGCACGTACACCGCACCGCCGCCCCTCTGCGCCGTTGGCGGGTGCCGACCTGCATCGAGCTACGCCAACAACAGCCCACGAACGTCGCAAATCTGCGATTTCCGCAGGTCCTGGCCTTGGTCGAGCATTCTGCGGCACACCCTGGGCCTTGCCGCAAGCCCCCCGGTGCGCTATAAGTTAAGAGTGGCAAGGAGTGGGCAACCTCCTTGCCTTTGCCTTGTGTTGCCGGTGCCGACCGTGAACGGTTTACGGACAAACCCCCGGCGAAGACGCCCGTTTCGCGGCCGCACAGCGCCAGCGTTGGGGCCCAGTGAAGAACGAATGGCCGCGGCGGGGTGGCGGGCCGGCCGGGCTGGTGAGCCCGTTGTCGGTGGAGTCCGTTGCCGGCGCAGTGGTACGGGCGCTGTCACCGCCGGGCGGACACCCGCCCACCGAGGAGCACCGCCCCACCGAGGAGCACCGCGCAGGCCCCGAGCGTCAGCAGCCCGCCGGCGAGGAAGGTGCCCCGCACCTCGGCCAGCGGCAGGATCAGCCCCCCGAGCGCGGCGCCCGCCGCGATACCGGCATGGTACGAACCGGAGTTCGCCGCGAGTGCGAGGTCCGTGCGGCCCGGTGCGCAACGCAGCATCGCGTTCTGGGTGGCCATGAACACCGGCCCGAGTGCACCGCCCATCAGCACCAGGAACACCACCGCCGCCACCGGGTCGGTGCCGGCCGCGTACAGGCCGAGCATCCCCACCGCCTGCGTGGCGACGGCAGTGCCCAGCGCGGACTGCGGAAAGCGATCCAGCAGCGCGCCGGTGATGCTCACCCCGGCCAGGCACGCGACGCCGAAAGCCACGAGCAGGGCGCTGACCGTGCCCGGGGAGAACCCGCTCACGTCGCCCAGGAACTTCACGATGTAGGTGTATCCCGCGAACGCCCCTGTGGCGGACAGGGCCCCGGCCGCAAGCACCGTACCGAACCGGCGGGCATCCGGGACGGTTCCGTAGGCAGCAGGTTCTTCTTCCGGACGCGAGGTCGGCAGGAGAGCGGCGATCGTCACCAGGGAGATGAGCCCCAGGGCCGCCGGCAGGGCGAGGGGCACCCGCCAGCCGCTGTGCTGACCCAGCCAGGTTCCGGCCGGAACACCGATCACGAGGGCGAGTGAACCGGCGACGGACAGCGCCCCGACCACACGCCCGCGGACCTGGGGCGCGAACAGGCCCACCGCGACCGGCCCCACCACGGCCCAGAACAGGGCCTGGGCGAGCGCGGTCAGCAGCCGTGCCACGAGGAGCAGCCAGTAGGAGGTGGCCGGCGCCGCGACCAGGCTGGAGACGACGAGCACGGCCAGTAGCGCCGTGAGTACATGTCGTCGGGCCACCGCCCGCAGGGCGTGGGCGAGCGGCAACGATGCGACGGCCACCGTCACGCCGTAACCCGTGACCAGGAGGCCGACCGCCGGCAGGGACACCCGAAGACTCACGGAGATGAGCCCCAGGAGGCCGATCGGCAGGTTCTCCGCGGTGTTGAAGGTGAAGGCGGCCAGCATCAGGGCCACGAGCACTGCCGGTCCGTGCCAAGGCGCCGGTCGCCCGGTGATCGCACGGACTCTCCCTGCCCTCACCGGTCGCTCCTGCTCGGTGGCACCGTTCATGGAAGTAGCTCACCGGGCTCAGCGGTCCCGCCGCAACCCCATTCCCGGCTCGGCCTCACCACGTCCTGGGTGAACGTTTCATCCGGCGAGGAAGCCGTGGACCGCAGCCGCGAAGCCGGCCGGGTCGTTGGCGTAGACGAAGTGATCGGTCTCCAGTTCGACGAGGCGGGTGCCGGGGCGTCGGGTGACCATCCGTTCTGCCTGGTCCGCCGGCAGCACGCCTCCCTTGGTGCCGCGCACCAGCAGCGCCGGGCAGGTGGAGCCGGTCCAGTCGGCCCAGTGGTCGCCGTGCACGTGGTCCTCGGAGTCGTAGATGTCCTGGGGGTGGAAGTGCAGGCCCCAGGTGCCGTCCGGCCGCTCGCGGACGGCTGACTCGAAGTGCGGTGCGAGCGGGCCGAGTTGCGCGACAAGCGCCTCCCGGCCGGGGGTGCTGCCCGCCGGCAGGTTCAGGACGAACGCCAGCGGGTTGCTGCCGTCCAGGCCGAGTTCGGCGCACCCCTCGGCATTGATCAGTGCGGTGACGCGCTCGGGGCGGCGGGCTGCGAACTGGTAGGCGTTGATCGCACCGAGCGAGTGGCCGAGGAGGGCCGCCCGGTCCAGACGCAGGTGATCCATGAGGGCTTCCAGATCGGCGAGGTAGCCCTCCCGGCCGTAGTCGGCCGCCCGGTCGGACTCGCCGTGGCCGCGCTGATCGGGGGCGATGACCCGCCACTCCGGGGTGAGACGGGCGGCGAGCTCGGCGTACGACAGGCCCTCGGACATGTGCCCGTGCAGGGCGAGCAGCGGCCGGCCGGGGCCGCCGAAGTCCACGTAGGAAAGGGCGCGGCCGGCGACGGTGAGCGCGGAGCGCCTGGCGGTGTCGGTGTCGGTGTCGGTGGCGGTGGCGGTGGCGGTGTCCATGGTTTCACCGTAGAGCAGATCTGTACGGACGTACAAGACGAACGTATAAGACGTATGTTTAAATGCGCTCGCGTGAATCTCGGTGTGTCGAGTGCGCGCCGCCCCTCGTCGCGCCGAGCCCGCCGGCCGCCGTGTCGCCGACCGGAGTGCTCGGCCGTGCCTCCGCATCCGCACCCCTGGCCCATTGCATAACCCTGCCGCTATCCGTATAGTCATGCCATCAAGGAGGAGAGGTCCATGACGGTACGAGCAGCAGTGGCCGGTGCGAGCGGGTATGCGGGCGGTGAAGTGCTGCGCCTGCTTCTGGGGCACCCGGAGGTGGAGATCGGGGCGCTGACCGGGCACTCCAACGCCGGGCAGCGCCTGGGCGGGCTGCAGCCGCACCTGGCGCCGCTGGCCGACCGGGAGCTCCAGCCGACCTCCGCCGAGGTGCTGGCCGGGCACGACGTCGTTTTTCTCGCGCTGCCGCACGGCCAGTCCGCCGCGGTCGCCGAGGAGCTCGGGCCGGAGGTGCTGGTCGTGGACTGCGGCGCCGACTTCCGGCTCAGCGATTCCGCCGACTGGGAGGCCTTCTACGGCTCGGCCCACGCGGGCACCTGGCCGTACGGCCTCCCGGAGCTGCCCGGGGGCCGCGCCGCGCTCCAGGGGACCCGGCGCATCGCGGTCCCGGGCTGCTATCCCACCGCCGTCTCGCTCGCCCTGTTCCCCGCGTACGCGGACCGGCTCGCCGAGCCCGAGGCCGTGATCGTCGCGGCCACCGGCACCTCCGGCGCCGGCAAGGCCCTCAAACCGCATCTGCTGGGCTCCGAGGTCATGGGCTCGATGAGCCCGTACGGCGTCGGCGGCGGGCACCGGCACACCCCCGAGATGATCCAGAACCTGAGCGCGGTGGCCGGCGAGCGGATCAGCGTCTCCTTCACCCCGACCCTGGCTCCCATGTCGCGCGGCATCCTCGCCACCTGCTCGGCGAAGGCGAAGCCCGGCGTGGACGCCGGTGCCGTACGGGCCGCGTACGAGAAGGCGCTGGCCGACGAGCCGTTCCTGCAGCTGCTGCCCGAGGGGCAGTGGCCGTCGACCGCCGCCGTGTACGGGTCCAACACCGCCCAGCTGCAGGTGGCGCTCGATGCGGCGGCCGGCCGGATCATCGCGATCAGCGCCCTCGACAACCTCACCAAGGGGACCGCGGGCGGCGCGGTGCAGAGCATGAACATCGCCCTCGGCCTCCCGGAGGGGACCGGGCTTCCGAAGGTCGGGGTGGCGCCGTGACAGGGACGGACCCGGGGCGGCAGGGCGTGAGGGGCGGGGCCGGCGAGGCCGGCGAAGTGATGGAGGAGAAGAAGCAGTGAGCGTCACGGCAGCACAAGGGTTCACGGCGGCGGGCATCGCCGCCGGGATCAAGGAGAACGGCAACCCGGACCTCGCCCTCGTGGTGAACAACGGGCCACGACTGGCCGCCGCCGGTGTCTTCACCTCCAACCGCGTCAAGGCGGCGCCGGTGCTCTGGTCGGAGCAGGTGCTCAAGAGCGGAGAGCTGTCCGCCGTCGTCCTCAACTCCGGTGGCGCCAATGCCTGTACGGGCCCCAAGGGCTTCCAGGACACCCACGCCACCGCGGAGAAGGTCGCCGAGTCGCTGAACACCGCGGGGTACGACGAAACCGGCGGTCATCACGCGGGCACGGTCGCCGTGTGCTCGACCGGCCTGATCGGCGTCACGCTGCCGATGGACAAGCTGCTGCCCGGTGTCGACCAGGCGGTTGCCCAACTCACCCCGCACGGTGGTGAGAAGGCCGCCATCGCCATCAAGACCACCGACAGCGTGCACAAGACCGCCGTCGTCACCCAGGACAACTGGACCGTCGGCGGGATGGCCAAGGGCGCCGGCATGCTCGCACCGGGCCTGGCCACCATGCTCGTCGTGCTGACCACCGACGCCGATCTGCCGGCCGCCGCGCTCGATACGGCGCTGCGCGAAGCGACCCGCACCACCTTCGACCGGGTCGACTCCGACGGCTGTATGTCGACCAACGACACGGTCCTGCTGCTCGCCTCGGGCGCCTCCGGGGTCGTACCGGACACCGCCGCGTTCGCCGAGGCCGTGCGCACGGTCTGCGACGACCTCGCCCGACAGCTGATCGGGGACGCCGAGGGCGCCAGCAAGGACATCCGGATCGAGGTCGTGGGCGCGGCCGACGAGGACGACGCGGTCGAGGTCGGCCGCTCCATCGCCCGCAACAACCTCCTCAAGTGCGCCATCCACGGCGAGGACCCCAACTGGGGCCGGGTGCTGTCCGCGATCGGCACCACCTCCGCCGTCTTCGAGCCCGACCAGCTCAACGTCGCCATCAACGACGTCTGGGTCTGCAAGAACGGCTCGGTGGGCGAGGACCGCGACCTGGTCGACATGCGCTACCGGGAGGTCCGCATCACCGCCGACCTCGCGGCCGGCACCGAGTCCGCGGTCATCTGGGCCAACGACCTGACCGCCGACTACGTCCACGAGAACAGCGCGTACTCCTCATGAGCGAGTGCATCCATCACCGGCGCGTGCCGTGCCCGCGGCGCGCTCCCAGAAGCGAGGCCCCTTCATGAGTACCCGCAAACACACCGCGCTCCCCAAGGCCCGGACCCTCATCGAGGCGCTGCCCTGGCTGACCCGGCACCACGGCAAGACCGTCGTCATCAAGTTCGGCGGCAACGCCATGGTCGACGAAGAGCTCAAGCGGGCCTTCGCCCAGGACGTGGTCTTCCTGCGGCACGCCGGACTGCGCCCGGTCGTCGTGCACGGCGGCGGCCCGCAGATCAGCGCCCAGCTGGATCTGCTCGGCCTGGAGTCGGAGTTCAAGGGCGGCCTGCGGGTCACCACGCCCGAGGCGATGAACGTCGTGCGGATGGTGCTGGCCGGCCAGGTGCAGCGCGAGCTGGTGGGGCTGCTCAACGAGCACGGCCCGCTCGCCGTCGGCATGACCGGCGAGGACGCCCATCTGATGACCGCGACCAAGCACTTCGCCGACATCGACGGCGAGCGGGTGGACATCGGCCGGGTCGGCGAGATCACCGGTATCGACCCCGGGGCCGTCCACGCGCTCCTGGACGACGGCCGGATCCCGGTCATCTCCTCGATCGCCCGCAGCAGCGACGCGGAGGACACCGCCTCAGGGGCCTCCGGTGTCTTCAACGTCAACGCCGACACCGCCGCGGCCGCGCTGGCCGCGGCCCTCGGCGCCGAGACGCTGATGGTGCTCACCGATGTCGAGGGGCTGTACGAGGACTGGCCGCAGAGCGACGAGGTGATCTCCCGCCTCACCGCCAGTGAACTGGAGAAGCTGCTGCCCGACCTGGCCAGCGGCATGGTCCCCAAGATGCGGGGCTGCCTGCACGCCGTCCGCAACGGCGTCCACACCGCCCGGGTCATCGACGGGCGGGTCCAGCACTCGATTCTGCTGGAGATCTTCACCGACGAAGGAATCGGCACGATGGTCGTGCCGGACGCGAACACGATCGAGGGGGCGACATGAACGACGCGGCACACGGCCACGGCCCGGTGACCAACGCAGGACTCGCCGGCCGCTGGCAGGGCGCCATGATGGACAACTTCGGCACCCCCCGTATCCCGCTCGTCCGGGGCGAGGGCGCCAAGGTGTGGGACGCCGACGGCAACGAGTACCTGGACTTCCTCGGCGGCATCGCGGTCAACGCCCTCGGCCACGCCCACCCCGCGGTGGTCCGTGCGGTCTCCGACCAGGTCGCCACCCTCGGACATGTCTCGAACTTCTTCGTCACCGAGCCCACCGTGGCCCTCGCCGAGCGCCTGCTCGCGCTGGCCGGACGGCCCGGCCGGGTCTACTTCTCCAACTCCGGAGCCGAGGCCAACGAAGCCGCCTTCAAGATCGGCCGGCTGACCGGGCGCCGCCACATGGTCTCCACGGCCGGCGGCTTCCACGGCCGCACCATGGGCGCCCTCGCCCTCACCGGCCAGCCCGCGAAGCAGGCACCGTTCGCGCCGCTGCCCGGTGACGTCGACTACGTCCCGTACGGGGACGTCGAAGCGCTCCGGGCCGCCGTCACCACCGACACCGCCTTCGTCATCCTGGAGCCCGTCCAGGGCGAGAACGGCGTCATCGTCCCGCCGCCCGGCTACCTCCAGGCCGCCCGCGAGATCACCGCCGCCACCGGCACCCTGCTGGTCCTGGACGAGATCCAGACCGGCATCGGCCGGACCGGACACTGGCTGGAGTCCCAGGCGCAGGGCATCGAGGCCGACATCGTCACCCTCGCCAAGGGCCTGGGCGGCGGTCTGCCGATCGGCGCCACGCTGGCCTTCGGCCCGGCCGCCCAGCTGCTCACGCCCGGGTCGCACGGCTCGACGTTCAGCGGCAACCCGGTCGTCTGCGCCGGCGCCCTCGCCGTCCTGGACACCATCGAGGCCGACGGCGTCCTGGAGAACGTCAAGCGGGTCGGCGAGCGGCTGAGGAGCGGGACCGAGGCCCTGGGCCACCCATTGGTCGGCCAGGTCCGCGGTGCGGGCCTCCTCCTGGGTATCGTCTTGACGGAGCCGCTCGCGCCACAGGTGCAGCAGGCGGCTCAGGACGCGGGCCTGCTGGTGAACGCGGTCGCGCCGGATGTCATCCGGCTCGCCCCGCCGCTGATCGTCTCCGACGACGAAGCGGAAGTGTTCCTCCACAAGCTCCCCGGCGTCCTGAACACGGTCCGCCAAGGGGCCGACGGGGAACGACGAGCCGGAGACTGACGACAACGATGACCGAGCTGCAGGGCAACGAGGCGCAGGACAACGAGGCGCAGAACGGCGGCCAGGCCGTACCGCAGACCCGCACCGCCCGCCACCGCCGGATCGTGGACATCCTCAACCGGCTGCCGGTCCGCTCCCAGAGCCAGCTCGCCAAGCTGCTCGCCGACGACGGTCTGTCCGTCACCCAGGCGACGCTCTCGCGCGATCTGGACGAGCTGGGCGCGGTGAAGATCCGCAACACCGGCGGCGAGCTGATCTACGCGGTGCCCAGCGAGGGCGGCGACCGCAAGCCGCGGGCGCCGCTGGGGGAGTCGGCCAAGGAGGAGCGGATGCGCCGCCTCTCCGGCGAACTCCTCATCTCCGCCGAGGCCTCCGCCAACCTCGTGGTCCTGCGCACCCCGCCGGGCGCCGCCCAGTTCCTGGCCTCGGCCATCGACCAGGCCGAACTCCACGACATCCTCGGCACCATCGCGGGCGACGACACCCTGATGCTCATCAGCCGCGACCCGGCGGGCGGCCAGGCCCTCGCCGACCATCTGCTGCGCCTGGCGCAAAAGGCGCACTGACACCACCCGCGCCGCTCCCCGCGCCTTTCGTCACGCCGGGGAGCGGACCGCGCCGCCCCCGGCGGCGGCCGTGCGCACCGTGCACCATCCCACCCGAGCCACCCGCTGCCTGCCGAACCCCATACGGCAGGATGGCAGTTCGCGCCGGGACGTCCCCGGATGTCCCGGCGCCTACGCAGCCCTAGAGACAAGCAGGTGGCATGGTGACGAGACATCACATCCGGCTCATAGCAGGTTCGCTCCTTCCGGTCGCAGGAGGAGCCGGCCGGTGAACCGCGCGGTGACACTGCACGATCTGATCGTGGCCGGGGCCGCGCTGGCGGCCGGCATCGTGGCGGGCCTGCTGCTGCGGGTCGCCCTGCGGTGGCTGGGCAGACACGCCCTCAAAACCCGGTGGAGCGGGGACGACATTCTCGTTGACGCGCTGCGGGCGGTGGTGCCCTGGGCGGCGATCACCGGCGGTCTGGCGGCGGCGGCCGCGGCGCTGCCGCTGACGGAGGCGGTGGGACGCACCGTCAACCGGACGCTGACGGTGCTGCTCATCCTGGTCGTCACGCTCACCGCGGCCCGGGTGATCACCGGAGTGGTGAAGACCTTCGCGCAGTCCCGCTCCGGGGTGGCCGGATCGGCGACCATCTTCGCCAACATCACCCGCATCATCGTTCTGGCGATGGGTTTCCTCGTCGTCCTGCAGACCCTGGGCATCTCCATCGCCCCGCTGCTCACCGCCCTGGGGGTGGGCGGCCTCGCCGTCGCGCTGGCACTCCAGGACACCCTCGCCAACCTCTTCGCGGGCGTGCACATCCTCGCCTCCAAGACGGTGCAGCCCGGTGACTACATCCGGCTCAGCAGCGGCGAGGAGGGCTATGTCGTGGACGTCAACTGGCGGAACACCGTGGTCCGCCAGCTCTCCAACAACCTGGTGATCATCTCCAACGCCCAGCTGGCCGGCACCAACATGACCAACTTCACCCGCCCTGAACAGAAGTTGACGATCCTGGTGCAGGTGGGCGTCGGCTACGACAGCGACCTCGACCATGTCGAACGGGTCACCACCGAGGTCGTCGAGAGCGTGATGAAGGGCGTCGACGGCGGCGACCCCGACCACGAGCCGGCCGTCCGCTTCCACACCTTCGGCGACTCCAGGATCAGCTTCACGGTGATCCTGGGCGTCGGCGAGTTCAGCGACCAGTACCGGATCAAGCACGAGTTCATCAAGCGGCTGCACCAGCGCTACCGTGCCGAGGGCATCCGGATCCCCTCCCCGGCCCGGACCGTGGCCCTCCAGAAGCCGGACGAGATCGCGATACCGCACCAGCGCGACGCCTCGGCCCCGGTTCCGCCGGTGCCGTAGACCCGGCCGCGAACCCGGCCGCCCCGCGCGGGCCTTCCCCCGCCGGGGCGGCCGGGTTCGCACCGTAAGGCACTCTCCCGCAGAAAACGATCAAGGGCCTTGCTCCCGCCGAAGCGAGAACAAGGCCCTGACCTGGGCTCTCAGCCCATTTCTGCACCGTCGGGACGACAGGATTTGAACCTGCGACCCCTTGACCCCCAGTCAAGTGCGCTACCAAGCTGCGCCACGTCCCGGTGCCCGTGCCGGCCGGAGAACTCCCGGCCGGGGCGTGCAGAAGAAAAATACCCTGTCCGGGGCCATGAATCCAAAGCGGGTGCTCGCAGGCGTCGTCCCGGGCCTCCGGCGAAGCCCCGGCCGGCGTGGTTCGATGGTGTTATGGATGAAATGTCCGCAAAGGAAGACCTCCGGGTGCGACGGGTCTACGAGGCGCCGGAGCCGGCGGACGGGGCGCGGGTGCTGGTCGACCGGCTGTGGCCGCGCGGGCTGTCCAAGGAGGACGCGCAGCTCACCGAGTGGTGCAAGGACGTGGCCCCCTCGTCGGAGCTGCGCCGCTGGTTCCACCACGAGGGACCGCGGTTCGCGGAGTTCGCCGAGCGATATCGCCAGGAGCTGGCACAGGAGGCGGTGCGGCCGGCGCTGGAGGGGCTGCGGGAGCGGGCGGCGCAGGGGCCGCTGACGCTGCTGACGGCCACGAAGGACGTCTCCGTGAGTCATGTGAACGTCCTGGTCGAGGTGCTGCGGGAGGAGGCCTGAGGGTTCCGCTGCGCCGGCGGCCCGCCGCTTGACCTGCGTGTTCACCTTCCCGTTGACGAAACATACGGTGGAGTGCATACTTATACCCATCAGCGTATGCACCGTAAGGAGAAACCCGTGACCGAGCGCGTCGTACTCGCCTACTCGGGCGGCCTGGACACCTCTGTCTGTATCGGCTGGATCGCCGAGGAGACGGGCGCCGAGGTCATCGCCGTTGCCGTGGACGTCGGCCAGGGCGGCGAGGACCTGGACGTCATCCGCAAGCGTGCGCTCGACTGCGGTGCGGTCGAGGCCGAGGTCGCGGACGCCAAGGACGAGTTCGCCGACGAGTACTGCCTCCCGGCGATCAAGGCCAACGCCCTGTACATGGACCGCTACCCGCTGGTCTCCGCGCTCTCGCGGCCGACCATCGTCAAGCACCTGGTGGCCGCCGCCAAGAAGCACGGCGCCACCACCGTCGCCCACGGCTGCACCGGCAAGGGCAACGACCAGGTCCGTTTCGAGGCCGGCATCTCCTCCCTCGCACCCGACCTGAAGTGCATCGCCCCGGTCCGCGACTACGCGATGACCCGGGACAAGGCGATCGCGTTCTGCGAGGAGAAGAACCTCCCGATCGCGACCACCAAGAAGTCGCCATACTCCATCGACCAGAACGTCTTCGGGCGGGCCGTGGAGACCGGCTTCCTGGAGGACATCTGGAACGCGCCGATCGAGGACGTGTACGAGTACACGGAGAACCCGGCCACCCAGCGGGAGGCCGACGAGGTCGTCATCTCCTTCAAGGAGGGCGTCCCGGTCGCGATCGACGGCAAGCCCGTCACCGTCCTGCAGGCCATCCAGCAGCTCAACGAGCGCGCCGGCGGCCAGGGCATCGGCCGGATCGACATGGTCGAGGACCGGCTGGTCGGCATCAAGTCCCGCGAGGTCTACGAGGCGCCCGGCGCCATCGCGCTGATCACCGCGCACCAGGAGCTGGAGAACGTCACCGTCGAGCGCGAACTGGCCCGCTACAAGCGGCAGGTCGAGCAGCGCTGGGGCGAGCTGGTCTACGACGGCCTGTGGTTCTCGCCGCTCAAGCGCGCCCTGGAAGGCTTCATCAACGAGGCCAACCAGCAGGTCAGCGGCGACATCCGGATGACCCTGCACGGCGGCCGCGCGGTGGTCACCGGCCGGAAGTCCGACCAGTCGCTCTACGACTTCAACCTCGCGACGTACGACACCGGCGACACCTTCGACCAGTCGCTCTCGAAGGGCTTCATCGAGCTCTTCGGTATGTCGAGCAAGATCGCGGCCAAGCGCGACCTGGCCTGAGCCCGTCTCGTTACCTCCGTACGACGGCCCGCCTCCCCGCCTCTCGCGGCGGGGGTACCCCCTGGTCCTCGGGACCCAGGGGGAGGTCGCGTATCCGAAGCAGCCTTGAGGAGCAGCAGTGAGCAGCAATACCGGTGACGTCCGGCTCTGGGGCGGTCGTTTCGCCGATGGGCCGGCCGAGGCGCTGGCCCAACTGTCGGCGTCCGTCCACTTCGACTGGCGGCTGGCCCCGTACGACATCGCCGGTTCCCGTGCGCACGCCCGGGTGCTCCACAAGGCCGGGCTGCTCACCGACGACGAGCTGACCCGCATGCTCGCCGGCCTCGACCGGCTCGCCGCGGACGTCGCCGACGGCTCGTTCACCGGCACCATCGCCGACGAGGACGTCCACACCGCCCTGGAGCGCGGGCTGCTGGAGCGGCTCGGCCCGGACCTCGGCGGCAAGCTGCGGGCCGGCCGGTCGCGCAACGACCAGGTCGCCACGCTCTTCCGGATGTATCTGCGCGACCACGCGCGGATCATCGGCGGGCTGATCGCCGGCCTCCAGGAGACGCTGGTCTCCCTCGCCGAGGCCCACCCGGACGTGGCGATGCCGGGCCGCACCCACCTCCAGCACGCCCAGCCGGTGCTCTTCGCGCACCATGTACTGGCGCATGTGCAGTCGTTGTCCCGGGATGCGGAGCGGCTGCGGCAGTGGGACGAGCGCACCGCCGTCTCCCCGTACGGCTCGGGTGCGCTGGCCGGCTCCTCGCTCGGCCTCGACCCCGAGGCGGTCGCGGCCGACCTCGGCTTCGAGCACGGCTCGGCAGGCAACTCCATCGACGGCACGGCCTCCCGTGACTTCGTCGCGGAGTTCGCCTTCATCACGGCGATGATCGGGGTGAACCTCTCGCGGATCGCCGAGGAAATCATCCTCTGGAACACGAAGGAGTTCTCCTTCGTCACGCTCCACGACGCCTTCTCGACCGGCTCCTCGATCATGCCGCAGAAGAAGAACCCGGACATCGCGGAACTGGCGCGGGGCAAGTCGGGCCGCCTCATCGGCAATCTGACCGGCCTGCTGGCGACGCTCAAGGCGCTGCCGCTGGCCTACAACCGTGACCTCCAGGAGGACAAGGAGCCGGTCTTTGACTCCTGTGACCAACTGGAGGTGCTGCTTCCGGCGTTCACCGGCATGATGGCCACCCTGACCGTCAACCGTGAGCGGATGGAAGAGCTGGCCCCGGCCGGGTTCTCGCTGGCCACCGACATCGCGGAGTGGCTGGTCAAGCAGGGCGTGCCGTTCCGGGTGGCACACGAGGTCGCCGGTGAGTGCGTCACGGAGTGCGAGGCGCACGACATCGAGCTGGACCAGCTCACCGACGAGCAGTTCGCCAAGATCTCACCGCATCTGACCCCCGAGGTCCGCGGCGTCCTCAACGTCCCGGGCGCGCTCGCCTCGCGCAGCGGCCGGGGTGGCACCGCGCCCTCCGCGGTGGCTGTCCAGCTCGCCGAGGTGCGGGCCGATCTGGTGAAGCAGCAGGAGTGGGCGGCGGCCAAGCAGGCCACCGCGTTGTCATAGCAGGCCATCGAGCTGTCCTGGGGGGAGAACCCCCTGGTCGCAGGAGTGTGTGACGACGGCCCGCCCCCGGGTCAGACCGGGGGGCGGGCCGTCGTCGTGTGCGCGGCGAGGGTCATGTGAGACATCGGCGTCTCATTCAGCTATTGTGTGTCTCATGGCTGTGGATCGTGAACGGGTACTCAAGGAAGCCGCCGCGTTGCTCACGCGCCGGGCATCGACGCCGATGGACGAGATCGCCCGCGCCGCGGGCATCAGCCGCGCGACGCTGCACCGGCACTTCGCCGGCCGGGACGCACTGATCAGGGCGCTGGAGGAGCACGGCATCGCACAGTTCGTGCAGGCGATGGACGCGGCGCGGCTGGAGGAGGGGGACGCCGTCGAGGCGCTGCGCCGGCTGATCGCCGAGGCCGAACCGGTCGCCGCCGTCCTGGCCTTCCTCTTCACCGAGAACCAGCTCTTCGAGGACGGCGAGATCAACGCCGGCTGGGCGGAGCTGGACGCCCGTATCTCCGCCCTCTTCCGCCGCGGCCAGGAAGAGGGCGACTTCCGCATCGAGCTGAGCGCCGCCTGGCTCACCGAGGCCTTCTACGGCCTGATCGGCGCCGGGGCCTGGGCCGTCCACGAAGGACGGGTCGCCCGCAATGACCTCAACCACTCGATCGCCGAGCTGCTGCTCGGCGGCATCCGACGGAGCATGGAGAAATGACCGAGACCATAGCGTCAGAACCGGCCGGCTCGGCTCATGTGGACGACCAGCCCCGGCCGGGACGCTGGCTCGCGCTCGCCGTCCTCGTCCTCGCCGTCCTGCTGGTCGGCGTCGACGCCACGGTCCTCGGCCTCGCCACCCCCTTCCTCAGCGAAGACCTCAGGCCGTCCGGGACGCAGCTGCTGTGGATCGGTGACATCTACTCCTTCGTCATCGCCGGTCTGCTGGTCTCCATGGGCAGCCTCGGCGACCGCATCGGCCGGAAGAAGCTGCTGCTGATCGGCTCCGTCGGCTTCGGCGCCATGTCGGTGCTCGCCGCGTACGCCGCCACCCCGGAGATGATGATCGCCGCACGTGCGCTGCAGGGCGTGGCCGGCGCCACGCTGATGCCGGCCACCCTGGCGCTCATCCGCAACCTCTTCCACGACCCCAGGGAACGCAGTCTGGCCATCGGCATCTGGGGCGCGATGGCCTCGGCCGGTATGGCGGTGGGGCCGGTCCTCGGTGGCTTCCTGCTGGGCCACTTCTGGTGGGGTTCGGTCTTCCTGATCAACCTGCCGGTGATGGCGCTGCTGGTGGCCGTCGGCGCCAGGGTCATCCCCGAGTCGCGTAATCCGGATCCCGGTCCGTGGGACATCCCCAGCGTGCTGCTGGCCCTGGTGGGCATCGTCGCCGTCGTCTACGCCATCAAGGAAGCGGCGGTGGAGGGCTACCGCTGGGATATCGCGCTGGCCGCCGTCATCGGGGTGCTCGCCCTGTTCGTGTTCGTCCGGCGGCAGCTCACCCTCGCCTCGCCGCTGCTGAACATGAAGCTCTTTCACCACCGCGGCTTCTCCGGGGCGGTGCTGGCCGACCTGCTGACCATCCTCGGACTCTCCGGCCTGGTCTTCTTCCTCTCCCAGTTCCTCCAGATGGTGCAGCTGCGCTCGCCGCTGAACGCCGGGCTCACCGAACTACCGGCCGCGATCGGCGCGGTGGGCGCCGGTCTTGCGGCCGGCTGGGTCGCCCGTCGGCTGTCCGTGCGGATCGTGGTGGCCGGCGGCCTCGCCGTGGTCGGGCTCTCGCTGGTCGGCTGCACCACCCTGCACGGCGACACCGGCACCGCCGCACTGTGCCTGATCCTCTTCGTCGTCGGCATCGGCGCCGGTTTCTCGTTCACCGTCACCGCCGATGTGATCCTCTCCAGCGTCCCCAAGGAGGAGGCGGGAGCCGCCTCCGCGGTCTCCGAGACGGCGTACGAGCTGGGCGCCGCGCTCGGCATCGCGCTGCTGGGTTCCATCGTGACCGGCATCTACCGGGGCTTCACCGCCCCGCCCGGGGTCCCGGCACCGGCCGCGGACGCCGCCCGCGAATCGCTCGGCGGCGCCTTCGAGGCGGCCCGCCACCTCCCCGCCGACCAGGCCGCGGCGCTGGTGAAGGCCGCACAGCACTCCTTCGTCGCGGGGGTGGACGCCGCGGCAGCGGTGGGTGCGGCGGTCCTGCTGTCCGCCGCGGTGGCCGCCTGGTTCCTGCTCCGCGGCCAGGAGCTGGCGAACAGCTAGCGGGCGTTTCGCCGCACTCCGCGGGCCGCGAGACCGGGGGAACACCCCAGGGCCGATCCGCCGGACGGCGGGCACCCACCGCGCCTCAGGGCGTGTCCTGTGGATCACGGTGCCGTGCACCGGCCATGATCCACGGGACACGCCCTGGGGGCGACTGTCCCTCGCCCGTTCACGCCCGGTACGTGTGCTGGTGACCGGCCGTCCGGCGCGGCTCGTTTGACTCTCCCGTCGTCCCCCTACGGACGGCTCGTTCAGGAGAGTGACGCAGTGCGCGACATCGGACGACGCTCCTTCATCACCGCCGCGGGGGCCCTGGCCACCGCGAGCGCCATCGGAAGCAACGCCTACGCCACCGGCCACGCCCGCGACGCGGCCACCGCCGACGAATACGTCGATGTCCAGCTCCTCAACATCACCGATCTGCACGGCTATCTGCAGGGCGCCCCGGGCGCCAACTCCCTCATCACCGGTGCCGGCGGGAAGACGTACACCGTGGGCGGCGTGGCCTACATGGCCGCCCACCTGGAGCGGCTGAGAGACGGCCGGGACAACTCGCTCTTCTTCGCCCCCGGCGACCTCTTCTCCGGCTGGGAGTTCGACGCCTCCTCCTTCGCCGACGAGCCCACCATCGAGGCGCTCAACGCCATGGGCATGGACTTCGCCTCGACCGGCAACCACGAGTTCGACAAGTCGGCGGCCTACCTGACCTCGCACATGGGCGACGGTGACGCCTTCCCGGTGGTCGGACGGGACGACGACTTCAAGGACTCCACCGGGCGCCGCTTCGAGGGCGCGAAGTTCCCCTACTACTGCGCCAACATGGTGTGGAACGCGACCGGCGAGCCCGTACTGGCGCCGTACAACATCGAGTACGTGGACGCCGGCCGGGGCCGCCGGCTGGCGATCGGCTTCATCCATCTGACCGCCATCGGCACCGAGTCGTTCCCCGGCTCCTACCAGCCGGGACTGCGCACCCTGGACGAACTGGAGACCGCCAACCGCTGTGCCGCGGAGCTCAAGAAGCGCGGCGTCCATGCGATCGTGCTCAGCATGCACGACGGCGCGGTGGCCGGCAGCGACTTCTCCAGCGGCAAGAACCCCTCGGGACCCGCCTACGAACTGGCACTGCGCGTCTCGCCCGACATCGATGCCATCGTCACCGGCCACTGGCACCGCGCCTTCACCATGATGCTCCCCGACCCCAACGGCGACCCCCGCCCCTTCGTCGAGGCCGGCTGCTACGGGCAGATCATCAACGAGATCAACCTCCGCCTCGACCCGGACACCGGAGCGGTGATCCGGGAGCTGACCACCTCCACCAACCACCCCAACACCCGCGATGTGACGCCGGATCCCGAGCTGCGCTCGATCGCCGGCTACTGGGCCGGCTACGCCTCCCGCCGCGCCCGCACCAAGATCGGCACCCAGACCGCCTCCTTCACCCGGCGGCGCAACGCGCTGGGGGAGTCCACCATGGGCAACCTCGTCGCCGACTGGGCGCTGTGGGCGGGCCGGCAGCCGCACGGTCCGATGGACGACCCCGCCGACCACCCCAACACCCCCGCCGACCTCGCCGTGATCGCGGTCGCCCCGCGCGTCGGCCAGGCGGTGATCGCCGGAGATCTGATCCGCAGCCAGGAGACCGACGGCACCGTCACCTTTGCGCAGGCCTGGAACTCCGTGGGCTTCGGCGACCCGATCCTGACCGTCACCGTCACCGGCCGGCAGATCCATGACGCGCTGGAAGAACAGTGGGCGCCGACCGCCGGCGGCGGCCTCGGCTTCTCACCGCTCGCGGTCTCCGGAAACGTCCGCTACACCTTCGACGCCGCGGGACGGGTCGGCCGGCGGATCGACCCCGCTGACGTCTTCATCGACGGCACCGCACTCGACACCGCCCGCCGCTACCGCCTCGCCGCCCCCTCGTACACCCTCATCAACCAGGACGGCTTCAGCGCCTTCACCGGCTTCACCGCACCGGTCCGGCACACCCGCGACTACGAGAGCTTCATCTCCTTCGTCCGCACCAAGAAGCAGCTCACGCCGGCACCGTTGAACCGGGTGCGGGTCAAGAACGCGGGGGTGCCCGGCGCCCGCACCGGCACCGTCACCCAACGCCAGCAACTGCTCCAGGCCGACGGCAGCGTGGTACCGCGGCCCGAGGCGGCGCTGCGTACGGCGCTGACCGGCGGCGCCGAGGGCCAGCGTGCCCCCGGCGGCTTCCGGGTGCCGTGCTGAACCGGGGCGGGCCGGGTACCTGCTGACCTCGGGCGGGAGCACCGCACGCAGCACGGGCCCCGTCCGGGAATCGGACGGGGCCCGTGCTGCGGGTCGAGGGCGGGTCAGGCGGCCCTGGCCTTGGTGGCGTAGATGTCGACGTACTCCTGGCCGGACAGCTCCATCACGTCGCTCATCACCTCGTCGGTGACGGCGCGCAGCACATAGCGGTCGCGGTCCATGCCGTCGTAGCGGGAGAAGTCCAGCGGCTCACCGAAGCGCACCGTCACCGGGGCGATGTGCGGGCGGCCCTTGCCGCCGGGCTGCACCTTGTCGGTGCCGATCATCGCGAACGGGACGACGGGCGCGCCGGTCATCAGGGTGAGCCGGGCGATACCCGTACGGCCGCGGTAGAGACGGCCGTCGGGGGAGCGGGTGCCCTCGGGGTAGATGCCGAAGACGCTGCCCTCCTCCAGGATCCGGCGGCCGGTCATCAGTGCCGCGACACCGCCGTGCCCGCCGTCGCGGTCCACCGGGATCATGCCGGCGCTGGTGAAGAACCAGGCCATCAGCCGGCCCTTGACGCCCTTGCCGGTGACGTACTCGTCCTTGCCGATGAAGTACACCGGGCGCTTGACCACCAGGCTCAGGAACAGCGAGTCGATGAAGGTGACGTGATTGCCGGCCAGGATCACCGGTCCGGTCGCCGGAATGCGCTCCATGCCCTCAACCTTCGGGCGGTACAGGACACGCATGACGAATCCGAGAATCGCCTTCAGCACAATGCGGGACAACGGGCCCTCCGGGTCGCGACTGGTCAACGTCAAGCGGGCGCAGACCTCTGCAGCCCAGGACAATACTCGCGGGTCACTGCGGCTCGCACATCGGGTTCATGACGTCGATACGCACAGTTGACCCACGGTTGACGTGTGTTACCTCCATGTTCCCCCCTATGTTGGTGGGCGTCTCCCCGGCATGACCCGTCCGTGCTTACGATCGGCCCGGTTCCGTGGGCCGGTGTGCAACACGCCTCACCGCACGCCGGAAAACACCCGGAAGCACCTGGAACACACGAAATCACCTCGGACAAGGAGCGTGGGCATGCACAAGTGGCAGCAGCCGGGACGACGGACGGTGCTGGGGGCCGCGGCCCTCGGCGCGGGAGCGGCGGTATTCGGCGGAGCCGGCCAGGCGAGCGCCCGTGCCCGCGAGGGCGCACCCCAGGAGCTGCCGGTGCCGCTGATCGTCGGCCATCGCGGCGCCAGCGGCTACCGCCCCGAGCACACCTTCGGCTCCTACCAACTCGCCCTCGACATGGGCGCGGACGTCATCGAGCAGGACCTCGTCCCCACCAAGGACGGGCACCTGGTCTGCCGTCACGAGAACGACATCACCGCCACCACGGATGTCTCCGCGCACCCCGAGTTCGCGGACCGCAAGACCACCAAGACCGTGGACGGCGCCAAGCTGACCGGCTGGTTCACCGAGGACTTCACGCTCGCGGAGCTCAAGACCCTGCGCGCAAAGGAGCGCATACCGGGCACCCGCCAGCACAACACCCTCTACGACGGTGTGTGGGAGGTGCCGACCTTCGAGGAGGTCCTGCAGTGGGCCGAGCGCGAGGGCCGCAAGCGGGGCCGCCGCGTCTGGCTGCACATCGAGACCAAGCACCCCACCTACTTCCGGAAGCTCGGCCTCGGCCTGGAGGAGCGGCTGGCCAAGGCGCTGCGGGCGCACGGCCGGCACCGGAAGAACTCCCCGAACTTCCTGCAGTCCTTCGAGCCGAGCAGCATCCAGCGCCTGGACAAGCTGGTCGACTGCCCCAAGGTCGTCCTGCTGGGCACCCTCAAGGACCGTCCCTGGGACTTCACGGTGTCCGGTGACCCGCGCACCGTGGCCGACCTGGTCAAGCCCGAGGGCCTGAAGTGGCTCGCCGGCTTCGCCCAGGGCATCGGCCCGGACCTGACCGTGATCATCCCGCGGGACGCCGACGGCAAGCTCGGCGAGCCCAGCTCCGTGGTCAAGGACGCGCACGCCGCCGGACTGGTGCTGCACCCCTACACGGTCCGCAACGAGAACACCTTCCTGCCGGCGGACTTGCGCCGCGGCACCGACCCGAACGCCTACGGCGACTCCCTCCGCTTCTTCAAGGCGCTCCTGGGGACGGGGATCGACGGCCTGTTCTCCGACAACCCGGACACCGCGCTGCTGGCGGCCGCGGAGTTCCGCAAGAGCTGACCCTCCGGGGGCCCTTCGGGGGCCCTTCGGGGGCCCTTCGGGGACGCGCCGGGGCCCGTCGTGGCCCCGGCGCGTCCCCGGTGCGGTCCCTCTGCGGTGGACCGCCGCCGTGGCGGAGTCCGGACCGGCACCATCTCCCCTGCGCTCTCCGCCGACTTCCCCGCACTCTCATCTGAGTTGGGAATGTCACAGGAGAGCTCGGTGCCGGTCCGTTCCGTCTGCCCCATATGCCTGCGCAGAATGCTCGCGGCGGAGATTGCCGCTGCCACATACCGGGGAACCCGGAAGAAGCAGTGTCAGCCACGTCATGGCGGCGACGGGTACCCCACGGCGCCGTCCGTCAGGGCACATCGTTCCGGGCGCACCCCTCTCACCCTCGGCGCCCGGACCAACGAACCGAATAGGGGAGGCATACGCGCATGGGCACGAGCGTGACCATCTCTGCGGCGACCGACCAGGACGCCGAGCAGATCCTCAAACTCCAGTACCTCTGCTACCAGCAGGAAGCCGCGCTGTACGACGACTACGGCATCGAACCGCTCACCCAGACGCTGCAGGCGCTGCGCGCCGAACTGGGCGAGGGCTGCGTCATGGTGGCCAGGCTCGGCGAGGAGGTGGTCGGGTCCGTGCGCGGCACGGTCGACGAGGACGGCACCGGGCGGATAGCCAAGCTCATCGTGCACCCGCGGATGCAGCGGCACGGCCTGGGCGGGCGGCTGCTGGACGCCGTCGAGCAGCGGCTGGCGGCCGAGCGGTCGGCCACCCGCTACCGCCTGTTCGCCGGCCACCGCAGCGAGGGCAATCTGCGGTTGTACCGCAGCCGCGGCTATGCGCCCGTGGGAACCGAGCAGCGCACCCCCCGGCTGAGCGTGGTGACGCTGGAGAAGGAGCTTTGCGCGGAGGCCGCCGCCGTGGGGACGCCCGCCGAACCGAGCCAGGGGGAGTTCGCCGCCCAGGCGTGAAGCCGCCCAGGCGGTGAGGCTGCCCAGGCGGTGAAGCCGCCCCGGTGTGAAGCCGCCCCGGTGTGAGAAATGGGGAGTGGCCCGGCCCGGCCCCCGCCCCCGGCCGGGCCCCCCCCCCCCCGGGCCCCCCCACACGCGGCGGGCGGGGGGGGAAGGGCGCCGCGCCCCCACCACCCCACAGGGACGGGCGCGCAGATCCGCCTA
>NZ_JBICWS010000010.1:0-343429 GCF_043199875.1 Streptomyces sp. NPDC048516 | reverse complement strand
GCCGCCGGCATCTGGCACAACTGGACCACCGGCGCCAAGATCAAACGATCCCTGATCGCCTTCGACCACTGAGAACATCGGACTCATTCATCTAGAGCGGCAGCAGATCCGGCCGCTTGGGCTCGACATGGTCACCGGACGACTCACCGCGCAGCCGGCGCCCGATCCACGGGACAAGGTGCTCCCGCGCCCAGTGGATGTTGTCCCGCCGCGCCTCGGCGGCCGAGCGCTCCGCCTCCGGCGGCCACGACTGGTCCGGGTCGGCCGGCACCCGCAGTCCGAGCACCTGCCCCGCACGCAGCGCCACCCGGGTGTGCCCGTCGGCGGACAGATGCAGCCGGTCGTCGCTCCACGCCCGCCGGTCCTGCACCGACTTCAGCGACCACAGGTCCAGAACCGGGCAGTCGTGGCGGTCCGCGATGGCCCGGACATGCGCCGTGTACGTGGCGATCTTGCCGCGCAGGTGCTTGAGCACGGGGATGCCGCGGGTGTCGAAGCCGGTGCAGAGCAGGACCGTGCCGACCTCCTGCCGCAGCTCGGCGACCGCCGCCTCATAGCGCTCGGCGACCGCGTCCGGGTCCGAACCGGGCCGCAGGATGTCATTGCCGCCGGCGCAGAACGTCACCAGGGCGGGGGCGAGCTCCTTCGCCCGGGGCACCTGCTCCTCGACGATCTGGTCCAGGAGTCGCCCCCTGACCGCGAGGTTCGCATAGCGGAAGTCCCCCTCGGCCTGCTGATCCGAGAGAAGGACCGCCAGGCGGTCCGCCCAACCGATGTACGCCCCGTCAGGGCCGGGATCCCCGACCCCCTCTGTAAAGCTGTCCCCGACGGCTGCGTACGACCCGATGGCGCCATGGGCGCCGTTGCTGAGGTACTTCGAATCGTCTGCCACGTCAAGACATACTTCACCTCAAGAAGTGACCTACGCCACCGTAACCAGGGGTTGACGAGGGGTGATTAATGCCACCAAGTCAAATTCTTGTCAAGTTGGAATAAAGATCGGCCACGACCTGCCTCTCTCTCCCGCGCATCGCGGCACGTCCGCGTCTCCCATATCGACCCGATTGTCTATTGCATCAATGTCGTATCGTCGGAAGAGCCCGCCTCGCCGACGAGCGGCGTCGGCGAACGAACCCGAGGAGCGCGCGTGACGCAGCAGACGCCGCAGGTCCCACAGGCCCAGCCCGAGCTCACGGAGGTCCGCAACTTCCGCGATGTGGGCGGTCTGCCGACCGTGGACGGGCGTCGCGTACGGGAGGGGAGGCTGTTCCGCAGCGGACACCTCGCCCATGCGACCGAGACGGACGCCGCGTTTCTGGCCGGCCTCGGGCTGCACACCATCTTCGACTTCCGCAACGCCTCGGACATCAAGCTGGAAGGCCCCGATGTCACGCTGCCCGGCGTGCGCAATGTGAACATCCCGCTCACCGACCCGGCCGACGGCGCGGAATTCTGGGCGATGGTGCGCGACGGCGAGCTGGAACAGCTGCGTTCCGCGCTCGGCGACGGCAAGGCCGCGGCCCGGATGGCCAAGACCTACCGCCACATCATCACCACCCGTACCGAAGACCACAGCAGGGTGCTGAATGCGCTTGCCGAGGACAGCGTCCCGGCGCTGATGCACTGTGCGGCCGGCAAGGACCGCGCGGGCCTGTCCGTTGCCGTGACCCTGCTCGCGGTCGGCGTGGAGCGGGACGCCATCGAGGCGGACTACCTCAAGTCCAACGATCCCCACCGGCGCTACAAGATCCGCCGCTCGGACAACTCCGCGGTCGGGATGTCGCAGGAGGTCATGGAGCTGCTCGCGCCACTGTTCGGGGCGCACACCGACTACCTCGCGGCCGCCTACGACGCCATCGAGCAGACCTGGGGCTCGACGGAGAAGTACCTCACCGACGGCCTGAAGCTGGCACCCGCCACCCGCGAACGGCTGCGTGACCGGCTGCTGACGGACTGACACCGGGCACGCGCCGCCGCCGTGTCCGGCAGGGTCGGATACGGGGACGTGAAGAGGAACGTGCAGCCGGAGAAGGTCTGCATCACCCGGGCCACGTCCGCCCGGCTCAGTGCGCAGTCGAAGACGGTGAGGTGTACGTCGGTGACGTGGGCGACGGCCTCGTGCAGCATGATCTCGTCGACCCCGCGCAGGAAGGTCTTGCCGAAGAACGCCTCGGTCAGCCGCTGGTAGAGGCTTTCCAGCGTGCCGGTCTCCCCGGCCCGCGGCCGGCGGTGCGGGAAGCAGGGCCGCCAACTCCGCGACCAGCGACGGGTCGGCCGCCAGAACGCCCCTGATCCGAAGGCGCGGTGCGGCCGGCGCGTCCGGAACTCTGCCGTCTACTCCTGTACCTGCCCGTCACTTCGGGCTCGGCAGCGGCACACGCGGCCCGTCCGACTCGCACGGCGGCGGCCCGTCCGACTCGCACGGCGAGGACCCCGCACCGGCCACCCGTCTGTTTTGCGAGCGTGAACTTGCAGTTTTCGAACGCTAGTTACTGGTCATTAAACATGTAGTCAATGTGTCGTCCGTCACTCTCCATGAGAAAAGCGCAGGTCGTGGCACTGTACGCAGTTGATCGATCACGTTCGGCTGATTATGTGTGCGCCGCGGTTAACCCTGAGGGGGTCCCCCATCGGTGAGAGGGGCAGGAACGCACGTTCCGCCCCGCCCGCCACAGTGCGGGTGGGCAGCAACTCTCTTGAAGGGAGGGCTCGTGGAGCACTTGGGGCACTCATGGCCCTGGTACGCGCTGGCCGCCTTCGGCGCCTACCGGTTGACCGCCGCAGGACTCGACGCCCTTGTCCGGCGCGTGACCCACACCGCCTTGCAGGTCGCGCTGCACCGACATCCCTGTATCGGCGCTGCGTCGGCACAACAGTCCGGCCCACGCCTGAACCCGCGTCCGGAGAACGGCACCCACCCCGCCCCCGCCAGGCCCGCGGTGCCCCGGCCGCCGTCGCGCCCGCGCTGCGGGGAGGTCCGGTGAACGAGAACTTCCCCGCGGCCCGGCCCACCGCCGACCTCCCGCTGGACTTCGAAGCGTTCTTCCAGCGCGAGCAGAAATCGTTTCTCGCTCTCGCGTGCTTCAAGCTCCGGGACCGGCGCGACGCGGAGGACGCCGTCCTCGAAGCCGGCCGCCGCATGTACGCGAAGTGGGAGCGGATCCTGGCCCATGTGAATCCGACGGCGATGGCCTACCGGATCCTCCATGGTGTGATCGGCGACTTCTACCGCCGCGAGATCCGCGACGCGCGCGTCCAGGCCTTCGCCGAGCCTCCGGACAGGCCGGACAGCTCGTACCTGAAGGAGCTGGGTGACCACGAACCGCTCGATCTTGCGCTGGACGAGCTGGAGTCCCGGGCCCCGCTCCAGGCCAATTCCGTGCGCCTCTACCACCTGGCGGGACTGTCGTACGAGCAGATCGCCGAAAGGCTGGGAACCACCCCCGGCTCGGCGAAGGTCAGCGTGAGCATCGGTCTGCAACGCCTTAAAGAGATCATGACGAAACGTTCCGGAAGGGACGAGTGATGCTCGAAAACGTGCTCCGGCTCCAAGCCGAAAAGATCCGCGACGAGTACGCCGACCACGATGTGGCCGCCTTCACCCGGCGCCTCGCCGAGGCCATCGCCGACAAGGGGTGCCGGCCGCCCGCGCGCGTCACCCGCGCGGCGGCCGGCGGCGGCCGCCCCGTCCCGGTCCGCCCGGCGGTGCTCCGCGGCCGCCGCCGGCGCCGGCCCACCCCCCTTCTCGACCCGGCGGTCGCTCCCGCGGCTGTCCTGGTCGAGGTCCGGCGGCTGTGTCAGATCGTGCTGCGCAGCGATGACGTCGATGCCCTCGGTGCGTTCGCCGCGGACTACGACCCGGTGGGCGCCCGGACGTTCGCCTGCCTGCTCTACAGCCTCGACAAGTGGGAGGGCGCGCTGTACTGGTGGCGCTTCGCCGCCGGGGCGGGTGACGAACTGGCGGCACATCTGCTGGCGGTTCATCACGCGGCCGTCGGGCCCTGGCCCGAAGCCCGGGTGTGGCGTGCGATGGCGCGTCTGATGGGCTTCGCCTGCGACCTGCACCTGCCGGTGCCCGTACGCGGGTCCTCCGAACTCGCCCAGGGCTTCGCCCGCTCCCTGGACAGGAGCCTGCAGACGTTCCTGACCGACAGCCGTCTGCCGGCAGGCCTGTGAACCCACCGGTTGTCCGGCGGGGATGGCCGCCGGACCACCGGCTTCTCACGTACGCGGCCGGGGACCCGGCTACTCGCGGCGCCCCAGGTGTGCCTTGACCAGTGTCCGGCCGAAGTCCCACATCAGGCCGCCGCCTGAGTGGGCGTCGTCCATGACGTCCGTGAACGCCTCGACGAAACGGTCCACTTCGCGCTCGCCGATGATCAGCGGCGGGATCAGCTTGATGACTTCGAGGTGGTCGCCGGAGACCTGGGTCAGGATGCGGTGGCGCCGCAGCAGCGGCACCACGACCATCTGCGCGAACAGCCCCTTGCGGGCCGCCTGCAGCATCGTCCAGCGGCTGCGCAGGCCGAGCGACGTGGGGCGGCCGAACTCGATGCCGATCATCAGGCCGCGGCCCCGTACGTCGTGCAGCAGCTCGTACCTGCCGACCAGCGCGGCGAGCCGGGAGCGCAGCAGTTCGCCGGTGTGCCGGGCGCCCGCGACGATCTGCTCGTCCTCCATCACCGAGAGCACCGCCAGACCGGCCGCCATCGCCTGGGCGTTGGCGCCGAAGCTGGCGGAGTGCACCAGCACCCGGTCCATGGACGAGTAGACCTTCTTGAAGATCCAGTCCTTGCCGAGGGTCGCGCCGACGGGGACGTAGCCGCCGGACAGCGCCTTGGCCACACACACCAGGTCCGGTTCGACTCCGTCCTCGTGCTGGTAGGCGAAGAAGTCGCCGGTGCGGCCGAGGCCGGTCTGCACCTCGTCAGCGATCAGCAGCGCCTTGTGCCGGTGCAGCAGCTCCTGTGCGGCGCGCAGGAATCCGGGCGGGGCCGGGTGGACGCCCTTCCCCTGGATCGGTTCGACCACGAACCCCGCCACATCGCCGCGCTTCAGCTCCCGCGCCAGCGCGTCCAGATCGCCCATCTCGATGGCGGTGTCCGGCAGCAGCGGGGCGAAGCCGTCCCGGAAGCCGTCCTCGCCGTTGACCGAGAGCGAGCCGGTGGTCAGGCCGTGGAAGGCATGGGTGCAGTAGAGGACGCGCGGTCTGCCGGTGGCGTAGCGGGCGAACTTCAGGGCGGTCTCGACGGCTTCGGTGCCGCTGTTGCCGAAGAAGACCCGGTCCAGGTGGGGCGCACAGGCCAGCAGCTTCTCGGCGAGCAGGCCGGGCAGCGGCTGGCAGTCGAAGCGGGTGAGATCGGCGAGCTGGGCGTCCAGGACGTCGTGCAGCGCCTTGCGGACGACGGGGTGGTGCCGGCCGAGGCCCATCACCCCGAATCCCGCGAGCATGTCCAGGTAGTCCTGGCCGTCGGCGTCCCAGAAGTAGGCGCCCTCGGCCCGCTCGTAGACCTTGTCGAAGCCGATGGTGTGCAGCATGCGCGGGAGCTGGTGGTTGAGATGGCGGGCGTGCAGGTCGTAGCGCTCGCCGCCGCGTTCGGCGAGCAGTTCGGTCAGATCGAATCCGGTCACGCGTGGCTCTCCTTACGGGCCAGTGCGGCGCTGATCCGGCCGGCGATCTCGGCCGGTGTGAGGCCGACGTCGGCCAGCAGCTCACCACGCTTGGCGGGTGCCAGAAACTGCTCGGGGATGCCGAAGGTGCGCAGCGGCACGTCCACGCCGGCGTCCCGCAGCGCCTGGCCGACCGCCCAGCCCACGCCTCCGGTCCGGCAGTTGTCCTCGACGACCACCACCATGGCGTGCTCCGCGGCGAGCCGGGGGACGGCGTCGTCGACCGGCTTGACCCACCGCGGGTCGATCACGGTCGTATCGACGCCGCGCGCCGTGAGCAGTTCGGCGACCCGCAGACAGACCGGAGCCATCACGCCGACGGCGACCAGCAGGACGTCGGGGTGCGGCGCCCGGTGGAGGACATCGACACCGCCGATCCGGTCCACGGCCGGGACCGGGTCGTCCACCGGCTCCTTGGGGAAGCGGACGACGGTCGGGGCGTCGGCCACGTCCAGCGCTTCGCGCAGCTGGGCGCGGAGCTGGTCGGCGTCGCGCGGTGCGGCGATCCGCAGACCGGGTACGACCTGCAGGATCGACAGGTCCCACATGCCGTTGTGCGAGGGACCGTCGGTGCCGGTGACACCGGCCCGGTCCAGCACGAAGGTGACGCCGCACTTGTGCAGCGCCACATCCATCAGCACCTGGTCGAAGGCCCGGTTGAGGAAGGTGGCATAGACCGCGACGACGGGGTGCAGACCGCCGGTGGCCAGCCCCGCCGCCGACACCACCGCATGCTGTTCGGCGATGCCCACGTCCCACACCCGGTCGGGGTACGCCGCGGCGAATTTCCCGAGCCCGACCGGCTGCAGCATCGCCGCGGTGAGGGCCACGACGTCCGCACGCTCGGCGCCGATGCGGACCATCTCGTCGCCGAAGACGGAGGTCCAGGAGGGCCGCTCTGCCGTGGTGACGGGTGCGCAGGTCAGGGGGTCCATCACACCGACCGTGTGGAAGTGGTCGGCCTCGTCCTCCAGGGCGGGCAGGCAGCCGCGGCCCTTCTCGGTGAGGCAGTGCACCAGCACCGGGCCGTGGAAGCCCTTCGCGCGGCGCAGCGCGGATTCGACGGCCGCGATGTCATGGCCGTCGACCGGTCCGAGGTACTTCAGTCCCAGGTCCTCGAACATGCCCTGGGGCGCGAAGGCGTCCTTGAAGCCCTTCTTGGCACCGTGCAGCGACCCGTAGAGCGGCGCTCCGACGACCGGGGTGCGCTGGAGCACGTCCTTGCCCCAGGCCAGGAACTTCTCGTAGCCGTCGGTGGTGCGCAGGGTGGCGAGGTGGTCGGCGAGGCCGCCGATGGTGGGGGCGTAGGAGCGCTCGTTGTCGTTGACGACGATGATCAGCGGGCGGTCCTTGGCGGCGGCGATGTTGTTGAGGGCTTCCCAGGCCATCCCGCCGGTGAGCGCACCGTCACCGATGACGGCCACCACATGGTCGCTGCCGCCCCGCACCTGGCGGGCCTTGGCCAGGCCGTCGGCCCAGCCCAGCACCGTCGAGGCATGGCTGTTCTCGATGACATCGTGCGCGGACTCCGCGCGCGAGGGGTAGCCGGACAGGCCGCCCTTGGCCCGCAGCTTGGAGAAGTCCTGCCGGCCGGTCAGGAGTTTGTGCACGTAGGTCTGGTGGCCGGTGTCCCACAGGATGCGGTCGGCGGGTGAGTCGAAGACCCGGTGCAGGGCGAGGGTCAGCTCGACCACGCCCAGGTTGGGCCCCAGGTGGCCGCCGGTGCGGGAGACGGCGTGCACGAGGAAGTGCCGGATCTCCTCGGCGAGTTCGGCAAGGCGTTCCGCGGGGAGCGCCTTGAGGTGGTGTGGCTGCCGGATGTTCTCCAGCATCGTCATGTGCGTTCCCCCTCCGGTTCGGCTGACAGGGACCGGCCGGGCCCGGCTCGTGCCGCCATGCGGCGCAGGAGCCGGGCCGGACCGGGACGACGGTGCGCCCTGGCGCGGCTCACCGCTGGCCGGCGGTCACCCGCGGTTGCCCGCGACGGTCTCCCTGGCCGCCCGGAGGGATTCCTTCAGCGACCCCATGGTGGCGAGGACGGCGGTCGGCTCGTAGCCGCAGTGCGCCATGCAGTTGGCGCAGCGCGGGTCCTTGCCGCGGCCGTACTTGTCCCAGTCGGTCTCCTCGATGAGCTCCCTGTAGGTGGGGACGTACCCGTCGCTCATGAGGTAGCAGGGGCGCTGCCAGCCGAAGAGCGAGTAGTTGGGGATCGCCCACGCCGTGCACGGGAAGTCCGCCTTGCCCTCCAGGAAGTCCAGGAAGAGCGGGCTGTGGTTGAGCCGCCAGCGCCGCCGGTTGCCCCCGGCGAAGGCCTTCTTGAACAGCTCACGGGTCTGCTCCACACCGAGGAAGTGCTCCTGGTCGGGGGCCTTCTCGTAGGCGTAGGCGGGCGACAGCATCATTTCGTCGACCTGCAGATCGTCATTGAGGAAATTGAGGACCTCGATGATGGTCTGCGGGGTGTCGGTGTTGAAGAAGGTGGAGTTGGTGGTGACCCGGAAACCGCGCCGCTTGGCCTCCTTGATCGCCGCCACCGCCTCGTCGAACACGCCTTCCTTCGCGACGGATTCATCGTGCCGCTCGCGCATGCCGTCGATGTGCACGGCGAAGGCGAAATACGGCGAGGGGGTGAAGTTCTCCATCTTCTTGCGCAGCAACATCGCGTTGGTGCACAGGAAGACATACTTCCGCTTGGCCACCAACTGCCGCACGATCTCGTCGATCTGCGGGTGCATCAGGGGCTCGCCACCGGCAATGGAAACCATCGGGGCGCCGGACTCCAGCACCGCACCGACCGCCTGCGCCACCGGCATACGCTGTTTGAGCACGCCCGCCGGGTGCTGGATCTTCCCGCAGCCCTCGCATTTCAGATTGCACGCGAAGAGCGGTTCCAGCTCGACAATGAGCGGGAACTTCTCTCGCCGGCGGATCATCTTCTGTTCAAAGAGATAGGTCCCGACCCGGATGGACTGACGGAGCGGCATGGCCATCTGGCTCACCTCCAGGGGAGCAGCAAAGAACGGTGCCATTCGTAGAAAACAGGAAGTACGGAGCGCAGTACTCGGAAGGCTGATATTCCACCGCGCACCGTGCCGATGCGTACGAGTTCATGTTCTGGAGCGTCCACGACCACCCGGACGGCCGCAACCGGACGGATGCCGGCGCGCCGGGCCACCCGGAGGGTCGCGGCGGATTCCATGTCCACCGCGACCGCACCGGCGGCATGCAGCGCGGCCCGCTCCGCACCGCGTACGACGTGGTCGGAGCCGCGCAGCAGCCCGGTGTGGACGGTCAGCCCCCGCTGCCGCAGGGCCCGGAGCAGCGGGCCGTTGTCGTGACAGAGCGTTTCCGGCGCGTCCGCATGGTGATCGCGGGTGGCTTTGGCGACGACCACGTCCCCGGGACGCATCCCGGGAGCGAGGCCGGCGCAGAAGCCGCTGGCGACAACGGGGGAACGTTCGGTGACCGCACCCGCACGCAGCGCATGGGTGAGGGCGCGTTCGGCCGCCTGGGGACCCATGCCGGTACGGAGCGTGACCAGCTGCGGACCGTCCCCTCGCGCCACTCCCCCGCGGTCACCGCCGCGCAGCGCGAACCGCTCGATGCCGAGCGCGCAGGCGACCAGCAGGGGCGGGTCCGCGTCCGCCGGGGGCCGTGACATCAGGATCTCACCGGCAGGCCGGCCGGTCCGCCGCCCAGGTAGCGGCCCAGGGCGGTCAGCGGGAAGACCTGGCGGTAGAGGTGATAGTTGATGGAGAAGTCCCAGGGGAAGCCCGTACCGGTGAAGTACGGCTCGTCCCAGGACCCGTCCTCGCGCTGGGTCGCGGCCAGCCAGCGCACTCCGCGCCGTACCGCCTCGCTGCCCCGTTCCCCGGCCGCGAGCAGCGCCATCAGCGCCCAGGCGGTCTGGGAGGCGGTCGAGGCGCCGTGCCCGGCCCACTTCTCCTTGTCCTGGTAGGAGCGCTGGTCCTCGCCCCAGCCGCCGTCGTCGTTCTGCACCTGTTCCAGCCAGCGCACCGCCCGGCGCACCGCGGGGTGCGAGGCGGGGATGCCGGCCGCGGCGAGCGCGGGGAGCACCGAGCCCGTACCGTAGAGGTAGTTGGTGCCCCAGCGGCCGAACCAGGCGCCGCTGGGCTCCTGTTCGGCCAGCAGCCAGGCGATACCGCGGCGGGTGCGCGGGTCGTGGGTACGGCCGACATCGGCCAGCATCTCGACGACGTGGGCGGTGACGTCGGCCGACGGCGGGTCGATGACCTCCCCGAAGTCACAGAACGGCAGCCGGTTGGGGAACGGGCTGGTGTTGTCGACGTCGAAGGCGCCCCAGCCCCCGCCCTTGGACTGCATCCCGAAGATCCAGCGCACCGCGCGGTCCACCGCGGCGTCGACCCGCTGCGGATCGGGGTGCTCGACCCGGCGCAGCGCGAGTACCACCTCGGCGGTGTCGTCGATGTCCGGGTAGTTGTCGTTCTCGAACTCGAAAGCCCAGCCGCCGGAGGGGAGTCGGGGCCGCTTCACGCTCCAGTCGCCGGGCCGGCGGATCTGCTCGGCGAGCAGCCGGTCGACGGCCTTGAGCAGTTGCGGGTGGCCTGCGGGCAGTCCGGCGTCGGCGAGCGCGATGGTGGCCAGGCAGGTGTCCCAGAGCGGGGACTGGCAGGCCTCGATCATCCGGGTGGGGGCACCACCCGGCCCGTCGGGACCGGAAGGACCGTCCTCGCGCCACACGGCGAAGCGGTCGAGGGAGGCCAGGCCGGCGCGCAGCACGGGGTGGTCGAGGTCGTAGCCGAGGAGGTGCAGGGCGATGACGGAGTAGACGGCGGGGGGCTGGATGCCGCCCCAGCAGCCGTCGTTCTCCTGCCGCTCGATGATCCAGCGGGCGGCGGAACGCATCGCGGCGCCGCGCAGCTTGCGCAGGGCGACCTTGTGGTAGAGGTGCAGCGCCTTGTCCAGGCGCTGGAAGAGCCCGTCCCAACTGGTGGCGGGGGCGAGCGGCCGCGGGGGGTTGGGCCGGCGCGGGTCGGTGTGCAGCTCGTCGAGGGCGAACGGCGCCGGGCGCACCGGGCGCTTCGCCGAGACGATCGTCAGCGGCACGATGGTCTGCCGCGCCCAGCATCCGAAGTCATAGATGTTGAGCGGGAACCACGGGGGGAAATAGATCAGCTCCGGCGGGAGTTGGGGCAGGTCGTCCCATTTCCACCAGCCGAAGAGGGCCAGCCAGATGCGGGTGAAGACCCGGGCCGCGGCGACTCCGCCCTGTTCGCGGACCCATGCGGAGGCCTTGGCCAGGTGCGGGGCGTCCGGGGCGTCCCCGGCGAGGCGCAGGGCGACATAGGCCTCGATGGTGGTGGAGAGTTCACCGGGCCCGCCGTGAAAGGTGGCCCAGGTGCCGTCCGCGCGCTGCTCGCCGCGGATGTGGCGGGCCGCGGCCTCGGTGAGCCGCGGGTCCTGGATGCCCAGGAATTGACGGAGCAGCAGATCTTCGGCGTCCATCGTGACGTTGGTCTCGAGGTCGCCCTTCCACCATCCGGCGGGGTCCTGCACGGAGAGCAGATGGTCCGTGGCGCGGGCGGCCGCGCGCCGGGCGGCGTCCGCCGTGTCCTGCGCCGCGGCGCTGCGCGTGGGTGGAGCTGTTCCGGCTGTCTCAGCGGTGGCATCGCTGGCCGAGGGGGCCCGGGGCGGCAGCGCCCCGGTGCTTCCGTCGGTCGTCGCTGTCATGGCTTCCCCTTCTGCAGTGAACTGTGAAAAGCGTGCTCAGGGATTCCGTCGGCCGGCGCCCGGCTGGCGCCGACCGGCGACTGCGATCTATTCGGTGTCGCTGGTGCTCATCTCTCCCGTACAACGACGAAGTCCGCGAGTGCGACGAGCTGTGCGCGGACCTTTTCCGGCATCTCGATCTCGTTCAGGGCGGCAATGGCGGTGGCGTGCTGGCGGCGCGCCTCCTGGGAGGTCCACTCGCGGCCGCCGGCCTCCTCGATGAGGGCCGCGCGGGAGGCGAACTCCTCCTCGGTGAAGTCGGCGATCTCGGCCTCGCTCTTCTTCGCGTCGTCGGCGAGGATCCGGGCGAGACGCTCGGCGGCCGGGCCTTCGGCGGCCAGCGCGGCGACGACCGGCAGCGACTTCTTGCGCTGGCGCAGGTCGCTCCAGGGCCGCTTGCCGGTGGCGTCCGGGTCGCCCCAGATGCCGAGCAGATCGTCGACGGCCTGGAAGGCGAGACCGAGGTGGTAGCCGTAGCGCTCCAGGGTGTCCGCGGTGCGGTCGTCGGCGCCGCCCAGGACCGCACCGATGGAGACGGCACAGGCCAGCAGCGCGCCGGTCTTGTTGCCCTCCATCTCCAGGCACTCCTCGACGGTGACCCGCTCGCGGTGCTCGTAGGAGATGTCCTGGGCCTGACCGTCGATCAGTTTGAGGGAGGCCTGGGTGAGCCGGCGGGTGGCCCGGCCGGCGTCGACCGTGCCGAGCTCCAGCAGTATTTCGTTGGCGAGGGCGAACAGCGCGTCACCGACGAGGATGGCCTGTGCGGGACCGTGCACCTTCCAGACGGTGTCGCGGTGCCTGCGCTGCTCGTCGCCGTCCATGAGGTCGTCGTGCAGCAGCGAGAAGTTGTGCACCAGCTCGACGGCGACCGCGCCGGGGATACCGGTCTCGGGGGCCGCGCCGGCGGCCTCGGCCGACAGCAGGGCGAGCGCGGGCCGTACGGCCTTGCCGCTGTCGCCCGTGGTGGGGCGGCCCTCGGCGTCGATCCATCCGAAGTGGTAGGCGGCGACGGTGTCCATGGGAGGAGCGAGCCGGTCCACGGCGGCACGCAGCACGGGAGTGGCGAGTGTCCGCCCGCGCTCCAGCAGCGCGGTGACGCTCTCGGTGTCGATAGCTGGGGAAGCCGGATTCACGGTTTCTCCTCTGTTTCCGGTGCTCGTGCTCGTGGGAGCGCTCGTACGCGTAGTCATGCCGCCTCCTGAGGCAAGTGGCCCTGGGGGAAGCCGAGTTCGCTGAGTGCCTCGCGAGCGGCGGCAGTGCCGCTGCGCACAGCGCTTTCCATGGTCGCGGGCCACCCGGTGGCGGTCCACGCGCCGGCCAGGAACAGGCCGGGGGTTTGGGTGCGGGCGGCGGGGCGGAGCCTGCCGACGCCCGGCGCGGGCGCAAAGGTCGCGGTGCGCTCGCGGGTGACGAAGAAGTCGTGGATCCTGGCGCCGCGGGCGGCGGGCAGCAGCCGCTCCAGTTCGGGCAGATAGCGGGCGCGGAGCTTGGCGACCGGCTGGTCGATCTCCTCCTGCGCCGCGGACTGCGAGACCGCCAGGTACTGGCTGCGCTCCTGGCCGGGAAGGCCCGTCAGCCCCGAGGCGTCGGTGCGGTCGAAGACCCACTGGACCGGGGAGCCGACCGCGGCGAAGAAGGGGCGGCGCAGCACCTTGCGGTCGTAGACGACATGGAGGTTGAGGATGGGGGCCGTGCCGATGTCCAGCAGCCGGTCCTTGCCGTCCAGCGCCGCGTCGGGCAGCAGGGCGTGTGCCTCGCGCTGCGGTACGGCGAGGACGACGGTGTCCGCGGTCAGCTGCTCGCTGTCGTGCGGCCCCTTCTCCACCGTGACCTGCCAGCCGCCGTCGCGGCGCGTGAGGCTTCCGGCGCGGGTGCGCAGGGCGATGCGGACACCGGCCTTCTCCAGGGCCGTGCGGGCGAGGTCGTCGTGGACGTCACCGAGCGGGACCCGGGCCCAGCCGATGTCGGCGGCGCCGGGGGCGGAGAGCAGTCCGGTCTTGAAGACCTTGGCGGCCAGGCCCATCGAGGCGTCCCCGGCACGGGCGTTGAGGGTCGCGATGCCGACCAGGTCCCACAGCGCCTCGACGGCGCGGGCGGACTGGCCGTGGCGGCGCAGCCAGCTGCCGAAGTCCTGCCGGTCCAGGGCGGGGTCGGCCGGGTCGAGGCCCTTCAGCGCCAGGGTGGCGCGGACGACTCCGGCGCGTTCGGCGGGCGAGAGGTGCGGGTAGCCGGCCAGGCTCCCGGCGAGGTGCAGCGGTACGGGCAGTGCCGTGCGGCGCAGCCGGCCGAGCCGCATCCGGTCGGCGTCGAGGACGGGTACGTCCATCCGGTCCTGCAGGGGCACCAGGTGCGCGGCGCCGAGCCGTTCCAGCAGCCGGCTGTAGGCGGTGCAGCAGCGCAGAAAGACATGCTGGCCGTTGTCGACGGTCAGCTCGCCGGCGCCGGACTCGCGACGGAAGGAGAAGACCAGACCGCCGAGACGGGGCCGGCCCTCGACCAGGGTGACCCGCAGCCCCGCGTCGGCCAGCGCAAGCGCCGCCGTGGTACCCGCGAGTCCGCCGCCGATCACCACCACCGCCGCCGCCCCTGCGGGACGGCCGGACGGCAGGTCGTGCCGCAGGCCGGACCGCCCGGCTCCCGATGTCATGTGGTCTCCCCCCGTACTGCTGTGAGGGACGCAGCCGGCCCGGGGAGGGTTGCCCGCCACGCTGAAGCGGGATCACCGCTGTCGTTCGCCGCCCGGCGCATCATCCACGCCTCCGCACGGACTCCCGCCGGCCGATCGCCCGCGCGTCGAGCCCGGAGAGCCCGCGCACCGCGACGAAGGCCTTCTCCCGGCCGGGCAGCGAGACCCGGCCGCGCAGCACCGCCTCGGGGTCGGCGGCGATCCGGGTCAGCAGCCGGTGGTAGATGCCGGCCATCGCGGCCACGCAGGCGCCGCTGCGCCGGTCGAGCATCGGCAGCAGCCGGAATCCCTCGGCGAACAGCGCGCGGGCACGATTCACCTCGAAGTGCACCAGGCCCGTGAAGTCGGAGCCGGGCGGCGGGACGGGCCCCTCGAAGCCCGCCGCGCAGCCGAACTTGGCAAGGTCCTCGGCGGGGAGGTACGTACGGCCGTTCCCGGCGTCCTCGCGAACATCCCGGAGGATGTTGGTGAGTTGCAAGGCCAGGCCGAGGGTGTCGGCGTACTCGAAGGCGCGCTCGGCGTCCGGCGCGCCCGGTACGGTGCCGAACACGCCCAGCGAGAGCCGGCCGATGGCGCCGGCGACGCAGCGGCAGTAATCCCGCAGCTCGTCCCAGGTCTCGTAGGTCTCGCCGCGCACATCCATCAGCACGCCGTCGATCAGCTCGTCGAGACCGTCCAGCGGCAGCGGGAAGCGGCGGGCGGCGTCGGACAGCGCGACGGCCACCGGGTCGGTGTCGTCCTCGTCGATCCGGCCGTCCTTGATGCGGGCCAGCACCTCCCGGGTGTCCTCCAGGCGGCGTTGCTTGGCGGCGGGTTCCAGGGTGCCGTCGCCGATGTCGTCGACCCGGCGGGAGAAGGCGTAGAGCGCCGACATGGCCTGCCGCTTGTCGGCCGGCAGCAGCCGGATGCCGTAGGCGAAGTTCCGTGCCTGCTGCCCGGTGACGGCCTCGCAGTAGCGGTACGCAGCGAGCACCGGCGCGGACGCGTGTGCGGTTGCCTCCACGGTCCGACTCACCCCTCTCTTCGCAATGTCGCCCCTACCTCGCGCAGCAGGCTGAGCTTGGTCGGCTTGGGCGGTCCAGGGAGTACGTCGTAATCGGCGGCCGCGACCGCCTGGAGTGCAGCGCGTCCGCCGGCCACGAAACCGGCCAGCAGCAGCTTGAGTCTGCCGTGGACGCTACCCACCAGCGGGGTGCCTTCACGCAGTAGCTCACGGGCGCGTTCGGCCTCGTAGGCGATCAGCGCGCGCACCGATGCGCCCCCGCTCGGCGCGGCCAGATCGGCCTCGTCGACACCGAAGCGCTTCCTGTCCTCGGCCGGCAGGTAGATGCGGTCGCGCCCCAGGTCCTCGGCCACGTCCTGGATGTGTTCGACGATCTGGAGGGCGGTGCAGACCGCGTCGGAGTGGCGGAGGCGTGCGGGGCTCGCGGTGCCGGTGAGGGCGAGGACGAGGCGGCCGACAGGGTTGGCGGACAGCTCGCAGTAGGCGGCCAGGTCGCCGTAGGTGGCGTAGCGGCTCACCCGCTGGTCCTGCCGGTTGGCCTCGATGAGGTCGAGGAACGGCCCCGGGGTCAGCGCACAGCGGCGGACGGTCGGGCCGAGGCGGCGCAGCAGCGGATGCCCGGGGCCGGGGGCGCGGTCGCTGAAGACGCGGTGCAGGTCCGCTTCGAGGGCGTCCAGCAGCGCGGGCCGGTCGTCGTACTGTGCGCGGTCGAGCCCGAGGAGTACGGCATCGCCGCCGCCGGGTGCGAGATCGCCGTCACCGATGTCGTCGACGAGCCGGGCGAAGCCGTAGACGGCCATCAGATCGGTCCGCCAGGCACGGGGCAGGAAGAACGGCGCGACGGGGAAGTTCTCGTGTGCGGCCTGATCGAGCACGGTGCGCGTCTGCTCCCGTCCGTCACCTGCCGCCCCCCTCCGGAGGAAGGCGCGACGCGCCTGCTCGTTGTCTCGGCTCACCGGGGGCTGCCCGGCGCATTCCGGTGCCGGAGCGAACCAGTAGCCATTGCCGTCACGTCTCCCGTTCTACACCGCCAAGCCAAAACATCCCATTTCGGACACGCCGCAGTCGGCGCCACGCCCTGATCGAGCCCGCATCACCCATTTGGGCGAGCATTGCCCGACATATCCCACTTGTGCCGTTCGGCACCCGTACAGCTTACGCCGTACACCTCGCCCGCGTCCGAGGGGGTACCGAAGCCCCGGGCGACAAGCCCGTCAACATCCTTTACGCCCGAACCGTTCCAGGTGTCAACGGAGTTGACCTTTTCGTCACGCCCGAAGGCCCCCGCGAGGCGGACTCGCAGAGGCCTTCGGGTGCGGGACGGACTATTTGCCCGTCTCCTTTTCGTACGCCTTGATCACTTCATCCGTCGGGCCGTCCATCAGCAGTTCGCCGCGCTCCAGCCACAGGGTCCGGTCGCAGGTGTCGCGGATGGACTTGTTGTTGTGGCTGACGAGGAAGACCGTGCCGGCCTCCTTGCGCAGTTCGCGGATGCGGGCCTCGGAGCGCTTCTGGAAGCTGCGGTCGCCGGTGGCCAGGGCCTCGTCGATCATCAGCACGTCGTGGTCCTTGGCCGCGGCGATGGAGAACCGCAGCCGGGCCGCCATCCCGGAGGAGTAGGTGCGCATCGGCAGCGAGATGAAGTCGCCCTTCTCGTTGATGCCGGAGAAGTCGACGATGCCGTCGTAGCGCTCGCGGACCTGTTCGCGGCTCATGCCCATGGCCAGCCCGCCCAACAAAACGTTCTTCTCGCCGGTCAGGTCGTTCATCAGGGCCGCGTTCACGCCCAGCAGCGAGGGCTGGCCGTGGGTGTAGACCTTGCCGCGCTCGGCGGGCAGCAGCCCGGCGACCGCCTTGAGCAGCGTCGACTTGCCCGAACCGTTGGAGCCGATCAGGCCGATCGACTCGCCCCGGTAGGCGGTGAACGAGACGCCCTTGACCGCGTGCACCTCGCGCACGCCCGAGGAGGGCTTGCGGCGGACGATGCGGTTCAGCGCCGCGGTGGCGCTGCCCCTGCCCGCGCCGGTGCCGTAGACGCGGTAGACGATGTGCAGATCGTCCGCGATCACCGTCGGGACGCGGGCCTCGGCGGCCTCGGCCGGCTCGATGCCGTTCTTCTGTTCAGCCACGTCCGTACCGCTCCTCAGCCTTCCAGAAGTACACAAAGCCGACCACACCCATCAGCAGCGCCCAGCCGCCGGCGAACGCCCACACATGCGGGGGCAGCTTCGCGGCGGTGAAGCTGTCGATCAGCGCGAAACGCATCAGGTCGATGTAGACGGCCGCCGGGTTGGCGTTGAGCAGGACCTCCACGAAGGCAGGGACGTGCTTGCCCTTCAGGATCAGGTCGATGCTGAACATCACGCCGGACGCGTACATCCACGTCCGCATGATGAAGGGCATCAGCTGCGCCATGTCCGGGGTCTTCGCCCCCATCCGCGCCATGACCATCGCCAGGCCCGTGTTGAAGATGAACTGCAGCGTCAGCGCAGGGAAGACCAGCAGCCACGACCAGGTCGGGACCTGCCCGAAGCCGAGCAGGATGATCACCAGCACGCCCATGGAGAACAGCAGCTGCTGCAGCTGCATCAGGCAGAACGAGATCGGCAGACAGGCCCGCGGGAAGTGCAGCGCCCGCACCAGACCCAGGTTGCCGGAGATCGCCCTCGTACCCGCCATCACCGAGCTCTGGGTGAAGGTGAAGATGAAGACACCCGTCACCAGGAACGGGACGAAGTCGGGGACGCCCCGGCTCGTGCCGATCAGCTTACCGAAGATCAAGTAGTAGACGGCCGCGTTGAGCAGCGGGGTCAGGACCTGCCAGACCTGGCCCAGCTTGGCCTGGCTGTACTGCGCCGTCAGCTTGGCGCTGGCGAACGCGGAGATGAAATGCCGCCGGTCCCACAGCTGCCGGACGTACTCCGGCAGCGAGGGACGGGCCCCGCTCTGCGAGAGCCCGTACTTCTGGGCCCGCTGGGCAGGGGTGAGCCCCTCATCGGAAGATGGCGGGGCACTCATGGCGACCGCACCGTCGTGCGTGGTCTCGCTCACAGTTGACACTTTCGTCCTCAAGGTGCGCTGCCGGGGCCACGCCCCGGTTCGCGCCTGATGCTCTCAGATACGAGCTTGTCAGATGACGGGAGGGCGACCCAGTCGGGTCAGTCGCCAAACGGTAGCCCACTTCATCGGGCGCCTGGGACCGCTCGGGGTCGCCCAGCCCTCCTTGAAGCCGCCCAGCCAGGCCCGCAGCGCCGGTCGCGACGGCCGGCGGGCGAGGGTGAGCAGAAACCAGACACCGAGATAGACCGGAACCAGCGCGGCGGGGAGGTTGCGCCGGGCCAGCCACACCCGGTTACGGGCCACCATCCGGTGGTAGACCGCATGCCGGGCCGGCGCCGTCGTCGGATGGAAGAGCACCATGTCCGACCGGTAGTCGATCTGCCAGCCGGCGTCCAGCGCCCGCCAGGCCAGATCGGTCTCCTCGTGGGCGTAGAAGAAGTCGTCGGGCAGCCCGCCGACCTCCTCGAACACCTGCGTACGGACCGCGTTGGCACCGCCGAGGAAGGTGGTGACCCGCGACGAGCGCAGGGGGTCCGAGGCCCGCAGCCGCGGCACATGGCGGCGCTGGGTCTCCCCCGTGTCCGGGTCGGCGATCCGGAAGCTGATGATCCCGAGCTCGGGGTCGGCGGTGAAGGCCTCCCGGCACAGCTTCGCGGTGTCCTCCCTGGCCAGCAGCCCGTCGTCGTCCAGGAAGAGCAGGACGTCGACCTCGCTGCCGCCGGGGCCGAACGCCTCGATACCGACATTGCGGCCGGCCGGGATGCCGACGTTCTCCGGCAGCTCGACGGTCCGTACGCCCTCGGGGAGCTCGGGCAGCGGCGAGCCGTTGCCGACGACCGCGATCTCGATCGGGTCGCCCTCCTGCTTGGCGACCGAGTCCAGCAGCGCGCGCAGTTCCTCGGGGCGGTTGCCCATGGTCAGGACAACCGCACCGAGCCGCATGCTCCTACCCACACCGGCTCCCGTCACTTGAGCCTGCTGGAGGCGAGGATGGACACGAGGTGCAGCAGGGTCTGCAGGAGCGCGATGCCCGCCAGCACGGCGACGCCGAGCCGCGAGAAGAACAGATCGCCCCTGACCTGGTCCAGGACCGCCAGGGCCAGGATCAGCAGGGAGGCCTCGACCCCGAGGACCAGGCGGTGGAACTTCAGCGCCGCGGCAGCCTTGCGGGCCAGCGCCATACCGGACGAGCGCGGCTCGGACGCCGTCTCCTTGACCGGCGGAAGACCGCCCTGGTGACGGGCGACACCGACGAGGTCGGTCTCGGCCTTGATCAGGATGGCGCCCAGCGCGGCGAGGGTGCCGAGGAAGGCCCACAGCCAGTCGATCCGCCCGGCTCCCCACAGGTCAGCGGCGCGCAGGCCGAAGCCGACGAGCACCGCGGCGTCGCACAGGTAGGCGCCGACCCGGTCCAGGTACACCCCGCCCAGGGAGAACTGCTTCTTCCAGCGGGCGACCTCGCCGTCGACACAGTCGAGCAGCAGGTAGAGCTGGACCATCAGCACGCCGAGCAGGGCCCCCGCGATCCCCGGCACCAGCAGCGCGGGTGCGGCGAGGACGCCGGCCACGGTCATCACGTAGGTCAGCTGGTTGGGGGTGATCCGTGTGTTCACCAGGTGGCGGTCGATGCGCAGCGAGAGCTCGCGCATGTAGAGCCGGCCGGCCCAGTGCTCGCCGCTCCGCCGGTCCTTCACCCCCGGGGGGTGAACGACCGGCCGGAGCTCAGCTACCGATGGCTTGTGCATAGTCGGCGTAGGCGTCCCTGATCTGGTCGGTGGACAGGTCGAGGTGTTCGAGGATGGTGTAGCGCCCCGGGCGGGTCTTGGGTGCGTACTCGACGGCCTCGACGAACTCCTCGTCCGTGAAGCCGATCTCGCCCGGCGTGACCGGCAGTCCGTGCCGGCGCAGCACCTGGACCATCAGGTCACGGGTCTCCTTGTCCCCGCGCAGATGCGTGGCGAAGGCGGCGGCGAGGCCGCACTGCTCGCCGTGGCTCGCGGCGCGCTTGGGGTAGAGGATGTCGAGCGCGTGGTTGATCTCGTGGCAGGCGCCGGACGCCGGACGGCTGTCACCGGCCACCGACATCGAGATGCCGGTCAGGACCAGGCCCTCGGCCAGCACCTGGAGGAAGGCGTCGTCGCCGACCCCGCCGGGGTGGCGGAGCACGGCCTCGCCGGCCTGGCGTGCCATGGCGGCGGCCAGTCCGTCGATCGCCTCGCCGGTCTCCCGGTGCGAGAGCTCCCAGTCCGCGACCGCGGAGATGTTGGAGATCGCGTCACCGATGCCGGAGCGGACGAACCGGACCGGGGCCTCACGGATGATGTCGAGGTCGATCACCACGGCGATCGGGTTCGGCACACCGTAGGAACCGCGGCCCGCGTCGTTGTCGAGGGTGGCGACCGGCGAGCACAGGCCGTCGTGCGACAGGTTCGTCGCGACGGCGACCAGCGGCAGGCCGATGCGGGCCGCGGCGAACTTGGCGCAGTCGATGATCTTGCCGCCGCCGAGGCCCACGACCGCGTCGTAGTGCCCCTTCTTCATGGCGTCGGCGAGCTTGATCGCTTCGTCCAGGGTGCCGCCGCCGACCTCGTACCACTCGGCGCCGGGCAGCGCGGGGGACAGCCGCTCGCGCAGCCGTGCCCCCGAGCCGCCGCTGATCGCGATGGCGAGCTTGCCCGACGCGGAGATGCGCTGATCGGCCAGCAGGCCCGCCAGGTCGTCCAGGGCGCCGGCGTTGATGTCAACGACGACCGGGGACGGAATGAGGCGGGTCAGTACTGGCATGCGATGTCACGGCCCTTCGCCAGGTCGTCGTGGTTGTCGATCTCGACCCACTTGACGTCGCCGATCGGGGCCACGTCCACCTTGAAGCCGCGGTTGACGAGCTCCTGGTAGCCGTCCTCGTAGTAGAGGTCGGGGTCCCGCTCGAAGGTCGTCTTCAGGGCGTCGGCCAGCTCCTCGGCGGCCTCGCCCTCGATGAGGGTGACACCGATGTACTCACCGGTCGCCTCGGCCGGGTCCATCAGCTTGGTGATCTTCTGGACGCCCTTGGCGGGGTCCACGACGACCTTCATCTCCTCGTCGGCCAGCTGCTTGACCGTGTCGAGGGCAAGGATGATCTTCTGGCCGTTGCCGCGGGCGGCGAGCAGGGTCTTCTCGACGGAGACCGGGTGCACGGTGTCGCCGTTGGCGAGGATCACGGTGTGCTTGATGGAGTCACGACCGCACCACAGGGAGTAGGCGTTGTTCCACTCCTCGGCCTTGTCGTTGTCGATGAGGGTGAGCTTGAGGCCGTACTTCTGCTCCAGGGCCTCCTTGCGCTCGTAGACGGCTTCCTTGCGGTAGCCGACGATGATCGCGACCTCGGTCAGGCCGATCTCGGCGAAGTTGCCGAGGGTCAGGTCGAGGATGGTGGTGTCCCCGTCGACCGGCACCAGAGCCTTGGGCAGGGTGTCGGTGTAGGGGCGCAGACGCCGTCCGGCGCCGGCAGCCAGCACGAGGCCGATCATGCGGGTTCTCCTTCATCGTGTACGGCGGGTGCTTGGGAGGACACCCAGAAACGGATGCTCTCGATGAGCACCAGCAGCGCCAGGACCACAGCAAGGGCCGTCAGCGCGATTGTGAAACCTGAGGGGGACAGAGCGGCGGCGAGAACGGTGATCACGAGGATCCGTCCCTCATGTCCGCCGGTCGCCCGGACGAGCCACCGCGGAGGGGCTCCGGTGCCACCGCGGATGCGGTAGACCGTGTCGTAGTGATGGTAGGCGACCGCCGCGACCAGCCCGAACGCCGCGGGCAGCGCTCCGGGGACGTCCGCACGGGCGGCCAGGACCAGAATCGTGACGTATTCGCCGATCCGGAAGAAGGGCGGAACGAGCCAGTCGAGGGCGCCCTTGAGCGGCCGGGCCACGGCTGCGCCGGCCAGCAGCGCGGAGCAGACGGCGATGCCGACGGTGAGCCAGGACATCGGGTCGCGCTGGAAGATCACCCAGACCAGCAGCACGGCGGCTGAGAGAAACGCCATGACCGGCGCCAGGAAGGAACCGGTGCGGCCGCGGCCGTGGCCACGGCCGGCGATCAGCTCGGCGAGCGGCCCGGAGTCGGCGAGATCGGCCAGCGCCTGGGCGGCGCGGTCGGTGCGGCGGGCCCGGCGGGTGAGCGAGCGCAGCACCCGTCCTGCCGTGGTGTAGCAGGCGGCCAGCGCACAGCCGATGAGCAGGGCGTAGAAGACGATGCGCGGGGTGGTGAGCGCGGTGAGCACCGCGATCATGGCCCAGCGCTCACCGATGGGCAGCACGATCATGCGGCGCAGCCAGACCGTCCAGCCGACGCTGTCGAGCTTGTCGGAGAGCGCGGCGGTGGGGCTGGTGTTGGCGGTCGCGTCGTGGTTCGCCTCGTTGAAGGAGAAGTCGACGACATGGCGGCAGATCTGCAGCACCATCGCGCCCAGCGCCAGCGCCCATACGTCGTCGCCGCCGCGGACCGCGCCCAGGGCCAGGCCCGCGTAGTACGCGTACTCCTTGGCCCGGTCGAAGGTCGCATCGAGCCAGGCGCCCATCGTCGAGTACTGCAGGGAGTAGCGGGCGAGCTGCCCGTCGGCGCAGTCCAGGACGAAGGAGAACAGCAGCAGGAAGCCGGCCGCGACGAAGCCGCCGCGGGTTCCGGTGGCCGCGCAGCCGGCCGCGATCAGCGCGGTGAGCAGGGACGCGGTGGTGACCTGGTTGGGGGTCAGCCCGCGGCGCGCGCACCAGCGGGCGAGGTAGCGGGAGTACGGGCTGATGCAGTACGTGGTGAAGAACCCGTCACGGGATTTCACCGCGGTGCGCAGCCGTACGGCCTCGTCGTCGACGGCGTCGACGGCTTCCCTGGCGTCCTCGCGCTGTGCCGGGGTGAGCGCGACGGTGGCGACCAGGCTGCCGAGCTCGACGCGGTGCAGTCCGGGCACCTCGTGGTCGAGGGATTCGGTGAGGGTGTCGGTGAGGACGTCCGTGAGGTGGGCGGTGCCGGCGCCGACCGGGATCCTGCCGACCGCACGGGTCAGCGCGGGGCGCGCCTCGGGCTGCGCGGTGAGCGCGCCCGGCACCGCCGCGGCGGGGAAACGGGGGTCGGTCAGTGCGAGCCGCAAGGCGTGCAGATGGCCGACGAAACGGGGGTCGACGACGGCGACCCGCTCCTGGGCGGGCACCGCGGCGAGCAGCTCGGCGGCGGACGCGGCATCGTCCGCGGTACGGACGTCAAAGCCCAGCGTGCGCAGGTCGGCTTCGAGCGGCGACCCGGCGACCGGCGGACCGGTGAGGATGGCGGTCGACAGTCGAACTCACTCCTTGGATGCTGACAAGGCAGCACGGACGGTTCGTGATCGATCCGCATTCGATACGAACTACCCGGGCAGCGGGCGTGGCACACCTGGCGCCCGGTGGGCTGGGGTGGCACGTCGGCAGAGGCTATCGGATCGCCGGATGCGGCCGTTCACCGCGCATTCACCGCTCGATCGAGTGACCGACGGCTGCGCCTGCCGCGATCATCATGGTGGATCAGGTGGTCCATGAACAACTGGCCCGCGGACCTGGCATTCCCTCCGGTGCCGGTTATGAGCGGGCTGGTCACGGGGCGGGCGGGTTGTGCCGGGGCCGGTGTGGCGAGAGCCATCCCAGGTCCGGGGGGCGGCCGCCGTCCGGCGCCGCCGTCACGGGGACGCGCGGCGCCGTCCGTATCGGGGGTGCGGGACGCGGCAGCGGGTGTGGACCATCTCACGGCCGGGCGCACGGCATGAGCGGCGCGCTGGCATGTGGCGCCGCGCACCCGCTGTGCCGGTGATGCGGACCCGGCTAGGGCAGACTTGGCGTCGAAGACCGACGACAAGGATGGGCATGCCGATCACACCTGCCAACGGACAGACCGCCGGGGACCCGGCGGTGAGCACACCGGGCGGCGCCGCCGAACCGATCATGCTGGAGCTGGTCGACGAGGACGGTACGACGATCGGCACCGCGGAAAAACTCGCGGCCCACCAGGCCCCCGGGCAGCTGCACCGGGCGTTCTCCGTCTTCCTCTTCGACGAGAAGGGGCGGCTGCTGCTGCAGCGCCGGGCGCTGGGGAAGTACCACTCTCCCGGTGTGTGGTCCAACACCTGCTGCGGGCACCCGTATCCCGGTGAGGCACCGTTCGTGGCCGCGGCCCGGCGGACCTCCGAGGAGCTGGGCCTGGCGCCCACCCTGCTGGCTGAGGCGGGCACCGTGCGTTACAACCATCCCGACCCGGCCTCCGGCCTCGTCGAGCAGGAGTACAACCACCTGTTCGTCGGGCTGGTACGGGCCGAGCCGGCGCCCGACCCCGAGGAGATCGGCGAGATCGCCTTCGTGACGCCGGAGGAGCTGGCCGAGCGGCATGCCGAGGCACCGTTCTCCGCCTGGTTCATGACCGTGCTGGACGCGGCGCGACCGGCGGTGCGCGAGCTCACCGGAGGTTCGGCGGGCTGGTAGCGAGCGGGATGAGCGGCAGCTCGGCCCAGATGGCCTTGCCGCCGTTCCTCGTGTTCTCCACGTCGCATTTGCCGCCCGCCTCCGCGGTGAGCGTCTTGACGAGCCACAGGCCGCGGCCGCCGACGTCACCCTGATCCGCCTCCAGTGCCTTGGGGCGGTAGGGGTGGCTGTCCTCGACCGCGACCCGTAGCCAGTTCGCCCCGATGGTGACCTGGACGGCGATCTGGGGCGAGAGCAGGGCGGCGTGCCGCACGGCGTTGGTGACGAGTTCGGAGACGATGAGCAACAGGCCGTCCATGATCTCGGCGGCCACGGGAACACGCTGTTCGGCGAGCAGATCCCGGACCGCGTGGCGTGCCTGCGGCACCGAAGACTCCAGCGCCGGGGCGGTGAACCGCCAGACACCTTCGTACGCGAGCGGGGAGGTCAGCTCTTCGGGGGGTTCTGCAGGGGGTCCGGAAGGCATCCTCACAGGAAGAGTGTTGAGAATGCGTTGGTCCGGACCGGCCAGCTGAACACAAGTCAGCGCCTATCGACGCCTTATGGCCGATTGCGAATGAGGCGATCGCCCCGGCGACCGATCCTGTTGCTTTTATGGGTTGTTCGCGGACTTACCGGAGGTGACCCCCGTACGATCCGCTCCCCCGGGAGGTCCGTCCGGAACGCACAGTGCGGGGGGGGGGGGGGGGGGGGGGGGGGGGGGCCCCCCGGGGGGGGGTGGGGGGGGGGGGGGGGGGTTTGGGGGGGGGGGGGGGGGGTGCGCGCCCGGCGTGGCCGCCGCCCCGCCCCCCCCCCCGCCGCCGCGCCCCCCCCCCCCCCCCCCCCCCCCCGCACTGTTTCAGTAGCGGGGACAGGATTTGAACCTGCGACCTCTGGGTTATGAGCCCAGCGAGCTACCGAGCTGCTCCACCCCGCGTCGGTGAACACCACACTACGGGTCGGCCGCCTCAGGACCAAATCGATAATCACCACGGGTGACCGCGGGCCCGCCGGTCCCGGATCGCCGCCCTGTCAGGCGGCGATCCGGCCACGTCCTCAGACCGTCCGGTCGGTGACCCGTCCGCCGTCGACCTCGATACGGCGGGTGGTGTGCACCGCTTCGAGCATCCGGCGGTCGTGCGTGACCAGCAGCAGGGTGCCGCGGTACGAGGCGAGCGCGGACTCCAGCTGTTCGATGGCCGGCAGATCGAGGTGGTTGGTCGGCTCGTCCAGGACGAGGAGATTGACCCCGCGGCCCTGGAGGAGGGCCAGCGCGGCGCGGGTCCGCTCCCCCGGTGACAGGGTGCGCGCCGGGCGCAGCACATGCGCCGCCTTCAGCCCGAACTTCGCCAGCAGCGTACGGACATCGGCGGGCGGGAGGTCGGGGACACAGGCCCGGAAGGCGTCCATCAGCGGCTGATCTCCCTGTGCCCGGTCGCCCGAGCCGGATGCGCCGAAGAGCCGGCCGCGCGCCTGGTCGACCTCACCGACCACCACGCCGGGGCCCAGGGCGGCGTGCCCGGTGTCCAGCGGGAGCCGGCCGAGCAGGGCGGCGAGCAGGGTCGACTTGCCGGAGCCGTTGGGGCCGGTGATGGCGACCCGGTCCGCCCAGTCGATCTGCAGATCCACCGGGCCGAAGCGGAAGTCGCCGCGCCGCAGGCCGGCGCCGCGCAGGGTGGCCACGACCGCGCCGGCCCGGGGCGCGGCGGCGATCTCCATCCGCAGCTCCCACTCCTTGCGCGGTTCCTCCACGACCTCCATCCGCTCGATCAGGCGCTGGGTCTGCTTGGCCTTGGCGGCCTGCTTCTCGGTGGCCTCCACCCGGGCCTTGCGGCCGATCTTGTCGTTGTCGGGAGCCTTGCGGCGGGCGTTCTTGACGCCCTTCTCCATCCAGTTGCGCTGGGTGTGCGCCCGGGTCTCCAGGGCGGCCTTGGTGTCGGCGTAGTCCTCGTACTGCTCCCGCGCATGACGCCGGGCCCGTTCGCGCTCCTCCAGGTAGGAGGTGTAGCCACCGCCGTAGGTGTTGACCTGCTGCTGGGTGAGGTCGAGTTCGACGACGCGGGTGACCGTGCGGGTCAGGAACTCGCGGTCGTGGCTGACCAGGACGGTGCCGGCGCGCAGCCCCGCGACGAAGGACTCCAGCCGGTGCAGGCCGTCCAGGTCGAGGTCGTTGGTCGGCTCGTCGAGCAGGAAGATGTCGTAACGGGAGAGCAGCAGCGAGGCGAGCGAGGCACGGGCGGCCTGGCCGCCGGAGAGCGTGGTCATCGGCTGGTCGAGGCCGATGGACAGGCCGAGCTGTCCGGCGGTCTCCTCGGCGCGTTCGTCGAGGTCGGCCGCGCCCAGCGCGAGCCAGCGCTCCAGCGCCGTGGCATAGGCGTCGTCGGCGCCGGGCCGCTCGTCGACCAGTGCCTGGGTGGCGGTGTCCAGGGCGAGCTGGGCGTCGGTCACACCGGTACGGCGGGCGAAGAAGGCGCGTACGGTCTCTCCCGGGCGGCGGTCGGGCTCCTGCGGGAGGTGGCCGACCGTGGCGGTGGGCGGGCCGATCGAGAGCGTGCCGTCCTCCGGGGTGTCCAGGCCGGCCAGCAGGCGCAGCAGCGTGGACTTGCCCGCGCCGTTGGCGCCGACGAGGCCGACCACGTCGCCGGGGGCGACGACCAGATCGAGGCCGGAGAACAGGACGCGCTCGCCGTGGCCGGCGGCGAGATCTTTGGCGACAAGAGTTGCTGACATCAGGCCGCCGATCGTATCCGGCCCGGTCCGTCGCGGTCGCTCTAATATCCGGAGCATGGAACCCGGCCTGAAGACGCATGTCAGCGACGGCACAGCGACCGTCACCATCAGCAATACCGGCAAGCGCAATGCCATGACCGTGCAGATGTGGCGGGACCTGCCGCCGTTGCTGGAGCGGCTGGCGGCCGACCGCTCGGTCCGGTCGCTGGTGCTGACCGGCGAGGGCACGACGTTCTGCGCGGGCGCCGACATCGGGTCGCTGCGGGATCCGGCGGGTGAGTCGCAGGGCCTGGCGGCGGCGGCCGAGGAGGCGCTGGCGGCGTTCCCCGGGCCGACGCTGGCGGCGATACGCGGCTATTGCGTGGGCGGCGGCACCCAGTTGGCGGCCGCCTGCGATCTGCGGTTCGCGGAGGAGGGCGCGCTGTTCGGGGTGACGCCGGCCAAGCTGGCGGTCGCCTACCCGGCGGCCGCCACCCGGCGGCTGGTCCGGCTGGCCGGGCTGTCCACCGCCAAGTACCTGTTGTTCTCGGGCGAGTTGATCGACTGCACACGGGCGCTGCGGACGGGACTGGTGGACGAGGTGCTGCCCGAGGGCGCGCTGGACAAGCGGGTGGCGGAGTTCTCGGCCGTCCTGGCGAGCCGGTCGCTGCTGACGCAGACCGCGGCGAAGGAGCTGGCCGACGGGACGTGGGACGTGCCGCCGGCCGAGGCCGAGGCGCGCGGCGCCCACTGGGCCGCGCAGGCGCGGGCGAGCGGCGACACCGCGGAGGGTGCCGCCGCCTTCCTGGAGCGCAGGGCGCCGCGCTTCACCTGGCCGACGGGCTGACGCCGGGGCGGGCCTCACGCGGCCCGGGCCTCACGCGGGCATGGTCGTACGCGGGCCGGGTCGTACGCGGGCCCGGTCGTACGCGGGCCGGGCGGGTCAGGCCGGCACGGGCCGTGGGACGGCTGCTCACTGCTGCCCGGTCAGCAGGGACCGGCCGCCCTCCCGCAGCATCGCGGTGATCTCGGCCGGTGCCTTGTCCGGCGAGCCCGCGTCGTAGGGCGGCTGCGGGTCGTATTCGATGCCGAGCTGGATCGTCTGGGCCACGGTGTCCCCGGCGATCCGGCCGGCCAGCGTCAGCCCCATGTCGATACCGGACGAGACGCCGGCCGCCGTGACGTACTTGCCGTCGGTGACGACCCGCTCCCCTGTCGGCTCGGACCCCAGCGCCCGGAGCTGGTCCAGCGCGAGCCAGTGGGAGGTCGCCCGGCGTCCCTTGAGGAGGCCCGTGGCGGCCAGGATCAGGGAGCCGGTGCACACCGAGGTGGTCCAGGTGGTACCGGCGTCCACGGCGCGGATCCACTCGTGCAACGGGCCGTCCGCCATCTGCGCGGACTGCCCCGGGCCGCCGGGCACGACGAGGATGTCCGGTGCGGTGACCTCGTCCAGCGCGGCGTCGGCGACCAGCCCGAACGAGCCGAGGTCATTGCGGTGCGGGCCGGTGCGCTCGGCGACGAACACCGCCTCGGCTCCCGGCAGCCGGCTGAGGGTTTCGTAGGGGCCGACGGCGTCCAGCGTGGTGAAGCCGTCGAAGAGAAGGATCGCGAGCTGCATGGCGTCTCCTGTCGGTGGGTCGGTAGAGGTGGTGCCGGCCCGGTGGAGCGAGGGCGGCCGGCAGGGGTTCATGAAGAGAGGAGGGGTGGTCCGGCGGTCCGGAAGCGGCGGCGGTATTCGGCCGGAGAGGCGCCCAGGGCGCGCAGGAAAGCGCGGCGCATCGCCTCGGGGGTCCCGTAGCCGCAGTGCCGCGACACCTGCTCGATGCCGTCGGCGGAGTCCTCCAGATGCCGTCGGGCGGCCTCCAGCCGGACCCGGTCGACATAGCGCCCCGGCGTCATGCCCACTTCGTCGCGGAAGGCACGGGCGAAGTGCCGCGGGGAGAGGCGCGCGCGCTGCGCGAGGGCGTCGACGGAGAGGTCCCCCGCCGGGTTCTCGGTGATCCACTGCTGGACGTCGCGGAGCGGTCTGCGCTGCGCGGTCTGCGCGGCGAGCTGGGCGCTGAACTGGGTCTGGTTGCCGGGCCGCCGCAGGAACACGACCAGGTGGCGGGCGATGCTCAGCGCGACGTCCCGGCCCAGGTCCTCCTCCACCAGGGCCAGCGCGAGGTCGATACCGGCCGTCACGCCCGCGGAGGTGGCCAGATCGCCGTCCCGTACGTAGATCGGCTCGGGTTCGACCCGCACCGCGGGGAACCGTTCGGCGAGGGTGTCGCAGAGCATCCAGTGGGTCGTCGCACGGCGGCCGTCCAGCAGCCCGGCCTCGGCCAGCAGCAGCGCTCCGCTGCACACCGAGACCTTCCGCCGGGCGCGGTGGGCATTGCCGCGCAGCCAGTCGATCAGCCGGGGGTCGGGGGTGCGGGTGCCCTGGCCACCGGGCACCAGCAGGGTGTGCGGCGCCCCGGCGGCGGCGAGCGTGGTGTCGGGGACCAGGGTCAGCCCGCTGGTGGTGCGGACCGGGGCACCGTCCGGACTGGCGGTGCAAATCCGGTAGGCGCCCGGGACTTCCTGGGCCGCTCCGTGGAAGACCTCGACCGGTCCGGAGACGTCGAGAGCCTGCACACCGTCGAAGAGAACGACGAGTACCTCGCGTTGTTCCATGCCTCCATCCTGGGCAGCGGCGGCGAAGGCGGCAACGACGGATTTCCCACCCTTTCTGCCATCGCCCCGGCCCGCAGTGGCTTACGGCCCTCCTCGGATGCCCTGCACTTACCTCCATACCGACGGGTCGGTAACCTGCCCGTATGACCACTTCCAGTGCACTGCCCGAGCAGGCCGGCCGTACCTGCCACAACGTCGTCAACCCGTTCCACTCCACGCACTACTTCGCGCCGGAGCTCGCCGCGGAGATGGCCAAGGCCGGCATCGAGAACCGCAGCGCCGCCTACTTCGCCTGCCGCGGAGCGGCCATGGGCGCGGTGGGCCCCGGCACCATCACGGCCACCTTCTACAACTTCAAGCACGACCTCATCGCCGAGCACGTCCCGGAGATCTGGACGGTCACCACGCCCCAGGCCGTGCTGGACGCCCGGCTGCGCGCCGTGGACGCCACGCTGCGCCGGCTCCTGGGCCCGGAGGCCGTCAAGTCGCCGGAGATGGCCGAGGCCGCACACCTGGCGCTGCGCGCCGTCGAGGGCTGCACCCGCCAGGCCCGGCCGCTGTACGCCGCGCACGCCGACCAGCCGGTGCCCGACGCCCCGCACCTGGCCTACTGGCACGCCGCGACCCTGCTGCGCGAACACCGCGGCGACGGCCACCTGCTGGCGCTGCTCGACGCCGAACTGGACGGGCTGGAAGCGCTGGTCAGCCACACCGCCAGCGGCCGCGGGATGAGCTACAAGGGCGTCATGGCGACCCGTGGCTGGTCCGAGGAGGACTGGGCGGCGGCGCAGGAGCGGCTGCGGACCCGTGGCCTGCTGGACGCCGAGGGCGAGTTGACCGAGGCCGGTGTCCAGCTGCGCAAGGACCTGGAGCGGACGACGGACCGGCTGGACCGGGCGCCCTACGAGCACCTGGGCGCCGACGGCGTGGCCCGGCTCACCGAGCTGGCGACCGGTTTCACCACCGCCGCCATGAACGCCGGGGCGTTCCCCGCCGCGCTGTTCGGCAAGTGAGGCCTTCGTAGCGCCGCCGGGCCCGCGGTCTCCGGGGAGGGGCGGATCCGTTCGCCCCTCCCGGGGGCCGCGGCGGCTCTCCCCGCCTGCGGGCGGGTGCGGGGGCTGCGCGGACACCCCCGGGCGGCCGGGCGGTGCGACAGTCCGGGCCGCCAACCGGCACAATGCAGGCTTACGCAAGCGCTGGAAGGCGGGTCAGGATCAACGTGACGGCAGCCACTGAGCCCATCGGGACCCTCGGGTCCATCGAAGCGAGGATCGCCGGGGAGCTCGGCGTCAAGGAGCGGCAGGTGAAGGCCGCGGTCGAACTGCTCGACGGCGGCTCGACGGTCCCGTTCATCGCGCGCTACCGCAAGGAAGCCACCGAAACGCTCGACGACGCGCAGCTGCGCTCGCTCGAGGAGCGGCTGCGCTATCTGCGGGAGCTGGAGGAGCGGCGGACCGCGATCCTGGAGTCCGTACGGTCCCAGGGCAAGCTCGACGCCGCCCTGGAGGCGCAGATCCGCGGCGCCGAGTCCAAGGCGCGGCTGGAGGACATCTACCTCCCGTTCAAGCCCAAGCGGCGCACCAAGGCGCAGATCGCGCGGGAGGCGGGCCTGGAACCGCTCGCCGACGGACTGCTCGCCGATCCTTCGGTGGAGCCGTCCGCGGCCGCCGCGGCGTTCGTGGACGACGGCAAGGGCGTCGCCGATCCGGCCGCCGCCCTGGAGGGCGCGCGGGCCATCCTCACCGAGCGGTTCGGTGAGGACGCGGACCTGATCGGCGAGCTGCGCGAGCGGATGTGGTCACGCGGGCGGGTCGCGGCGAAGGTCCGCGAGGGCAAGGAGGAGGCGGGCGCGAAGTTCGCCGACTACTTCGACTTCGCCGAGCCGTTCACCGAACTCCCCTCCCACCGGGTGCTGGCGATGCTCCGCGGGGAGAAGGAGGAGATCCTGGATCTCAACCTGGAGCCGGAGGATCCGTCGGCGGCGACCGAGGGCCCCAGCTCCTACGAGCAGTCCATCGCGCACCGCTTCGGCATCGCCGACCGGGGCCGGCCCGGCGACAAATGGCTGCAGGACACCGTCCGCTGGGCCTGGCGCACCCGGGTGCAGGTGCACCTCGGCATCGATCTGCGGCTGCGGCTGCGGCAGGCCGCCGAGGACGAGGCGGTGCGGGTCTTCGCCTCGAACCTGCGCGATCTGCTGCTGGCGGCGCCCGCCGGTACGCGGGCCACGATGGGCCTGGACCCCGGTTTCCGTACGGGCGTGAAGGTCGCCGTGGTGGACGCGACCGGCAAGGTGGCCGCCACGGAGACCATCTACCCCCATGTGCCGCAGCAGAAGTGGGACGCCTCGCTGGCCACACTGGCGAAGCTGGCCCGCGAGCACGACGTCGAGCTGATCGCGATCGGCAACGGCACCGCCTCCCGCGAGACCGACAAGCTGGCGGCCGATCTGATCGCCGCGCGGCCGGAGCTGAAGCTGACGAAGGTGATGGTGTCCGAGGCCGGTGCCTCGGTGTACTCCGCCTCCGCTTTCGCCTCGCAGGAGCTGCCGGAGCTGGATGTCTCGCTGCGCGGCGCGGTGTCCATCGCCCGCCGTCTGCAGGACCCGCTGGCCGAGCTGGTGAAGATCGACCCGAAGTCGATCGGCGTCGGGCAGTACCAGCACGACCTGTCCGAGGTGAAGCTGTCGCGCTCGCTGGACGCGGTGGTCGAGGACTGTGTGAATGGCGTCGGCGTGGACGTCAACACCGCTTCAGCGCCGCTGCTTTCTCGGGTGTCGGGCATCGGCTCCGGGCTCGCGGAGAACATCGTGGCGCACCGGGACAGCAACGGCCCGTTCCGCTCCCGCAAGGCCCTCAAGGACGTGGCGCGGCTCGGTCCCAAGGCGTACGAGCAGTGCGCGGGCTTCCTGCGGATCCGGGGCGGCGAGGACCCGCTGGACGCCTCCAGCGTGCACCCGGAGGCGTACCCGGTGGTGCGCCGGATGGTGAAGTCGGCGGCCACCGAGGTCGGTTCGCTGATCGGCAACGCCACGGTGCTGCGCACGCTGAAGGCCGCGGACTTCGTCGACGACTCCTTCGGCCTGCCGACGGTGAGCGACATCCTGCAGGAGCTGGAGAAGCCGGGCCGCGACCCGCGTCCGGTCTTCAAGACGGCGACCTTCAAGGAGGGCGTGGAGAAGATCGGCGATCTGCAGCCGGGGATGCTCCTGGAGGGCGTGGTGACCAATGTCGCCGCCTTCGGGGCATTCGTGGACGTGGGCGTCCACCAGGACGGTCTGGTGCATGTCTCGGCGATGTCGAAGACCTTCGTCAAGGACCCGCGGGACGTGGTGAAGCCGGGCGACATCGTGCGGGTCAAGGTGCTCGATGTCGACATTCCGCGGAAGCGGATCTCGCTGACGCTGCGGCTGGACGACGAGCACGGCAAGGGCGCCGCGGCGACCGGCGGCGGCGAGCGCCGCGGCGGCTCCGGCGGCTCGGGCGGCTCCGGCGGCTCGGGCGGCTCCGGCGGCTCGGGCGGCTCCGGCGGCTCCCGCGGCTCCGGCGGCGGCCGGGGACCGCGTGAGAGCGGCGGCCGGAGCGCCGCTCCGCGCCAGCGGCAGGGCGCCGGCGGGCAGCGCGGCGGTGACCGCCGGGGCGGCCGTGACGCCGGGCCGGCCAACGACGCGATGGCGGACGCCCTGCGGCGGGCCGGGCTCCTGGGCACGGAGCGCGGCGGCCGCTGACGCGGAGCACGGCTGCCACCGGCGGCAGCGGGCCGGGGCGCCCGCTGCCGCCGGCACGGCCGTGGTGCGGAGGTGATGCGGACGGCCTCCTGATTCGCCCCGTCGTCCGACGGCCTACTTGGATTCGACCCGTCCGACCGGGTGGGGGCCGCTCGCCAGCGCCTCGCGTGCGGTCTGCCAGGCGTGGTCGCCGGGGTGGAGCTCGGTGCGGAGGTAGGCCGCGGTGAGCCGCCCGACGGCGGCGACCCGCTCGGGGCTCTCGTCCGTGGTCTCGGCGGCGTCGTATCCGGGGATCCCGCCGAGTGCGTGCCCCGCGCCGAACAGGGTGAGCAGCGACTTGGGGCCGGGACTCAGGGTGTAGGGGTCGGCGTGCCAGTCCGGCCCCCGGTCCGTGAAGTGCCGGGAGTCGTCCTCGTCGCCGGCGACGACCAGCGCGGGCGTGGTCATCGTGGAGAAGTCGGTGGTCCGCAGGACGGGCAGCGCCTGCGCCATGGGCCCGTTGAGGACGTCGCCCCTGCCGGGCGCGGCCAGCAGCACCCCCGCCTTGATCCGGGGCTCGATCAGGCTCACTTGCTCGCCGTTGTCGGGGTCGGTGACCCGGGCGCCGAGCAGGAGGCCGGAGGTGAAGCCGCCGAAGGAGTGTCCGGCGACGGCGACCTTGGTGTGGTCGATCCGCCCGGCGAGCTGCGGCACGGCCTTTTCGATCACGTCGAGCCGGTCGAGGAGGTGCGTCATGTCCTCGGCGCGCGAGCGCCAGAAGAAGGGTGCTCCCGGGGCGTCGGCGACCAGGCGGCTCAGCGTCCTGGAGGTGAGATGGGTGGGCTGGACGACGGCGAACCCGTGTGCCGCCCAGAAGTTGACGAGCGGCGCGTAGCCGTTCAGTGAGGAGAGGTGGTTCGAGGGTCCGTGACCGTGCGAGAACAGGATGACGGGAAGTCCCGTGCCGGTCGCGGGTGCTGAGACGCGGACCTGCAGCTCCACGGGACGTCCGGGAACGGACAGCACCACCGGGCTGAAGGACAGGACCGGGGCGGGCGCGCCCGAGGTGCCGGCGGTGCCGGTGGAGGCGATGGCGGTGGAGGCGTTCACGACGTGTGGGTTCCCCTTCTGTGGGCCCTGCCGCCCGGCGGTCTCGTGCGACCGGCGACGGGCAGGGCGGTAGAGCGCGTCCCGCTTCGGCTAAGCTGAAACGGAACAGCGCTCCACTTAATATCCGGATCAACGCTCCGCTTTGTCAAGTGTGCCGAAGGAGAACGTGATGCCCACCGATGGCCCCACCGCGGAGCCGCCGGCCCGAAGCAAGCGGGCCGACGCCCAGCGCAACCGGCAGACGGTGCTCAGCGCCGCCGCCGAGGTGTTCGTCACCTCCGGCGTCGACGCGCCGATCCGGCAGATCGCAGCCGGCGCGGGCGTCGGGATGGCCACGATCTACCGCCACTTCCCGACCCGGGCGGATCTCGTCACCGCGGTCTACCGCCACCAGATCGAGGCATGTGCCGAAGCCGGCCCCGACCTGCTGGCCGGCGCCGACTCCCCGCTCGACGCACTGCGCCGCTGGATCGACCTGTTCGTCGATTTCCTGGTCACCAAGCACGGACTCGCCGACGCCCTGCAGTCCGACAGCGACCGCTTCGCCGCGCTGCACACCTATTTCCTCGACCGCCTGCTGCCGGTCTGTGCCCAACTGCTCGACGCCGCGGTCGACGCCGGCGACATCAGGCCCGGCATCCAGCCCTACGAGCTGATGCGCGGCATCGGCAACCTCTGCATCGGACGCGACAGCGACCCCCGCTATGACCCCCGCCGTCTGGTCGAACTGCTTCTCCTGGGGCTGCAGCGCCATCGACCGGCCTGACGGCAGAGTGCACCGACGACGGCGTGCACCGGCCTTCACCGGCGACGGCGTCCACCGGCCTGTACCGACCGGGGCGTTCACCGGCGATGGCGGGCAGCGGGGTCCCGCGGTTCAGGACGCCCCCGCATAGCCGCGAATGCGCTCCACTTCCGCCGCCACATCCGTGAGCGTGGCGCAGTCCGGAACCGGCAGCAGATCAGGGCCCGGCAGACCGTCGGCGGGCCGGCGGCGCGGGTCCTCCAGGGCGTCGGCCATCGCCGACAGCGCCTGGCACAGCCGCTCGGCCTCGGCCACGCTCGGGCGGCGGGCGCCGTGGTCCAGGCGTACCGCGCAGGCGGTCGCGGCGTCCACGATGCGTTCGGCCGCGGTGACGACGGTCAGCCAGTCGGGGTTGCGGTCGCGGGCGGCGAGGAGTTCGGCCGCGGCGGTCTCCGCCGCCGCCCTGGCCTCCCCCAGCGACCGGTAGGCGGCGCGGCGCAGCGCCAGGCGCCGGGTGGGGTCCGTGTCCGGTGCCGACTCCAGGACGTGCCGGAGGAATTCCTCGGTGCTGTGCAGCGCCGAGGTGACGCGGTGGCCGACCCGGCGGCGCGGATCGGCGAGCCGTGGCAGATGCCCGACGACGAGCACGATGCCGCAGGCGATGGAGGTGTCCACGACCCGCTCGCCGGCGGCTTCCTGGGAGCCGCCGGCGTAGACGAACGACAGCACCATGAGGGTGATCGCCACGGTCTGGAGCGCGAAGTGGCGTGTGGCGAACGGCAGCAGCGCGCCGCCCGCGCCCGCCACCAGCGCGGGCCACCACGAACCGGTCAGCACCAGGCCCGCCCCGGCGAAGAGCAGCACGCCGGCGAGGGTCCCGGCGAAGCGGTTGACCGTACGGGAGAAGAGCGGGCCGAGGTCGGGTTTGACGAGGAAGGTGGTGGTCGCCGGGAGCCAGTACCAGTGCTCTGGGCGCAGCAGCAGGGCCACGGCGGCGCTCGCGGCGATGCAGACGGCGACCCGCAGGCCGTAGTCCCGCCCGGCGGGCCCGAACAGGCTGCGTCCGCGCCGGGTCCGCCCGCCGGCGGCAGCCACCGCCGCCCGGGCCACGGTGCCCGGCACGGCCCGCCAGGCGGGCCGGCCGGAGGGGGCCGGTGCGGGCGGCTCCGGTGCCGGGGACAGCGGCTCGTGGCGGGCGAACGCGACTGCCGCGTCCAGCAACGCCTGGTCGAAGGCGCCGCGTGCGGCCGTACTGGTCTCCGGGGCGGACAACCGGCCCGGGGAGCGCCCGGTGCGCAGGGCCTCGGCGAACTGCCGGGGGCTCTGTGCCACCCGGGACGGCAGCGGCCGGGCCTCCCACAGCAGTGCCACGCTGGCCTCGCACAGTGCGGTCGCCGCGGCGAACCGCTCGGCGAGCAGGAGCTCTTCCGTACGGGCGTGGCGGCGCAGCAGGCTGCTGGTGAGCCGGCGCAGCCGCAGGGCCTCGTCGGCGCGGTCCAGGGCGGCGGTGAGCCGGCGCCTGGCGGGCTCGGCGCCGGCCCCGCCGACCGCGCCCAGGGCATCGGCGAGCGCGTCGAAGACCGTGGCGACCGCCGCCCGCTCGCCGCTGAGCGCACCCCCCGCGGGCCGGGGCGAGCGCAGGACGAGCCGCAGCAGGAGCAGCCACAGGCAGCCGGCGAGGACGAAGAGGGCCTTGGCCCAGGGCGTCCCCGGCAGCGGCATCCCGGCGCCCAGGACGGTGGTGGCCAGCATCTGCATTCCGGCGTTGGAGCGCACCGGCCCGGCGACGCTGCCCGCGCCGGAGACGAAGCCGACGGCGAACAGCGCCGGGACGATCCACCAGCCCGCGCCTGCCGCCTGCAGCGAGGCGCCGATCAGCATGCCGAACCCCGAGGCGAGGGCGGGCAGACCGACGTGGACCATGCCGGTGCGCCGGGTGCCGGGGCGGTCGTTGACCCCCGCCAGCATGGAGCCGAGACCACTCAGTACGCCGGGCGCCGGGTGGCCGGTGGCGATGCCCGCCGCCAGCAGCGGCCCCGCGCACAGCGCACCGCGGACGACGGCCGCCCAGGGCACGGGCAGCCGCTGCCAGCGGAAGGGGTGGGCCAGCCAGGCGGGCACGGCGCGCTGCGCGCGGAGCATGGGCCTCCTCAGACGACGGCGTACGGACGGCAGGAACGGAATCCGAGGGGCGGCATCGGCCAACGGTGCTGCTACCACCCTAAGGTCCGGGCTTGTCCGGACCACTGCCGCGCGGTTACCGCAAGATCACGAACACACGGCAGGAAGGTGGCTCACCCCCCCCCGTGAACATCTGCCGTCCCGTCTCGTCCCGCCTTCCCCTCCCCCACCCTCGTCAGCCCCCGCCCCACCCGTTACCGTCCCGCCATGACGGTCAACACAGGTGGCATGGACGTAGTGGTGATCGGCGGCGGCGTGATCGGGCTGACGTCGGCGATCGCGCTGGCGGAGGACGGGCACCGGGTGCGGGTGGTGAGCCGGGATGCCGCGGGCGGTACGACGTCGGCGGTGGCCGGCGGGCTGTGCTGGCCGTACCGCATCCGGCCCTACGAGCGGGCGGTTCAGTGGTCCGTGCGGTCCTTCCACGTGCTCGCCGCGCTCGCCGAGCGGCCGGAGGAGACGGGCGCCCGGATGGTGACGGGCACGATGACGGACGAGGCGGACGAGGCGGACGGCGGCCGGGACGCCCACGCCGGCGACCGCTCCGGCGAACGCCCCGGCGACGACCTGTCCGCCTGGTACGACGCGGTGCCCGGGTTGCGGCGGGCGAACGCCAAGGAACTCCCCGAGGGTCATGCCGCCGGGTGGCGGGCCCGTACTCCTCTGGTGGACATGCCGGCCCATCTCCGCTACCTGGAGCGGCGGTTGACGGCCGCGGGCGGCAGCGTGGAACGGGGTGAGGTCACGTCGCTGACCGAGGCGGGCCGGACTGCCGGCGTGGTGGTGAACTGCTCGGGACTGGGCGCGCGTGAGCTCGTACCCGATCCGGACGTCCATCCGGTACAGGGGCAGCTGGTGATCGTGGAGAACCCCGGTATCGAGGAGTGGTACGTGTCCGCCGACGCGGGGTCGGCGGACACGACGTATGTGCTGCCGCAGCCGTACGGCGTGGTGCTGGGCGGGACGGCGCGGGAGAACGCGTGGTCGCGCGAGCCCGATCCGGCGGTGGCGGAGGCGATCGTGGCGCGCTGCGCACGTCGTTTCCCGGAGCTTGCGGGGGCCCGGGTGCGGGAGCACAAGACAGGGCTGCGCCCGGCCCGCCCGGCGGTGCGGCTGGCGGTGGAGCGGCTGCCCGACGGCACGCCGTGCGTACACAACTACGGGCACGGGGGTGCGGGGGTCACCGTGTCGTGGGGATGCGCGGACGAGGTGCTGCGGAGTGTGCGGACCCTCCGGGAGGGTGACGGGCCGCTGGGCCGGTGACGGTGGCGAAGCCCCGTCCGGCCACGGCGCCGGGCTCCCTGGCGCCTGCCGGCCGCCCGGCCGAAGGGCACCTGGGACTTGTGAATCGGCGCCGGACGAGATGAAGTTGCCGCCCAAGGGCGCACATCCCTTCACCGGTCTCGTGCGTCTCATGAGCAAGCGGCATTTCCATATGGCCGCACTGCAGGGGCATTTGGAGTATACATTTTGAAAAACCGCAAAATCGGCAAAAGGGGCATGCGTCGCGCGTCCGCGGCTGTTGTCACCGCGGGAGCCGTCCTGACCGCCGGGGCGCTTGCCGCTCCGGCACAGGCCGCCACGCCCAAGCCCCCCACGATCGTCGCCAAGGGCGGCTTCGTGATGAACAACGGCACGGGGAAGTCCCTCTTTACCAAGGCCGCAGACACCCGCCGGTCCACCGGCTCCACCACCAAGATCATGACGGCTCGCGTGGTGCTGGCGCAGGCGAACCTCAATCTGGACGCCAAGGTCACGGTCCAGAAGGCGTACAGCGACTACATCGTTGACAACAACTGGGCCTCCTCGGCCAAGCTGATCGTCGGCGACAAGGTCACCGTCCGCCAGCTGCTGTACGGGCTGATGCTCCCGTCCGGCTGCGACGCGGCGTACGCGCTGGCCGACAAGTTCGGCAGCGGCTCCACCCGGGCCGCGCGCGTGAAGTCGTTCATCGGCAAGATGAACTCCACCGCCAAGTCCCTGGGCCTGAAGAACACGCACTTCGACTCGTTCGACGGCATCGGGAAGGGCGCGAACTACTCGACGCCGCGCGACCTGACCAAGCTGGCGAGCAGCGCGATGAAGTACTCCACCTTCCGTACGGTCGTGAAGACGAAGTCGACCAAGCAGAAGGTCACGACGAAGAGCGGTGGCTACCGCAACATGTCGTGGGAGAACACCAACGCCCTGCTCGGCAGCTACTCGGGCACCATCGGCGTCAAGACCGGCTCGGGTCCGGAGGCCAAGTACTGCCTGGTCTTCGCCGCCACCCGGGGTGGCAAGACGGTCATCGGCACGGTCCTGGCCTCCTCCTCGGTGGTCAACCGCACCGCGGACGCCAAGAAGCTGATGGACTACGGCTTCAAGAAGTAGCCCGTCGGGACGTACGAGGGGTCCGCGCGCAGCCATCCGGCCGCACGCGGGCCCCTTCGTCGTCCCGCTGCCGCTGCCGTCAGGCCGGCGCAGACCCGCAGACCCGCAGACCCGCAGACCAGCCGGTCAGCCGGTCAGCCGGTCGCGATGCGCGCCGACACGCAGGGGTCCTCGTTGCGGTAGCCGAGGCGGTCGTAGAGCCGTTCGGCGGGAGTGTTGTCCGCGAGCTGCCACAGCGTGCAGAAGCCGTGGCGGCGTACGGCGTACCGGGTCAGCCACGAGGTCAGGGCCGCGCCGAGCCCTTGACCGCGCTGGCGGGCGTCCGTCGCGACGGACGCCATCAGCGGAGCGCCGCTGTCCCGCAGGCTGCTCAGGGCGCCGCAGGCCACCAGCTGCCCGTCCGTGCCGCGGATCCCGGTCCACAGGGTCACCTCGCTGGAGCCGGGGCCGGTGGAGTGGGCCGGGCTGTGCTCGTTGAGGAAGTCCAGCAGTTCCCCGTGGTGTGCGGCGTCAAGAGTGACCACCCGCTCCTCCGCCGGGTGTACGGGCGGTTCCTCCAGCGTCCAACGGAAGATCCACTCCACCACGTCGGTCACCGGCAGATGCCGCCTGACCTGGCCGACGGTGCCGCGCGGCCCGGTGAACTCCCGCACCCGCTCGGGCAGGCCCTGCGCGGCACGCAGCACGAGTCCGGCGGCGGGATCCGGTTCGCCGACGCACCACAGATGCCCGCGGGCGTCGTCGAGCCAGGCGGCGGCGCCCTGGCCCGACCAACTGATGCGGCCGGACGGACGGCGCCGGGCGGCGCCGAAGCGCAGCAGCGCGCCGCCGGCCTGCCGCTCCAGGCCCTGGTCGAACAGGTCTGCGGTCCGGGGGAGAAGAGTCGTTGCCTGCATCGCTCTCAAGAAGTAAAGGAGGAGGCGAACGGCCCGGACACGCGCACGCGCGCGACCGGAGTCCGTCCATCTGGGTACAGGGGGATCCCGGCAGCGGCTGCGCACCCGCGCGCCCGGCCGACCGGGGCGTCCACTCTGGCATACCGCCCCCGGGCCGGTGCAAATCAGGGCCCCGGGCCCCTCACCTGCCAGGAAGCGGACGCAGCAGGGCCGGCCGGACACCGCGTCCGGCCGGCCCCTCATCTGCCCCGCGGACCACCTCGGTGGCCGCTCACCGGACAGCCGCATCCGGTGTGGCGAGCAATCCCTCAGGGATCCGTCAGGGACTCGCGCTCCGGTCCTCGCGCCGGCCCTCGGCGGCGTGACCGTCCCCGGCGGCGTGACCGTCCCCGCCGCCGTTGCCGTTCCCGTTGCCGCCCGGCCCGATCTGGAGCTCGAAGTCACCGTCGTACTGCTCATGGCCCGCGATGACGGCCATCTCGACGGCCTCCTCGCCCTTCTGGCCGCGCACGATCAGCGGATCGCTGCGCAGATCGCGCATCAGCGCCCAGCACATGGCGATCATCACGACCATGAACGGCACCGCGACCAGAATCGTCAGATTCTGCAGTCCGGTCAGGGCGTCGCCCGAGCCGCCGCCGATCAGCAGCATGATCGCGGCGACCGCGCCGGTCACCACTCCCCAGAAGATCACCACGAGCCGGGTCGGCTCGAAGGTGCCCTTCTGCGAGAGGGTGCCCATGACGATGGACGCGGCATCGGCGCCGGAGACGAAGAAGATGCCGACCAGAACCATGACCAGGATGCTCATGACCGTGGCGAGCGGATACTGGTGCAGCACGTCGAAGAGGTGGCCTTCCGGGGTGCTCGGCCCACTGAGCTTCTTGTCGGCCTGGAGCTTCATCGCCGAGCCGCCGAAGATCGCGAACCACGCCAGGCTGACCACGCTCGGGACGAGGATGACGCCGCCGATGAACTGACGGATCGTCCGGCCACGGCTGATCCGGGCGATGAACATCCCGACGAAGGGCGTCCAGGAGATCCACCACGCCCAGTAGAAGACCGTCCAGCTGCGCAGCCAGCTACCCACGTCGGCGCCGCTGCTGGCCTCCGTACGGCCCGCCAGCTGCGGCAGCTCGCCGATGAACGAACCGAGGGAGGTCGGCACCAGGTTGAGGATGAGAATCGTGGGGCCGGCCACGAACACGAAGACCGCCAGGATCACCGCCAGCACCATATTGATGTTGGACAGCATCTGGACGCCCTTGGCGATGCCCGAGACCGCGGACAGGATGAAGGCGATGGTCAGCACGGTGATGATGATGACCAGCAGGCTGGTGCTGACGCTGTCCATCCAGCCGAGCACCTTGATGCCGCTGCCGATCTGCAGCGCCCCGAGCCCGAGCGAGGCCGCGGAGCCGAAGAGGGTGGCGAAGATGGCCAGGATGTCGATGACCTGACCGCCCCAGCCGTTCGCCCGCCGGGTCCCGATCAGTGGGGTGAACACCGCGCTTATCGTCTGCCGCCTCCCCCGCCGGAAGCAACTGTAGGCGATGGCCAGCCCCACGACCGCGTAGATGGCCCACGGGTGCAGCGTCCAGTGGAACATCGTGGTCGCCATCGCGGTGTCCATCGCCTGGGCGGCGTCCTTGGGGTCGGTGCCCGGCGGCGGTGTGCTGAAGTGCCCCAGTGGCTCACTGACTCCGTAGAACATCAGGCCGATGCCCATGCCCGCGCTGAACATCATCGCGATCCAGGACACGGTCCGGAATTCGGGATCCTCTCCCTCCTTGCCGAGGGTGATCCGGCCGTACTTGCTCACGGCGAGCCAGATCGCGAAGATCACAAAGCCGGAGGCGGAGAGCACGAATGCCCAGCCACCGTTGTCGATCACCCAGTTCAGCATGGCTGTCGAGGCGTTCTTGAGGGATTCGGTGGACGTCGCTCCCCAGGCGATGAAAGCGAGGGTGAGCAGCGCGGTCACACCGAAGACCACACGGTCGGTCTGCGGGGGCCCGGTCCGCCGCGGGTCTTCGGGAAGATCCTCAAGGGAGGGGGTGACACCCCCGTCTCTGGCTCCTTTGACTATGTCCGCCACGCGTCAACCTTTCCATGCACTTCAATGGGCCATATTTTCCTTACCCGTTACCCCCTACCACACGAGGGCAGACGTCCAGGGGCTTCGCGACCGTAAGGTGATAACCGGCCCGCTGGTCCAACAGCAGCGGGACGAGCGTGCGCAGTGACTGGCGCAGCGGGACAACGACGCCGTCCTCCGTCCGCTTCCAGAGCACACCGTGCAGTGCCAGTTCGTCCTTGACCTGCGCGAACTGCGCCGCGTCGAGACGGTAGGCGCAGGGCGGGTCGGTCAGGACCTCGCCGTCCCCGGGGGGTTCATTGTCCGCACCGCCGAGGTAGACCGGGCCGCGGTCGGCGAAACCGGAGAGGCGGGCGGCGGCGGTGGCCGCCTCGATGCGTGGGCGGTGCCGGACGGCGAAGATGAACGCGCCCTCAAGTGCCGCCAGTTGGGACTTCACCCGGCGCCGGTTGTTGAGCGCGGGGTCGGCCTTCTCAGCGGCGGTGAGGGCGTCGACCCGGGTCTCGACGAGCAGTCCGACCGAGCCCTTCACGCCGGTGGTGTTGCGCAGAATCCGTTCCTGGCCGTCGCCCGCGACCTGCTTGACGGGTTCGCCGGTCTCCGGGTCGGTCCAGATGCCGTAGACGCCGGTGGAGAATCCGGCGCGGCGGACGGCGGGTTCGACGAAGTCCCGGGAGAGGGCGGTGGCTTCGCGGTGCACCCCGTCGCCGGTGTTGAGGTTGCGAGGCCACAGGGAGAGCAGGTCCTTCAGGTAATACGGCGCGGTGGGGCCGTATTCGTGCAGGTCGAGGAGGGTGTCGGGGCGGTAGTCGCGGAGCACGGCGGCCATGGCGCGGGACTCGGCGGTGTGCAGGGCCAGGTGATCGCGGTTGATGTCCACGCCGTCGGAGTTGCCACGGGTGTCCGCGGCCCGGCCGTCGAGGTTGGCGGTCGGGAGGACCAGCACGCTGGTGCGCTCCAGGAGCCGCCGGATGGCCGGGGCCTTGCTGTAGGCGAGGTTGCGGACGGTGGTCAGACACGCCTCGCGCCCGGCGGGTTCGTCGCCGTGCTGGGAGCAGACCAACAGGACGGAGTTGCCGCGGCGGACGTCCGCCGGGCGCTCGGGGGCCGGGGCACCGATCCTGACCAGCCTGATCGGCCGGCCCTGCTGCGTGGTGCCGATCCGGTCGATGCGCACCCGTGCCGAGGCGCGGTCGACCGTGCTGAGGAACGTCTGTTCCTCGGCTCCGGTGGTCCAGCGGGCACCACGGCTGGTTTCGAATCCCGTACGGGGTGTGGGGGTTCCGGTTGCGCCGGCGGGAGGGGCCGGCGGGGTCGCGCCGAGGAGGGGGGCCATCAGTCCGATGACCAGCGTCCCCAGGGCGAGGCGGCAGAAGCGGGACCTCACGAGGTGCCTCCCTTGAGTGGGCGGTGGGGGTGACGTGGGGTGACGAGCGGTGACGTGCGGGCCGGGTCGGGGCCGCCCGCGGTGGGCGGCCCCGGGCGGTCATCCGCCGGCCGGCATCCGGCTGATCGAGCGCGGCGGGGTGATCCCGTCCGGCGGTGTGGCGGCGGGGTGCCGGGGCTCGCCCGCGGTGGCCCGCGTGAAGGCCGGGGCGCCGCCGGTCAGCGGCAGTTGGGCAAAGGTGCGGGAGAGGTCGAGGGTGAGCTTCGGGGTGGACGCGGGCGGGTCGATCAGGCCGGCGTCGGTTCCGGCCACGATGAGCGCAAGCCGGTGTCCGGCGGGCACGACGTGATCGCTCGCGGCCAGATCCAGGGTGAGGGTGTAGCGCTTGCCCGGGGTGAGGGGGCGGCCCTTGCGGGGGTCGGCGTAGGTGCCGAGGTCGGCCCAGCCGCGGCTGAAGACGGTGTATCCGACCTTCCGGGTGTCGGCCGCGGTCTCCTTGAAGCAGCCGGTGTCGCCCGGGGTTCCGGCGCCCCAGCAGGTGCGCTTGCCGAGGGTGGTGATGCCCTCGCCGTCGGCCGCGTAGTTGCGGATGGTGTCGGGGCCGAGGTCCACGAGAACGGCGGAGAGATGGGCGGTCGACGTGCTCGGGGTGGCGGTCACCGTCACTTTGCCGGAGCCGGACAGCCGCAGCGGGGCGCGCAGCGGGGCCGTGCTGAATCCGGCCTTGGCGGGCGTCGGTTCATCGATCCGGGCCGCCCAGTCGGCCTCGCTCAGCTTCGGGTCGTCCGTGAAGGCCGCACTCGCGCCGTGCGGCGCCTTGGCGGTGCCCAGCACGCCGACGCCGGGCGCGCTGCCGCCGCGCGGCCGCAGGGTGGTGGTCCGGGTACCGGGAGCGGGCCACTGCGGGTCGGTGGACCAGGTGCCGGGAGACCGCTCGATGTCGGCCATCGGGGCGCGGTCGATGCCGTTGTCGTAGCCCATCAGGTAGTGGTCGAACCAGTGGTGCAGGGTGGTGACCCAGTCCCCGCGGCGGTAGTCGAAGGGGTCGACGTGCCCGGTCTGGGAGAGCCAGATCTTGCGCTCGACGCCATGCCGGGCGAGCGCGTCCCACCACTGCCCGGCGTGCCGGGTGCGGACGTTGAGGTCCTGCATGCCGTGCACCATGAAGACGCTGGCCCGGACCTTGTCCGCGCGCCGCACATAGTCGCGCTCGGTCCACAGACCGGTCCGTCGCCGCTGCGCGGCGCTCCGTCGGCGAGTCTCTTGTGCATCGCGGCACAGCGCTTGTGGGCATCGGGGCTGTTGACCAGATCCGCGAGGGCGTCGGGGCCCGAGTCGTAGAGCGGGGCGCCCTGGGCGAAGTAGTAGTCGTACCAGGAGGAGATACCGGCGATCGGGACGATGGTCTTCAGCCCCTTGACGCCGGTGGCCGCGACGCCGTTGGCGATGGTGGCGTCCCAGCTCTTGCCGATCATGCCGGTGCTGCCGTCGGACCAGTCGGCGGTGACGGGGGTGCCTCCCGTACGGGCGGTATAGGCGCGGCCTCTGCCGCCGAGCCAGTCGATCACGGCCTTGGCCGACCCGATGTCAAAGCGGCCGCCGACATCGATGCAGCCGTCCGAGCGGTTGGTCCCCGCGAGATCGACGAGGACGGTCGCATAGCCCCGCGGCACGAAGTAGTTGTCGTAGTAGAGCGGGAACTGGACCGGCCGGCCGTGGTCGTCGTAGGTCTTCTTCTGGCTCTCGTTGCCGCGGCCGCAGCAGGAGTAGTACGGGCTGGCGTCCATGATCACGGGGATCCGGCGCCCCTGCTGTGCGGGTTCGGCGGGCCGCACGATGTCGACGGCGACGCGGTCGGTCCTCCCGTCCGCGTCGCCGTCGAGCCGTGTGTCCACCCAGACCGATTCGCGTATCGCGTGGTCGTAGGAGTAGACGGGTCTGCTCTCGCGGGGCGCCGCCTGCGCGGCGGGCGGCCCGATCAGAGCGGACAGCAGGGCGGCGACGGTCGCCGCCACGAGCACGGTGAAGGGGGTGCGGAGGATCCGCGCAGGATTCGTCACGGGCGGACGGTAGCGCGGCTCAACTCCCGTGCGTAAGAGCCTGTCCCGCAACCCCGGCGGCCGCGTCCGTCGCGGAGGCAGCGGCACCGCAGAACGTGGCCGGGGGGCGGCGCCCCACGGGAAGCCTTGCCGGCCCGCAGCGACCGGCCGGCCAACGGGGCCTGGGGGTGGGGTTCATGTCGGTCATGTGTCAGATAAGGCCATGTACATGACGCCGCTGCTCCTCCGTGCATAGGGTCTGACGAGAGCCATCCCCCTACGAGTTGGAGGACTCGTGCGTCACAGACTCCTGGTACCGGGTGCCGCCGCACTCAGCCTGCTGCTGGCGATCCCGGCCTCCGCGGCCGGCTTCACCCCGGGCGCTCCGGGTGTGGGCGACAGCTACTACCCCGAGAGCGGAAACGGCGGATACGACGTTTCCCACTACGACCTGCGACTCAAGTACCAGCCCAAGACGGACCTGCTGGAGGGCACGGCGACGCTGCTCGCCAAGACCACCCAGGACCTCTCGCGCTTCAACCTGGACTTCGGCCTCAAGGTCAGCGAGATCCGGATCAACGGCAAGAAGGCCTCCTTCGCCACGTCCGGCAAGCACGAGCTGGAGGTCACCCCGGCCACGCCGCTGGAGAAGGGCAAGCAGATCAGCGTCGTGGTGCGCTATGCGGGCAAGCCCTCCGAGCTGAAGATCGACAACTACAGCGCCTGGGCCCGTACACCCGACGGCGGGGTGATCGCCCAGGAGCCGGACGCCGCCGTGTGGTGGTTCCCGAGCAATGACCACCCCACCGACAAGGCGACCTACGACATCTCGGTCGCGGTCCCGGACGGCACCCAGGCGCTGAGCAACGGCGTGCTGGCCTCGCAGTCCTCCAAGCTGGGCTGGACGCGCTACAACTGGCGCTCGGACAAGCCGCAGGCGACGTACCTCACGACGCTGGCCGTCGGCAAGTTCGACATCACCACCGACACGACCGCGAACGGCCTTCCGGTCATCAACGCGGTCAGCAAGGACCTCGGCGCGAACGCGGACTCGGCCCGGGCCAGCATCGAGCGCACCGCCGAGGCCACCGAGTGGCTGGAGAGCGTCTTCGGCCGCTACCCGTTCAATGCGGTGGGCGGCTATGTGCCGAACGTTCCGGCCCACTACGCACTGGAGACCCAGACCCGCCCGTTCTACGGCGAGAAGGCCTTCGACCGTGGCACGAACGTCTCCGTCGTGGTGCACGAGCTGGCCCACCAGTGGTACGGCGACAGCGTCTCGCTCAAGGACTGGAAGGACATCTGGATCAACGAGGGCTTCGCCTCGTACAGCCAGTGGCTGTGGTCGGAGAAGGAGGGCGAGGGTACCGCTCAGGAGCTCGCGGACTACGTCTACGCCCAGCACCCGGCCGATGATCCGTTCTGGAAGGTCAAGCCGGGCAACCCCGGCGCGGAGAACCAGTTCGACGACGCCGTCTACGACCGTGGCGCGCTGGCCCTCCAGGCGCTCCGCACCAAGGTCGGCGACAAGGTCTTCTTCGGGCTCCTCAAGTCCTGGCCGACGGAGCACAGGTACGGCAACGCCTCGGTGGCGGACTTCGTGAAGTTCGCCGAGAAGAAGTCCGGCAAGAAGCTTGCCGGGTTCTTCGACACCTGGCTGTTCCAGCCGTCCAAGCCCGCGGTGGGCGCGGGCAAGCAGGCATTCGGCGCGGGGAAGTCGCCGGTCGCCGAGCCCAAGTCGTGGAAGCAGATCGCGGCCACGCACGACGTGCACCGGCACTGACGCGGCACACGGGCGCCCGCTCGGGCGCCCGTGACAGCGATCCGGCCGGAGCCCCGGGTGATCCCCCGGGCTCCGGCCGGCTTCGCCTTGTCTACCTGGGCGCCGCGCGCCCGCGCGCCGCCTGCCTGCGCGCCGCCTGCCGGGCCCGGCGTGCGACCGGCAGGAAGCGCAGGCGCTCAGGAAGCACCGGGACCACGGCGCGGACGACCCGCCCGAAGCGGCGCAGCCGGCGCTCCTGTGCGTCCGTCCAATCCAGTCCGATGGCGCAACGGGCCTCCGGCGGCATCAGGCCGATCGTGAGGAAGCGCCGGAAGCGGGCGAACCGCGGGCACAGCCACGGCCAGGTCAGCCGGAGGAGCAGCCGCAGCCACCGCGGACCACGGTCCGGGACCGGCAACGACGGATCCCTCGCCACCAACTCCCGCACCACAACGGTCTCTTCGAGTACGTTGTCAAGAACCTTCTGGTAATACGGCCAGAACTCCTCGATGGACTGCGGCATATCGCGGTCGTGAATCCCCAGGATCCGCCCCACCTGGAGCCATTCCGCATACAGCTGCCGCTCCTGCGCCTCGGTGAAGGGGCGCCCGAGATAGCGCTGCGCGTTCCGGAAGACGGGGTAGCCGGTGGCGTGCACCCAGGCGTAGTAGGCGGGGGTGAGCGCGTGATACTTGCGGCCGTGGGCGTCGGTACCCTGAATGGTCTTGTGCAGCTGCCGCAGCCTGCGCCCCTCCGCGGCCGCGCCCTCACCTCCGTACACCCATAGCTGCAACGAGGTCAGGGATCGCTCCCCTCGCCCCCACGGGTCCGTACGGAACACTGAGTGGTCATCCACTCCGGCACCCACCGCCGGGTGCGCGACCTGCATGGTCAGCGCGGCCGGCAGGGTCAGCAGGATGCGGATGTCACCGGCCAACGACCAGAGCACACCTCCGACCGGCGGGGGCTTTGGATGCATTTCTACCGTATTCATGTCATTAATCATGATACGGCGAGCTCGTTGACTGACGGATGCGCGGGGTGCGCCCGGCCGACTGCGCGGCCCGCCAACGCCTTGCCACATGGACGCGACCGGCCAGGTCGGCATCGAACGAGCTTTGTGCGCAGGCGAGTTGCTCTCGGACGGGGGCGTGCACACCGGAAGCGGGCCACTGCAGGCGGACCGCTGCAGGCGGGCCACTGCAGGCGGACCACTGCAGGCCGTCCACTACAGACAGGCCGCTACTAACAACCCGCTGCAGAAAGACCGCCGCAGGCCACTGCGCCGCCGCGGGGAGGCCGTCCCTGCCCTACCCCCGGGGAGGCCACCGGCTTCCGCGGGGCCACTCGACGCACTCGGCAACGGGGGGCGACAGCGCGACCGACGGGAGGCGCGCGCACGGAGCGGGGGCAGCGAGCCCGAGCAGGGCGGCCGGAAAATACACCTCCACCTGGCATCCCGCCACACGCCACACCCCAGTCACCATCCCCCCCTTGGGCGACATTAGCCCGTAAGGGTGATTTTGACTTGAGATAAACCCCCATGAGCTGGGTCGATGGCATGACCGTATTTCCTGCCCGGGCGCAGATAGTGACAAGGGCATCACGGAACGCGACACTCGCGACATCTGTCCGAACCACCCAAAAGGAGCAAACACATGTCCTGCCCTCCCCCTCCGATTGACGCTCGCAAGGCACTCGACTTCCTGAGAACGAGCGGGCTCGTCGACCTCAGCGTTCCGCTGGAGCGAGTCGTCGATCAGGTCAGCCAGATCGACGATGTGGCCGGCTACGTGCTCGCCTGGGAGCGCTACGTCCTGGTGGTCGCCAACCAGGTCGCGGAGCCCGACGACGCCGCTGCGCGCAACTGACCGTTGACTGCATCGATCGCCGGGAGGCATCCGATGGACACGACGCAACCCGGTGACGGCATGTCACAAAGGCGCGCGGTGGAGACCCGGGCAGTCGCCTGGCTCGCTGCGCGCCGCCATCTGATCGATCCAGCCGGGGCCGCCACGGACCGGGTGTTGTTCGCCCGCAAGGCCCTCATCGAAACCGCCTTCCTCGTGGGGCTGCGGGCGCGCCTCGCCCCGGAGCCGCTGGAGCGCGACTACGCGGCCCTCCTCACTCGGATCGAGGAGATCACGGCCCGCCCCTCCTACCGGGAGCTGATCGCCCGGGACGAAGCGGCCCTCCTGCTGTACGCGGGGACCTACGCGGCACTCCGGCTCTGCGGACGCGAGGACCCGGAATTCCGGCACGTCATCACGCAGGCCGCGGCCGGAGGGTACGCAACGGTCTTTGAACGGATCCCGTACCGCCAGCTCGATCTGCTGCACACCCTGGAACTGTGCGGCGTCCGCCACACGCTGCCGGCCATGGACGACGTCCTGCCGTTCACCCTGCTCTGCAACAGCCCGAATATCACCAAGCTCACCGACCGCGACATCTACGCCATCACGCACACGATCTTCTACGCCACGGACTTCGGCCTCCGCGAGCCCCGCTGGCCACGGGACTTCGACCCGGGCACGGCGGTGGAACTGCTCGAAGCTCTGCTCTCTCTCACCCTCGGCCAGGAGAACGCCGACCTGGTGGGGGAACTCCTGTGCTGTCTGCTGTGCCTCGGAGTGCGGGACTCCCGGGAGGCCCGCCGGGCCTGGGAATTCCTCACGGCGGCGCAAGAGGCCGACGGACGGGTCAACGGGCCCCCGGGTGTGGTCCACCCCGAACTCGCCGACGGGGATGACGCATACGCACACTGGGCCACCGGCTACCACACCACCATCGTCGCCGCCCTGGCCGCGCTCCTGGACCGCAGCCCCAGGGTGGTGCGGAGGCGCCGGCCGTCCACACCGAAGCCCCACCTGGCCGTGGAGGAGCCGCTGCGGCGGGCAGTGGTGTGGCTGGCCGACACGACCCGGCGCCATCCCCCTCTCACGCACCTGCCGGCCGCGGCGGCTGTCGCGCATGCAGCCGCGGCCTTGGGTGAACCCGAGCTCGCCCGTCCCCTGCTCCTGGATTTCTCCGAACGCCTCGCGGACGCGGAAGCGGACGTGTGGCAGGGACACGGGATGGAGGTCGTGGGTGAGTTCGCGTTCGGTCTGCGGACTCACGAGATCACGTGTGCCTCACTCGACGCCTTCCTCAAGTCCGCCGCCGCTGCCGTCGAACTCCTGGAGAGGGTTCCGCCGCAGGCCGCGCGCAACGCCCGACGCCTCGTCGACCTGGGGCTGATCTCCCCCGGGTGTGCGGCCGCCATGGGACACGAGAAAGCCGACGCACCGCACTCAGTGTCACAGACGGCAGCCGCCGGCCTGCCCCACGCCTGGAAGAACTACCACCTGGGGCACATCGCCGCCCTCGTCCGGGACTGGGCTCGCGCCGGCCGGGCACAGCACCGCATCACCCGCGACGCGCTCGCTTTTCTTCTCACCCAGCAAAGCGCTTGCGGCGCCTTCGGCCGCCCGGCCTGCGACGATCCGGCAACACGGGAACGGGCCATGCTCTCGTGGACCCAGAGCATCGTCACCGCCTTGGCTGCCGTACACACCGCCTGCAGCCCGGTTCCCACGGTCCGGCAGCCGTGCCCGTGACCCGGGAACGCCCGTGATCCAGGCCCGCCGGCGGCCCAGGCCCCAGACGGAGGCGCGGGTATACCGACCGCTGGTGGACCGTTCAGTCCCCACGACATCAGCGGCCAGAGCTTCGGGCTGTCCATCTCGCACCCCCCAAGAGGTTACCTAGAAGTAACACCAGCTGATTGGATAGGCGTCGCCGGATCAAGTCCCCATCCCCACAGGGAGATTCAGTGCCGCACTCATCGCTGCGCACGTCCCGGATCGCCGTCCTCGCCGCAACGCTTGCCGCTGTCACAGTGGCCGCCGCCCCGCCCGCGTCGGCCGCCGGCGCCCCGCGTCTCAAGGTGCTCAGCTACAACACCTTCCTCATGAGCAAAAGTCTCTACCCCAACTGGGGCCAGGACCACCGCACCCAGGCACTCGCGGCCGCGGACTTCTTCCAGGGCAATGACGTCGTCGTCCTCCAGGAAGCCTTCGACAACTCCTCCTCCGATGCACTGAAATCCCGGGCCGCGGCGCAGTATCCGTACCAGACCCCCGTGGTGGGCCGGAGCAGGAGCGGCTGGGACGCCACTGGCGGCGCCTACTCCGCCGTCACCCCGGAGGACGGCGGGGTGACCCTGCTGAGCAAGTGGCCGGTCCTGCGCAAGGAGCAGTACATCTACAAGGACGCCTGCGGCTCGGACTACTTCTCCAACAAGGGCTTCGTCTATGCGGTGTTGGACGTCAACGGCACCGAAGTGCATGTCGTCGGCACCCACACCCAGTCCACCGACTCGGGCTGCAAGGCAGGCGAAGCGGCCGCGGACCGCGCCAAGCAGCTCAAGGAAATGGACGCCTTTCTCGACGCCAAGAACATCCCGGCGGACGAAGAGGTGGTGGTGGCCGGCGATCTGAACATCGACTCACACGGCGCCGAATACGACGCACTGCTCCGCAACGCCGATCTGGCGCCGGCCGACAGTCGCACGGGCCACCCCTACTCCTTCGACACCCAGGAAAACTCGATCGCGAAGTACCGCTACCCGAACGACCCCCGCGAAGACCTCGACTATGTCCTCCACCGCAATGGTCACACCCGGCCCGCCGGCTGGCGGAACACCGTGGTCCAGGAGGAGTCGGCGCCCTGGACCGTCTCCAGCTGGGGCAGGGAATACACCTACACCGATCTCTCCGATCATTATCCGCTGATCGGCAGCTGAATCGCTGCCGTACTGCGGTCGAGGGCGGCGACCAGGAGGGTTCAGCGGTCGTAGACCGTCGCCCGTATGCCGCGCCGGGTGAGCCGCTCGGCTACCTGGATGAACTGGGCAGCGCCCAGCCCGAAGTCGTTGCGCGCACGCTCGCGGTGCCACCGGCGGTAGGCGGCCTCCGGCCCGGGCCGGCGCCGGGAGAGCGCAAGCACGAAGCCTTTGCCCCAGCCGCCCATGTCGTTGCAGAGATGCACGATCACCTTGACGCCCTTGCCGTGCGGCGCTGTGGCGTCCCCCTTGACGTATGAGATCCCCGTGTTCTCCGTCATGTCTCCACGGTAAGGGCGGCCACTGACAATCGACCGGGGCCGGGAGGACCTGGCCGAGCCGGGAGGACCCGGCCGAGGAGAGGAGCGAGGGCGGGAGCGAGGATCGGACCACCGCAGGGCCCGTCTCCGGCCGCTTCTCACCAAGGCGGAAGGGGGGGGGGGGGGGGGGGGGGGGGGGGGGGGGGGGGGGGGGGGGGGGGGGGGGGGGGGGGGGGGGGGGGGGGGGCGGGCGCCCCCCCCCCCCCGGGGCCGGGCCGCCCCCGGCCCCCCCGCGGGGGGGGGGGGGGGGGGGGCCCCCCCCCCCCCCCCCCCCCCCGCCCTTGATTCCGCAGGCGTGCGTTACTGCGCGACTACTTCGACAGCGCGCGCTCCTCGGCGATCCGGCTCACCCGGCCCCGGACCGCGAACCATCCGACGACCAGCGCGACGGCGAGGACCGGGATCAGCATCACGGTCTGCCGGCCGACACCGTCGTCGAACCACATCAGGACGATGACGCCGAGCAGGAAGGCGATGGTGGCGATATCGGTGATCGGCGTGCCCGGAAGCCGGAAGCGCGGGCGCTCGACCAGGCCCTCCTTCGACCGCCGCACGAACACCATGTGGCAGACCATGATCGTGCACCAGGTGCTGATGATGCCCAGCGCCGCGATGTTCAGCACGATCTCGAACGCCTCGCCCGGCATGACGTAGTTGAGCCCGACACCCAGCACGCACACCGCGGAGGTGAGCATGATGCCGCCGTACGGCACCTGGTTGCGGTTCATCAGGCCGGCGAACTTGGGCGCGGAGCCCGCCATCGACATGGAGCGCAGGATGCGGCCGGTCGAGTAGAGCCCGGAGTTCAGGCTGGACATCGCCGCGGTCAGCACCACGAGGTTCATCACATCGCCGGCCGCCGGCACACCGACGTTGGACAGCACGGTGACAAAGGGGCTCTCGTCGCCGGTGTACTTGTTCCACGGCAGCAGCATGGCCAGCAGGATCACCGAGCCGACGTAGAAGACGCCCACTCGCCACATGATGGAGTTGACGGCCTTCGGCACGACCTTCTCCGGCTCACCGGTCTCACCGGCGGTCACACCGACCAGTTCCACGGCGGAGTAGGCGAAGACCACGCCCTGGAGCACGATCACCACCGGCAGCAGGCCGGTCGGGAAGAGACCACCGTGGTCGGTGAGCAGACTCATGCCCGGCGTGTGCCCGTCGACCGGGTGCTGGGTGGCCAGCAGGAAGATGCCGATGAACATGAAGACGACCAGCGCCGCGACCTTGATAATCGCGAACCAGAACTCCAGCTCACCGAAGATCTTCACCGAGATCAGGTTCACCGTCAGGACGACCGCCAGCGCGATCATCGCCATGACCCACTGCGGGATATTGGTGAACAAGCTCCAGTAGTGGGTGTAGAGCGCGATCGCGGTGATGTCGGCGATACCGGTCGTCGACCAGTTGACGACATACATCCAGCCGGCGACGTAGGCGCCCTTCTCCCCCAGGAACTCGCGGGCGTAGGAGACGAACGAACCCGACGACGGGCGGTGCAGCACCAGCTCGCCCAGGGCCCGGACGACGAAGAAGGCGAAGAGGCCGCAGACCGCATAGGCAATGGCCAGCGCGGGACCGGCGGAGTGCAGTCGGCCACCGGCGCCCAGGAACAGGCCGGTGCCGATCGCTCCACCGATGGCGATCATGTTGATGTGCCGGCCCTTGAGGCCCTTGCTGTAGCCCGCGTCGCCCGCGTCCTGCTGCGCGCCGCTCCCCCCGTCAGGTGACCCGTGGGCTGTCTCGGTGACGGTTTCTGTGCTCACTGGTGGTGCATCTCGCTTTCGGGCAGGCGCTGAAGCCATGGCCAGAAGTCCCGCAGATCGCGCGGACGGCCGACGGCACACCTTCCCTGAAGAGCGCTCCCCCGTCTGTGGGCAAGATCACAGCGTGTATAGGCCATCCAAGATTTGTCCATATTTGACGCGATATATCTGGCAGCAAAGTTTCGGGGAAGTTTCAGGGAGGGCGTCACTTCACCCGATTCCGGACTCTTCTCGCGGCCCCGCAATCAAAAATTCTTGACCTGTTCGGCCCGGTTGAGAGGCGCATTCGCCACCGCGACGGCCCGCTCGGCCTCCGCATGCGCCCCCGGAGGCCCGACAGGCCCGGGCAAGGCCCCCTGGATGCCGTACCGCCACTCGGACGGGGCCCGGCTCCACGGACCCGTCGGGGTCGGCCACCGGCTCCACGGGCCCGGCATCCCGGTCAGCCTCCGGGCATCCATGATCACGATGCCCGGCCCGGCCCGGCCGCTCCATCTCCAGCGGCATCGGCACGGAGGGCCCCGCCGGCGCACCGCCGCTGAGCCTGCGCTCGGGGCGGTCACCCATCGGCCCGACCGCACTACGGGGCGGTGAAGAAGGGGTAGAAGGGTTCGGAAGGTTTCACAGGAGTGGTGAGACAGCAATACTGTTGAACATGAGGGAGACCGCCACCGACCTGACGGTCGACGAACTGGCCGCCCGCGCCGGCGTCACCGTCCGCACCATCCGCTTCTACAGCACACGCGGCCTGCTGCCGCCGCCGGAGATCGGTCCGCGCCGGGTCGGCCGCTACGGTGCCGACCACCTCTCACGGCTCGCGCTCATCGAGGAACTGCAGCACCAGGGGCTGACGCTCTCCGCCATCGAACGCTATCTGGAGCAGCTGCCGCCGGATCTGAGCGCCCAGGATCTGGCCATCCACCGGGCGCTGGTGGCGAGTTGGATTCCGGACAAGGCGGAGGACGCCACCCGCGCCCAGCTGGAGCGGCGGGCCGGCCGGGCGCTGACCGAGGAAGATCTGGACCGGCTGGCGGCCATGAATGTGCTCGTACGGACCGATGACCCGCAGGTCTTCCGGGTCGATCCGGGTCTGCTGCACCTGGGCGCCCGGCTGCTGGACGTCCCGATCGCACTGGAGACGATCATCGCGGCGCGCACCGTCGTCATCGAGCACACCCGCTCGGCGGCCCGGGAGCTCAGCAGGCTCTTCAAGGACGAGGTGTGGGAGCCGTACCGGGACGGCGGACCGGACGAGGAGGAAATGGCGCGGATGAAGTCGCTCTCGGCTCATATGCAGCCGATGGTGGTGCAGGCCCTGGTCACCGCCTTCCAGCGGTCGATGAAGCAGGAGCTGCGGGAGTCGTTCGGCAAGGAGGGCGACCAGGGGCCGGGAGGCGGCCGCACCTCGCCGGGGTGAGGGGCGGGCCGCCGGGCCCGCCCCTCTGACCGGTCGGTCCCTGACCGGTCGGTCCCTGACCGGTCGGTCCCTGACCGGTCGGTCCGTGGCCTGTCAGTCCGTGGCCGGTTGGGCCCTGGCCTGGCAGTCCGTGGCCGGTTGGGCCCTGGCCTGGCAGTCCCTGGCCCTTCAGTCGCTGAACTTCTCGCCCTTCTCGGCCTTTTCGACCAGCAGCGCCGGCGGCGCGAACCGGTCTCCATAGGCCGCCTGCAGCTCGCGCGCGCGGGCTACGAACCCGGGCAGCCCGACGAGTTCTTCCTGCCCCGGCCCACCCCGGTAGCCGTTGATGTACTGGATCACGCCACCGGTCCAGCCCGGGAAGCCGATGCCGAAGATGGAGCCGATGTTGGCGTCGGCGACGGAGGTGAGCACGCCCTCCTCGAAGCAGCGGACGGTGTCCAGGGCCTCGGAGAAGAGCATCCGCTCCTGCATGTCGAGGAACGGAACGGCGGCGTCCTTCTTGGTGAAGTGCTCGCGCAGACCGGGCCACAGGCCGGCGCGCTTGCCGTCGTCTCCGTACTCGTAGAAGCCCGCGCCACCGCTGCGACCGGGACGGCCGAACTCGTCGACCATCCGGTCGATCACCGCGTCGGCCGGGTGCGGCTGCCAGTCGCCGCCGGACTCCTCGACCGCCCGCTTGGTCTCCTCGCGGATCTTGCGCGGCAGGGTGAGGGTCAGCTCGTCCATCAGGGACAGCACCTTGGCCGGGTAGCCGGCCTGGGCCGCGGCCTGCTCGACGGAGACCGGGTCGACGCCTTCGCCGATCATCGCCACGCCTTCGTTGATGAAGTGGCCGATGACGCGGGAGGTGAAGAAGCCGCGCGAGTCGTTGACGACGATCGGGGTCTTCTTGATCTGGCGGACCAGGTCGAAGGCGCGGGCCAGTGCCTCGTCGCCGGTCCGCTCCCCCTTGATGATCTCCACCAGCGGCATCTTGTCGACCGGCGAGAAGAAGTGCAGTCCGATGAAGTCCTGGTCGCGCTCGACGCCCTCGGCCAGCAGCGTGATGGGCAGGGTGGAGGTGTTGGAGCACAGCAGCGCGTCGGGGGCGACGATGTGCTGGATCTCCTTGAACACCTTGCGCTTGAGGGCCACGTCCTCGAAGACCGCCTCGATGACGGCGTCACAGCCCGCGAGGTCCGCCGGCTCGGCGGTGGGCGTGATGCGCGCCAGCAGCTCGTCGCGCTTCTGCTCGGTCGTACGGCCCCGGGAAAGCGCCTTGGCGAGCAGCCCCTCCGCGTACGCCTTGCCCTTCTGCGCCGCCTCCGGGGTGATGTCCTTGAGGACGACCTGCATTCCGGCCCTGGCACAGGAGTAGGCGATGCCCGCGCCCATCATGCCGGCGCCGAGGACCGCGACCTTCTCGACCTTGCGGGGTGCGATGTCCTTGGGCCGGTTGGCGCCGGAATTGACGGCCTGCAGGTCGAAGAAGAACGCCTGGATCATGTTCTTGGAGATCTGGCCGGTCACCAGCTCGACGAAGTAGCGCGCCTCGATGGTCTGCGCGGTCTCGAAGTCGACCTGGGAGCCCTCCACCGCCGCGGCGAGGATGTTGCGAGGGGCGGGGTAGGGCGCGCCGTTGAGCTGCTTCTTGAGGTTGGCGGGGAACGCCGGGAGGTTGGCCGCGAACTTCGGCTGGGCGGGGGTGCCGCCGGGGATGCGGTAGCCCTTGACGTCCCAGGGCTGCTGGGACTCGGGGTGCTCGTCGATGAAGGTGCGGGCCTTGGCCAGCAGCTCCTCCGGCGTGGCCGCGACATCGTGGATCAGCCCGGCGTCCTTGGCGCGGGTGGCGTTGTACTGGGTGCCCTGGAGCAGCACCTTCAGCAGCGCGTCGGCGATCCCGAGCAGCCGGACCGTACGGGTGACGCCGCCGGCTGCGGGCAGCAGGCCGAGGGTGACCTCGGGCAGGCCGATCTTGGTGCCGGGGGTGTCGAGGGCGATGCGGTGGTGGCAGGCCAGCGCGATCTCGTAACCGCCGCCCAGCGCCGCGCCGTTGACCGCGGCGACGACGGGCTTGCCGAGGGTTTCGATGCGGCGCAGGTCGCGCTTGATGCCGTTGCCCGACTCGAAGGCCTGCTGGGCCGTGTCGGGGGTGACGGCGATCAGGTCGCGCAGGTCGCCGCCGGCGAAGAAGGTCTTCTTGGCGGAGGTGAAGATGATGCCGCGGATGCTGTCCTTCTCGGCCTCCAGGCGGTCGGCGACCGCGGTGAGGGAGGTTTTGAAGGCGTTGTTCATGGTGTTGGCGGACTGGTCCGGGTCGTCCAGGACCAGGGTGACGATGCCGGTCTCGTCCTGTTCCCAGCGAATGGTCGACACAGCAGCGGATTCACTCATGGTGCGTACTCCGTAGTGGGTAGGACGAGGGTCAGAGGCGCTCGATGACGGTGGCGGTGCCCATACCGCCGCCGACACAGAGGGTGGCCAGGCCGTAGCGCTTGTCCTGCCGCTCCAGCTCATCGATCAGGGTGCCGAGGATCATCGCGCCGGTGGCGCCGAGGGGGTGTCCCAGGGCGATGGCGCCGCCGTTGACATTGACCTTGTCCAGGCTCAGCCCCATGTCCTTGACGAAGCGCAGCACGACGGCGGCGAAGGCCTCGTTGATCTCGACCAGGTCGATGTCGTCGATGGTCAGCCCGGCCTTGGCGAGGGCCTTGCGGCTGGCGGGCGCGGGGCCGGTAAGCATGATCGTCGGCTCGGAGCCGGAGACCGCGGCGGAGAGAATACGGGCCCGGGGGGTCAGGCCGTAGCGCTCGCCGACCTCCTTGGAGCCGATGGCGACGAGCGCCGCGCCGTCCACGATGCCGGAGGAGTTGCCGGCGTGGTGGACATGGTCGATCTTCTCGACCCAGTGGTACTTCTGCAGGGCGACCGCGTCGAAGCCGCCGGCGTCACCGATAGTGGCGAAGGACGGCTTGAGGCCGGCCAGCGAGTCGGCGGTGGTGCCGGGGCGCATGTGCTCGTCGTGGTCGAGGACGACCAGGCCGTTGCGGTCGCGTACCGGGACGACGGAGCGGTCGAAGCGGCCGTCCTTCCAGGCCTCGGCGGCGCGCTCCTGGGAGAGCGCGGCGAACTCGTCGACGTCCCGGCGGGTGTAGCCCTCGATCGTGGCGATCAGGTCGGCTCCGATGCCCTGCGGGACGAAGCCGGTGTCGAAGTTGGTCATCGGGTCGGCGAACCAGGCGCCGCCGTCGGAGGCCATCGGGACCCGGGACATGGATTCGACGCCGCCCGCCAGGACCAGGTCCTCCCAGCCGGAACGCACCTTGGCGGCCGCCATGTTGACGGCCTCCAGACCCGAGGCACAGAAGCGGTTCTCCTGGACGCCGGCCACGGTGTCGGGCAGCCCGGCGGCGATCGCCGCGATCCGGGCGATGTCGGACCCCTGGTCACCGACCGGCCCGACGACGCCGAGCACGATGTCGTCGACGGCGGCCGGGTCCAGCCCGGGGAAGCGCCGGCGCACTTCATGGATCAGGCCGACGACCAGGTCGATCGGCTTGGTGCCGTGCAGTGCGCCATTGGCCTTGCCGCGGCCGCGCGGGGTGCGGATCGCGTCGTATACGTACGCTTCGGTACTCAAGTCAACAAGCCTTTCGCATGAGGGTGGAGGCAGGGGCAGCGGGTGGGGACCGGGGCCGGTCCGCGGTCAGCCGAGCAGGGAGCGTCCGATGATCTCCTTCATGATCTCGGTGGTCCCTCCGTAGATCGTCTGGATACGGCCGTCGGTGAAGGCCTTGGCCACGCGGTATTCCGCCATATAGCCGTAGCCGCCATGGAGTTGCAGACAGCGGTCGGCGACGCGCTTTTGCAGTTCGGTGGCCCACCACTTGGCCATCGAGGCGTGCACCGCATCCAGTGCGCCGGCGGAGTGGTCGGCGATACAGCGGTCGAGGAACGCCCGGGTGACGGCACATTCGGTGGCCATCTCGGCTATCTCGAAGCGGATGTGCTGGAGCTTGGCCAGCGGCCGTCCGAAGGCTTCGCGCTCCTTGACGTACTCGCTGGTGATCTCCAGCAGGTGTTCGGCACCGGCGATGGCGGCGACGGCGATGCCCATCCGCTCCTGGGCGAGATGGGTCATCAGATGGACGAAGGCGCCGTTCAGCGTGCCGAGGAGGTTGCCCTTGGGGACGCGGACGTCGTGGAAGAACAGCTCGGCGGTGTCCTGGGACTTCTGTCCGATCTTGTCGAGGTTGCGGCCCCGCTCGAAGCCCGCCATACCCCGCTCGACGACCAGCAGGCTCAGGCCGTGGGCCCCGCCTTCCGGTGTCGTTCTGGCCACGACGATGACCAGGTCGGCGAGGATTCCGTTGGAGATGAAGGTCTTGGATCCGTTGAGGATCCAGTGGTCACCGGCATCCTCGGCGTGGGTGCGGATGCCCTGCAGGTCGGAGCCCGCCCCTGGCTCGGTCATCGCGATGGCGGTGATGATCTCGCCGCTGCAGAAGCCGGGCAGCCAGCGGCGCTTCTGCTCCTCGGTGCCCAGCGTCGTCAGGTAGGGGCCGATGATGTCGTTGTGCAGGCCCACGGCCAGCCCGGCCGCGCCCGCCCGGGTGAATTCCTCGGCCAGCACCGCGCTGTAGCGGAAGTCGTGCTGCCCGCCCCCGCCGTACTCCTCGGGAACCGCCGGCCCCAGGAGCCCCTGCTTGCCGGCCGCTCGCCAGGCGTCCCGGCTGACGATGCCGTCCTTCTCCCACTGCTCGTAATACGGCGTCACTTCCCTGGCCAAAAAGGTCCGTACGACCTTGCGGAACGCCTCGTGGTCCTCGGTGAAAATCTGGCGCTTCATCTGCGCGGTCATCGCTGCGGGCCCTCCTCGGAGCCGGTTCTTGACGGTGTCGGTCGGCGTGGGGGCCCCGGCCGCCCCACGGGAGGGCACCGGGCGGCGCCCATGGCGAGTCGCCCGCCCCACCCGTCGCCGGCCCGCCCTTTGGGGAAGGACGCGGCCTCTTCGGCAGCCGGATGCGGGCCGGCCGCGTACGGGAGCGTGGTGGCGGGTGCCATCAGCCGGCCGTGTCCTGCTGGCCGGCGCCGACCGGTCCGGCGGGCGGGTCGGCGGCGGCGCGCGAGGCGAGGAGGCCGGGGACCTGCCAGTCACGGGCGATCTCCACCAGGTCGGCGCCGGGCCGCGCGGGGGGTCTGCGTACCGCGCCCGGAGTGCGCGAGAAGCGCGGCGCGGGTGCGGGCTGGGTGAGTCCACCGTGCTCGACGAAGGTGCCACGGGCGGCGAGATGTGGGTGCTGCGGGGCCTCGCGCAGGGAGAGCACGGGCGCCACACAGGCGTCGGACTCCGCGAAGACCGCCGTCCATTCCTCGCGGGTACGGGTCTTGAAGCGGGCGGCGATGGTGGTGCGCAGCTCGCCCCAGGCAGTCATGTCGTCGCGGCTGGGTGCCTCCTGCTCGATGCCCAGCAGCCGGATGAACGCGCCGTAGAACCGCGCCTCCAGCGCGCCCACCGCCATATAGCCGCCGTCGGCGGTCTCGTAGGTGCCGTAGAAGGGTGCCCCGCCGTCGAGGAGATTGGCGCTGCGCCGGTCCTGCCAGCCGCCGGCCGCCAGCATGCCGTGGATCATCGCCGTCAGATGGGCCGTGCCGTCGACGATGGCGGCGTCGACGACCTGGCCCGTTCCGTCCTCGGTGCGGGCGTGCTGGAGGGCGGCGAGGACACCGATGACGAGGTAGAGGGAGCCGCCGGCGTAGTCACCGAGGAGATTGGCGGGGATCGCGGGCGGGCCGTCGGGCGGGCCGATCATGCCCAGGGCGCCCGTGATGGCGATATAGCCGATGTCGTGTCCGGCGGTGTCGGCGAGCGGGCCCTGCTGTCCCCAGCCCGTCATCCGGCCGTAGACCAGCCGGGGGTTGCGCGCCAGGCACTCCTCGGGGCCCACCCCCAGCCGTTCGGCCACGCCCGGGCGGTACCCCTCGATCAGCACATCGGCACGCCCGGCGAGTTCGAGGACCTGCGCCACCCCCTCGGGGCTCTTCAGGTCCACCAGCACGGAGCGCTTGTTTCGGTTGGTGACGTCGCAGGCCGGATCGACGCCCAGCCCCGGGCCTCCGGGCCGGTCGACGCGGACGACATCCGCGCCGAGGTCGGCCAGGAGCATGGCGGCGAATGGACCGGGGCCGATGCCCGCGAGTTCGACCACCCGCACCCCGCTCAGCGGGCCGTTCCCTGACTCCGTCATCGCGCCCCATGCCCTTCCGCACTGTGACACTTCTGATGTAACACTCGCGATGTTAAGAACGTGTTCCACTTTCCACAAGACCCCCGTGCCACGTGGCACCAGCCAGAAGGCCCGTGACGGCGATGCTGAACTGCCATCGCCGTCACGGGCCTTTGCGCGCCTGTTGCCGCTGCGCCGCTATCCCCCGTCGAGCTCGGCGATGAGCTTCTTGGGGGCTATGCAGCGATATGACTCCTCTGCCCAGTCGCAGAGCAGCTCGGCCGGCGGAGCACCCGGCTCCACCAGCGGGACCTGCACCCATCCGGACCTGCCCAGGCCGTAACCCGCGGGCTTGGCGCCGGGCAAGGTCAGGGCATGGGCATGCGCTGCGGGATCCGTCAGCTTCAGCGTGACCGCGCGCGGACAGCCGCCGTCGTCGATGCCGAGGAAGACGAAGACCTTCTTGTTGACCTTGATGACGCTCTCCCCCCAGGGGAACTCCTCCACGGCCCCGGGAAGTCCGAGCGCGAACTCGCGCACCCGCTCACGCACCACCGCCGGACCTGCCACCTTCGCCATCCGCTCCTCCACATCCGTCCCCCGTACGGCGCCGCCCGCGGCGCCGCCCGGCGCCGCGCTCGTCACGCGCGGGCCGCCCAACGCCTTCCACGCTAACGGCGACCACTGACAACGGCCCGCGGAGCGCCGGACGCCGGGCCGACCGAGGGACAACGCCATCGTGTCCGCCCCGCAACTCGCCAGCCACCGCCCCTCCGCATCGGAAACGGCCCGGCGCCCCTCCGCCGGGTCTGCTCCCCCAGCGCCCGGTGGAGCACCGCTACGCCGGGTCCGGCGGCACCTCCCCGGGAGCGGGAGTGGAAGCGGGAGTGGTGGAAGCGGGGGTGGAAGCAGGAGCGGGAGTGGAAGCGGATGCCTGCCGCGGCGGCGTCCCCCCTTCCCCGGCCTCGGGCACAAGGTGCTCTTCGGGCGCCTGACGGTCCACCAGCCGGCCCAGCCGCCGGGGGACGTCGCCGCCCACCAGGATGATGACCACGAGCGTCAGTCCGAAGGTGAGCACGGCCAGCGCCCGCCCCAGGGACATGCCTTCGGCCAGCTGCGCTCCCAGGACGGGAGCCACCGCCCCGCCCAGGGCTCCGACGTTGTAGACGAAGCCCAGAGAGGCGGCGCGGGTGGCGGTCGGGAAGTGGCCGGCGAGGTACTTCGGCAAGATGCCGGAGATGCCCTGGCCGAGGGCTAGCAGCCCGAAGACCAGTACCCCGAGCGCCGGCAGGCTGTCCTGCACCGCGAAGACCGGGAAGACGAAGGCGAGGGAGGCCAGCAGGGTGCCGGCATAGGCGCGGCGGGTACCGAACCGGTCGCCGGCGAAGCCCGCCAGCCAGCAGCCCGCCATGGTGCCGAAGCCTGCGTAGAACATCACGTCGGTGACCTGTCCGGGGGCGTACCCGAGGTCGGTCTTGAGGTAGGTGGGCAGCAGGGCCTGGATCGGCCAGCTGTAGAGGAAAGCGCAGAACACGGTCGCCATCAAGGCCACATACAGCAGCCACCCGCGACGGCCACCGAGCTGCGCGGCGAATGCCACCAGGCACACTGCCGCGACGGCGGACAGCCCTGGCACGGCCCCCGCGCCGACGGGTGTGAAGACGCCGAACAGCGCGACCGAGGCCGCCGACCCCAGGGCAGCATTGATCCAGGGCCGGATGCGGCCGGTGAACAACGGCCGGAAAGGATGGGGACGTTCCCCTTCCGTGCCGGTGGTGCCGATCTGCCGCTGCCAGTCACCGGCCTCCGGCAGCGATCTGCGCATCCAGAGGGCGACCAGGACGGGCAGGACGCCGATCCAGAACATCCAGCGCCAGCCCCAGTGCGGGACCACCCACCGGTAGAGCTCGGCCGCGAGGACGGTTCCGCCGGCGTACCCGGAGATGATGAATCCGGAGGCGCGATTGCGCCATCGGACGGGCCAGCTCTCCAGGACATACGTCACGCCGGCGCTGTACTCCCCCGCCATGCCCAGGCCGATCACCAGCCGCGCGACGAACAGGCTGGTGTAGCCCCAGGCGAATCCGCAGGCGAAGGTGCCCAGCGAATACAGCAGGATGCTGGTGACCATGGCGGTCTTGCGGCCGTAGCGGTCACCCATCGCGCCCAGGACGGCGCCGCCCAGCCAGCGGGTGATGAAGGCGCCGGAGATCAGCGATGCGGCGGTTGCGGTGTTCAGGTGGAATTCGGCGGCGATTTCGGTCAGCACGAGGGTGATCAGGACGAAGTCGAAGCCGTCCAGGAGATAGCCGATCCAGGCGGCGAACATCGCCTTCCACTGGCCCGGGGTGACCTCCTGCCACCACTTCCGACTGTGCTCAGGCGGGTCCGAGTGACGCGTCGTCACGGCTGTCCGGCCTCCTCCGGTGATCGGCGGACGGTGCGGTTCGCGGCGTCGCCGGGCGAGCCGCTGGGTGACGGTCGGGCAGCAGGGCCGGACATGGGACGTCCTATGTCGCCGGTGCCATCGGTGAATCTGGACCGGTCGCCATGCCTTGTCAAGACTGCGTGCCACACTCCTTGGCGTCCGTGGGGCCGCAGCCAAGGCAGCGGCCGGGAGCGTACGTTGACGGGCGACGGTGACTACCTGGTGTCCGGCTCGTGTCCGGGCTCCGTGCCCAGTGGGGCGGTCGAAAGGACGCACGATGCGACGGCAGGACACCTCCGGACGGGACCATGACCTCGTCCTCTACGGCGCGACCGGTTTTGCGGGCACTCTCACCGCCGCCTATCTGGCCGCGCATGCTCCCCGGGGCTGCCGCTGGGCGCTGGCCGGGCGCAACACCGCCAAGCTGGAGCGGCTGCGCGACCGGCTGACAGCGATCAACCCGGACTGCGCCGACCTGCCACTGCTGCGGGCCGACAGCGGCGATCCACAGGCGCTGCGCGCCCTCGCCGCCGGTACCAAAGTGCTGGTGACGACCGTCGGGCCGTATTTGCTCCACGGTGAGCCGCTGGTCGCCGCGTGCGCCGCGGCAGGCACCGACTATGTCGATCTGACCGGTGAGTCGGAGTTCATCGACCGGATGTATGTGCGTCACGATGCGACGGCCCGCGCCTCCGGTGCGCGCCTCGTGCACGCCTGCGGATTCGACTCCGTCCCGCACGATCTGGGCGTGCTCTTCACGGTGGGCCTCCTCCCCGAAGGCGTCCCCGTCACCATCGACGGCTTCGTGCGGACCAACGCCGGCTTTTCCGGCGGCACGCTGGCCTCGGCCCTGACCGCCGCATCGCGTCCGGTTGCCATGGCGCGGGCCGCCCGCGAGCGGCAGCGGGCGGAGCCGCGACCGGTCGGCCGTACGGTGCGGGCACCCTTCGGACCGCTTCTCCGGAGCGGTGAAACACGCACCTGGGGTGTGCCGTTGCCGACCCTCGATCCTCAGGTCATCGCCCGCTCAGCCGCCGCGCTGGACCGTTACGGGCCCGACTTCCGCTATCGCCACTACGCAGGCGTACGACGGCTGCCGATCGCCGTGGGCGGCGCCATGGGGGTGGGGGCCTTGTGCGCACTCGCCCAGGTGCCGGCCGCGCGGCGCTGGTTGTCGCGGCGTCTGGAACCGGGCGACGGGCCGGGCCCCGAGCGGCGCGCACGCAGCTGGTTCAAGGTCCGCTTCGTCGCCTCCGGCGGCGGCGAACGCCTGATCACCGAGGTCTCGGGCGGTGACCCCGGCTACGACGAGACGGCGAAGATGCTGGCCGAGGCGGCGCTCAGCCTGGCTTTCGACGAGCTGCCGGAGACGGCCGGCCAGGTGACGACCGCGGTGGCCATGGGAGACGCACTGACGGCCCGCCTCCGGGACGCGGGCATCACGTTCCGCGTCGTCCAGGAGTAGCCCCGGCTCTCTTTCCGGGCTCAAGGAAGAGACCTGCCGGCGGCGCGAAACCCAACAGCCTTCCGGCGTCGCCCCGATTACGCTGCCGACATGCCCGATCAGGGAAGTTGTCGCCGCGAGTCCGCCCGTGTTCTGTTGATCGACGCACGGGACCGCCTGCTCTTGCTGAAGTTCCATGTCGACCCGGACGATCCCGAGAGCGGTCTCGGATGGTGCACTCCCGGTGGTGGTGTCGAGGACGGGGAGACACTGGCGCAGGCGGCGGCCCGTGAGCTTCGCGAAGAGACGGGCCTGTCCGTGGAGCCTGAGGCCCTGGGATCAGCAATAGCGGAGACCTCCGGATACGCAGATGTCGGATGGGCCGCAGGCATCTTCCGGGACGTCTTCTTTGCACTTCGTGTCACCAGCCACCAAGTCGATGTGACCGGCCAGGAGGCGAATGAGCGCAAGTACCACGCCGGGTACCACTGGTGGCCCCTCGCTGACCTGGCAGCCACTGATGAGACGATCTACCCGTTCGGCCTGGCCGAGTTGGCGGCCCAGCTCGTGACCGGGCATGCCCCTGCCGCTCCGATTCAACTGCCCTGGCACCACTGAGGGCCGTCTGAAGCGCACGTTCCTCGGTCAGGGTGGAGTTTCGGTGAGGACGGGCATGCCGTCCTTCGTCATCGGATGGCGCACCGTCTACCGAACGGGCCAAGCGGGGAATGCGCTCCCGCTCGGCGTGTCCGCCCGTCGTCCGGTCAACGACTCCTCGTCTCCACCCCGTCAGGCGTCGGCGAGCGCCTTCCGGCAGAGGGCGTCCGCGGCGCGGGTCGTCTCGGGAAGCCGGTACTGCGCTGCCAGGTGGAGCGTATGGGCGCAGGCACGGTCGAGATCGATGCGATGCCCCACGGAGACAAAGACCGGCTTGACGCCGCTTTGGGTACGCAGTGCACGGCCTACCTCCTCGGCTCCGTCCAGGAGAGGCGAGGTGGCGCCGCGGCCCGGCCCGGGAAGTTCGTAGCGGAACGTGAAGGGGTTCTTGGCGACACCGATGGTGGGCAGCCCGGTCAGCACTCCCAGGTGGCTGGCGAGCCCGAAGCGGCGCGGGTGCGCCAGCCCGTAACCGTCGCAGACCACGAGGTCAGGGGTGGGGGTGAGGCGGGCGAGGGCGTCGAGCACGGTGGGAATCTCACGGAACGCGAGCAGTCCGGGGACGTACGGGAAGGAGATCTGCCCCACGGCGGTCGCCTCGTCGACGACGGCGCGCGTACGGGCGTCCAGCGCGACGGCGGCAGCGGCGACGACGTCATGTGCGTCGTCGTAGGCGACGTCCACCCCGACGACCGTGCCCTCGAACCCCGGTTCCGGACCGGGTTCATCGAGCCGCACGTGGGGCCGCAACCGGTCCTGGACCGCACGCGCCTGGTCTTCGTCGGCCGGCCAGTTCCGCAGTTCGTCGTCGCAGGAGATCATTCCGGGAGTGTCCATGGTGACCACCACGCTACCGAACCGGTGAAGAAGCCTCTGACCAGGCCGGGAGGCCTGATCATGATGCGTTGTCAGTGGCGCTGGGTACCGTGGTGAGCGTGGATCCGGACCCCGCCGACCGCACAAGCGGCGCCGCCGAGGGCAGCCCCTCGGCGATCCGCTCGTGCACTGTCATCGGTACCTCGCCGCTCTGAAACAACCTTCCGAGGTCTTCATGCCCGAAGCGCTCCACCAGCTCGATGCCATCGACCTCGCCGCCCGGTTGCGCCGCCGCGAGCTCTCCGCCCGGGAGATCGTCCAGGCGCACCTGGACCGCATCGAACAGGTCAATCCGACTGTCAACGCCCTCGTCACCCTCGACCCCGAGGGCGCGCTCTCCGCTGCCGCGCTCGCCGACGAACGCCTCGTCCGGGGCGCCGCCGTACCACCCCTGCACGGGCTTCCGATCGCCTTCAAGGACACTCATCTCACCCGCGGTATGCGCACCACACATGGCTCACCGCTCTTCGCCGACCACGTCCCCGACGAGGACGAACTGCTGGTCGACAGGCTGCAGCGAGCCGGCGCCATCCGCCTCGGCAAGACCAATGTGCCCGAATTCGCCGCCGGTTCCCACACCTTCAACCCCGTCTTCGGCACCACCCGCAATCCGTACGACACCACACGTTCGGCGGGCGGCAGCAGTGGCGGCGCCGCCGCGGCGCTCGCGGCCGGGCTGCAGCCCCTGGCCGACGGCAGTGACATGGGCGGCTCACTGCGCAACCCCGCGTCCTTCTGCAATGTCGTCGGGCTGCGGCCGACGCCGGGACGCGTCCCCCGGCACCCCGGTGGCGACCTCTGGGACACCCTGTCGGTCCCCGGCCCGATGGGGCGGACCGTTGCGGATACGGCGCTGTTGCTGTCGGCGATGGCGGGTCCGGATCCGCGCTGCCCCATCGGCCTGGAGACCCCCGGCGAGGCGTTCCGGGTGCCCCTCGATGGCGAGTTGCGCGGTCTGCGCATCGCCTGGACACCGGACCTCGGGGGCCACGCCCCGGCCGACCCGGACGTACTCGCCGTTCTGGAGCCGCAGTTGAGGGTCCTGGAGGAACTCGGCTGCCGTATCGACACCGCCTGCCCGGACCTCACCGGGGCCGACGACACCTTCCGCACGCTGCGGGCCCACAGCTTCGCCCTGGCGCTCGGCGCCCTGCTCGACTCCGACCGGCAGGCTCTCAAGCCCAGCATCGTCCAGAACATCGAGCAGGGCCGCCGGCTGACCGCCGCCGACCTCCGCACCGCCACCGTGACCCGCAGCCGGCTGTACCTCGACACGCTGGACTTCTTCTCCCGGTACGACCTGCTCCTGACCCCGGTCAGCCAAGTCACGCCGTTCGACGCGGAGCTGGAGTATCCCCGGGAGGTCGCGGGCCGGCCCACACACTCCTATCTGGACTGGATGCGATCCGCCTACCTCATATCCGTCCTCGGCGTGCCCGCCCTTTCGGTTCCCGCGGGATTCACCCCGGGCGGTCTGCCCGTGGGGCTGCAGTTCATCGGTGCGCCGCGCGCGGATCTCGCCGTTCTCCGGGCAGGGCATGCCTATGAGAGCGCCACTCGGCACGGGCGGCGCCGCCCGGACCTGCCCACGGCTTGACCGTCCCGGCGTCCGGCCTTGAGGTCGCGACACTGCTGGACCTGTATGTGCCCGCAGAGACGCGCCTGCGGAGTACGCCGCACCAGCCGCGGACACATGCGGCGGTAGCCGCCCTGGCCTGCGCCTTCCCTTCCCCGGAAGCCGCGCTTCCGCCTGATATCTCGTCTATATTGCACCTATGTTCGTACTGGAACTGACCTACACCGCGTCCCTCGAACGCGTCGACGCCGTTCTTCAGGAGCACCAGGAGTGGCTGAAGAAGGAGTACGCCGCCGGGCACTTCCTCGCCGCCGGCCGCAAGATCCCGCGTGACGGAGGCGTGATTCTCGCCGCGGGGATGGACCGTGCGACCGTCGAGCGGATTGTGACCCAGGACCCGTTCGCCCTCGCCGGGGTGTGTGAGTACCGGATCACGGAGTTCGCGGCGACAACGACGGCTCCGGCTCTGGAGCAGTACCGGGAACAACTGCCGTCCTGAGCGGCCGCCTCCTTCGCCCGGGCCGCCGGCGCTCCGGCCGTCCGGGCACCCGGGCGTCCACCCTCGGCGCTGTGGACGCCATCCGGCCCGGCCCCTCCGCCTTGAGCGCCCCACGGCGGAACGGCCGGCCCCGTCCCCGGTCGGCCCGGCAACCCCACTCCCCGGGACTACGAAGTCGTCGTCGGCGGCACCGCTGAACCACTGAGCGAGCCGGAACTCACGGAAACGGGCGACGCGGGCCAGCGGCCCCCGTTTCGCCAGTAGTCCTGAATTTCCTCCAGCTGACGCCCCTTGGTCTCGGGCGCGGTGGCGGCGGCGAAGACCAGTGCGGCCAGCGCCAGGACGCCAAGGCCCGCGAAGGTCAGGGCCGCACCGGCCCAGGCCATCAAAGAGGGGAAGAACTGGGCGATCAGCAGATTGGCCACCAAATCGGCGGTGAGCATCACCGAAGCCCCTGTCGAGCGCAGTTGGGCGGGGAAGGTCTCGCTCGCATAGACCCAGATCAGCGATCCGAAGCCGAAGTTGAAGGCTGCGGTGAACAGCAGGATCGCGGCGAAGCCCACCCAGGTCGCGACGCCGTGCAGCTCGCCCCTGGCGAAGACCGCGGTCAGGACGGCGAGCATCGCGACCATCGTGCCGATACCGCAGAGCAGCACCACCCGGCGGCCGAGCCGGTCGATGATCAGGAGGGCGAGCACGGTCGCGGCCAGCGAGGCGAGCTGGACGAAGGACGGCAGCAGGAAGTTCTGGCCGCTGCCGGTGAAGCCCATCTCCTCGAAGATCTGAGGGCTGTAGTACGTCACGGCATTGATGCCGGTGATCTGGCAGAAGAATCCGAGGCCGACAACGAAGAGCGCGGCACGGGCGTACGGCTTGCGCAGCAAGGAGCGGGCCGATCCACCGCTCTCCTGGGCGAGCGCGGACGCCACGACAGCGACCTCCTCACGCGGATCGACGTCCGGATCGGTCATGGCCATGACCTCCACTGCTCGCTCCGTGCGTCCCTTGAGGGCGTACCAGCGCGGGGTGTCCGGCAGCCTGAGCAACGGGATCAGAACGAGCGCGGCCGGGATCGCGGAGAGGCCGAGCATCCAGCGCCAGTGACCGCCGCCGGACAGACCCCAGTTGACGAAGTACGTGATGACGATGCCCGCGACCGTGGCCACTTGGTAGGCGGCGACAGAGGCTCCGCGGATACGCGCCGGAGTCGACTCGGCGACATAGAGCGGGGCGGCGACGATCGAGATGCCGATGGCGATGCCGAGCAGGAAGCGGACGGCGTCCAGCACGACGACGTTGGGCGCGACGGCGGAGAGTGCAACGAATACGGCGTACGAGCCGGCGACGATCAGCATCGCCGCCTTGCGGCCCAGGGCATCGGCGAGCTTGCCGCCGACCAGCGCGCCCACGATGGAGCCGAACACCAGGATGCTGTTGACCAGGCCCTTTTCGGCCTCGGTGAGATGAAAGTCCTTGCTCAGGAACACCAAAGCACCGGAGATGCTGCCGGTGTCGTAGCCGTAGATGACGCCGACGACGGCGCCGGTGAGCGCGAACAGTCTGCCGGTGCGGCGGGCGGTCCCGGATGACGGGGGCGGGGGCGTCGCGGAGAGCGTGGCAATGGACATGGGAAGTCCTTTGTGCGGCGGAGCGGGCCTTGCTGCATGACTGAGCTGCGTGACTGGACTGCGCGCTTGCACTGCATACTTGAAGCGCGTGAGCGATCTTGCAAGTATTCGGCGCGTTTCACGCAGCTGTCAACACTTCCTGGCGCTTCCCTCCACCCCCTGCGCCCGCCCGCACCCACTCGCGCCACCCGGCAAAACCCCACGTTCGCCCAGGTGAGACCGGTTCACGACTCCCCGCCAAGCCACCGACCCGCCTCTCCCCTCCGGCGCATCCGCCCGAACGAGGGATGGAAGCCTGGCAGCTTTCTGCGTACAGTCGATTGCAACGAACGCGAATCTTGCACTTTCACGCAGAACTGCTGACGCACAGACACGCAGCGACGCGGACACACAGAGACGCAGAGACGCAGACATGCAGCCGATGAGCACATACGCATCGCAGGAGGGCGGGCCATGAGCGAGATCTCGTACATGGAGCAGGAAATGCACAGCCAGCCGGAGACGTGGCGGGAGGCCGCGCGGATCGGGGCGGCCACGAACCCGCTGCCCAAGGCCGGACAGCGGGTGGCCGTTATCGGCTGCGGCACCTCATGGTTCATGGCGCAGTCGTATGCGGCGCTGCGCGAGGCAGCCGGACAGGGGGTGACGGACCCCTTCGCCGCCTCCGAGGCGTTCCTCGGCACCGACCGCGGCTATGACGCGGTGGTCGCGATCACCCGGTCCGGCACCACGACCGAGGTGTTGCGCGTACTCGATGCCGTCAAGGGGCGCATCCCGACGGTGGCGATCATCGGTAGCCCCGCGACGCCGGCGGCAGCGGTCGCCGACGAGATGGTCGCGCTTCCCTTCGCCGATGAGGAGTCGGTGGTGCAGACCCGCTTCGCGACGACTGCGCTGACGATGCTGCGTGCCCATCTGGGTGAGGACGTCTCCCGGGCGGTGACGGACGCGGAGGAGGCGCTGACCGCGCCGGTGGACAAGGAATGGGTGGACGCCGAGCAGTTCGCCTTCCTCGGGACGGGCTGGACGTTCGGTCTGGCCAATGAGGCGGCCCTCAAGATGCGGGAGGCGTCGCAGAGTTGGACCGAGTCGTACCCCGCGATGGAGTACCGCCACGGTCCGATCTCGATAGCCGCACCCGGCCGGGTGACCTGGCTGTTCGGTCCGGCACCGGACGGCCTGGAGGCCGACGTGGCGCGGACCGGGGCGCACTTTGTGTGCCATGCGCGCGATCCGCTGGCCGATCTGGTGCTGGTCCAGCGGGTGGCGCTGGAACGGGCCCGCGCCCGCGGCCTGGACCCGGACAACCCCCGCGGTCTGACCCGGTCGGTGATGCTCGAAACGCCGTCCGCCTCGTAGACGCCCACTCCCCCACGTCACCCCGCCTCCCCGTCAATCAGCCCCGTCCGCAAGGGAGCCAGCCTCCGATGCCCCTCGTTCCGACCTCATCGATCGTGGACGCCGCGCGTGAGGCGCGGGTCGGTGCCGCGGCCTTCAACGTCATTCATCTGGAGACGGCCGAAGCGCTCGTCACCGCCGCCGAGCGCACCGCGATCCCGTTGATCCTGCAGATCAGCGAGAACTGCATCCGTTACCACGGCAGTCTGCTGCCCCTCACCCGTGCCACCCTCGCCCTGGCCGAAGGCTCCACGGCCCCGATTGCGGTGCACCTCGACCACATCACCGATGCCGATCTGGTCCACCAGGGCATCGCCGCCGGGGTGGGCTCCGTCATGGTGGATGCCTCCGCGCTTCCGTACGAAGAGAATGTGGCCACCACCGCCGAGCTCACCGCCTGGTGCCATGACCGTGGCGCCTATGTCGAGGCGGAACTCGGCGAGGTCGGCGGCAAGGACGGGGTCCATGCGCCAGGGGCGCGTACGGACCCGGGCGAGGCCCTGGCCTTCGTCCGTGCGACGGGGGTGGACGCTCTCGCCGTGGCCGTCGGTTCCTCCCATGCGATGCATGAGCGCACGGCCGTACTGGACAAGATCCTCATCGAGGCGCTGCACACCACTCTGCCGGTGCCGCTGGTACTGCACGGCTCATCCGGTGTGCCCGACGACGAGCTGCGGCGGGCCATCGCCGCCGGCATGACGAAGATCAATATCTCCACTCATCTGGTCTCCGTCTTCACGCACTCGATACGGCACACCCTGGGCGCCGACCCCTCGCTCGTGGACTCCCGGAAGTACCTCAAGCCCGCCCGGGAGGCCGTGGCCGAGGAAGCGGCGAGGCTGCTGGAGGTGCTGGGCACTCCGGCGACGGTGCCGGACCAGTACGCAGCCCAGGCGCCGGCCCGGGGGTGAGGCACCCGGGGATGAGACGGCAGCAGGCGGTCATCGCCTCGGCGGCGCTTCGTCACAGCGGAGGGGATGGTCCGGCGCGGCGGAGTACGAGGGCGCCTACGGCGCGTCACTGTGACCTGCTGAGACGAATTAGGCTCGCGCCATGAAGCGCCATGAACGGATGAACGCACTGCTCGAGCTGCTCGGCGACCGAGGCCGGATGGACGTCGAGGAGGCGGCGACCGAGCTGGAGGTCTCGGCCGCCACGATGCGGCGCGACATGGACGCCCTGGCCGAGCAGCAGCTGCTGACCCGCACCCGGGGCGGGGCGGTGCTCAGTTCGGTGGCGTACGACCTGCCCATCCGGTACAAGCATGCTCACCGGTCGGAAGAGAAGGAGGCAGTGGCACAGGCCGCGGCGAAGCTCGTCGAGCGGGGACATGTGGTCGGGCTGAGCGGCGGCACGACGACCACGGCGATCGCACGGGTGCTTGCCACCCGTGCGGACTTCGCGGAGGCCGGCCCGCAGCCGCATCTGACGATCGTCACCAACTCCCTCAACATCGCCAATGAACTGGCCGTGCGGCCGCAGATCAAGATCGTGCTCACCGGCGGCGTGGCACACTCGCGGTCGTTCGAACTGGTCGGGCCCTTCAGTGAGTTGGTGCTGCAGCAGATCTCCATCGATATCGCGTTCATCGGCGCCAACGGCATGGACCCGATGATGGGGGCCACGGTGCACGACGAGGCGGAGGCCCGGGTCAACCGCCTGATGGCCGAGCGTGCCCGGCGTGCCGTGGTCGTCGCGGACTCGTCGAAGATCGGCGAGCGCTGCTTCGCCCGGGTCGGCGACGCGGATGTCTTTGACACGTTCATCACGGACAACGGAGCGAAGGAGGCAATCCGCCGTGAATTCTCGGATCGAGGGATGAAGGTGATGGCGGCACGCCCGTCCTCGGGCGAGTGATACCCGGCCGAGAACGGAGGCGAGGCCGGCCCTCGGCAGCCGGCCCTCGGCCCTCAGCGGTCAGCGGTCAGCGGTCAGCGGTCAGCGGTCAGCCGATCCTCGGCCCGGCCAGATCCCTTCCGCTCGCTGTGCACGAACACCCTCGTCTCGCCTCGCCTCGCCTGCCCCGATCACCGCCCCTGCCGGCCCGTACAGCCCGGACAGCCCCCGTGGGTCGCTTGCCCCGCCCCTCGCTCGCTTGCCCCGACCACCCCGGCCCGACGATCCGGCTCGCTCCCGTCCCGCCCGGCCCGGTTCCGAAAGGGCTGCTGTTATGTCGCGCTCTTGTCCCTGTGTGACCCCCGGGGCTGCTTTTCCCTGGGTGGGTATGGACAATGGGAATGAACGTGCGAACCCGATGTGGGCTTCGCGGGGGTGTCCGAGGTGCCCAACGGGGGAGATGACGTGCGGAAGATCATGGCCATAGCGCTGGCAACGGTGACGTGCAGCGCCTCTCTGATGATGCTCAGCGCCTCGACCGCGGCAGCGGCCGACCGGCCGCCCCACTGCGTGGTGGTGCGGAAGTACTTCAACAAGGGTCATCAGCGCTATGTCCGCCTGACGAACCTGTGCAGCCGGCGCACCGCGTGCTACACCATCGTCGTCCCGCATCAGCGCGACCCGCACGGCAGCCTCCCCAAGGGCACGACGAAGGACGTCCACTACGGCACGACCTGGGCCTCACGGGCTCTGTACGTGAAGAACACTTCCTGCTGAACGGGTTCCGGCAGGGCGCCGCGGTGGCGCTGACGAGTGCGCGGGCCGCCGCCACCCCGCCCCGGTGGATCAGGCGCGTACGGCGACGCCGTCCAGCACCATGGAGAGGTACTGACGGGCGATCTCCTCGGGGCTGTGCTGTCCGCCCGGCCGGTACCAGCTCGCCGCAACCCAGACGGTGTCGCGGACGAAGCGGTAGGTGAGCCGGATGTCGAGGTCGGCTCGGAAGACTCCGTCCGCCACGCCGCGTTCCAGTGTGCCCAGCCAGGCCTTTTCGAACTTCCGCTGCGAGTCGGCGAGGTAGCCGAAGCGGGACTGCCCGGCCAGGTGCTTGGACTCCTTCTGGTAGATGGCGACGGCCGCGCGGTGCCGGTCGATCTCCCGGAAGGACTCGGTGACCAGGGCTTCGATGGTCTGCCTGGGACCGAGCCCGGCGGCGAGTACGGCGTCATAACCGTCCCACAGCTCGGTCAGGAAGCTGGACAGGATCTCGTCCAGCATCGATTCCTTGGAATCGAAGTGGTAGTAAAGGCTGCCCGCGAGCATCCCCGCCTCGTCGGCGATGCGGCGGACGGTCGTGGCGTTGTAGCCGTGTGCGGCGAATACCTCCGCCGCGATGTTGAGCAGTTCGCGGCGGCGCTCCGGTGACGCGTTCGCGGTCGTCGTCTTCTTCTTGGCGGCTGACACCCCGCCATTGTCGCCCCCTGCGCTCCCCTCTCCCCTCCCGCTCCGCCAATCCCCTCCCCTCCCGCTCCGCCTATCCACCCTCCCCCGCTCTGCCGATCCGCCTTCCGCTGCTCTGCCGCTCCGCCTTCCACCGCTCCGCCTTCCTCCGCTCCGCCTTCCTCCGCTCCGCCTTCCTCCGCTCCGCCTTCCTCCGCTCTCCCGCTCTCCCGCTCTCCCGCTCTCGGCCCGGCGCTGTGCTCCCTGACGCCCGGCGTGACGAGGCGCATATATTTCGCTAGTAAAACACCTGTTAACCTTTTGCCATGGGGAAGCATGTCAGACCATCCGGGAAGAGCGCGTACACCGTGTCGGGAGGCGCGGTGCGGGCCCGGCCGCTGCCCCTCAGGAGCACCGTGCGGCTGCGCCGGCCCGTCGACATCTGGCACAAACCGGCACTCAGTGCGGTGGCAGCGCTGGCGATCCCCGATCTCACCTTGCTCATCCTGGGGCGGCTGGATCTGATCCTGTACACCTCGGCAGGGGCGATGTGCGCCCTGTACGCGCACGGTCTTCCGTACGCCGCGCGGGCCCGCACTCTGCTGTGGGTGGTGCTCGGAATGGTCGCGAGCCTCGGCGTCGCGCTGACCGCCGCCTCGCTGACCACGTCGACCGCGCTGCTCGTCGTCTTCGCCTCGCTGCTGGCCGCGGTCCACAAGATGGCCTGTGACGCCACGCGTATCGGCCCGCCGGCGAACATCATCCTGACCTTCATCGCGGCCTCGGCCTTCTTCGTGCCGCAGCACCTCGGCCAGGTACCCCTGCATACGGCGGTGGCGCTCGGCGCCGGAGGACTCGCCTGGCTGGTCTGCATGGCGCCGGCGCTGATACGGCCGCAGGGGCCGGAGCGGATCGCCGTCGCCCGCGCGCTGGAGGCCGCGGCAGGACTGCTGCGTACTACCGAACGGGGCTTCGGCGGGGCGGAGGGGGCCGGTGGAAAACCGGCCGGTGGCCCCACCGGCGCCACCGGTGGGGGACCCGATGATGGCGCTGGTCGGAAACCCGCTGAGGGTGCCGGTCTGGAACCCGCTCGTGAGGCCAGTCGGGAACCCGCTGAGGGTGAACCCGCCAGTCGGGAGCTCGTCGATGGTGAACCCGCCGGTGTGGCGCAGGCGCGGCATGCCACTGCGGCCGCCGTGAACGCCGCCTGGCACACACTGTTTCTGGTTCCGGTGCACACCCCGGCGAGAGCCGCCGCGCGGGCCGGGCTCGAACGGCCGCTGGTGCGGGCCGAATCGGTGCTGGGCCACGACGGCCGGTCCCCCGCAGGCGAAGCCGAGCGGCTCGGCGCCTGGGCATGTGAACTGCGCAGCGGGCGGCCGCTGCCCCGGGTTGCGCTCTCGGCCGCGGAGGCCGAAGAGCTGGTGGGCGTCGCCGACGAGGCGCGGGAGCCGCGGCGGCCTGCGCCCGGCCGTCCGCGCGGGGTGCGCGCGGTGCTCGCCCGGCTCGCACCCGGGTCACCGCTGCTGCCCATAGGTGCGCGGGTCGCCGCAGGATGTGTGCTGGCGGGCTGGATGTCGATGGCCATCGGCGTCGGGCATCCGTATTGGGCCGTGGTCACCGCGGCCTCGATCTACCAGGCCAACACCACGCTCTCCTGGCAACGGGCGCTCCAACGGACCCTCGGCAACCTTCTCGGTCTGCTGCTCTACACCGCCCTGCTGCCGCTGACACACCTCGGGGAGCTCGCCATGGTCGCGGTGGCACTGGTCTTCCAGCTCGGCGCGGAGGCCTGTATCACCCGTAACTACTGGCTCGGCTCGGTGTGCGTGACCCCGATGGCGCTGCTGCTGACCGAGTTCGGCGGGCGGCTGCCGGCCGGCACGCTGATCGCCGACCGCTGGATCGACACCGTGGTGGGCGCGGTGGTGGGGCTGGCCTGCTGTGTCCTGATCACCAATAAACGGGCCGCCAGCCGTATCGAGGTCGCCCTGGGACGGGTTGCGGCCGCGGAGACCGCCGCCTTGCGGCTGCTCACGGCGAGCACCGCGCCCGGGGCGGACGGCGCCCGGGAAGCCGGTTGGGCCCACGAGACCGGTTGGGCCCACGAGACCGACCGGGCCCGGGATACCGACAGGGACCAGGAGATCCGCTGGGCCCGTGACCGGCTGGCCACGGGGCTGGTCGAGCTCCGCGAAGCCGTGGAGGTGGCGGCCGGCGAGTGGTGGCAGCGCGCCCTCCCCGAGGAGCGGATCGCCCGTGCCGAGCAGCAGGGCCACCGGACGCTGGCCGGCCTCGTCCGCCGGCTCCCGGCACCGGTTCCGGCCGCCTGACCCTCGGTACCGCCCGGCGCGGCGGCAGGCACCACGGCAGGCACAATTGCAGGCGTACGGCATGGCCGAGAGGAGTGTGCGGGTGACCGAGGACATCGTCGCGGGGGTGCTGCGCCAGTGGCAGCGGGTGCACCCCGGGCTGGACACCGGCCCGATGGCGGTGATCGGGCGGCTCAACCGCTGTTCCGCACTGCTGCAGCAGGCGGCAGATGCGCCACTGCGGAAGGCCGGACTCACCCGCCCCGAATTCGACATCCTCGGCACCTTGCGCCGGATGGACCGCGAACTGACCCCAGGGCGGGTGGCCCGCGAGACCTTTGCGTCCGGTGCCGCGGTGACCAAACGCGTGCGGCAACTGGAGGAGCGCGGGCTCATCGCCCGCCGCCCCGACGACCGGGACCGCCGCGTCGCGCATCTCTCGCTCACCGACGAGGGACGCGAGATCATCGACCGGCTGCTGCCCGAACAGTTGCGGTACGAAGCCGCGCTGCTCGAAGGCATCGGCGATCGGCGGCAGGAGGAACTCTCCGTGGCGTTGGGCGAGTTGCTGGTGGTGCTGGAGGGACGGCTCGGCAGCCTGATGGAGTAGCGACGGCCACGGGGGGTGGGTCGGGGCAGGGTGCGGGGAGGCGAGGCGGGAGGGGTGGGACAGCCGCCCGGAGGCGTGGCCCGCCCTCACGGCTCCAGTCGTGCGATCCGGCCTCGCTCGCCCGCGGCCCAGCAGCCCAGGTCCGGGGCGCAGTCGACGGTGTCGTACGAACCCTGGTCGAAGCTGTGCCAGGTGCGGCCGCCGTCAAGGGTCAGATCGCTGCCGGACGGGCCGACGGCCACGGCGAGGCGCCGGGAATACGGGAGCCAGGCGACGCCGGAGCGGTAGGACTTGGGAGGTTCGGCGGCCGGTGTCCAGGTTCGGCCGGCGTCGTCGCTGACCGCGGCGGCGCGGGGCGAGGACTGGTCGGGGCGGAAATCACCACCGACGGCGAGGACATGGGTGCGGTCGCGGAGGGCGAGCGCGAAGACGCCGCGGGCCGGGTCGCCCGCCGGTATCGGGGTGTCGGTGACCGACCAGGTACGGCCGCGGTCGGCGGTGTGCAGGACGCGGGCGGTGCCCGCGCCACCGGTCGCGATCCAGGCGTCACGGCTGCCCGCGGAGACCAGGCACTGGCCGCTGGCGGCGAACGCGGCCTCGCCCGGCTGGGCCGGCGGCATGCCCTTTGACGGCAGTGGGCGCCAACTGCGTCCGCCGTCCGCAGTGGACAGGATGCGGTACCTGCCGTCAACGGGGTCGCTGAGCGCGATGCCGTGCCGCCGGTCGAAGAAGGTCAGGCAGTCGTAGAAGGCACGAGGGTCGGTGTTGCGGAAGCTTTCGGTCCAGGTGGCGCCGGCGTCGTCGGTGCGCAAGACCCGCGAGGCCTCCCCCTCACCGATCGCGAGAACCACCGCACGGCGCGCATCGAACGCCTCGATGTCGCGGAACTCCAGCGCACCGGCACCGGGTGGGGAGACGTCACTCCAGTGCTTGCCTCCGTCGCGGCTGCGCAGCACGGTGCCCGCCGTACCGGCGACCCAGGCGGTCGTACGGCTGACGGCCGCCAGGCCGCGGAAGCGGGCGGTGCTGCCGCTGTCCTTGAGCCGCCAGCCGGCGTGCGGGGCGGTGAGTGATGCCGCCGTTGCCGGCTCGGTGCCTTCCGATGCCCGTGTCACCGCGGGCGAACCCACCGGGGCCCCGGCCGCCGGCCCGACTGCCGTTGTGGCGAGCACCGCCATACCGGCCGCCATGGCCGCCCACCACCGAGCCCTGCCGGTACGCAGCACCCACCGCGTGTCCCGGTCCCGTTCCCGGTATCGGCCACCTTCCCGGTTCCGGCCCCAGTCACGGCCCCGGTCCCGTTCCCGATTCCGATGCCGATCCCGATTCCGACCCCATTTACGGACCTGGTCCCCGCACAACAAGCGCTCTGTGCGCCGCAATTCGCCCCACCCCGCTCTGGTTGTGGGCTGGAAGCTAGCCCAGCCCGACCCGGCCGTCCAGACCACCGTCCGGACCACCGTCCGGATCGACATCCCGGCCACCCACCTCCGCCGACACCACTCCCCCACCGACACCGCTCACCCACACCGCGCGCACCAACAGCGCACACCACCAGCACCTCGAACACACCTGACGAGCCATCACATCAGTCAACTGAGCCCCCATCACGCCCCCTGACGCACAGCAAAGAGGGCATTTCCGTACATTCAAAGGCCCGTGATGCAGGTCACGCAGGAATCCAATGCACCTGGCGCGATGACCTACGCGTCCTAGTGGTCACAGCACCGATGATCCGCACCGAATACAAGGGAGCCGGCGATGTCCAGCGTCATCGACCAAGCCGTTCAGGCCCGTCTCATCGCGACCGCTCCCCGGTCGCAGGTGATTCCGGCGAGCCTGCGTTATGACCGCGCCGATCCGTTCGCGGTGCGCCTGGTCTTTCCGCCCGCCGCGTCGCTGGACGGGGCCGAGGTGACCTGGACGTTCGCGAGGGAACTGCTGGAGGAGGGCCTGTGCGAGCCGGCCGGCGCGGGCGATGTGCAGATCTGGCCGTACGACGCCCACGCCGTGGTGGTGGAGTTCCATGCCGTAGGCGGCATGGCGGTGGTGCAGTTCGACGCACCGGAGCTGCGGAGCTTTCTGACCCGGTCGTACCAGATCGTCGCGAAGGGCGACGAGGCGCGCCATCTGGACGTCGAGGCCGATCTCGTCGCCCTGTTGCGCGAGGCGTAACCCCCTCCCTCCCCGACGACCCGTTCCGCTCACGCCCGGGGGGCCGCCCCGAAGAGGTTCGCCAGCTGCAGATCCAGCAGCCGCAGCGCGGTCTCGGGGTCGTGCACGCCCAGCAGGACGTAGGTGGCGAGCCCGTCGGCCATGCTGATCAGCAGCATCGCCTCGTCCTCGGTGGCGCGTTCCGGCGGCAGCTCCCCTCGGTCCGCGGCCAGCCGTAGTTGACCGGCGAAGAAGGCACGGAGCTGGGGGATGCCGTTCTCGGCCTCCGCACGCAGGGTCTTGTCGTGCACGGCGCGGGCGAAGTAGGCGGCGCCGACCAGCAGCCCGGTCCGGCTCTGGTCGTCGAGCGGCAGCATGCCCGACAGGCAGGCGCGCAGCACCTCACGGGGCGTCGGCTCCTCGGCCGACTCCTCGGCCAGCGCCTCGATGCGGGCGCGGATCCGGTCCGCGGCGAGCCGGTTGATGTGCCGCAGGGCGAAGAGAAGCATCTCGTCCCTGGTGCGGAAGTAATGCTGCAGCCGGCCGAGCGAGATCCCGGCCTCGGCCGCGACATCGCGCAGGCTCGCGCCGTCCAGTCCGCGGGTGCTCGCAATCCGCCACAGCGCCTCGGAGATCTCCTGGCGCCTGGCTTCGTGGTCCACCTTCTTGGGCACGGATGACCTCCCTCCTACCTACCGTGCGCGACCCGGCCCTTCGTATGACTCCGGCGCATGGCTCCGGCTCAGGAGGGCTGACTCAGGAGGGCCGGCCCAGGAAGGCCGTCCCGCTTTTACAAGTCGCTTGTACCGTTATAACGTACCGGCACTCAATACGCTTGACTTGGAAACCGGTGACCTTCATGCCCGAGCATGCCGCCCCGCTGCTGCGCCCACCCCGCCACCGGGTCGATCCCCGGGCCCGCCGCTGGTGGACGGCCCAGGCCCTGCTGACGCTCAGCGGTCCGATGGTGCTCATCGCCCTCGTCATGGCGGTCCTTTCCCTCCTCTTCTTCCCCGGCGCACTGCCGTGGCTGGGCCCGTTGCTGCTGGTCGTGCTGGTGCTGCCGGCGGTCGGCTATCTCGTGGTCATGCCGCGGTGGCGGTATGCGGTGCACGCCTGGGAACTGGGCGAGCGTGCGGTCTATGCGGCGGGCGGCTGGTTCTGGCAGAAGCGGCGGATCGCGCCACTGACCCGGGTGCAGACGGTGGACACCGTGCGCGGACCGCTCCAGAGGCGCTACGGGCTGGCGACGGTGACCGTCACCACCGCCTCGACCGCGGGCGACATCAAGATCGCGGGACTGTCCGACACGGATGCCGAGGAGCTGTCCCGGCGGATCGGCGAGGCGGCGCAGGACATACCGGGTGATGCCGCATGAGCACGCCACACGAGCCCTCTGCACCGGCCGGCGCGGACCACGGCATACCGGACATGGCACCCGCCGTGCCCACCACCCCCTCTACCGCCCCCTCCACCACCCCGTCCGGCACCGGCCGGTGGCAGCGGCTGGATCCGCGCACCCTGCTGGTGCACTGCGGCTGGATGGCGGCACCGCTCGGTTCGCTGGCGCTGACGGCGCTGGCCACCGGTGGCCGGATCACCGCCAAAGCGTGGATCACGCTCGCCGCCATCGCCGCCTCGTTCGCCGTCGTCACCGCCATCGGCCTGATCCGCTGGGCCCGGACGGAGTTCCGGGTCACGCTCCCCGGGAGTCCGGACGGCACGGAAAGGGGTGCTTCCGGCGGACACGGCCACGCTTCCCCCACCCTTGAGGTACGCAGCGGGCTGCTGACGCGCCGGCTGCGCAGCGTGCCGCTGCACCGCATCCGCACCGTCGACCTGACCGCGTCGCCCTTGCACCGGCTGCTGGGGGTCACCGTGCTGCGGGCCGGCACGGCGGGCTCGGGGGACGGCCGCAGCGAGCTGTCGCTGGAGGCGCTGACGGTCGTCGACGCGGAACGGCTGCGCGCCGAGCTGCTTGCGTACGCGGACGCCGAGGGGACGGCGAACGATCCGGTGGTGGCCCGTATCAGCTGGCGCTGGCTGCGGTACGCGCCGCTCACCTTCTGGGTCATCGGCGGGGTGTTCGTGGTGGCCGGTTCGGTGTACCGGGTGCTGGACGGCATCGGCATCGAGCCCTGGAAACTGGGCTTCGTCCAGCGGGCGTTCACCGAGTTCGGCGCGAGCGCCCTCTGGCTGACGGTCCCGGCGGCACTGCTCGCCGTCCTCGCCCTCGGCTCGGTCGGCGCCGTCGCCCTGTACGTCGAGAACTGGTTCAACTACTGCCTGGAGTGGACCGACGCGCGCACCCTGCGGGTACGCCGCGGCCTGTTCACCACCCGGTCGGTCACCATCGAACGGGCCCGGCTGCGCGGGGTGTTGCTGCGCGAACCACTGCTGCTGAGGGCGGGCGGCGGGGCGCTGGTGCGCGCGGTGGCGGGCGGTCTGGGCAATCGCGAGGAGAACCGCAAGCGCAGCGGGCTGCTGCCTCCGGCGCCCCGCCCGGAGGCGCTGCGGGTGGCGGGCGGCGCCTTGCGGTCGCCCTTCCCGGCAGGCGCGTCACCGGCTGCGCTGACACCACACCCCCGCATCGCGCTTCGCCGGCGCCGGGTGCGCGGACTGCTGTGGGCGGTACTGCCCGGCACCGCCGTCCTGGCCGGTCTCGGCGCGGCGTTCACCCCCGTCCTGCTGCACTGCGCCTGGGTCTACGCGGTCATCACCACGGCGCTGGTGCTGTGGCTGGCCCGGGACGCGTACCGCAATCTGGGGCACGGGACCGAGGGCCCCTACCTGGTCGCCCGCTCGGGCACCTTCAGCCGCGACACCCTCGCCCTCCAGCGCGAGGCCATCGCGGCCTGGACGTTCTCGACCTCGCCGTTCACCCGCCGGGCCGGCCTGGTCGCGCTCACCGCCGCGGTCGCGGCGGGCGAGGACGGCTATCGCATCCCGGACCTCGCGGCGGCGGAGGCTCCGGCCTTCGCCGCGATGGCGGCCCCGGGGATCCTGGAGGAGTTCTTGGCGTACCCCGGGACGCCGGATCACCTTCCGGAGCAGCGACTGCCGTAGCGGAAAGGGCACTTCCCCGGGGCATGCGGCGCGCCCGCCGCACAGGCACCGCGCCCCGCGCACCTGGCATACGACGGACCACCGGGCGGCCCCGCCGGCTACATGAGACACATCTCACACCGATGTCGCGTGCACGGGAGCACGGGCACACCGTCTTACTGGACGAGCCAGTGCCCATGACCCGACAGCCGCAGGGGGAGCAGCGCGATGAACACCGTCATCGACCAAGCCGTCCAGGTTCGCCTCATCGCCACCACCTTCGGCCCGCATGCGGTGCCCGCGGTGCTGCATTACCAGCCCGCCGATCCGCTGGCGGTACGGATGTTCTTCCCGCCGGAGATCTCGTTGGACGGCTCCGCCGTCGACTGGGCCTTCGCCCGGGAACTGCTCGACGAGGGTCTTCGGAGACCGGCCGGGCGGGGTGATGTGCGGGTGCGGCCGTCCGGCCCGGACCGCACGGTGATGGAGTTCCACGCGGAGGAGGGCGTCGCCCTGGTCCAGTTGAAGACCGCGGATGTCCGGCTGTTCCTCGCCCGCTCCTACGAGGCCGTCCCCGCGGGCGGCGAGTCGGCGCACCTCGGTATGGAGCGCGGCCTCGCGGAGCTGTTCGGCACGGCGTAAGGCAGGCGGGCCGTGCGCGGTACGCGGCAGCGAGCCTCGCACGGCAGGAGGCCGGGGGAGGAGGCCGCCGTCCCGGGGAGCCGGAGAGCGGCGGCACACACCGGGGCCTGTCCGGCAGGTCGGTGACGGACAGGCCCCGGGCATCCGGGTGGGGGCGGTCACCCGCCCCCACCCATCTCAGCGCTTCGGGAAGCCGAAACCGTAGCCCTGCTGCTGCATCCACGGCAGCAGCGCGTCCAGCGCCTCGACGGTCCGGGAACGGTCGCCCCCGCCGTCGTGGAACAGGACCGTCGGCCCGTTGGGGAGTTCACCGCGCACCGTCGCCTTGATCCCCTCGATGGTGCCGCCCTCGAAGTCCTTGCTGTCGACGTTCCAGCCCAGCGGCCGCATCCCGTGGTCCGCGGCCAGCTTCCGGCTGTAGGGGGTGAAGGCGCCGCCGGGGGCGCGGTAGTACTCGACCCGCGCGCCGCCCGCCGCGTCCTCGATCATCTTCTGCGCGTCGAGGATCTGCTGCGACTGGTAGCTCTGCGGCTGGTGATCCATACCGGTGTTGTGGCTGACGGTGTGGTCGCAGAGCTTGTGCCCCGCGGCCACCACCTGCTTGACCAGGTCCGGGTGCGCCTTGGCCTGCGGACCTATCATGCAGAAGACCGCTTTGACGTTGTGCTTCTTCAGCACGGCGAGCACCTTCGGGGTCCAGGCCGGGTCCGGGCCGTCGTCGATGGTGATGTTCAGGCTGCGGCCGGGACGGTCCGAGGCGTGCACGATCGAGGGGTCGACCTTGGCGACCGGGGCCCGCTTGGCCTGGCCGGAGCCGACGGTGTCGGCCTCGGCCTGTGAAGTGGCCCCGAAATCACCGAAGGCGAGCGTCCCCGCGACCGCGAGGGAAACCACCGCCGCCGCGGCCACTCCGATGATGCCGCTCTGAATGCCGAAGCGCCGTGCCATCCCGACCCCGTCCCTACCCTGCTCGTGTGCGTACCGACCGGCGGTGGCCGCGTTGTGCGCACCGCCTTGCACCACGTGAGATGCACCAGAGCCCGGGCAGGCTGCTCCTGTTACCGATCCATCATGAAACTTATTGATACTGGGCCCATGCCACGTGTACTTCTGATCGAGGACGACGCCGCCGTACGGGACGGGGTGTCCCTCGCCCTACGGCGGCGCGGCCATGAGGTGGCTGCCGCGGCCAGCGGCGAGGAGGGGCTGGAGGTCCTGCCGGGCTTCCGTCCCGACATCGTGCTGCTGGATCTGATGCTCCCCGGCAAGGACGGCTTCGAGGTGTGCCGGCTGATCCGCGCCGAGCGCCAGCTGCCGATCATCATGCTCACCGCCCGTGGCGAAGATCTCGACGTGGTACTCGGCCTGGAGGCCGGCGCCGACGACTACATCGTCAAGCCGGCCCGCGGCGAAGTCCTCGAAGCACGGATGCGTGCCGTGCTGCGCCGTACCGCGCTGCCCGCCGACGGCACGCCGGCCGTCGCGGAGCCGGGCCCCGCCCCGGTCGAGAGCTACGGCGAACTGGCCATAGACCGCGCCGGTCTGGTCGTCGGCAAGGGCGGCCAGGATCTGGCGCTGGCCCCCTCGGAGATGAAGCTGCTGCTGTTCCTGTCCGCCACCCCGGGACAGGTCTTCAGCCGCCAGCAACTGCTGGAGCATGTGTGGGAGCACAGCTATCACGGCGATTCGCGGTTGGTCGATGCCTGTGTCATGCGGCTGCGGACGAAGATAGAGGACACCCCGCGCAGCCCCCGTTACGTCCAGACCGTGCGCGGCTTCGGCTATCGCTTCGGACCCCTGTGAAGCGCCCCGGCCTCCGGATGCCGGCCCTGCCCCGCCTGCGGACCGGGAACCCCCAGTTGCTGCGGGGGCTGCGGGCCCGGCTCGTCGTGGGGTTCTTGGTGGTGGCCGCCGTCAGTGCGCTGACCACCGCTCTGCTGACCTACCAGGAAGCCCGTAACGCCATACTGCAGCGCTCCCAGGACATTGCCGTCAACGACCTGAGGGCGCAGGTCAACTCGCTGGCACCCGAGCTCCCGGTCCCGCCGTCCCAGGCGGATCTGGAGTCCCTGCGCGCCCAGTTGGAGCGCTCCGGGAAGTCCCGCGAATGGGACATTTCCGTGCATTACAGCGGCGTACGGGACAGTGGCGACGGCAGCCTGCGGGGCGACGTCGTGATACCGGACGACCTCAAGGGGTCGGTGGAGAAGCGCCATGTGCCGGCCTTCCAGCGCGTGGACCGCGGCGGGGACCCCTGGCTGCTGATCGGTATGCCGGTACGGCAGTCCGACGGCCGGGCCTCCGCGCTGACCGTCTATGCCCAACTCCCGCTGAGCGCCGAGGAGTCCAATGTCGAGGCGCTGGTGAGCGCGGCCCAGCGGGGCGCGCTGCCGGTACTCGTACTGACCGTGGTCCTGGCGCTGCTCGCCGCACGCGGCGTACTGCGGCCCGTACGGGGTCTGCGGCAGGCCGCCGGACGGATCGCCGAGGGCAAGCTGGACACCCGGCTGGAGGTCAAGGGCGCCGACGAGATCGCGGATCTGTCCCGGACCTTCAACGACATGGCGGCCCGGCTGGAGGAGAGCATGGCCGAGCTGCGCCGCCTGGAGTCCAACTCCCGGCGGTTCGCGGCCGATGTCTCGCACGAGCTGCGGACACCGCTGGCGGCGATGACCGCGGTGACCGATGTGCTCGACGAGGACGCCGACTCCCTCGACCCCGACACCGCCTCCGCGGTCCGGCTGATCAGCCAGGAGACCGGGAAGCTGGCGCGGATGGTGGAAGATCTGATGGAGGTGTCGCGCTTTGACGCGGGGGCCGCGGCGCTCCATCTGGACGAGGTGGATGTCGGCGAGACCATCCGCAAGACCCTCCAGGCCCGGGCCTGGCAGAACAGGGTGACGGCGGAACTGCCCGCGGACGTACGGGCCGGACTCGATCCGCGGCGGCTCGATGTGGTGGTCGCGAACCTGGTCGGCAATGCCCTGCACCACGGCGGCGAGCCGGTCCGGGTGCGGCTGCACGTCCCGGAGCCGGGCGCGGACCGGCTGCTGATCGAGATCTCCGACAGCGGCCCCGGCATCGACCCCGAGGTCCTGCCGCATGTCTTCGACCGTTTCTACAAGGCGGACTCCGCCCGCGCCCGCTCGGAGGGCAGCGGCCTGGGCCTGGCCATCGCGCAGGAGAACGTACGGCTGCACGGCGGCTCCATGCGCGCCGCCAACTGCCCCGAAGGGGGCGCGGTGTTCACGGTGGATCTGCCGCTGCGCCACCGGGAGGCGGGCGGGCCGGCGACCGAAGGGGACGACGGCCCGCCGGACGACGGAGGGACGGCCGACGAGCGGACCGCGGAGGACGACCGGGGCGGACTGCGGTCCGCAGCCGGAAAGGAGCTGCACGCATGAGCGCCGCGAACGTCCTGAACGCCCTGCGTGCGACGCGTGCCCGCCGGCGGGTGCTGACCGGCGGGCTCACCGGTGTACTGGCCGGCGTACTCACCGGCGCGCTGGCCGGCGGCCTGACCGGTTGCGGTATCGCCCCCACCGATGTCATCGACGCCGGCGAGCCCGCCACCGGCGTGAAGTCACCGGGCCAGCCCGCGGCCGATGTCCAGCTGTTCTTCTACGGGCCCTCCGGCCTGCGCTCCGCGACCCGGCGGGCCAAGGTGCCGGTCGACCCGGAGATGGCCATCGACATGCTGATGAAGGGGCCGAACCACGCGGAGCGGATGCGCGGCCTGTCCAGCGTGCTGCCGAAGTTCCCCGGCCCGCTGACCGCCACCACCCATGTGGGCAGTGTCGTGATCACCCTGCCGATGGACGTCAAGCGACTGGACTCCGCCTCGCTGAACCAGTTGGTATGTACCGCGGCCAATGCCCGGGTGCCCGGAAACAAGCCGTCGGGGGAGGTCTCCGTGACGCTGGTGAGCAAGACCGTGCGCGTGGGCCCCATGGTGTGCGGTGGCAACAATGCCTTCCCCGTCGTGGAGCCCAGCCCGACCGGGGCCGGCAGCGGCAGCGGCAGCGGCACGATCGACTCGGGCCCGAAGGCGGCGGAACCGGACCCGACGGGCTGAGCGGTCTCCCGCCCACGGGCCTTCCCCGAAGGCCCCGTGAACCTCCGCGGCGGCCCGTGGCAGGCGCGTCCCGCGGGGAAAAAGATGACTCGGCACCGTACGGCCGAACCGTCCCACCTGCCCCTTCCGGCGCATAAATATGAAGATCCATGGGAGGTCAACGAGTGCAAGGTCACAGCTGGAGCCCCTGCTCCAGCTAACGGTCGTTCGCCTAGCCTGCTGCTATGACCGCCGAGTCCCCCGAACTCCCCCTGGCCGCCGCCTTCCCCGATGCCGATCGAGAGCAGTGGCAGCGCCTCGTCGAAGGTGTGCTGCGCAAATCGGGCGCCACAGAGGCGACGGGCACCGCCGCCGAGGACGCGCTCGCCACCGATCTGCAGGACGGCATCCGCATCCGCCCGCTCTACACCGCCGAGGACGCCACGGGCTCCCTGGGCCTTCCGGGCTTCTGGCCGTTCGTACGGGCCGGCCGGCCCGAGGGTACGACCGTCGCCGGGTGGGACGTACGCCAGCGCCATGTCCACACCGATCCGGTGCGTGCCAATGAAGCGGTACTGGCCGACCTGGAAAACGGCGTCACCTCGGTCTGGCTGGCCGTCGGCGACGGCGGGCTGCCGGTGGACGGCCTACAGCGCGCGCTCGACGGTGTCTATCTGGACCTGGCCGCCGTGGTGCTGGACGCCGGTGCCGATTTCGCGCCCGCCGCCGAGGAGTTGCTGCGGCTGTACACCGCGTCCGGCGCGCCGCTCACCGAGGCGGTCGGCTGCCTGGGCGCGGACCCGCTCGGTCTGCTGGCCCGTACCGGCGACGACGCCAAGCTGCGCCTGCAGGGGGAGTCGGCCGCCCGGATCGCCGCGCGCTGCGCCGCGGAGGCGCCCGGAGTACGTGCGCTGGCCGTGGACGCGCTGCCGTACCACGAGGCGGGCGGCTCCGCGGCCGAGGAACTGGGCGCCTCGCTGGCGACCGGTGTCGCCTACCTGCGGCAGCTGACGGAGTCCGGCCTGGGCATCGACGACGCCTGCCGGCAGCTGGAGTTCCGCTATGCCGCCACCGCCGACCAGTTCCTGACGATCGCCAAGCTGCGCGCCGCCCGGCGGCTGTGGGCGCGGGTCGCCGAGGTCTGCGGGGCCTCGCCCGCGGCCTCCGCGCAGCGCCAGCACGCCGTCACCTCCACGGTGATGATGACCCGTCGGGACCCGTGGGTGAACATGCTGCGGACCACGGTCGCCGGGCTGTCCGCGGGCGTGGGCGGCGCGGATGCGGTGACGGTCCTGCCGTTCGATGCCGCGCTGGGCGTGCCCGATGCGTTCGCCCGCCGGATCGCCCGGAACACCCAGTCCGTGCTGCTGGAGGAGTCGCACCTGTCGAAGGTGATCGACCCGGCGGGCGGTTCCTGGTATGTGGAGAGCCTGACCGACGAGCTGGCCGGTGCGGCCTGGGCGTTCTTCCAGGAGATCGAGGGCGCGGGCGGTCAGGCCGCGGCGCTGCGGTCCGGGATGATCGCCGGGCGGCTGGCCCGTACCTGGGAGCGCCGCGGCAAGGACCTCGCCCACCGGCGCGAACCGATCACCGGGGTCAGCGAGTTCCCGCATCTCGCCGAGGCCCCGGTGCACCGCGAGCCGGCGCCCGACCCGATCGGCGGAGGGCTGCCGCGGGTGCGCAGGGACGATGCCTACGAGTTGCTGCGGTCGCGCTCCGATGACCGTCTGGCGGCGAGCGGCGCCCGGCCGAAGGTCTTCCTGGCCGCGCTGGGCCCGGTCGCGGCACACACCGCGCGGGTGACGTTCGCCGCCAATCTCTTCCAGGCCGGCGGCATCGAGACGGTGCAGGAGGCCGCGCCGGTGGACGCGGAGTCGGTGGCCGAGGCGTTCGCCCGCAGTGGCGCGCGGATCGCCTGTCTGTGTTCGAGCGACGCGGTGTACGGCGAGCAGGCGGCGGCCGTGGCGACCGCGCTGAAGTCGGCGGGGGCGCTGCGGGTGCACCTGGCCGGCAAGCCGGGTGAGCGCCGGGAGGAATTCACAGCGGCCGGGGTGGACTCCTTCGTCTTCGCGGGCTGCGACGCGGTCGAGGTGCTGTCCTCGGCCCTGGATGTCACGGAGGTGGCGTGATGAACGACACGACACAGCAGACGGGCGCCATCCCGGACTTCAGCACGGTCGAACTGGGCAAGCCGGCCGCGGCGGACGCCGCCGGCGGCACCGGGGAGTGGGCCGAGGCCGTGGCGCAGTCCACCGGAAAGGGCGTGGCGGATCTGACGTGGGAGACGCCGGAGGGCATCGACGTCAAGCCGCTGTACACCGAGTCGGACCTCGACGGCCTGGACTTCCTGGGCACGTACCCGGGGATCACGCCGTATCTGCGCGGCCCGTACCCGACGATGTACGTCAACCAGCCCTGGACGATCCGGCAGTACGCCGGCTTCTCCACCGCCGAGGAGTCCAACGCCTTCTACCGCCGCAACCTCGCGGCCGGCCAGAAGGGCCTGTCGGTCGCCTTCGACCTGCCCACCCACCGTGGTTACGACAGCGACCACCCGCGGGTGACCGGCGACGTCGGCATGGCGGGCGTCGCCATCGACTCGATCTACGACATGCGGCAGCTCTTCGAGGGCATTCCGCTGGACAAGATGACGGTGTCGATGACGATGAACGGCGCGGTGCTGCCCGTTCTCGCCCTCTACATCGTGGCCGCCGAGGAGCAGGGCGTACCGCCCGAGAAGCTGGCCGGGACCATCCAGAACGACATCCTCAAGGAGTTCATGGTCCGCAACACCTACATCTACCCGCCGCAGCCCTCGATGCGGATCATCTCCGACATCTTCGCGTACACCTCGCAGAAGATGCCGCGCTACAACTCCATCTCCATCTCCGGCTACCACATCCAGGAGGCGGGCGCGACGGCCGACCTGGAGCTGGCGTACACCCTCGCGGACGGGGTGGAGTACCTGCGCGCGGGCATGGCGGCGGGCATGGACGTGGACTCCTTCGCGCCGCGGCTGTCGTTCTTCTGGGCGATCGGCATGAACTTCTTCATGGAGATCGCCAAGCTGCGGGCGGCCCGGCTGCTGTGGGCGCGTCTGGTCCAGCGCTTCGAGCCGAAGAACCCCAAGTCCCTCTCCCTGCGCACCCATTCGCAGACTTCGGGCTGGTCGCTGACCGCGCAGGACGTCTTCAACAACGTCACGCGGACCTGTGTGGAGGCGATGGCCGCCACCCAGGGCCACACCCAGTCCCTGCACACCAACGCCCTGGACGAGGCGCTCGCGCTGCCCACCGACTTCTCCGCCCGCATCGCCCGCAACACCCAGCTGTTCCTGCAGCAGGAGTCGGGCACCTGCCGGGTCATCGACCCGTGGGGCGGCAGCGCCTACGTCGAAAAGCTCACCCACGACCTGGCGCGGCGGGCCTGGCAGCACATCGAGGAGGTCGAGGCGGCCGGCGGGATGGCCAAGGCCATCGACGCGGGCATCCCCAAGCTGCGGGTCGAGGAGGCCGCGGCCCGTACCCAGGCGCGGATCGACTCGGGGCGGCAGGCGCTGATCGGCGTCAACAAGTACCGGGTGGAGACCGATGAGGAGATCGAAGTCCTCAAGGTCGACAACTCCTCGGTGCGCGCCCAGCAGATCGAGAAGCTGAAGCGGCTGCGTGCCGAGCGCGACGAGGACGCCTGCCAGGCGGCGCTGCGGGCGCTGACCGCGGCGGCCGAGTCCGGTCCTGGCGAGGGGCTGGAGGGCAATCTGCTGGCGCTGGCGGTGGACGCGGCCCGTGCGATGGCGACGGTCGGCGAGATCTCGGACGCCCTGGAGTCGGTCTACGGGCGGCACTCCGGCCAGATCCGTACGATCTCCGGTGTGTACCGAGACGAAGCGGGCCCCTCCTCCGGTGTCGAGCGCACCCGGGACCTGGTGGCCGAGTTCGAGCGCGCCGAGGGGCGCCGGCCGCGCATCCTGGTGGCCAAGATGGGCCAGGACGGCCACGACCGCGGCCAGAAGGTGATCGCCACGGCCTTCGCCGACCTGGGCTTCGACGTCGATGTCGGCCCGCTGTTCCAGACCCCGGCCGAGGTCGCCCGCCAGGCCGTGGAGGCGGACGTCCACATCGTCGGGGTGTCCTCGCTGGCGGCCGGGCACCTGACCCTGGTGCCCGCGCTGAAGGAGGCACTGGCCGCCGAGGACCGCGAGGACATCACGATCGTGGTGGGCGGGGTGATCCCCCCGCAGGACGTGCAGCCGCTGCGCGACATGGGCGCCGCCGCGGTCTTCCTGCCCGGCACGGTCATCCCGGAGGCCGCGCACGACCTGGTGCGGGACCTGGCGTCGGTCCTCGGCCACGAGCTCTGAGCGGGGGGTCATGCCTGCGACGATCGATGTCGAACGGTACGCCGAGGGGGTCCGCGCGGGCTCTCGCGCCTGGATCGCCCGCGCCGTCACCCTGGTGGAGTCCACCCGGCCCGACCACCGGGCGGCGGCCCAGCGGCTGCTGGTCGAGCTGCTGCCGCACTCCGGCGCGGCCCGCAGGGTGGGCATCAGCGGGGTGCCGGGCGTCGGCAAGTCGACCTTCATCGACGCGCTCGGCTCGCTGCTGACCGGTGCCGGGCACCGGGTGGCGGTGCTCGCCGTCGACCCGTCCTCCAGCCGTACCGGCGGCTCCATCCTGGGCGACAAGACCCGGATGGAGCGGCTGGCGACGGACCCGGCGGCGTTCGTCCGCCCCTCCCCCACCTCCGGCACGCTGGGCGGGGTGGCGCGGGCCACCCGGGAGTCCATCGTGGTGATGGAGGCCGCGGGCTACGACGTGGTCCTGGTGGAGACGGTCGGCGTCGGCCAGTCCGAGACCACCGTCGCGGGCATGGTCGACACCTTTCTGCTGCTGACCCTGGCCCGCACCGGCGACCAGCTCCAGGGCATCAAGAAGGGGGTACTGGAGCTGGCGGACCTGGTCTCCGTCAACAAGGCCGACGGCCCGCACGAGCGGGATGCCCGTTCGGCGGCCCGCGAACTGTCCGGTGCACTGCGCCTGTTGCAGCCCCCGGACGCGGCCTGGACGCCTCCCGTACTGACCTGCAGCGCCCGTGAGGGCACCGGTCTGAAGGGGGTCTGGGAGCGGGTCGAGCAGCACCGCACCCTCCTGGAGTCCACCGGCGCACTGGCCGAGCGGCGCCGCGCCCAGCAGGTCGACTGGACCTGGTCGATGGTGCGCGACCGGCTGATCGACCGCCTCCAGGAGCACCCCGAGGTGCGCCGGCTGGGCCCCGGCGTGGAACAGGCGGTGCGCGACGGCGAGATCACCGCGACGCTGGCCGCCGAACGCCTGCTGCAGGCCTTCGGGCTCGGGGACGGCCTTGCGGGCTGACGGGCTGACGGGCTGACGGGCGAGGCATAGGGGAGTTCCGCGCTACCGGGACCCTGATGCCTCCCCCCGCCGCGCCTCCCCCGGCCGGTCACCTCGTCCCCGTGCCGCGAAGTGTGCCACGGCCATGTCACGGAACCGTCCGGCGGCCGTGGAGAGATAGCTGTCCTCGCGCCGGACCAGGCTCAGGGTCCGTACGCAGTCAGGGGTGTCGAGGTGCAGCCAGGCGAGCGGCACCTGCGGGAGCTCGGCGCGGGCGAGCGCGGGGATCAGGCCGATGCCGAGGCCGGCTGCCACCAGGAAGTGCGTGGCACCCGGCTCATCGCCCTCACAGGAGATCACCGGCCGCCGCCCGATCACGCTGAACAGCCGCTCCAGCAGGGCACGTTGCCAGTGCCCGGCCCTGGTGGTGATGAAGGGCTCATCGGCGATCTCGGCCACCGTGACCCGCTCCCGGGCGGCCAGCGGATGACCGGCGGGCACCACGAGCAGCACCTCTTCGCGCGAGAGCCGCACGGCGCCCAGACCGGGCCCGGACAGCGGCTGGGAGGCGATGCAGAAGTCGACCTCCCGGGACCGCAACTGATCACGCATCACGTCGGGGGTGGACTGCAGGCAGCGGACGATGACCCCGGGGTGGGCGGCGCGGAATCGGGCCAGCAGTTCGGTGAGGGGCAACAGGGTCTCAGCCGCCACGGCGACGGAGCCGTCGTCCAGCCCGGCGGCATCGGCCATCTCCCGCCGCGCGTCGTCGAGTTCGTCCAGCGCCCGTTCGACCCGGGCCAGGAACGCGGCGCCGTAGCGATTGAGCCGGACGGTGCGACCCTGCCGGTCGAAGAGCGGCACGCCCAGCTCGGCCTCCAGCCGGGCGATCGTCCGGCTCACCGAGGGCTGGGCCACCCGTAGTTCCTCGGCAGCCCGGCTGACGTGCTCCCGGCGCGCGACCTCCCGGAAGTAGCGCAGGGACAGCAGATCCATCGGCTTCTCGGGCCTTCCGCTCGGGTGAGGGCGACCCGGGAATCGTCACACGGCAAAACCGTGCCGCCTTCCGCGGGGTCGTGCCGCCTTCCGCGGGGTCGTGCCCCGTGGCGCGGGAGAGAGCCCGCGCCACGCCCCCCGCGGACCCGCCTCAGCCGCGCCTCGACACCGTCGCCCACACCGTCTTCCCCATCCGGTCCGGCGGTGTCCAGCCCCAGGAGTCGCTCAGCTGGTCGACGATGTGCAGACCGCGTCCGGATTCCGACAGGGCGTTGGGCGGCATGACGACGGGGGCGTCGGTTCCGGCGTCCGAGACCGCGCACAGCACGGCGGAGTTCTGCCGGGTCAGCGCGAGCCAGGCGTTGCAGAAGGGGACGGATGCCTCGACGGCGTCGTCGTCCCCCGCGTCCTTGGTGCCGTAGCGCAGGGCGTTGCTGACGAGTTCGGAGACGACCAGGGCCACGTCATCAGCCACATCCGCGCACATCTGCCAGCCCGCGAGGGTCGCCCGGGCGAACCGGCGGGCTTCCGGCACGGTGCTCGCGGAGCCGCTGAGGGCGCAGGCGGCGAAGCCGTCGGGGGCCGGCATCCACCATCCGCCCTCACACGGTTCCTCCCGAAGGGCGTCGTGCACGGTCTCTGCCGGATGTGTGGTCATCAACATCTCCGCGAGGGGGATTTCAGGGCTGGGCCGGACTGCCTCGGAGGGCTAATATCCTCGTCAGCCGTCACATGATGCAAGTGCATCTGCAATTACATCAGTAAGGACGGTCGCCCAGGGGCTTGTTCACGCCAAGGTGATCGCAGGCTCGGGGCCGGTCGGAGGAGAGACCTCCAGCAAGGAGCAACTGTTATGGAGCCGGTGACCAACGGCATGCAGGCGACCAGCATCGAAGGCGCCGTCTGGCGCAAGAGCCGCCGCAGCAATCCCAGCGGCAACTGTGTGGAGCTGGCCGTTCTTTCGGACGGCGGGGTGGCGGTGCGCAACTCCCGGTTCACCTCGGGCCCGGCGCTCGTCTACACCCGCGACGAGATGGTGGCTTTCGTCCAGGGAGCCAAGGACGGTGACTTCGACGATCTCATCGCCGGCCACTGACGATGCGCCGCCGCGATTGGCGCATATGTCGATCGGATAGTCGCCCCGGCTGTACGAAGCGCGCGGGGCGGTGGGACACTGGGCGTTCGCCCGACCACTCAGGGGAGTCAGCATGACCGCCGCGCAGCCGAGCAGCGATCCGTCCCTGCGCCGCTACCTGGAACATCCGCGGGGTGGCCCGACCGTCCTGCGGATCGTGCTGGGCACCCAGCTTCGCCGGCTGCGTGAAGGGGCGGGCATCACCCGTGAGGCCGCCGGAGACGCCATCCGGGGTTCCCACGCGAAGATCAGCCGCCTGGAGCTGGGCCGGGTGAGCTGCAAGGAGCGGGATGTCGCCGATCTGCTGACGCTCTACAACGTCACGGACGACGCGGTGCGTTCCGACTTCCTCAAGCTGGCCCGCAGGACCAGCAGTCCGGGCTGGTGGCATCAGTACAACGACGTACTGCCCGGCTGGTTCGAGACGCATATCGGCCTCGAAGAGGCCGCCTCGGTGATCCGTACCTACGAAGTCCAGTTCGTGCCGGGCCTGTTGCAGACGTCGGACTACGCCCGCGCGGTGGCGCAGCTCGGTCATCCGCGGTCCACTCCGGAGGAGATCGAGCGGCGGGTGCAGCTGCGTGTGCAGCGTCAGGAGCTGCTGACCGTCCCGGATGCGCCGCGGGTATGGGCCGTGATCGACGAGGCGTCACTGCGTCGTCCGCTCGGCGGTCCTGAGGTGATGGCAGGCCAGCTGAGACATCTGCTGAAGATGGCCGAGCTGCCGAACGTCACACTGCAGATCGCGCCGTTCAGCCTGGGCGGTCTGGCGGCGGCCGGTGGTCCGATCACGATCCTTCGGTTCCTGGAGCCGGATCTGCCGGACATCGTCTATCTGGAGCAGCTGACCAGCGCGCTCTACCTGGACAAGCGCGATGACGTCGATCATTACCTGGCGGTGATGGACCGTCTCAGCGCGCAGTCCGAGTCGCCCCGCGAGTCCCTGGCGATCCTGGAGCGGCTGCTCAAGCAGGAGAGCTGACGGGCGGAAGCCGAAGCGCGGAAGCTGACGCGCGGAACAGGAACCTCAACAAGGGGGCGGGGTGCCCATCGGGCGCCCCGCCCCGCTTTCCTGCGCGGTCCGCGCACGCTACAGCTTGCGGGCCACCCCGCCGAATTCGATCCACTCCTGGGTGAGCTGCTTGGGACCGAGGTCCGCGTCCGGCTTCCAGGTGGAGACCTCCACCAGGCCCGGCTCCTGGATCTCCAGTCCCTCCAGGAACCCGGCCAGCTCATGGGCCTGCCGCACCCGGCCCCACTGTCCGTGCGTGCTGACCCGCATGAATTCGGTGACGAAGTCGCGAGTGGCGGCATCCTCACTGACCAGCTGGCACACCACCAGGAAGCTGCCGGGGGCCAGCCGGTCGGCGACCCTCTTGATGAGCCCGGCCGGGTCATCGGCATCGGGTATGCAGTGGAGGACCGAGACGAACAGCGCGGCGGCCGGCCGGTCGAAGTCGATCAGCCGCTCGACCTCCGGGCTGCCGAAGATGCCTTCGGTGTCCCGCATATCCGCCTGGATCACGGCGGTACGGGCGTTCTCCTCCAGCAGCGCGCGGCCGTGCGCCAGCACGATGGGGTCGTTGTCGACGTACACCACCCGGGAGTCCGGGTCGACCTGCTGCGCGACCTGATGGACGTTGTCCTGGGTCGGCAGGCCTGAGCCGTGGTCGATGAACTGACGGATGCCGTGTTCGCGAGCCAGCCATCGGACCACCCGCTGCAGGAAACGCCGGTTGTTGATCGCCAGCACCTGGGTACTCGGGACGACCTTGCTCAGCTCCTCGCAGGCCTCGCGGTCAACGGCGTAGTTGTCCTTGCCGCCCAGGTAGTAGTCGTACATCCGCGCCACACTCGGGATGCTGACATCGACGGCCCCGGACTGCGGTCGTGATTCCTGGCTCATTCCACACTTTCCCGTCGCTTCGACAGTCATCAGCCATGGGGCAGGGGTGATCGCTCCGTACAGGAGTGACCACACGCTGCGAGCCCCCAACATACCCATCACAGGGCGGTTGTTGCAGACGAGCGGCAGGGTCCCTTGGGAAGAAGTGGCGGGTGCCGGTCGGCCGGCACGGACGAGCGCCCCAACAAGCGTACGAATACGGGGTGTTCAACCGGCCAGATCGCGCCCCAGGCCCGCGCCATCACCCGCATCGGACCCTGCATCCGACCCCGCATCCTGGAACCGAAGACCCCGACCGGGGGTACGGGCCGCCGCCACGCCACTCACGGGCGGCGGCCCGTTCCTCTTCCCCCGGCGACACCCAACGCCGGGCACACCCCCCGCGCGGCCCGCCCCGGACAGGAGCACACCGAGCCGGGCCGCATCCGGTTCCACCTCGGCAGACACCCGAGCAACAGCCGTTGCGGAGCGGGGCGTTGTGTGAGTTCGCCTACCACGATCGGACCGCTTTACACCCACGGGTAATACCGCCGAAGCGCCCCACCCCCGCCCACTGCCTTACTTTTGCGTAACATTACTGGCCAGTAGGGTTACGATAGGCTGGCGCCAATGACTGACATACGCAGGCGACGTGTCCCCCGGCCGGTCCGGGAGCAGCAGATCATCGACGCGGCGATCAGGGTCTTCGCCAAGCGCGGCTACCACGCCGCCTCGGTCGACGAGATCGCTGAACTCGCCGGAATCTCCAAGCCGATGGTCTATCTCTACCTCGACTCCAAGGAGGGGCTGTTCCTCGCCTGTCTGCGGCGCGAGGCCGAGCGCCTGGTGGCCGCCTTACGCGCTGCCGCGGGCCCTGCGCACACTGCCGAACTGCGGCTGCGGGCAGGGCTGCTCGCGTTCTTCACCTTCGTCACCGAACACCGGGACAGCTGGGTGGTGCTGCACCGCCAGGCGGCGGAGTTGAGCCCGGCGATCGCGACGGAGCTGGTCCGGACCCGGCGGGCGGTGATGACGGAGGTCTCGGGACTGGTCCGGGCCGGCGGCAAGGCGGACACCGGGCCCGCCTGCCCCGATGACGAGGCCGGCTTCGTGACGTACACCCTGGTCGGTGCGGCGGACTCGCTCACCGACTGGATGACGCTCCACCCCGACGAGCCGCCGGAGCGGATCACCCTGCGGCTGATGAACATGGTGTGGGTGGGGATGCGCAATGTCCTCGACGGCGAGGTGTGGGCGACGCCGGCCGGGGAGCCATGGGCCCGTGAGCCTTAGGCGTGCCTGGCGTGCCTGGCGTGCCCGGCGTGCCCGGCAGCCGCCTGGCGTGCCTGGCGTGCCCGGCAGCCGCCTGCCGTGCCCTGCCACGCCCACCGCGCCGCGTCCCGTCGGCTGCGCCTGCCCCGTTTGCCGCGCCTGCCGCGCCTGCCGCGCCGAGCGGTACTGGCCGACTTCCCCGCCCGGCCGGTACAAGAGAGGGATGACCACAGAGCAGAGTGAGTTGTCGACCGCCCCGGGGGCCTCACCCACCACCGCGGCACCCACCCTCCAGGAGCCCACCACCGAGGAGATGGTGCGTGCCAACGAGGCGAACTGGGATGCCCGTACGCCGGTCCATGTGGCCAGCGAGTTCTACGGCCTGGACGGCTCCCGGACCGCCGAGGACTGGTTCGCGCCGTTCGAGTGGACGGATCTGGGCGATCTGGCCGGGCGGGACGTGCTGCATCTGCAGTGTCATCTGGGCACCGAGACCGCCGCGTTCGCCGCGCGGGGCGCGCGCACGGTGGGGCTCGACTTCTCCGCGAAGGCGGTCGCGGAGGCGCGGCGGCTCGCCGAGGAGGGCGGCCGGAGCATGGAATTCGTCCGGTCCGATGTGCACCGGGCCGTGGAGGCGCTGGGTGAGCGCCGGTTCGATGTGATCTACACGGGCAAGGGCGCGCTGTGCTATCTCCCCGATCTGGCCACCTGGGCCGGGATCGTCAGCGCGCTGCTCCGGCCCGGCGGGACGTTCTACCTCGTCGAGTTCCATCCTCTGCTCGACTCCCTGGGGCCGACGCCGGGCCCGGACCGGCAGCAACTCCAGCTCCATCACGACTACTTGGGCGGCCGGGGTCCGCTCAGGAGCGATACTCCGTCCACGTACACCGACGGTCCGCCGGTGCAGGGCGCCACGACGAGTTACGAGTGGCGGCACGGCCTCGGGGAGGTCATCTCCGCCGTGGTCGGGGCGGGTCTGACCGTACAGCTGGTCCGGGAGACCGAGCTGCTGCCCTGGAAGCGGTTCGACGCGATGGTGCCGTCCGAGAACGGCTGGTGGCGTCTCCCGCCGTCGGAGCCGATCATTCCGCTGCTGTATGCGCTACGGGCGGTGAAGGCCTGAACCAGCGGCCGGCGCGGGCACCCGGCGGCCCTCCGACCCCCGCCGGCCCCGCCGACCCCCGCCGGCCCCCGCTGGTCGGCACCGGTCGGCACCGTAGCCGGCGGGCGCCTCAGCTCGCCGGCCCGTGGATCCTGCGATGTGTCAGCGCCCACCAGACCTCCGCCAGATCGGCCGGGTCACGGAGGCTGGTGCCGGTGATCTCCTCGAAACGCCTCAGCCGGTTGCGCAGGGTGTTGGGGTGGACGTAGAGGGTCCGCGCGGCGGCTTCCAGGCGCAGCCCCTGCTGCAGATAGGCGGCCGCGGCCTCCTCCAACTGGGTGCCGTCCTCGCCCCGTTCGGCCAGCGGGGCCAGACGGAGTCCCACCAGTTGCTCCCCCAGGGCCGGGAGCGCCACGACCGTGGCCCGCAGCCCCAGTTCCTCACGGGTGAACGCCCCGACCAGTCCGAAGCCGACGGCGGCCCGGAGCGCCTGGGTGGCCCGGGTGAACTCCGTGGCGAGTCCGGACGCGGGGGCCGGGGCGCCGAGTCCCAGGATCAGGCCGCGGCACAATCCTCCCGGTCGCCCCGTCAGCAGCCCCGCCACCTCCCCGCATACGGTCGTGACCAGAGGTTTCCCGGTCCCGTCCAGGGCGAGCCAGGGGCGCAGCAGGGTGACGATCCGGGCGAAGGCGCGGTCGCCGGGGCCGGGATGGTCGGTGTCATGCGGGTCGGGGACGGGCTCCGGGGTGCGGTCCGGCGCGCCGGTCGCGGGATCGTCGGGCAGGCGTGCGCGGAAGGGCAGACGGAGCGCGCCGCGGTCGTACCCGCCCTCCGTGGCGGCCCCCTCGTCGGGGTGGCCGCCGGTGCGGTGCCCGTCGTCGGGGTAGCCGCCGGCAGGGTGCCCCTCGCCCGTGCCGCCGCCGGCCGGCCCGGCGCCCCACGCACCGCCCGGGAAACCGGCGGTGCCCCACCGCGCCTCGCCGAGCAGCAGGGCGCGGACCATCGCCGCGCGCCGACGGTCCGTCATCGAGTCGCCCTGGATCCCCACCCGGCAACTGCGGACGATGCGCAGGGTGTTGGCGTCGACCCAGGCACGCAGCGTCTCGGCGATCGGCAGCAGGTCCTCGGCGGTACCCTGCCGGGCCGCCATCTCCTCGCCGAACCGCCGCCAGACGATATCCGTGCCGATCCGGTACGCCGAGATGATGTCCTCGGCGGGCAGTGAACGGGCCAGGGCCGTCACCTCGTCGAGGTGGGTCTCCGGAATGCCGTAGGCCCGCCCGTCGCCCCGCCCCTGGGGTGTCCTGCGCTCCTCGGACCAGCGCTGCACCAGCGACAGGCCGTTGCGCAGGGACGCCTGCACCCGTGGCCGGATCCGCTCCACCGACAGCGCGGCGTAGGAGGGGAGTTGGGCCCGGAGGCCGCCGATGACCTCGTCGGTGAGGGCGCCGATCCCGGCGTGCAGCGCGGCGACGGCCTCCGGCACCGTTGTGGAAGTCTCCACCCGTCCCCTCCCGACTCGGTGTCTTTCCCCATGGCGAAAGCGATCATTCGTCGCCATGCTACGAGGAAGCCGCCCGAACCCCTACAGATGTTCGATCCTGGACGACTTTTCCCCGGTCGTCCGGCATGCGTTCGGCGCCCGGCCCCGCTGTTCCTCCCCAACACCCCCCGCACCACCAAGGAATCCCATGGCTGTTTCCTGGCGCCGTATCGCGGTGCCCGCCGCCGCGGTCGGCGTACTCGTCCCCGCGGCCCTAGGCGCCCATGCGCTGCTCTCGGGCCCCGACACGCCGCGCACGTCCTCGGCCGGCATACCGGCCACCGGGGCGACGGTCCCCGGTGCCGTGCCGGACGATGCCCGGGCCTCCGGCCCCGAGGGCGGTGCCGCGGTCGCCCGGCCGTCCGACGCGCCGACCCGTTCCGGCAATTCGGTCTCCGTGCAGCTCTCGTCGTACGACGCGCACCGCAAGCAGGCGGAACTCAAGCCGTCCGCCGGAAAGACCGTACGGACCGGTGATGTGATCGCCGCCGCGCCCAACCGGCACGCCCCCTCGGGTGCGCTGTTCAAGGTCGGCAAGGTCACCGGCTCCCACGACGGCAAGGTCCGGGTGACCACCGCTCCCGCGACGCTCTCGGAGCTGCTGGGCGATCAGAAGGTGGATCAGCGGTCGGCGTTGCGGCCCGGCGAGGTCTCGGTCAAGCCGCTCTCCTCGGGTGTCACCGTGCACAAGCCCGCTGCCGGCAGCGGTGCGGACAGCGGCGGCCCGGCCACTCCGTCCGGCGGCCCGGCCACTCCGTCCGGCGGTCCGGACACGCCGTCGGGCACCCCGGACGCCACCGCCACCGCCACCGGCTCCCCGAGCCCCGCGGCGTCCGACTCCTCCGGGGTCCACACCCAGCTCGTTCCCTCCGGTACCCGTCCCGCCCCCACCTCCTCCGGCAGCGCGCTGTCGCCCGAGGCGCGCAAGGCGCTCACCACCCTGCGACTGGGCGTCAATGTGCCGCTGCCCAAGGGTGTGGAGGCGACCGGCAAGTCTCCCGCCCGGCTGGCCGGCGAGGTGACGTTCCGGCCCGAGCTGATCTTCCAGTACGAGAAGCGCGGCGGGCTGAACCTGCTGCCCCAGCGTGCGGCCATCGGCCTCGGCGGCTCGTACGGCTACGGCTGGCAGGTGCACGGCAAGGTCCGCAAGACCGCTGACACCGGGCAGATCGCGGTGCCGCTGGCGGCGGTCACCGGACGGCACGTCTTCTGGGTGGGCCCGGTCCCCGTCGTGGTCAGCACCGAGGTGACCTTCACCTACCGCTTCACCGCGGGCGGCCGCATCGTGCTCGACGCCGACCAGCACACCTCCGGCGCCTTCGCCGTCGGCGCGAAGTACGACCGGCAGAACGGGTGGCAGCCGCTGCACGAGGCGTACCAGCAGACCAAGGGGGCGACTCCCCGGGTCGAGGGTGCGGCCACCGCGACGGCCCGCGTCGGGACACGCGCCCAGGTGTTCCTCTACGACACCGCGGGCGTCGGCGGTGAGCTCTCCGTCCACCTGACCGGACGTGCCGCGGCGGCCAGTGACGGCGGTGCCCCGGCGTGGGCGCTCAGCGCGGGTTACGACCTCAAGACCGAGCTGATGCTGCAACTGAAGATCTTCGGCATTCAGATCGCCGATCTGCGCACCACACCGTTCGCGCTGCACGACGAGCGCAAGCTCTTCGGACGCGGGAAGCTGCCCGCCGCCTGAGCCCCCGCTCGGCACACACCGGACGGCGCCACCGGGGACTTCCGCTCCCGGCGGCGCCGTCCGTGCGTCCGCGTACCGGCCAGGCGGTCGTCCCCGTCCGGCCCCGCCGCTCTCACCTCAGCCGCCGGTAGGCCGAGCGCAGCAGCTGATCCTTCGCCGGCCCGCCGACCCGCCACTCCAGGTGCCAGGTGTCCGCCCCGGTGACGGTGAACGTTCCCTCGTAGCGGTCCTCGGCACAGGGGTGGACGGCACGCCAGCGGCCGGTCCTGAGATCGAGGTCGTGGAAGGGGCGGCCGTCGGCGAAGCCGATCTCGGCGGTGCCGTCCGGGCGGGGCCGCAGTCGCAGGGTGCGGCTCGCCGGATGCACCGCGGCGCCCCACCGCAGCCGGCCCTCCTCGATATGCAGCAGGCCCTCCCCCGCCGGGCCGGGCCGGAACTCGGCGGTGCCGCGGAAGCTGCCCTCGGCGCCGGTCCGCAGGTCGCACACGGTGCGCTCGATGCTCCAGCGGCCGGAGAGGTACGCCGCGGCGTCGGGGACGGGGTGCGGGGGCAGTTCGGCAACCGGTCCCGCCCCCGGCTCCAGGGACCGCCCCGGCTCCGGCTCCCCGGCCCGCCCCGGCGCCTGCCCCTGCCCTCGGTCCCGCTCACTGCCCATCCCCCCATTCTCCCGTGCGCCCGCGGAGGTCACTCCGTCGGCCCCGCCCGGCGACGCTCCCCTCTCCCCGGCCCCTTCTCCCCCGGCCCCTCGTACCGTGCGAAGCCGCACCGCCCGTCTTACTCTCGGTTGAGTGATCGTCACCGAGGTCCGCACGGCGGGCCGCCCGTCGGCCCGACGCCGTCGGCCGGGGCGCCGCGGCCGACGCCGCCGCCTCGTACGAGCCGGAGACCGGAGGCACCACCATGCCGGAGCTGTTCATCGGCGGTCAGTGGACCGCAGCGGCCGACGGGCAGGTGCGGGAGATCCGCTGCCCGGCGGACGGCACGCTGGTCGCGACCGTTGACGAGGGCGGGCCGAAGGACGTGGCGGCAGCGATCAGCGCCGCCCGGACGGCCTTCGACGACGGGCCCTGGCCGCGGACACCGGCGGCCGAGCGCGGCCGGCTCGTACTGCGCGTCGCCGAGCTGCTGGAGCGCGACAAGGACGCGCTGGCCAGGGCCGAGTCGCTGGACACCGGCAAGCGGCTGGTCGAGAGCGCCTACGACATGGACGACATCGCCAACTGCTTCCGCCACTTCGGCAACCTCGGCGCGGCCGGCGGGACCGACCGGGTGGTGGACGCCGGCGCGCCGGAGATCGCCAGTACGGTGCGGCACGAGCCGGTCGGCGTCTGCGCGCTGATCACCCCGTGGAACTACCCGCTGCTGCAGACCGCCTGGAAGGTCGCCCCCGCCCTGGTCACGGGCAACACCTTCATCCTGAAGCCCAGTGAGCTCACCCCGCACACCGCCATCCACCTGATGCGGCTGCTGGCCGAGGCCGGGCTGCCGGACGGCGCGGCCAACCTGGTGCTGGGCACCGGACCGGCGGTGGGCGCGCCGCTGACCGAGGACCCCCGGGTGGACATGGTGTCGTTCACCGGCGGTCTGCTCACCGGGCGGCGCATCATGGCCGCGGCGGCGCCGACGGTGAAGAAGATCGCCCTGGAGCTGGGCGGCAAGAACCCCAACATCGTCTTCGAGGACGCCGATTTCGACACCGCCGTCGACTACGCCCTGATGGCGGTTTTCCTGCACTCCGGGCAGGTCTGCTCGGCGGGCGCCCGGCTGCTCGTCCAGGAGGAGCTGCACGATGCGTTCGTCGACGAACTGGTCTCCCGCGCCCAGCGGATCCGGCTCGGCGGGCCGTTCGACGAGCATGCCCGGACCGGCCCGCTGATCTCGGCCGCACACCTCGCGAAGATCGAGGCGTATGTGGCGGCGGGGCTCGACGAGGGCGCCGTACTGCTCTGCGGCGGCGCCCGGCCCGACGATCCGTCGCTGGCCAACGGCTTCTACTACCTGCCGACCGTGCTGGACGAGTGCACCCCGGACATGTCCGTGGTGCGCGACGAGAGCTTCGGCCCGGTGCTGACCGTCGAGCGGTTCCGTTCCGAGGACGAGGCGGTCTCGCTCGCCAACGACACGGTGTACGGGCTGGCCGGGGCGGTGTGGACGCAGGACAGCGGGCGTGCGCACCGGGTCGCCGCCCGGCTGCGCGCGGGCACGGTGTGGATCAACGACTTCCACCCGTATGTGCCGCAGGCGGAGTGGGGCGGGATGAAGCAGTCGGGCATCGGGCGCGAGCTGGGGCCCGCGGGACTGGCCGAGTACCAGGAGGCCAAGCACGTCTGGCGCAATACCGCGCCACGGCCCCAGAGGTGGTTCGAGTGACCGACTCCGAGTCCCCGCGCCCCGGCACCCGGGCCGACGGTTCGCACGACGACGACTCGCTCGCCGAACTCGGCTACAAGCCGGAACTCAAGCGCACCCTGGGCAACTTCCACACCTTCGCCGCGGGAATCAGCTACATCTCCATCCTCACCGGCACCTTCCAGCTGTTCTACTTCGGTATCGCCCACGGCGGCCCGGCGTACTGGTGGTCCTGGCCGATGGTCTTCCTCGGGCAGCTCATGGTCGCGCTGTGCTTCTGCGAGCTGGCCGCCCGCTACCCCGTGGCCGGGTCGGTCTACAACTGGTCCAAGAAGCTCGGCGGCCCGCACATCGGCTGGCTCGGCGGCTGGATGATGCTGACCGCCACCATGGTGTCGCTGTCCGCGGTGGCGCTGGCGTACCAGGTGACGCTGCCGCAGATCTCGTCGTGGTTCCAGTTCATCGGCGACGGCACCGGCAAATCCGCGGCCGAGAACGCCGTGGTGCTCGGCACGATCCTCATCACCTTCACCACCCTGGTGAACGCCTTCGGGGTCAAGCTGATGGCGCGGATCAACTCCGCGGGCGTGGCGATCGAGCTGATCGCCGCCATCGTGCTGATCCTTCTGCTCGCCGCGCACGTCACCCGCGGCCCCGGCGTGGTGCTCAACACCTTCGGTCTGGGCAGCGGTCAGAGTCTCGGCTACTTCAGCGCGTTCCTGACCGCGGCTCTGGCCTCGGCCTACGTCATGTACGGCTTCGACACCGCCTCCTCGCTCGGTGAGGAGTCCAAGGACCCCGGCCGCAACGCGCCCCGCGCCATCCTGCGGGCCCTGGTCGCGTCCTTCCTCATCGGCGGCCTGATCCTCCTCTTCGCCCTGCTCTCGGTGCCCGATCTGCACTCCGCGAAGCTGTCCGTGGACGGCCTGCAGTACGTGGTGCTCTCCACGCTCGGCTCGACCGTCGGGCAGATCGTGCTCTGGTGTGTGGTCATTGCGATCACCGTGTGCGAGCTGGCGGTGCACACCGCGGGCATCCGGCTGGCGTTCGCGATGGCCAGGGACAACAACCTCCCGGCCGCCTCGCTGCTCGCCAAGGTCAGCCCGCGCTTCCAGACGCCGGTGCTGCCGGCCGTGATCATCGGCCTGGTGGCGATCGGCATCCTCCTCATCAACGTCAACCAGCCGCAGATCTTCTCGGTGATCACCAGCATCGCGATCATCATGATCTATCTGGCCTACCTGGCGGTCACCCTGCCGATGCTGTTCCAGCGGCTGCGCGGCAAGTGGACCCCGGCACAGGGGAGGTTCAGCCTGGGCAGGTTCGGCCTCCCGGTGAACGTCCTCGCCGTGCTCTGGGGCTTCGGCATGTCCCTCAACCTCGCCTGGCCGCGCGCCGCGGTCTACAACGCGACCGGCCCGCAGCACTGGTACCTGCGCTGGGGCGCCTTCTTGTTCATCGGAGTCGTCGCGATCGGCGGGTTCACCTACTACTGGTTCGTCCAGCGCAAGCGCACCGGAGTCCTGGCCATGCACGCCGCCGTCGCCCCCGACAGCGGCACCCCGGGCAACAGCGGCACCCCCACCCCCTGATCAGGAGACGGCGCGATGTCCCAAGAGGCCTCTGTGGACGAGTTCGACTATGTCGTGGTCGGCGGCGGTACGGCCGGCGCCGTCGTGGCGGCCCGGCTCAGCGAGGACCCGACGGCCACCGTCTGCCTGCTGGAGGCCGGCCCCTCCGACGTCGGTGACGAGAACGTGCTGCGCCTGGACCGCTGGATGGGGCTACTGGAGTCCGGCTACGACTGGGACTATCCGGTCGAGCCGCAGGAGAACGGCAACAGCTTCATGCGGCACGCCCGCGCCAAGGTGCTCGGCGGCTGCTCCTCGCACAACTCCTGTATCGCCTTCTGGGCCCCGGCCGAGGACCTTGACGAATGGGCCGCGATGGGCTGTACGGGCTGGAGCGCGGCCGACTGCTTCCCGCTCTACCAGCGGCTGGAGAACAACGACGCCCCCGGTGACCACCACGGACGCAGCGGCCCGGTCACCCTGCGCACCGTCCCGCCGCACGACCCGTGCGGGGTGGCGCTCCTGGAGGCCTGCGTGGCGGCCGGCATCCCGACCACACCCTTCAACACCGGTCAGACCGTCGTCCGGGGTGCGAACTGGTTCCAGATCAACTGCCGCCCGGACGGCACCCGTTCCTCCGCTTCGGTGTCCTACCTCCACCCCCTCATGGGCACCCGCCAGAACCTGGAGGTACGCACCGGGCTCCAGGCCAAGCGCCTGAATTTCGACTCCGCCCGGCACTGCACCGGCGTGGACTACCTCGCCCCCGACCTGATCCACACCCGCACCGTCAACGCCCGCCGCGAGACCGTCGTCTGCTGCGGCGCCATCGACTCCCCGAAACTCCTGATGCTCTCCGGTATCGGCCCGGCCACCCATCTGCGGGCCACCGGTGTCGAGCCGATCGTCGACTCCCCCGGCGTCGGTTCCTCCCTCCAGGACCACCCGGAGGGCGTGATCATGTGGGACGCCAAGCAGCCCATGGTCAACTCGTCCACCCAGTGGTGGGAGATCGGCATCTTCACGAACACCGAGCCCGGCCTCGACCGCCCGGACCTGATGTTCCACTACGGCCAGGTGCCCTTCGACATGAACACCTACCGCCACGGCTACCCCACCTCGGAGAACGCCTTCTGCCTCACCCCGAACGTCACCCGCGCCCGCTCGCTGGGCACGGTCCGCCTGCGCACCCGCGACTTCCGCGACAAGCCCAAGGTCGACCCCCGGTACTTCACCCATGACCACGACATCCGCGTGATGACCCACGGCCTGCGCCTCGCCCGCGAGATCGTCTCCCAGACCCCGATGGTCCAGTGGGCCGGTACCGAACTCGCCCCCGGCCCGTCGACCCACTCCGACGCCGACCTGTTCGACTACATCCGCGCCACGCACAACACGGTCTACCACCCCGCGTGCACCGTCCAGATGGGTTCCCCCGATGATCAGGCGACGCCCCTCGACCCCCATTTGCGCGTCAAGGGCGTGACCGGCCTGCGGGTGGCCGACGCGTCGGTGATGCCGTTCCTGCCGGCCGTGAACCCCTGCATCACCACGATGATGATCGGGGAGAAGTGTGCGGATCTGATGCGCAGCGACTGATCAGCGCACCGCGGCTCCACGCACACCAACGACCTACGAGGTGGGCTCCCTTCGCCGGCATGGTCCGGATCAGGTGCTAGGGGTCGCCGTCGGGTCTTACGACCTTTCGGCCTCTCAGCCCGGCCTTTCTTCCTGTCCTCGGCGGCAACCAGAGCTGCCTTCCCCGAGGCCGGTCCGGTCGGACTCCCTCGCTCGCCCCGTAGGCCTGCATTCAGGATACTCCTCGACAAAGAGGATGGAACAGGTTATCCACACTTTTTCCGGCGTCGCCCGGAGCGGCGGAACCCCTCCCCAACAGGGGTTTTCGCGGAAATTCGAGGGCCGCGAACCATGCGCACACGCCCGTGACCGTGCGTATGCGCCCACGCCGCAACCAAGACTCATCGCGCAGCGCGGCCGGCAGCCCCCGGCCCGGCCGCATCACCGCACCGAAGCCGCGCACGGAGGGCAAGACCTGCCCCGGAACCCCCGCGGTCCACCGGGGCACCCGACTTCCGGGCTGTGTCACGATCGTGGCGTCACGCAGGCCTGTTCACCGACCAGTGGCTCTGACCGGTGGCCGAGTTCGCCGATGTCGTGCGTCGAGGCGCCCAGCCCGTTCGACAGCATCGTCGCCCCCCTGGCACTCGTCGACACCCTGGTTTCCGCCGTGCATGCACGCCGTGGGTCGTTCACGAGCTATCGCAAGAGCGGCCGCACCTTCGAGTTCGCCCCTCGTCCGCACGCCCACGACCGTGCTCCGTCCGCCGCAGGGCTCAGCCGACTTGCTCGAAGACCATCGACCACCAGCTGTCCGGCTGCGCGAACGCGTACTGGTCGCGGGCCCGGAGGTATTCCACGAGCTTGTCTGTGTACGGGCCTCGGTCCTGCGGTGCGGTGTGTTCCAGGTGCTCGGTGCGCAGCGCGAAGCGGTACAGGAACTCGACGAGGTCGGCGAGGGTCCGGTTCACGATCTCGGCCCGCGGCTCCTCATCGACGGACATGAGGATGACGTAGCCGCGCTCCATGTCGAGGCAGTACCGCATCGTGGGGTCATCGGTCGGCCCGCCCAGCACGAGGATGCGGGTCTCCTCGCTGCCCGCGGCCACCGGCACCACGGTGAAGGGGTCGGGCCCCTCGTCGGCGGTGTCGAGGGTGAACAGGACATCGACGAAGACCGGCACACCGACGTCGCACAACACCTCGGCGTCGGCCTCGGACAGTCCGTGTTCCTCGGCGACGGAACGGTCCAGCGTGACTACGCGGTCCGCGCCGAACAGCTCCGTCATCTCGTCATGGGTGGCCATGCGTCCTCTACTTCCCCTTCGTCATACGTCCGGCTGCGTCCGGCCCTTTCGGCCCGCGCCGACGGTTCAGTCGGCGAGACCGGCCCGTCGCAAGAGCTTCAGCCAGTCGTCGTACTCCACCAACGCGTCGTCGATCATCGCAAGCCGTGCGTACTCCGGAGTGGCCAGCCGCTCCAGAAAGAACGCCTCCAGCCCGGGCGCGAGCCGCTCGAAACGCTCCGCGTCGACCCACTCGCGGTGCTCGTCCGGGATGCCGAGGACGCCGCCGCCCGCCCGGTCGAGAAAGACCGGCGTTTCGTGGATCATCCCGACGCAGAACAGCTTCTCCGGGGACAGCTCCAGCGGTGAGTCGACCACCGGCCCGCAGTAGAACTGGTGCTCTTCGGCCTCTTCCAGACCGAAGAGCTGCACGGACGGCCCGCAGCTCGCGCCGTCCAGTACTCGGCAGAAGTCCAGAAACTCCTGCGGCACCCCGTCGGCCGCGGTCTCCTCGTCAATCGTCCCACCGAGCGTGAACCGGAGCAGGTCCGTGCTCTCCGCCAGCGCCGTCCGCAAGGCGTCCACCGTCGCGATCAGACGGGACGATCCCGGGTTCGCGCTAGTCATCTGGCCACCACTTGATATCGATATTGATCGGATTGCCGTCCGGAAGATTCTTGATCTGCGGGCGTATCTGCTGCGTGCCGATGTCGAAGTTCGTCGTCCGGTCGAGCATCCGCAGGTTACGCCACGCGTCCGGTCCACCGGTCTGGAGCTCGTTGACATGGTCGGGTTGCATTTTACGGGCGGCCCCCGCGGCCTCCTCGGCGAACTCCGGGGCGTCCTTGTGGTTCCTGCGGATCAGCGCTTCCAGTGCGCCCTTGTACTGCTTGGTGATCTCCTTGTCGCGGTAGTCCTCGGTCTTGCCCTTGAACTTGAAGAGTTTCCCCTCCTCGCCGAGCCGCTGCAGGGCCCTCGCCTTCCGCTCGAAGGCCTGCTTGGGCATGCCGGGTTTCCACTCCAGAGTGACCGTGTGCGGATCCTTCGCCGGGTCCGGCCGGTCCTTGCCGACCCCGCCGCCGTCGCGGACTCCGTCCTGAGTACGGGAGCGTTTGACGATGTTGTTCAGCATCGTCTCGATGCCCTTGTCGTTGCGCGCATGGTTGTCGCCCATGGCCCGCACGCCCTTGGACACGTCGTGCAGGTGCTTGTGCAACTGGTCCTCAGCCTTCTCGATGGCCTGAAGGATCTTCTCCGCCGCACCCCCGACGGCCGCCGCCATGGTGCCGCGGCCCCGCGTCCGGTCCAGCCCGGCGCGACTGCGGCGCAGGTGGGGACGAGCGCCGGACTCGTGCTCGTCGGCCTGGGAGGTGATCCGGTCGGCCAGCCGGTCGTGCAGGTCCTTGTCATGGCGCACGATGTCGCTCACGTGCCGCTCCCCCGCCCGGTGAGCGGCCCGCCGGCAGTGTCCAGACCGCCGGAGAAGCCCTCGCCACCTGCCTTCAGGGTCTTCCCGGGGCTGTAACCGTCCTGCAGGCCGACGGCGTTGGCACCGACCTGGATGACGAGATCGGCGGCCATGCCGCCGAGTGCGGAGAAAACCGGGCCGGTGACGACGGCCATGAGTTCCTCGACGAGGAGGTGCTCCGCCTCCTTCAGCAGCCGCCGGACGACGACGCGCGTGGCCTGGGTGGCGCCGAGCGCACCGACCTCGGAGAGCCCGAGCGTGAACGGAGCAGCGGCCTGGGCGGCGATGATCTCCGCAGCGAGGATGGCCAGCTGGATGATGGCCGCCACCTTGGCGCCGGCCACCGCGACGGCCGCGCCGTCCAGAGCCATCGCACCGAGATCGGCCGCCTCGGCGAGGCGTTCCAGATGGGTGCCGCTGACCTTGCCCCAGTGCTTCTCGAAGGCCGCGGTTGCCAGGCCCTCGTTGGCCTCCAGGTACTCGCGGACGACGCCCTCCGTCGCGTCCTTTCCGTCCCGCATCTGAGAGGCGAAGGAGCGCAGGCTGTCGGCCATGTCGCGGTAGTCGTCCTCGTCGACATTGGGCCACTCAACGCCGATGAGGTCCAGCACCCAGGCCGCCTCGTCGGGCAGCACGACTCCCATCCCCGTTCCCCCTCCGCCTTGAGGACCACTTCTGATCACCTCTGCGAAGATCGAACCCTACTACTAATAGGAATATGCCCAGTCGTCCGACTAGCCGGTTGAAACTGTGACCTGCGGAAACGACCGGCACAGCGCCAAGTGCGACCGTTCGGGCCGTCCAGTTACGGACGGCTGCACCCCCAGGATGTTGCAGCCCGTCGGCTAAGCAGTCCCTGATGGTTCGCAGACGCCGAAGACGGCTTCCTATCCAGGCGGTGCCGGCACGGTCAGCCCACCGCGGGGAAATGGGTGGCGTGAGACAACACGGCTCGGGTAGTGCACCGCAAGTAGAGGCCGAGGCCACACCACAGCCGTCGGGTGTCCTGGGCTCGTCCCCGCGGCCATACGGCGCAGATGACGCCACTGCACGTCCACCACGGTCGACCTCGACGCACCCACGCTCCGCACACCAGCCGCCCTGCCAGCCGTCACCGCCCCACGCGTGGCCTCGGCGCCCCACGCCCCGCAAGGCGACCAGCCGCTATCCGGCGCCATTCACGGACAGCTGGCCGACCACCATTGCAGCCGCCCGGGGGCCCTCCGAGCCGCCCCCTCTTGAGTGACGCCCCACAGGATCCCATGAACGACGAATTACCGGTGAACCCTAAGGATTCAACCGGTAATTCGTGAACACGCGGGGAGCGATCTCGCGAACGTCCCATGAGTTGTGTGTCCGAGGGGGGACTTGAACCCCCACGCCCGATAAAGGGCACTAGCACCTCAAGCTAGCGCGTCTGCCATTCCGCCACCCGGACTAGGTGTGATCTTCGCGGGGCGTTCCCCGCGGCGACATGGACAACAATACCAAGGTTTCGGAGTGCCTTTCACCTGCGTATCCGCTCGCCACATAACCTCGATTTATGGGCAATGAGGGACATGTCGCGCATATCAGTGGTCCCCGCAGGCCACGGGCGCTCTCGCCGCTGCGGGAGCATCTGCGGGACACCTTCTGGTTCGCGCCGGCCACGGGGCTGGCGGGCGCGGTGCTGCTGTGGTGGGCGGCCTCGTCGCTCGACCTCAAGATCATCGAGTTGCTGCAGGGTGCGCACGCGTACGGGGCGGTCCGGGAACTGGCCTCCATCGCCGAGGACACCAAGACGATCGTCACCACGATCAGTTCGGCGATGATGACCTTCATCGGTGTGGTGTTCAGCATCTCCCTGGTCGCGGTGCAGATGGCGAGCGGTCAGCTCACACCGAGGGTGGTGCGGATCTTCATCCGGAGCCGGATCACCAAGACCACCCTCACGGTCTTCCTGGCGACCTTCCTCTTCTCGCTGCTGGTGCTCACCTCGTACGAGAGCGAGACCGATGTCCGTCAGGTCACTTCGGTGCCTGTGGTGCAGAGCCTGCTGACGATGGTGCTGGTGGGGCTCAGCCTGCTCCTGTTCATCGCCTATGTGTCGGCCACCTTGCGGTTGATGCAGGTGGGGCCGGTGGTCGACCGGATCACCCGGGAGGCGCTGCGGATGCTGGCGCGGCAGGGCACGGGTGGGGAAGGCGGGGAGGACGGCGCTCTTCTCGCGCCCGAGACGGGGCGGATCGCGCACGAGGGGCGCGCGGGGGTCGTCCGGGATGTGCATGTGGCGCGGCTGGTGCGGGTGGCACGGCGGCAGGGGGTCGTCCTGCGGCTGATCCCGCGGATCGGTGACTTCGTGATGCCGGGGACGCCGGTACTGGCGGTGCACGGCGGAGCGCCGCCGCCGCGGCGGATACTGCGGTACACGGTCTCGGTAGGGGTGGAGCGCACCTTTCACCAGGATCTCGGGCTCGGGCTGCGGCAGCTGTCGGACATCGCGCTGCGGGCGCTGTCGCCGGCGGTGAACGATCCGACCACGACCGTGCAGTGCCTCGACCGGATCGTGCAGATTCTGGCGGCGGTGGTGCAGCGGCCGCTCGGAGCGGTGCAGCACCGGGATCGCCGAGGGGTGGTGCGGCTGGTGCAGAACGTTCCCGGTTGGGCGGATCTGGTGGACCTGGGGCTGACCGAGGTCCGGGTGGCCGCGGTGCACAGTCCACAGGTGACCCGGCGGATCGTGGCGGGCATCGGTGATCTCCTGCTGCTCGCGCCGGAGGGACGGCAGGCGCCACTGCTGCGGCACCGCACGCTCCTGTTGCAGGCGGTGGAGGGTGCGGTGCCGGCAGCCGCCGACCGGCGGTTCGCCCTGCACCCCGACCGGCAGGGGATCGGGTAGGGCGGGTCCGGTGGGGTGGAGCGGGCCCGTTGGGGTGGAGCGGATCCGGTGGGGTGGAGCGGGTTCGGAGGTCTTGCGGCGGTGCGGCTACGGCATCAGGTGGTAGTCGGGGAAATTGCCCGGCAGCCGCTCGGCGGCCGGGCCCTCGGTCACCGCGCGGACCAGGAGTTCACCGCCGACGAAGGCACCGCTCCAGGAGTTGCCGAAGCCGCCGAAGAGCTCATCGCGGTCGCCGCGGGAACGGGGCTTGCCGTGGCCGACCTTGAAGGCCCGGATCTGCGGGGCGAGACGGTCGTAGGTGCCCTTGTCGTCGCAGGACAGGCTGGCGACCAGGGCGCCGTTGCTGGCGTTCATGGCGGCGAGGAGTTCGGCCTCGGTGTCGACGAGAACGAGGGTGTCGACGGGGCCGAAGGGCTCGGCGTGGTGGAGCGGGGAGGAGGAGGGCGGGGCCAGGAGGGTGGTGGGCGGGAAGTACGCCGAGGTGTCCTGGGAGGGCAGGAAGTGGCCCTCGGCGAGGCTGCCGCGGTGCAGGGGAACGGCGCCCCGGGAGATCGCCTCGGTGGTGAGGTCGGCCAGTTCCTTGGCCTTGGCGGCGTTGATCAGCGGGCCGAAGTCGAGCTCGGGGAGCGGGTCGGCGGGGTCGGCGACGGCCAGGGGGTGGCCGAACCGGACGCTGCGTACGGCCGGGAGGTACGCGGCGAGGAAGTCGGCGAACGCCTCGCGCTGGACGACGAAGCGGGGGTAGGCGGTGCAGCGCTGCTTGGCGTAGTCGAAGGTCTTGCGCACCAGGGGGGTCAGGGACTGCCAGTCGGTGTAGTTCCAGATGCCCCAGGTGTTGAGGCCCTCCTGTTCGAGGACATGGCGTTTGCCGAGGTCGGCAACGGCGGTGGCGACGCGGGCACCGGTGTCCCGGCCGCCGACGAAGGAGACACAGCCGATTTCCGGCGAGCGGACGAGGGCGGGCGAGAGCTCCTTGCCGCTGCCGCTGACGAGGGTGGCCGGGACCCCCTCGCGGGCGGCCAGGGCGCAGGCGAGGGTGAGACAGACCAGACCGCCGTCGGTGGGGGTCTTGGCGATCACCGCGTTGCCGGCCAGCGCCTGGACGAGCATCGCGTGGATCAGCACCGACATCGGGTAGTTCCAGCTGGCGATGTTGCTGACCGGACCGGGCAGCGGCGTGCGGCCGGCGACCATCCGGTCGATCTCGGAGACGTACCAACGGACGCCGTCGATGGCGCGGTCGACATCGGCCTGTGCGAGCTTCCAGGGCTTGCCGATCTCCCAGACGAGCAGCAGCGCAAGCAGTTCGCGGTGTTCGGTCAGCGCGTCGAGGGTGGCGGAGATCCGGGCCTTGCGTTCGGTCAACGGGACGTGGCGCCAGGCCCGGTGCTGGTCGAGACAGGCGCGCACGGCGTGCAGCGCGGCGTCCGCGTCGAGGCGGGGTGGGCCGGCGATGGGGGTGTTGTCGATGGGGCTGGTGGCGGGCAGCGGGTCACCGTCCGGATGCCAGGCGCCGGCCCAGAGGTTGAGGGCCTGGTCGTCGCGGAAGGCCTCGGGGGCCGCGGCCAGGCTGCGCCGCCAGGCGTCCTGCCAGGACGCTCCGGGTTTGAGGAGGAGCGTCGGGGCGGGCGCGGGGTGCTCGTTCCGCTGCGGGTTCGAGGTGGATTCGGTGGTGGGGGCCATCGGATGTCTCCGCTCTCGGTGCACGGCCGGAGGGGCAGGGTCATGGCGCTCGGGCGGCTCCCGGAGGAACCGTGTTACTGGACGGTAGTGGGCAGGGTGGCACCGCGGGACGGTCCGGCGTCAGGTATGGCGAGTGTCACTCGGCGCGGGCGACGGGGCCAGCGGGGTGAGGCGACCGCGTGGCCCCCGGCGGCGGCACGGGCCTCCCGCGGACGGCGGGCACTCCCGGCGGCCGTCACCAACACGGCGTGGTGGGCGGACAGTTCCGTTTTCCGGCAAAGGGCTGGGTTGCCGCGAGACCGGCCCGGCATACGCGACGAGGGTGGGCGGTGCCCTCGCGGCACCGCCCACCCTCGTCGGTCGTGCGTACGGTCTCAGCCGGCTGCGGGCTCGGCCGGCTCCCCCGTCCCCTCCTGCGTACGGTCGGCGATCGCCCGGTGGTGGCGGACGACCTCCCCGATGATGAAGTTGAGGAACTTCTCGGCGAATGCCGGATCGAGCTTGGCGTCCTCGGCCAATCGGCGCAGCCGCTCGATCTGCGCGGCCTCGCGGGCCGGATCGGCGGGCGGCAGGCTGTGCCGGGCCTTGAGCTCGCCGACCTGCTGGGTGCACTTGAAGCGCTCGGCGAGCAGATGCACCAGGGCGGCGTCGAGGTTGTCGATGCTGCCGCGCAGATAGCTCAGCCGTTCACGGGCCGCCTCGTCGGCGACGGCGGCCGCTTCGCCGGCCGCCGGTGCTGTCCCCTCGCTCATGTGCGTCTCGCCATTCGTGATCGGTCGGTACCTGGTGCGGTGTCGTGCTGCTGATGCTTGATGTCTTGATCGGGTGCACATTACCCGGCCGGTGGCCGGCGGCCGGGCGGGTCTCGCGGATCGGACCGGAGGGGACCCGTTCCGGCGGGAGTAGCCGGCAAGGCGTTGAAGAGGAGGCCGCTGACGGTCGTGACGGCGACGAGAGCGCGACGGAGGAAGCCGGGGAACCCGCTCATCGGTGGCAGCGCGGCAACGAGAAGGGCCGGGTGCCCATATTTTGCTGTGCCAATTGTCAGCAGCCTCTGACCGGCGGGGTGGCGCCGGGGGAACCACGGAAGATTTCCGGACGGACGCCGGGCCATGAGGTCGTTCCGCCTCGGATGGCCCCAGGGCACTTCAAAATGAGTTTCGACAGCAGCCTTCTGATCCTTCGCCCGGATGACGTTCCCGGGACGGCGCTTCACCCCGATCCACGGCGCGTCAGGGGTTGCTGCGGGCTCGCCGGCCTGGACGGAGCCAGCCTCGTCCGTGCCGGATGCGGTGTCGACGTCGCGACGAAAGAGTCCGGCTGCTGGACCGACGACCTCGTGGCATTGATCGTTGCCAGCGTGACGGACGGGCCCAGAGTGTCGTAGAGGTACGGCCCGGGCGAGGGGGCAGCGGGTCGGCCTTCCTGGCCTCGAGGGCGAGACGGTAGTGGTCGGCCTCGCGCAACAGGTCCCGGTAACGCAGCTGATGGATCTCGATGTTCATCCTTGCTCCTCCTCAACCGGGCACGTCAGCCGGCCCCCTGATGCTGTGGCTTCTCCCGGGGGCAAGGTCAACGAGCGGCCGCGTCCCCTGGCAGGAGGCGCCCAGGAGGTGCCGTCGATCGGCGCTGTCCAGAGCGTGTGGGGGCTGCCTCGTTGACCGATATGATCCGTCGTTCCCGCCGCTGAACGGGACAGCCTGTTCACCGAGGGCAGCCCCGGCACGGAGCTCCACCCCGACGTGACGGCCCGGCACGGCGAGATCGTGGTCACCAAGAGGCGGGGGAGCGCGTTCTCGGGCAGCGGCCTCGACCTGGTGCGAAGCCCTCGCCTCGTAAGCGCCCCCGAACGAGGGGGCTCCGATTGCGGAAGCAGTGGCCGAGCGGTCCCCCGCGTAGCTGACGCCCGGTGGCGGGATCCCCCACAGATCCCGCCACCGGGCCGCTCTTCATGGGTCGCGGCACTCGGCCGGCCCCGGGACCACGGCGCTGCCAGGGTCCCGATTCATGCACATACCCAGGTCACCACCCCGCCACCCCTCCTTCAGGAGCTTCAGGGGGACGGTTCGGGCGGGTGGCGGTGCAGGGGCGGCGCGGGGAGCGGTTTCGGTGAGCGGCCGGGGCGGCACCGCGCTGCGAAGATGTGCCCGGTCACACCAGGCAGCCGACCGACCACCGGCGCCGGACAACGCAGGGAGTATCCGCGTATGAGCAGGGACCGCATCAGGATCGCAGGAGCCGACGTCGCCGTCGTGGGCGGCAGCATCGCCGGTTGCGCCACGGCACTGGCCGCGCACCGGGCCGGCGCCGGCCGGGTCACCGTGTACGAACGCACCGCCGGCCGCCTCGCGGACCGTGGTGTCGGCCTCGCGGTGCACAACGCCCGGTATGCCGAGCTCGCCGCCGCCGGGTATCTGGACACCGCCATGCCTTGGGTGCAGCTGGCCACCCGTCGCTGGTACGTACGCGACGGCTCCGGACCGCTCGGCCGTCAGATCGGCGCGCTGCCCTTCCCGTTCCGCTCGTACTGCTGGGGGCCGCTCTGGCAGGAGTTACGGCGGCGGCTGCCGGAGGAGACCGTCTTCCGGCCGGGGGTACGGGTGGACGCGGTCAGCGACGCGGCGGACGGCGCCACCGTCCATCTCGGCGGCGGCGAAGGAACCAGAGCAGGCGAGGGCGGCTCGGGCAGCGGCGAACGGCGCGGCGCCGACGGCAGCAGCCGCCGTACGGAGCGCTTCGACCTGGTCATCGGCGCGGACGGCTACCGTTCGGTGGTCCGCGAGACCGCCTTCCCCGGTGTGCGGCCCGGCTATGCCGGCTACCTCGCCTGGCGTGGCGCGGTTCCGGCCGACCGCCTGACGGAGCTCAGCTTCCCCGGCCTGCCGGCCGCCCCCTGGGCGGAAGAGGACTGCATCTACGGCGTCTTCCCCGGCGGCCATGTCATCATCTACCGCATCCCGGACGGCCAGGGGGGCCACCGCGCGAACTGGGTCCTGTACACCGCCCCGCCCGCCGGCCTCGACCTGGGACTCGACACCCCCACCAGCCTGCCGCCGGGCACCCTCACCGATGCCCTGCACGCCCATTTCACCTACGTCACGGACGAGTTGCTGCCGCCCTACTGGGGCGGGCTGATGCGGCTGACGCCACGTCAAGAAGTCTTCATCCAGCCGATGTACGACTTCACCGCGGCGCGCTACACCGCCGGCCGGCTGCTGCTCGCGGGCGATGCGGCCACCGTCGCCCGCCCGCACACCGGCGCCGGTGCGGTCAAGGCGCTGCAGGACGCCGCCGCCCTGGAGACCGCGCTGCGCGCCGTACCGGAGCGGCCCGACGCGCTCACCGCATACGGGACCGAGCGCGGCGCGACCGGCCGGACGATGGTCGAGCTGGGTCGCCGGCTGGGGCGGACCCTGGTCCAGGACACCCCGGACTGGCGGACCCTGGACCAGGCCGGTCTGGAGGCCGCCTGGGCCGCGGCCGACGGCTCGGGCGCATTCGGCGGCCGTGAGCTGAGGAGCTGACACCTCCACCGACACCCCCTCCGGACACCACGCACCACGCACCCACGCACCACGCACCGTCGGCCGGCTGACCTGCTGCCCGGCTGACCGGCCGACCCGCCGACCCGCCGACCCGCCGACCCGCCGACCCGCCGACCCGCCGACCCGCCGACCCGCCGACCCGCCGACCCGCCGACCGAGCCTGTGGCACGTGGTGCGTGGTGCGTGGTGCGCCGCCGACCATCACCCCGTACTCCCCGTGCAGGAGAATGGGAGCGTCGAGGTCACTTCGCCGCACAACCTCCGGTGGCCACGGCGGCAACCACCGCATCGAGCAGCACCGAACAGCGGCGAGCAACACCACGTCGCACCAAGGGCTGCTTCGGCTCTCCATACAGACACCACCGCGCCGATCCGGCCCGGTGAGGACAGGACTGATCAGACATGGGACGGGTCACCGAGCGACGCCGCGTCATCCGCATCCGCGACGGTGCCGTGAGCACCCGCCCTGACACCCTCGTCGCCGAGGAACCGCTGGAGATACGGCTCGGCGGCAAGCCGCTGGCGATCACGATGCGCACACCGGGCGACGACTTCGCACTCGCCGCCGGATTCCTCGTCAGCGAGGGCGTGCTGGCGAGCGCCGACGAGCTGGCGAACATCGTCTACTGCGCGGGGGCGACGGCGGACGGGGAGAACACCTACAACGTCGTGGACGTCCGGCTCGCGGACGGGGTACCGGTCCCGGAGATCACCCTGGAGCGCAATGTCTATACGACGTCGTCGTGCGGGCTGTGCGGCAAGGCCAGCCTGGACGCGGTACGCACCACCACCCGCTGGCCCCTGGACTCCTCCCCCGCCACCCCGGTCGGTATCGACCCGATCCGTATCGATCCGATCCGTATCGGCCCGGCGACCCTCGCCGCCCTCCCCGACCGGCTGCGGGCCGCTCAGCGGGTGTTCGAGCGGACCGGGGGCCTGCACGCCGCGGCGCTGTTCACGACGGACGGTGAGCTGCTCGACATCCGGGAGGACGTGGGGCGGCACAACGCCGTCGACAAGATCGTGGGGCGGGCGCTGCAGCAGGGGCGGCTGCCGCTGTCGTCGAGTGTGCTGATGGTCTCCGGCCGGGCGTCGTTCGAGCTGGCGCAGAAGGCCGTGATGGCGGGCATTCCGGTGCTGGCCGCGGTCTCGGCGCCCTCCTCGCTCGCCGTCGATCTGGCCGCCGAGACCGGGCTGACGCTGGTCGGGTTTCTGCGCGGCTCCTCCATGAACGTCTACGCGGGTGAGCACCGCATCGCCCTGCCCGCAGAGGCCGCCACGCCTACGGACTGAGGCCGCGGGCCCGCCACACCGGCCGGCGCACGGCCCGTCGGCCAGGCAGGCGCACGGCCCGTCGGCCGGGCCGGCGCACGGGCTGTCGGCCGGGCCGGCGGCCCCTACAGGCGGGGGCGCCCCGGCGCCGACCGGCCTCGTGGCTCACTCCCCCGGGAGTGCGATCCGGGTCAGCAGGGCGACCAACTGCTCGCGTTCGGCCGGGGTGAGGTCGGCGGTCAGCTCCGCGTTGGCCTCGTCGCCGAGCTGTTGGGTGCGGCGCAGCCGCCGTCGGCCGTCGGCGGAGATCTCGACGGCGTTCTTGCGCCGGTCCCGGGGATCGGGGGTGCGGGTCACCAGCCCTTCCCTCTGCAGGTCGTTGACGAGCGCGACCATGTCCTTGGGGTCGATGTGCAGCGTCCGGCCGAGCTCCGCCTGCGAGACCGGGCCCAGTTCCCCGACCGCCGACAGCACGGCGTGGTGCATCATCCGCATGCCTTCGCCGGCCAGCGCATCGGCGACCAGGCGGTGGCCGCGGGCGGCGGCGCGGCCCAGCAGCCAGCTGGGGAGCGCGCGGATGTGGCGGGGGGCGTAGGGGGTGTCGGCCATGGGGCCACCGTACCGAGCGTTCCCTTGGCGAGCCCAACGAAAAACCATTGGCTGAGCCAACGATTAAGGCTATCGTTGGGGAACCCAATGAAAACCGCCCGGCGCGTACCGTCCGGCGACAGGGCAGCCGCCGGGCTGCCCGTCCGCCGCCGCGCGCCGGGCGACGATCCCGGAGGTGTCCGCCCATGCGCCGAGTCCGATTCCATACCTACGGCGGCCCCGAGGTCCTGTGTGTCGAGGAGGCCGAGGCACCGGTACCCGGTCCCGGTGAACTGCTGGTGCGCACGGAGGCGATCGGGGTCACGCTGCCGTGCGTGCGACGGGTGCGCGGGGACGGCAAGGGCGGCGGCGATCCGCTCCCCGCCATGCCCGGCGGGGAGATCGCCGGTTCGGTCGTGGCCGTCGGCCCGGACGTCACCGGATTCACCCCCGGCGACCGCATCACCTCGCTCACCCTCACCGGCTCCTACACCGAACTCGCCCTCGCGCCCGCCTTCCTGGCGAGCCGGATACCGGACGGCGCCGACGCCGTGCAGGCGGTGGCGCTGGTGCGCAGCGGCCAGGTCGCGCTCGCAGCCCTCAGCACCGCGGCACCGCAGGCCGCCGAGTCCGTACTGATCACCGGCGCGGCCAGTGGCACCGGGCATCTCGCCGTGCAACTGGCCAGGCTCCAGGGGGTGCCACGGGTGGTGGCCGCCGTCAGCTCGCCCGCCAAGGCGGAGTTCCTGTACGGGCTGGGGGCCGATGAGGTGGTGGTCTACGACCAGGAGTCCTGGGGCGAGCCGGTCGACATCGTCCTGGACGGCGTCGGCGGCGAGCTGCTGCCGCGCGCACTGGCCGCGCTGGCTCCCGGTGGCCGGCTGATCTTCTTCAACTCCGGCGGCGGGACGGTCCCGGCGCACGAGCTGCTGGCGGGCGCCAAGACCATCACGGGACTGACGATGCGTCGTTTCTCCACCGTCCACCGGGAGCTGTACGAGCAGCACGGGGCGCGGCTGTGGGAGCTTGCCGGATCCGGCCGGCTGCGGGCCGCGGTCCATGCCGAACTTCCCCTGGACCAGGCCGCGCAGGCACACGAGATCATCGAGGCCAGGGCCAACCTCGGGAAGGTGGTGCTCCGGCCGTGAGGCACAGCGGTCGCGGGCGGCACCTGCGGCACACCGGGCACCCACGGCGCGCCCGGCCCCCGGATCGCACCGGGCGGGCCCGGCCCTCGTACCGCACCCGGCCCCCGTGTCGCGCCGGGCGCGCCCGGCGCAGCTCCTGCGGGCCGGGAGAGTGAATCGGGAGAGTGAATTGCGGCCGCGGCGCGGAGAACCCGCGCACGCTCCTTGTCGCGGTCCGCACACGGCAGTACCTTCCGTCGCGATGCACATAGGACGTGGGATGTCCTGATGACCCGACGCCGATGCCTCGAAGGGCAGGCCGGACCATGACGTCAGTTCTCCGCGCACACCCCAGACCCCCCTGCAGACCCCGGTGCCACCGCGCCGCGGCCCTGCTCACCGCGCTGACCGCCACCGCCCTCGCCCTCCTGCCGACCGCCCCCGCACAGGCCACGCCTGACAGGGCATCGGGCAGCACCCGTACCGCCGCGGCGCCCTCCCCCGCCGGCGGCTTCGAGCAGCGGATCCTCTTCAAAGCCTCCCAGGAACAGGGGTACTTCTGCTTCCGTATACCGGCCGTCGTGAAGTCCGTGCGCGGCACCCTCCTGGCGTTCGCCGAGGGCCGGCGGCACGACTGCGGTGACGCGGGCGATATCGACCTCGTCCTCAAGCGCTCCACCGACGGCGGCCGGACCTGGGGCCCGCTCCAGGTCATCAACCACGGCAACGGCGACACCCATGGCAACCCGGCGCCCATCGTGGACCGCCGCACCGGCCGGATCGTGCTCGCCGAGACCTACAACAAGGGCCGCGCCGACGGCCTCAGCTGCGAGGTCCCGTGCGACCGCACCCCGCACCTCCAGTACAGCGATGACGACGGAGCCACCTGGTCCGCGCCCCGGGACCTGACCGCCGCCGTCCGTCCCCCGCAGTGGAATTCGTGGTACGCCACCGGGCCCCTGCACGGCATCCAGCTCACCCGGGGACGGCACGCGGGCCGGCTGGTGTTCGGCATCAACTCCGAGAGCTACGCGGACGACCGGGTCACCGCCAACCATGCAGCCCTGGTCCACAGCGACGACGGCGGCGCCACCTGGAAGGTCGGCGCGCTGGACACCTGGCCCATCGCCGCAGACGGCACGTTCCGGCAAAAGCCCTCGGAAATGGCGCTCCTGGAACGCTCGGACGGCTCGGTCTACGTCAACGGGCGGGAACAGGACGGCACCGACCTGGGCCACCGCACCGCGGCGGTCAGCCGTGACGGCGGCAACTCCTTCGCCGCCCCCTTCCGCGCCCTCCCTGACCTCTACGCCCCGATGGTGCAGGGCTCGGCGCTCCGGCTGCCGAACCCGCGCGCCGGCCGCAGCCGCACCCTGTTCGCGGCGCCCGCCGACCCCGACCGGCGCCGGACCATGACCGTCCGCTCCTCCTGGGACGAGGGCCGCACCTGGGAGAGCGTCGACCGGGGTGCCCGGGTGACCACCGACTGGTCCGGCTATTCGGACCTGGTCGCCGTCTCCGACGACGTCACCGGCCTGATGTACGAGGGCGGCGCGGCCGACGCCCGGGACGAGATCCGCTTCGCCCGCTTCACCGAGGACTGGCTCGGTCCGCGCCGCGGCCCGGATCCCACGACGGCCGACTCCGCCCCGGGCGCCCGGCCGGCCTTCGTCCTGGGCGGCGCCCGGACCACCGGCGGCCGCTTCGGCCGGGCGCTGTCCTTCGACGGTGCCGACGATGCGGTACGCCTCCCCTTCCGCGGTTCCCTCCCGCTCGGCACCCACGACTTCACCTGCAGTCTGTGGTTCCGCCATGAGGCCACCACCGGCGAACAGCCGCTGTTGTGGACGGGCGGCGTGGGCAGCAAGTCCCCGCAGGTCGCGGTGGAGGGCGACCCCGGCCACGACCGGATCATCGCCCGTGTCACCGCGGTCGACGGCCCCGCACCGGCCGCCACCGCCCAGGCCGTGACCCACGGCGGGTACCACGACGGGCACTGGCACCACCTGGCGCTGCGCCGGACGGGCGGCCGGCTGCTGCTCACCGTGGACGGCGGGGAGACCACCGTCGTCCCCGACGTCCCGGGGTCGGTCAGCCGCGGCTCGGTCTTCGGTGTGCACCTGGGGCAGCGGCCCGACGGCCGCGCCCAGTTCACCGGTGCGCTGGACGAGGTACGCGTCTACCGGCGGGCCCTGACCGACGCCGAACTGTCCGGCGTACGCAGGGGCAACGCCCCGGTGGGCGGCCCGCTGGTCCTGGGGCTGTCGCTGGACCGGGTGCGCGGGGGTGCCGAGCGCTGAGCCGCACCGGCCGGCGAGACACGAGGGCCTCGCGGAGGCCGGGCGGCCCGGACGGCGACCATGACGGCCACGGCGGCCATGACGGGCCCCCGGGCCGGGCGGCCACGGTGGCGGCTTCGGCGGGTTCCCGCACCGCTGGCCTGTGGTGACACAGCCAAGGCGACCCGGAGCACATCGCCGCATCGCAGGAGATCCTGATCTGCGCTGCGCCTGCCGGCCAGAGCGTCCGAGACCTAGCCTCTGACCAGCGGCGACCAGCCCTTACCGGCGGCCTGGCGAGGACGGGAGACTCCGAGGACCGGCCCCGCTGAGCCACCGGACACGCCCTTGGTCACGGGCCCCGTACCGGGCCGGCCGGCCGAACCCGTGCCGGTGCCGGTGCCGGTGCAGAGATTTGGTGCAGATATGGTCCCGGCGTCGTGATCGTCCGGCGTTGAACCAGCTGGGTCATGTCCAGGCTTCTCCGAAGTGGCCCGATTTCGGCGGTTGGCCAGATCCCATGCCGCCGGGTTCACGACGTGGTACGGCTCTGCCGGATGCGGTCACGTTGGGGTACGGTCGCGGCCTTGTGAGCAACACCACGAGGAGCTGGGTCATTGCGCGAGTTCACCGTCCCGCCACTGGCGACCGCGCCCCGGGTCGGCGGGCTGGCGGATGTCGTCTACGAACAAGCCGAAGCCGATCCCGGACGCGTCTCACTGGCGCGTAAGGACGATGAGGGAAACTGGCAGAACGTCACCGCCGGACAATTCCGGGACGAGGTTCTCGCCCTGGCGAAGGGGCTGCTCGCGCAGGGCGTCCGGTTCGGTGACCGGATCGGCATCATGTCCCGTACCCGCTACGAGTGGACCCTGTTCGACTTCGCGCTGTGGTCCATCGGTGTCCAGTCCGTACCGCTGTATCCGACGTCGTCGGCGGAGCAGGTCTTCTGGATGCTGCACAACGCGGGCGTCTCGGCCTGTCTGGTCGAGCACGAGGACCATGCGATGACCATCGGTTCGGTCATCGACCGGCTGCCTCACCTGCGCAAGCTGTGGCAGCTGGACGCCGACCCGGTGGCCGAACTGACCGCGGCCGGTGCGCATATCGATGATGACGTGGTGCACCGGCACCGGATGGCCGTCACCCCGGACGCCACGGCGACAATCATCTACACCTCCGGCACCACCGGTCGCCCCAAGGGCTGTGTGATCACCCACGCCAATTTCATGGCCGAGTCCGACAACATGGTGCTCCGCTACGAGAAGGTCTTCCACTCCAAGCCGGGCGACGAGGCATCCACCCTGCTCTTCCTGCCGCTGGCGCACGTTTTCGGCCGGATGGTGCAGGTCGCCGCGATCCGCGGCCAGGTCAAGCTGGGCCACCAGCCCGAGCTGGCGGCCCGTGCCCTCCTGCCCGATCTGCAGTCCCTCCAGCCGACGTTCATCCTCGCGGTGCCGTACATCTTCGAGAAGGTCTTCGCCGCGGCCCGGCGCAAGGCGGAGGCGGACGGCAAGGTCGGCCCGTTCGACAAGGCCGTCGAGATCGCGATCCGCTACGCCGAGGCACAGGAACACAAGGCCTTCGGCACCGGGTCAGGACCCAGCGCCTCGCTGCGCATGCAGCATCAGTTCTTCGACAAGGTCGTCTACAGCAAGGTCAGGGCCGCGATGGGCGGCCAGGTGCGGCATGCGATGTCGGGTGGCTCGGCGATGGAGCGGCGCCTCGGGCTGTTCTTCGCCGGCGCCGGCGTACGGATCTTCGAGGGCTACGGCCTGACGGAGAGCACCGCGGCCGCCACCGCCAACCCGCCCGAGCGGACGCGCTTCGGCAGCGTCGGCACCCCCGTCCCCGGCACCACCGTGCACATCGCGGAGGACGGCGAGATCTGGCTGTACGGCGGGCAGATCTTCCACGGCTACCACAACGACCCCAAGGCGACCGATGCCGTGCTGCACGACGGCTGGTTCTCCACGGGTGACCTGGGCGAGCTGGACGAGGACGGCTATCTGACGATCACCGGCCGCAAGAAGGAAATCCTGGTCACCTCCGGCGGCAAGACGGTCTCGCCGGTGGGCCTGGAGGAGCGGGTGCGGGCGCATCCGCTGGTCGCCCAGTGCATCGTCGTCGGCAACGACCGGCCGTTTATCGCGGCGCTGGTGACCCTGGACCCGGAGGCGGTCGCGCACTGGCTGGCCATGCGGGAGAAGCCGAAGATGCCGCCTACCGACCTGGTGCGCGACCCGGACCTGGAGACCGAGATCCGGCGCGCCGTGGTCGCCGCCAACACGCTGGTCTCGCAGGCCGAGTCGATCCGTACCTTCCGGATACTGGCCAACCAGTTCAGCGAGGAGCACGGGTTGCTGACCCCGTCGCTGAAGCTCAAGCGCAAGGCGATCGAAACGGCGTACCAGGCCGAGGTGGACGCGCTGTACCAGACGTGACGGGCGGGGCGCGGCTTCCCGGGGCCGCCGGGGAGGTCTCCCGGGAAGCCGCGCCCCGGCAGGTGGTGCTCCGCACCGGCGCGTTCACTCTCGGCGAACTCACTGCCGCGACGGCGTGGCATGCCCCGCAACAGCGGCGTCGGGGCGCGGCCGGCCGGTCCCGCTCACGGCGCGTTCCCATGAATACTCGGCCTTCCCCCGCATCCCGTCGGCCCGCGCGGGAATGCGCGTCCACGGATGATCGTTGACATCAGTGAACGAGAAAGCCGACGTAAGGATCGATTCCCCCGTGAGCAAGGTTCCCTCCATCACGCTCAACAACGGCGTCGCGATGCCGCAGCTCGGCTTCGGCGTCTGGCAGGTCGAGGACGACCAGGCGTTCACCACGGTCGGCCAGGCCCTGGACGCCGGATACCGCAGCATCGACACCGCGGCGATCTACGGCAACGAAGAGGGCACGGGCAAGGCGCTCGCCGCTTCCGGAATCGCCCGTGACGAACTGTTCGTCACGACCAAGCTCTGGAACGCCGACCAGGGTTACGACTCCACGCTGCGCGCCTTCGACGCCTCCCTCACCAAGCTCGGCCTGGAGTATGTGGATCTCTACCTGATCCACTGGCCGCTCCCGTCGAAGGACCGCTACGTCGAGACGTACAACGCCCTGGAGAAGATTCAGGCGGAGGGCCGCGCCAAGGCCATCGGTGTCTCGAACTTCCGGCCCGAGCACCTGGAGCGGCTGCTGGGCGAGACCTCCGTCGTCCCGGCCGTCAACCAGATCGAGCTGCACCCGCAGTTCCCGCAGGCCGAGTCCCGCGCCTTCCACGCCCGGCACAACATCGTGACCGAGGCCTGGTCGCCGCTCGGCCAGGGCAAGGGCCTCCTGGAGGACCCGACAATCGCCACGCTCGCCGCCAAGCACGGCAAGACCCCCGCACAGGTGGTCCTGCGCTGGCACCTCCAGCTCGGCAATGTCGTCATCCCGAAGTCCGTCACCCCTTCGCGCATCGCCGAGAACATCGACGTCTTCGACTTCGAGCTGACGGACGACGACCTCGCCACCCTCGCGGACCTGGACACCGGCAACCGGATCGGCCCGGACCCGGCCACCTTCGACGTGGCCTGACCGCCGCTCGGTAACGGCCTTCCGTAGCGGCGCCGCCCGGCTCGTCCGGGCGGCGCCGTTGCCGTACCCGAGTGGCGGGCTCGGCGGACGGCAGGAAGTGTGGAGGTGAGCGTGGGGCGGACCCGGCATATGCCGGCCGGGGCCGGTACCCCTCGCTTTGCCCTGCGCCTCCCCCGTGCCCTGGCAGGGGAGGTGCCCCCAGCGAGGAGGCACGATGCCTGCAGTCACCTCTCCCTACCAGCCCGGAACGCCCTGCTGGATCGATCTCGCGGCCCCTGACCAGCAAGCCGCCATCGACTTCTACTCCGAGGTCTTCGGGTGGGCCGGAGAGATCGGGCCCGCGGAGACCGGGGGCTATGCCGTCTGCACGCTGAACGGCAAGCCGGTGGCCGGAATCATGGCCGCCGTCCCGATGGGCGGTCAGCCCGCGCCGCCGACCGTGTGGACCACCTACCTGTCGGCCGCCGACGCGGACGCCACCTCCGAAGCGGTGAGCCAGGCCGGCGGCACGCTCCTGATGCCCGTCACGGACGTGATGACGCTCGGCCGGATGTGTATCGCGGCCGAGCCCACCGGAGCGGTGTTCGGTATCTGGCAGCCCGTGGACTTCCCGGGCGCCGGCATCGTCAACGAGCCGGGCGCACTGGTCTGGAACGAGCTCAACACCACCGACCCGTCCGCCGCCGCCACGTTCTACAAGGCCACCTCCGGTATCGACAGCGCCCCCATGGAGGGCGCCGAGAACTACTACGCCCTCACGGTGAACGACCGGCCGGTGGGCGGTATGCAGCCGATGTCGGAACAGATGCCGTCCGGCACTCCCTCGCACTGGCTGGTGTACTTCGCGGTGACGGACACCGATGGCACGGTTGACAAGATCACCGCGGCCGGCGGTGCGGCGCTGCAGCAGCCCTTCGACATGGTCGCCGGCCGGATGGCCGTGGTGACCGATCCGCAGGGCGCGACCTTCGCCGTGATCAGCCCGAAGCCGATGAATCAAGGCTGAGGGGCCGTTGACCGCTCGCTACTGCGCGCGGGCCGTGTGGACGGTCTGCACGCAGAGCAGGAAGGCATCGGGGCGGCGGACGATGCCGAAGGCGTCATCGGGGTCGGCGAGGCGGGCGAGGGTGGTCTGGTCGTCCTCGTCCAGCCGGTCGCCATAGAGCTCGAGACCCTGGGTCAGGGTGTCCTGGACGTAGGCGCGCGCCTCGTCGGTCAGCGGGGCCGGCAGGTCCAGCAGGAAACTGCGGGTGCGCGGGGTGCGCAGGCCGGCGTCGGCGAGGAAGGCGGGCCAGTCCTCGGTGTCGTCGACGGCGCCGGGCAGCGCCGCGCGCATCTCCACGAACCAGTCCTCGCGGGCCGCCTCGAGCCGGGACTGCAGTCCCGGACGCCCGATGCCGATGTCGCGCGGCAGGAAGCGGGGGGCGAGGCCGCCCTCGGAGACGGCGAGCAGCCCGCCGGGCCGCAGATGAGCGCCGAGGGCGGCGACCCCGGCACGCTGGTCACCGACATGGTGCAGGGTCCTGGCGGACCAGATGAGGTCGGCGCCGCCGAGGGCGTCCAGCCCGTCCGGGAGTTCGGCGAGATGGGTGCGGACCCGGTCGCCGAGGCCGAGGCGCCCGGCCCGGGCATGTGCCCGCTCCAGCAGTGCCGCGCCGGCGTCCACGGCCACCACTTCGGCGGCGGGGAAGGCCCGGGCCAGCAGACAGCTGACGACGCCCGGCCCACTGCCGACGTCGAGCACCCGGTCCACCCCCTGGTCGCCGGCCGCGGCCGTCCCGACGAGGAGCTGCCGCAGCCAGGCCGCGGCCTGCTCGTAGAGCGGCAGGTGCAGCTCGGCCCCCCGTTCGAGGAGCGGGCCGAACACCTCCCAGTCGATCTGCGCCGTGTCCTGAGGGCCGTGCCCGGGCGCGGGCCGTTCGTCGTTGCTCATGACATCGAGCCTCCGTTACCGGTCAAGCGCGTGCAATCCGCGTTGCCGCTCCGGCAACCCCGGATTCCGGCGGGACAGGGCGCAACCGTAGGGTCTGCCCGTGGCTACTCCGGGATGGATACCGCCGACGGATACCGAGCGGCGGCTGTACGAAGCGACGGCGCGTGGTGACTGGGACGGTCAGATCGCGGCGATCGCCGGTGAGGATCTGTATCTGGCGGCACCGCAGCAGGGCCAGGACCCGCTGCCCGTCTACGACGATCCGGCGGCGGGTGGTAAGTGCATTCCCGTCCTGACCCGCGGCATGCTGCCGCCGTGGCAGCCGCAGCAGTTCTTCGACCGGGTTTCGCTGGAGGAGCTGGCGCAGGACTGGCCGAACGACAAATGGCGGCTCGCGGTCAACGCCGGGACGCCCTGCGCCGCGTACCTGGCCGCCTCCCCGGCCCACCGCACCGGCTGGCTGCAGCGGCGCGCCCAGGTCGGGGCCCGGCCCGGCGGCCTGCTCGTCACGCACTTCGGCGGTCCGCTGCACGGCCCCGTGGCGCAGGGGCTGGCGTGCGGTGCGCCGCTCGCGGTACACCACAGCCTGCCGTGGAACGAACTCGGCACGGCCTTCCTCGATCACGCCACCGACGCACAGACGCTGCGCGAACAGTGGTCGGTATCCGATGCCGCCGGTTGGCAGCAGCGCCTGGACCAGTTGCTCGCCGGGCAGTTCGTACCGGCGGAGACGGAGACGGCGCTGCGGGCACGGGCCGGCGACCCCAGCGCCGGGGCCGTTGCGGACGCGGCGAACGAGGCGGACAAGGTGAACGAGGGGGACGCCGCGGACAAGGGCCGGACCGGTGAGGCCGGGGCGGGCTCCCCGGACACCGCCGCCACGCCGGCCGTTCCCGAGCTCGTGACCCGGTACGAAGAGCGGTTCCGCGCCGACGGACTGCTGCCGGCCGACGGCCGGGTCGTGTCCCTCGTCGCGCTGGACCTCGCGCATGCCGTCGCTCTCGTCCGCTGGGGCCTGGGCGCCCGTCTGTGCGCACCGCAGCAGGCCGAACAGGCCGTGACGCAGGCCGGCGCGAAAGCCAGGGAGGTGTACGGCTCGTGGGAGGAGTTCGCCGCGGGCTATGCGCTGGGGCGGATGCTGGCGTTCGACAACGGCTGGTTCGGACCGGAGTACGCGCAGGCCGTGCACCTGCACCGGGTCCTCACCCAGGACCCGGCCTCGCCGTGGCGCGGTCTGCCGTTCGCTTGACGGCGGGCCCGTCGCTTGGCGGGGCGCGTCGGTCGATGGGGAGCGGGTCATCTGCCGGACCGCGGGGCCCCCCGCCCCCCGGGGGGCCCCCCCCCCCGCCGGGGCCCGGGGCCGGGGGGGGGGGGGGGGGGGGGGGGGGGGGGGGGGGGGGGGGGGGGGGGCCCCCCCCCCGCCGCCCCCCCCGGGGGGGGGGGCCCCCCCCGGGGGGGGGGGGCCCCCCCGGTCCGGGTTCGGTGTAGACGTAGGGCATGGATGTAGCTGTTTGCCTGTTCAGCTCCGACCTCCGGCTGCACGACCAGCCGGTGCTGCATGCCGCGCTGCGCTCCGCGGCGCAGGTGGTACCGCTGTTCGTCGTCGATACGGGGATCGCTGACGCGGGATTCATGGTGCCCAACCGGGCGGCATTCCTGGCCGGCGCGCTGGCGGATCTCGATGCCGGGCTGCGCGGTTGCGGCGGCCGGCTGGTCATCCGTACGGGGGATGTGGTGGCGGAGGTCTGCCGGGTGGCGGCGGAGACCGGAGCCGGCGAGGTGCATCTCGCGGCAGGGGTGAGCGGCTATGCGCTGCACAGGGAACGGCGGTTGTCCGACGGGCTGGCGGCGGCGGGGCGGGCCCTGGTGGTGCACGACGCGGTCATCACGGCACTGCCGCCCGCCGCGGTGCTGCCCTCCGGCCCGGGCAAGGACCACTTCGCGGTCTTCACGCCGTACTTCCGGCGCTGGCAGGCCGCGGGGCTGCGGTCGGTGCTGCCCGCGCCGCGGTCCGTACGGGTCCCGGACAAGGTCCGGTCCGAGGACCTGCCGTCGGCAGCGGACCTGTGCCCGGGCGGGAAACCGTCGCCCGCGCTCCCGGAGGGCGGCGAACGGGCGGGGCGCCGCCGGTTCGGGGCCTGGCAGCGCTCGGGTATGGCCGACTACCAGGACCGGCAGGACGACCTGCCGGGCGATGCCACGTCGCGGCTCTCGCCCTATCTGCACTTCGGCTGCCTCTCGCCGGTGGAGCTGGTGCACAAGGCGTCGGCCCGCTCGGACGCCGGTGCCGAAGCGTTCGTACGGCAGCTGGCCTGGCGGGACTTCCACCATCAGGTACTGGCGGCCCGCCCCGGCGCGGCAAGCGCCGACTATCGCACCAAGGGCGACCGCTGGCGGTACGACGACACCGAGGTGACGGCGTGGAAGGAGGGCCGCACCGGCTATCCGGTGGTCGATGCGGGGATGCGGCAACTGCTGCACGAGGGGTGGCTGCACAACCGGGCGCGGATGCTGGTGGCGAGCTTTCTGACCAAGACGCTGTACATGGACTGGCGGGTGGGCGCGCGGCACTTCCTGGACTGGCTGGTGGACGGCGATATGGCGAACAACCAGCTCAACTGGCAGTGGGTGGCCGGGACCGGCACCGACACCCGCCCCAACCGGGTGCTGAATCCGCTCGTCCAGGCCAGACGGTTCGACCCACAGGGCGAGTACGTACGGCGCTGGGTGCCGGAGCTGGCCGGCCTCGCGGGCGCGGCGGTGCACCAGCCGTGGAAGCTGACCCGGCCGGAGCGCGCGGCGTACGACTATCCGGATCCCGTCGTGGACCTGGCGGACGGGCTGGTGCGGTTCAAGCGGGCACGCGGGCTGGAGTAGCCGGGGGTGGAGCGGCCGGGCCGGAGCGGCGGGGGTCCGCGGACGGTCCCCGTGTCGTCGGCGGCAGCCGTGCCGTGGCCGGCAGCCGTGCCGTGGCCGGCAGCCGTGCCGTGGCCGGCAGCCGTGCCGTGGCCGGCAGCCGTGTCGTGGGCGGCAGCCGTGCCGGGAGATGATGCAGGGCGGAATACGTCGGATGCGACGGAGAGGACGGATACGACATGGCCGGGAGCGGTATGCGCCGCGGGCTGGACCGGACGCTGCTGGACCGCGCACTCGGGGCGGCGGGGCCGAGGCAGCCGGCCGCGCTGCCGACGTGGGCCCAGTTCCGTACCGCACTGCGCCGTACACCGTTGTCGGTATGGCACGACGATGTGACGGACTGGGCCGCGAGCCTGACGTACTACTCGGTGCTGGCGCTGCTGCCGTCGCTGATCGTCACGGTGTCGCTGATCGGTCTCGCCGATCCGGCGGCCACCGAGCAGCTCATCAACCAGATCACGTCGATCGCACCGGCGCAGTCGGGCCCGACCGTGCACCGTGCGCTGGTCGGCATGGCGCATCAGCGCACCGCCGCCTGGGTGGTGCTGGGCGGCGCCCTGGTCAGCGCCCTGTGGTCGTCCTGCAGCTATCTGGCCGTCTTCCGCCGCGCGCTGCATGCCATGAACCGCGCCAAGGACGACCGCCCGCCGTGGCGCAAGGCACCGCGGATTCTGATGACGGCGCTGCTGCTGATGGCCCTGCTGATCAGCAGCGCGGTGGCACTGCTGGTAAGCGGTCCGATCGCGACCGCACTGGGCCGGGCCGTCGGACTGGGCGAGGCGGGCGAGGCGACCTGGAACCTGCTGAAGTGGCCGCTGCTGCTGCTCCTGGCCACGGTGCTGGCGATGGTGCTGTTCCGTTCCGGCCCGCCCAGCTCCCGCGGCGTGCGCAGAGCCGCGCCCGGCGGCGTCGTCGCCGTACTCCTCTGGCTGGTCTCCTCCGCCGGCTTCGCGGTCTACACCTCGTACGTCGGCACCTTCAACCGGCTCTACGGTTCGCTCGCGGGGCCGGTGGTTTTCCTGATCTGGCTGTGGTTCTCCCATCTGTCCCTGCTGTCCGGCGCCCAGTTCAATGTGGAACTGGCCCGCGCGGGACGGGTGGTACGACCGCGCTCGGGGAGCTGAGGCCGACGCGGGGCGGTGCGGCCGCGGGGCCGGGGTCGGTCACGGTGGTGCGGCCGCGGGGCCGGGGTCGGTCACGGCGGTGCGGCCGCACTCCGGGAACGGTGCCCCGGGGCAGCGGATCAGCGGCTCCGGACCCCGGACCCCGGACTCCGAGCACCGAGCACCGAGCACCGAGCACCGAGCACCGAGCACCGAGGAGACCGTTGCGAATCAGCGGGCTCCGTGCCCCGGGGCGATCGCCTCGATCCGGTGGGCCAGGCCGAAGTCGAGATGAGTGATCCGTCCGCCGATGCTGTGGGTGTTCACCGAGACCGCGAGCCGGTTGTACCCCAGCGTCAGATCGGCGTGATGGCCCAACTCCTCCTGGATCTGCGCGATATGGATGACCATGGCGGCGGCCGGGAAGTGCCCGTGGAAGGCGTAGCCACGGCACAGCAGCCCGCCCTCGACGGACCAGCCGGGCAGCTCCGCGAGGCGGTCCTCGATCTCCTTGAAGCTGAGCGGTTCCAGCTGAGCAGTCATGGCGTTCGCCTCTCCCCGTGTGCCGGCCGCCGATGAGCCGGTTCCCGATACGCATAAATATGCAAGGTTGCCCCGGCCGCCCGCCCACTGCCGCGGCGGCCGCGACCATTCCAGCGTGGCACGCCGACGACACTTTCGCGCACTCACGGCACGCGCCCCTCCGGTACACCCCGCCGGCACCGGCGCTCGACTACCGTCCCTCCCATGACAACTGCTGAGGCGTCCTCGCCGGAGACGACCACAGGCGTGGGCTCCCTGCTGCGCGAATGGCGCGACCGGCGCCGGATCAGCCAACTGGAACTGGCCCTGCGCGCCGACTCCTCCGCCCGCCACATCAGCTTCATCGAGACCGGCCGCTCCCGCCCCAGCCAGGAGATGGTGCTCCGCCTCGCCGAACACCTCGACGTCCCCGTACGGGAGCGCAACGCCCTGCTGATCGCCGCGGGCTACGCCCCGACCTTCCCGGAGACGCCGCTGGACGACCCGTCGATGGCCGCCCTGCGCTCCGGCATGGAACGCCTCCTGACCGGCTACGAGCCCTTCCCCGCCCTGGTGGTCGACGGGACCTACCACGTACAGGCGGCAAACCGCGGCGTCACCCTGCTGCTGGACGGCATCGCCCCCGCCCTTCTCCAGCACCCGCTGAACTCCATGCGCCTCACCATGCATCCCGATGGTCTGGCCCCGCGCATCCGCAACTACCTGGAATGGCGCAGCCACCTCCTCGCTCAGATGGAACGCCAGTTGGCCGTGATGCGCTCCTGTCGCCTCCGCGCGCTCTACGACGAGGTGAGCGCCTACCCCCTCCCCCCGGGCGGCCGCGAGAAAGCAGCCTTCGGCGAACACGCCCCCTTCGCGCTCCCCATGATGCTCGAACACCACAACACCGTGCTGTCCTTCATCTCGACCATCGCCACGTTCAACACCCCGATGGATGTGACCGTCTCCGAGCTGGCGGTGGAGACCCTTCTCCCGGCTGACCCGGAGACGGCGGCGTATCTGCGGGACGCGGGCCTGTAGCGGGCGGCGGCCGCCCGGGCCGTACGGGACGCCCCGGCCCGTACGGAAGGCCCGGGCCGGACAACGGGACTGGACAACGGAGGGCCGGGACGGTGGGCCGGACGACGGCCTCCCCCGCGGGATCACACGACGGGGTCGCCCGACGGGGTCGCCCGACCGGCTCAGACTGCCGACGGCACCCGGTCCAAGAACCCACACACGGACCGAATCCGTCCGTCCTCCCCCAGCCGCACCACATCGAACCCGGCCACCGGCGCCGAACCATCCGCCACACTGACCAGCTCCCACCCGAACCGCGCGATGTCATGGTGACCGTCCACGCCCCCCAACTGCCGGAACACAAACCCGGGGAACTGCGCATGCGCCCCCGCGATAACCGCCGCCAGCCCCTCGTGCCCCACGACATCGGCCAACGGATCGGTATACGTGGCGTCCTCGCCGAAGGCCGCCGCGACGGCCTTACCCCGTGCCCCCTCGCCCGTCGCATTCCACGCCGCGAAGTACCGCGCAACCGCCGCCGCGTACCGCTCCCCCGCACCCGAGGACTCCTGCGCGACCTTCTGCTCCTGCTTCTCCTGCTGAGTCATGACGTACCCCTGCTCCTGATGAGATCCGAACGGCACCGATACCGGGCTCTGTTGCCGGTACCGCTTCACGGGCCGGAGTGCGCCGGCCCGTGAACCGATGGCTTCACCTTGCCGGGCGGGCGGGGTGGGGGTCGATTACCCGGGAGGTAATGGCAAACGCGGCAGGTACGACAGGTGCGACGGTCAGCAGTACGGCGGCTGGCCGGTAAGGGATGCCGCGACCCGCATCCATATGCCGAATTGGCGGTAGAGGGTGGGGAGTTGACCTTCCGCCTGGACGGTCCGGCTGTCCACGGAGGTGACTCCGGGGATTCCCAGAAGCGTCGATGCCACCGAGGACGACTGCCAACGGACTCGGAGGGCGGACGAACTCGGCGTCGCGGCGCGCCGGGGCGCTTTCCGCGGTACGGAGAGACTGGCCGTGACCGCTTCCTCGATCGCCTGGCGCGCTTCTGCAGCCGGGCGCAGCTTCGCGGCGAAGCGATCATGTGCGCTCTTCACGGCCACGGTGGTGACGGAATCGTCCCACGCCAAGGTCTCCGCACAGGCGCTGTCGTCACCGGTGAGGGCCGCCATGGGCACGCCGAGCATCGCTGCGGTGGCGTGGGTCAGGCCGATCTCGCCCACCGGCATGCCGTCCAGCCATATGTCCTCGATCTCGTGCCCCATAAAGCTGTGGCTCAGCACACCGAGCGTGCCGGCTCGAGAGTGGTAGCCGACGCAGATCATGGCATCGTGTTCGGGGGTGAGGCCTTCGAGCATGCCCATGTGCTTGGGCTTGCCGCGGATGAGGCGGGCCTCTGGGTGCAGCGTCTCGGGCACCAGATTGCGCATGGGGCCGTGTGCATCGTTGACGACGATATCGGTGGCGCCCGCCGCCAGAGCACCGCGGACGGCGGCGTTGACGTCCTCCGCCATCATCAGACGTCCGCGCTCGTAGTCCCGACCGCCGGGCTGGACGTCGTCGGCGTCGACGAGCCCTGTGATGCCTTCCATGTCCGCGCTGAGATAGATCCGCACTTCGCATACTCCTCAAGCCTCACGTTTGACCGCTTGGGAGACGCTGAGCGCTCCTCGCCCGGTTCCTGGGCGCAGGCGTGGCGGGGAGGAGCGGACACCGTACGGAGGGAAGGCCCGGAAGCGAAAACGGCGGAGAAGCGGAAAAGCGGAGAAACAGAGAGGCAGAGAGGCAGAAAGCTCCTCAGGGGACGAGCCTTGCCGACGGCTGACTGAACTCCTGTATCTGCGGGATCAGTCAGCCGGGAACGAACGCAGCCCCGCGCGCAACGCGCCGCAGCGCCCCGGGTGGACGAATGCCCCCTCGTGCCGGAGCGGAGAGGGGGCGTGGTGTCACGTTCGCGGGGTCAGGACAGGGTGGCGGTGAGGGTGATGGTGGTGCCGGTGAGGGCCTGGCTCACCGGGCAGTTGACCTTGGCGTCCTCGGCCGCGGACTTGAAGGCGGACTCGTCGATGCCGGGCACCTGGCCCTCCACGGTGAGGTGGATTCCGGTGATGCCGGTGCCGGGCTGGAAGGTGACCGCGGCCTTCGTCGTGAGCCGCGTCGGTGGGTTTCCGGCCCCGGTGAGCGTGTTCGACAGGGCCATGGAGAAGCAGCTGGAGTGGGCGGCGGCGATCAGCTCCTCGGGGCTGGTCTTCCCGTTGGGCTCCTCGGCGCGGGAGGCCCAGGTCACGGGGAAGTGGCCGACTCCCGAGGAGTCGAGCGTGACCTCCCCCAGGCCCTTGAAGAGCTCGCCCTCCCACTCGGTGTGAGCGTTACGTGTAGTGGCCATGGTGAACCCTTTCTGTAAACGGATACGCGGTGTGTACGGATGACGTCGACGCTCCGATCGTCCGCCCTGGGACGGTCTGCCCGGGTTCACGACGCGCCGCACCACCCGACTCAGCGGTCCGTCTGCACTCCGAGGCGTCGCCCGGCCGGCCACCCGACCAGCCGCCTGACCAGGCCGATCGTGGTCATTGCCGATTCCCTGACCGGGAACGTTGCGGAGAACGTGGGGCGGCTTAGCCTTGGAGGTATTGCCACGCTTGCCCCGGCCCCATGCCGCTGGGCGGCATCCGGCGGCGACTGCGGCAACCGCGCCGACCCGTGTCGAGCGGGTGGCCGGTGAGCAACGCCGACGAGAGGACAAGCCATGAGCCCCCTGACCCCGGACGAAAACGCGCCCCCGACCGGAGACCCGTCCACCGACGGCACACAGTCCGCAGCGGAGGCGGCGGACACCCAGGCCGCCCTGGTCGAGCTCGCGGCCAGCGTGGCTCTGCTGCCGCAGGCGCCACCGGCCGAGGGCGAGGAGGAACGGCCCGAGGGCGCTGTCTCCCTGCCGGTGATCGAACAGGACGGCAACCGATACGTCCCCGTCTTCACGACCGAGAATGCGCTGCTGACGGCCGGGGGCGACCTGGAGACCGCGCTCCGCATCCCCGTCGTCGACCTGGCCGCGAACTGGCCGGCGGACGACCTGTGGATGGCGGTCGACCCGTCTTCCGAGGAGGGCCTTGCCCTTCCCCCGGACCTGGTGCGGGCGCTGCCTGTCTTCAGCCGGCACGCCGATGACGCGACCGGCCGGCCCGGCGAGGCCGGCGCGGAGGGAATGGAGGGCTCGTAAGGGGGCGGAGACGGAGAACCTGATCCGCCCAGGGCCGGATAACTCGCATTGTCCGCCGCGCAACGGGGGGTATGGCTGCCATGAACCGGCTGCACGAGCTGAGCACGAGCGGATGCGCCGGCCACGAGCCTGGTCCCCACCCCGGAGGGGTCCATCCACGTGCAAGCCGGTCTCCGGAGCGTCAGCCAAGCTCCCGCGGTCCGTAGATGGCGTGGCCGGCGCCGGTGGCAAGTGCCCAGTAGCGATCGCCGTAGGACCAATGCCACCACTCAGTGGGGTAGTTGACCATGCCCGCCGCGGTCAGGGCCTCAGCGAGGATCTGCCGGTTCGCACGCGCCTCCGAACTGATGTTGCGCGCAGCGGTATAGCAGGCGCCCTCACTCACTTCCGGGCTGGCATCCACCGGCGTTCCCATGCCAAGTTCCTGGCCATCGGCGGCGACGAGAGTCACGTCGACGGCAGCGCCGGCGCTGTGCGGGGCGATCTCCGGGGGAGACACGAACCGGCTTGCGGCAGCACGAACCTGCTCCGAAGACCAGCCAGGGTTGTCGTTCCGGAGCCGTTCGGCATACCGCTCGAAGTAGAAACTTTGCACCGCAGGCGGCCGATACCCCTCGATGAACAGCAACTGGATGCCGTGCGGCAGAAGTTTCCGGGCATCGAGAAGGCGATTGAAGACACCTTCGCGCACGTGTGCGAAGGCCCCGGCATCGTCTTGCTCACGAGTGTCGACGGGGAAGGGATCCCGACGTCGGACATCAAGGAGTGGTTCGTCGCAGTCCTTCACCGGTATGGCTGCGATCTTCGGATCTGACATCAAGACGATCTCGGTCATGCACTGATCATTGCGCACCGGCCTCGACGACGTTCGCTCAACCGCCTGATCAGAGCCACGCGGTCCACCGGCTGCAATGAGGCGATGGCGCCTGACAGCACGGTGAGGACACCCGCCGCACGCCTCCCCCCTGCTCCAACCCACCTGCAAAATTGGTCACTTGAGAGGACTGCGCTTCTCGTACTGTCACGATCAGTAAGTGGCAGGATCAGGTCATGACCGATGACTTACTGGCCCGTGCGCGGAGTGTCTGGGAGCAGTTGGCGGAGGTGCCTGTGTCGTTCCCGTCCAGTGGTGGCGCCGTGGTCGTTGTCTCCGCCGCGTCGCAGCTTTGCCCACCCGCCTGGGTGGGGATCGCGAAGCTGGGCGATGCCGCGGTGATCACGGTGCCGGACGAGGCTCAGGCGCTGCTGTTCCGTCGTGCGGTGGTGGACACGCCGGTTGAGACCCTGATGCGCACCAGCACGCTCCGGGCGCTGCTGCCGGTGGTCGACATCCTCGGCCCTGCCGCGCTGGCCTACCTCTCGAAGGACGACTTCCGCCCTGAGCGTGGTGGGGCGGCGGTCGGGTGCTTGCCACCGGGCCATGGTGACCTTCGGGCGTTGGCGCAGTCGGCGGGGCCGGAGGATGCGGCTGAGAGCGGCATCGACGAGATCGGCTCTCCGGTGTTCGTGGTGCGTGACGGCCCCGAGGTCGTGGCTGCCGCGGGATACCGGAGGTGGCCGGCGTCGACCGCGCACCTGTGTGTGCTGACTGCTCCGCAATGGAGAGGGCACGGTCTGGCGCGGCAGGTGGCCTCCCGGGCGGTGGCCCACGCGCTTGACGCCGGTCTGTTGCCACAGTGGCGTGCGCGTCCCGAGGCCTCCCGACGGGTGGCTGCCACGCTCGGATTCCGGGAGATCGGCGGCCAGTTGAGTGTTCGGCTGGGGCTCGATCAGGGCGTGTGACGAAAGTCGGTCAAGTAGGTTCGGTTCATGGGGCTATGTAGATCAAGCCGACCTCGGTGGGGGCTGGAGTTCCCGCCTACCGGCTTTGATGTGCGAGGGGCGGGAACGGTGGAACGTGCGGGAACGGTGGAAGGGGCAGGAGTGGTGGAACAGGCGGGAGCGGTGGACGTTCGCGTGCGGACCCGTGTTTCGGCGTACGCCATCGCGGTGGAGGAAGACCGGTTGCTCGTGGCCCGTCTGTCTGACGCGTCACCGATCTTCAGTCCAGGGCTGTGGCACCTGCCGGGTGGCGGAATCGACCCCGGCGAGCAGCCCGTGGAGGCTCTGGGCCGTGAGCTCCGGGAAGAGACAGGGCTCGAACTCACCACTGCTCAACTGCTCGACGCGCGGACATACGCAGCTCAGCGACACGGAGTCAGCTGGCACCTCACCGCACTGTTCTACGCCGTCGGCCTCAGGCCCGGGGCGCCCACCGTGACCGAGATCGACGGTTCCACCGACGCGGCGGTCTGGACCCCCGTCGCGGACCTGCAGGAATCCGTGCTGTCGCCGCCGGCGGCCGATGCGCTTCGCCTGTTTGTGCCCGGGGTTCGGCGTGGGAGTGCCGGCCAGGGCCAGGCCTTGCCGCACGGCATCGTTCTTGGCTCCGAGCCGGCCTCAGCCGATTCCGTGTAGAGCTTTTCCGGCCCCAAGCCCCCCTCCTCCGGTGGTGGTAGCCCCCGCCCGGTCCGGGGGTGGACCGGCCGTGGACGCGGGGGTGGACCAGCTATCCGGACGGGGGTGGACCGGCTGTCGGGGCGGGCGCCGCGCCAGAAGACTCGTCCGTATGACGACGAGTCTTGAGACCCCTCCCCCACCCGCCGATGCGGCAGCACCCGTCGGCAGCGACTTTGCGCGGCTGTCGCGGCGTATCGTCGCGGCCGGGCTGCTGAAACGCCGGCCCGGGTACTACGCGGTACGGCTGTCGGCCGTGAGCGCGGCGTTCGCCGGGGGTTGGGGGGTGTTCTTCGCGCTGGGCGACAGTTGGTGGCAACTGGCCGTGGCCGTGTTCCTGGCGTTCGTCTTCGGGCAGATGGCGCTGGTCACCCATGATGTGGCGCATATGCAGGTGTTCCGTCGGCGTCGGCCCAGTGGGATCGGTGGGCGGCTGTTCGGCAACCTGGGTGTGGGCATGTCGTACGGCTGGTGGATGGACAAGCACACCCGGCATCACGCCAACCCCAACCATGAGGAGCTGGACCCGGATGTCGCGCCGGACATCCTGGTGTGGTCGCAGGACCAGGCGCGGGCCGCCACGGGGCTGCCCCGTTTCATCGGCCGCCATCAGGCGCAGTTGTTCTTCCCGCTGCTGACGCTGGAAGGGTTCAATCTGCGGGTGGCGAGCATCCGCGCGCTGCGGTCGCCCACCATGAAGCACTGGGGCAGCGAGGCGGCGCTGCTGCTGACGCATATCGGCCTCTCTCTCGCCGCGCTGTTCCTGGTGCTGTCACCCGGTAAGGCGCTGGCCTTCCTCCTCCTGCACCAGGCCGTCTTCGGCGTGTATCTGGGGTCCACCTTTGCGCCCAACCACAAGGGGATGCCGACGCTGACGGGTGACGCACGGCCGGACTTCCTGCGCCGTCAGGTGCTGACCTCGCGCAACATCCGGGGCGGGGTGCTGACCGACTTCCTTCTCGGCGGGCTCAATTACCAGATCGAGCACCACCTCTTCCCCAGCATGCCGACGCCGCATCTGCGCCGTGCACAAGAGATCGTGCGCGCCTACTGCGCCGAGATCGGTGTCCCGTACCACGAGACGGGGCTGATCAGGTCGTACGCGGAGGCGCTGCGGCACTTGCGGCGGGTGGGGGAACCTCTTCGGAGGCCGCGGGCGTAGGTACCGCCGCCGTGGCCGCCTTTTCCGCGGTCTCCGCCGTGTCCGGGGTCTCCGCGGTCTCCGCCTGCCGTGCCGTACGCCGGGCCGCCATGAACGCGTAGACCAGGATCCCGGCGAACAGGAAGAGCACGCCCTGGTAGATCGCGGCGTAGCCGGCGCCGGCGACGAGCCAGAAGGTGAAGCCGAAGGCGGTCAGGGCGAGCGTCAGATCGCGGGCGAAGCGGGCGGGGCGGACCTTGTCGCGGCGGCCGGTGAGCAGGAAGTAGACCTGGGCGCCGGCGGCGAGGAGGTAGGGGACGGTCGCCGAGAAGGTGGTGATCAGGACGAGGATCTCGAAGACGCCGCCGGACCCGGTGAGGTAGTTGATCACCGTGAGGGCGCTGGCCAGTACTCCGGCGGCCAGGACGCCGAAGGTCGGGACTCCGCGCCGCTTGGTCAGGAACGGCGCGGGGAACAGCCCGTCCTTGGCGGCGGCGTACGGGGACTGGGCGCTCATCAGGGTCCAGCCGTTGAGGGCGCCGATGATCGAGACGACGGCGGCGAGCGCGACGACCGTGCCGCCCCAGTGGCCGCCGAACATGGCGTTCACCGCGTCGGAAAACGGCGCCTGGGACTTCACCAGCTTGTCGTGGGCGACGGTGCCGAAGACGGCGACGGTGCCCAGGAGGTAGACGACGGCGGAGCCGATGGTGCCGAAGACGGTGGCCCGGCCGACGTTCCGCTCCGGGTCGCGGACCTCGCCCGCGCTCATCGCGGCGGACTCCACACCGACGTAGGAGTAGAGGAGGATCGCGGCGGCCGCGGACATCCCGCCGGCCACGCTGCCGCTGCCTTCGTGGAACGGGCCGAGGTTGGCCGGGTCGAAGAAGAACAGGCCGACGACGGCGATGAAGAGGAGCGGGATGAACTTGAGGACGGTGGAGATCGTCTGGACCAGGCCGACGTAGCGGGTGCCGGCGAAGTTGGCGATGGCCGGCAGCCAGAGCGCGCCGAGGGCGATCGCGAGGTCGGCGCCGCGGGAGGGGTGCCCGGGGAGCAGGACGTGGACGTAGCCGACGATGGCGACCGCGAGCGCCGCGTTGCTGACCCAGGTCATGGTCCAGTACGACCATGCGGAGAGGAATCCGGCGAAGTCGCCGAACGCCTCGCGCGCGTAGACGTAGGGGCCTCCGGTGTCCGGATGGCGCTCGGCGAGCCGTCCGAAGACCAGGGCGAGGGCGAGCGCGCCGATGGTCAGTGCGCCGAAGGCGACCAGGCTGACGGTACCGAACGGGGCGACCGAAGCCGGCAGCAGAAAGATGCCGCCACCGATGATGTTCCCCATCACCAGGCAGGTGGCGGTGAACAAGCTCATCCGAAACGGGGTCTTGGCTTGAGTTTGCAGGTCAGAGCCGGTCTCGGAGTGCTGAGCGGCAGGGCTGCGGTGCATGTGGGGCGCATCTCTCGTCGTGCCGGGCTGTCCGGTGCGCCGGACTGGTGCACATGGTCACCGGATCGGCGGCACGCTTCAAAATCGCCGTGAATACTCCCGCCACAGGGGCTTCCAGATGAAAGATCTGCGGTCAAGTGAGCGGAATGCAGGATTCCCTGGGCAGGGATCGCTTATTGCGTATGCTGTGCAATAGCTAAAACTTTGCAGCTATGCAATACCTGGCCGCTGCCGTGTGCGAGATGCGAGATGCGAGATGCGAGAGGAGAACGGCGTGGGTGGGACACCCGTGGTGCTGGGCATCGAGTCGTCCTGTGACGAGACGGGCGCCGGCCTGGTGCGGGACGGCCGGCTCCTGGGGCATGCCGTGGCGTCGAGCATGGACGAGCACGCCCGGTTCGGGGGCGTGGTGCCGGAGATCGCCGCCCGCGCCCATGTCCACTCGTTCACCCCGGTGGTGCACCGGGCGCTGCGGGAGGCCGGGCTGCGGATGTCCGATGTCGGGGCGGTCGCGGTGACGACCGGGCCGGGGCTTTCCGGTGCGCTCCAGGTCGGGCTGGCCGGGGCGAAGAGCCTGGCGTACGCGCTGGACGTGCCGCTGTACGGGGTGCACCATCTGGCGGGCCATGTCGCGGCCGACACCCTGGAGCACGGTCCGCTGCCCGACCCCTGCGTGGTGCTGATCGTCTCCGGCGGCCACACCTCGCTGCTGCTCGTCCGCGACCTGGCCCGCGACCCGATCGTGCACCTCGGCGATACGTTGGACGACGCGGCCGGCGAATGCTTCGACAAGGTCGCCCGGGTCTTCGGCCTTCCCTACCCCGGCGGGCCGGCCATCGACCGGACGGCGCGCGAGGGCGACGCGGGGGCCGTGCGTTTTCCCCGTCCGCTGACCGGGCCGCGTGATGATCCGTACGGCTTCTCGTTCTCGGGGCTGAAGACCGCCGCCGCACGATGGGCGGAGCGGCACCGCGGCCAAGTCCTGCCGGTGGCGGACGGAGCGGCCGGGCTGCAGGAGGCGGTCGCCGACGTCCTGACCCGCAAGGCGGTGGCCGCCTGCACCGCCCACGGCGTCGGCACCCTCGTCGTGGTGGGCGGGGTGGCCGCCAACTCCCGGGTCCGGAGCCTGGCGGAGGAGCGCTGCGCCGCCGCCGGGATCACCCTGCGGGTGCCGCCGCTGCGACTGTGCACCGACAACGGCGCGATGATCGCCGCCATCGGGGATCTGCTGGTCCGGGCGGGCGCCGAACCGGCGCCGCTGGATGTCTCGATCGACCCGTCGGCACCCCTGGAGTACGCCGCGCTGCACCCGGTCGCCCGTGCCGCCGTCGTGAACGTCCCCGCCTGACAAACACCTCCCGCCTGACAGCCCACCTCCCGGCTGACAACCAAGCTCCCGCCTGGCAATCACAGACCGGGTCCGGGGTCGCATCCGGCGGGCTCTGGCGAGCGGGAGCGGGAGCCGGGGGGGCGGGAGCCGACGGGCCAGGGCAGGGACCGGCGCGCGGAAGCAGGAGCCGACGGGCCGGGGACGGTAACTGGCGGGCCGGGGACGGGGACTGGACGGGCGGGGCGCGATGGTGATCAGCCGTCCGCGGAGGTCGTCAGCCCGGCCAGCGCCCGCGACAGGGCGGTCAATGCCTGGGTGACGTGCGGGAGTTCCAGTGGGTCCGGCGCGGCCAGGACGCGTTGTCGCAGCTCCCGGTCGGCGCCGAGCAGCGCGTCGGCGCCGAGGCGTACCCGCAGGGCGCCCGGCGCGTCGCCGAAGCGGTGTCCGCCGCGCGCGCCCCAGGGCGCCAACTTCCGCTCCAGCGCGCGGGATTCCACGGTCCCATGGGCGGCCATCGGCCGGCGCAGTGGTTCGAGGTCGACGTAGAGATGGCTGCCGGAGTGCGGCGGGCGGCAGAGGGCGCCGGCCTCGGTGACGATGTGGTGGAGCGCCGCGGCGAGCACCCCGTAGACCCGGGCGACGGTGGCCGTACGGGCGCGTACCTCGTCGGGTTCGCCGAGCGCATGCGTGACGGCACAGCCGACCGGCCCGGGAATCGGCACCGGGACCGCGGTGAGCGCGTCCAGCGCGGCGGCCCGCAGGACGGCTCCGCGGTCGGTGCCGGGGAAGCGGGCCAGCGCGGCCGGCCAGGAGGCGGGCACCAGGGTGGCCCGCAGGTCGGTGAGTACCACGACCGCGCCGGGCAGCATCTCGGCGGGGCTGAGCAGCACGGTGTCATGCGGATCGTGCAGCAGATCGCGGCGCGTCTCGTCGCTGATGATCCACAGCCCTTCCTGCGCCGCCGCTTCACAGACCTCGTGCAGTTGCTCGGGCGCGGGGCCGGTGCCGGTCGGATCGTCGGCGACGGACAGGACCAGGACGCGCGGGCTGTCGCCGTGCATCCGGGCCCGGCGGACCGTCTCCAGCAGTGCGAACGGGTCGGGGACACCGCCCGATTCCGCCGGTACGGGCGCGAGATGCACCGGCCGCCCGAGCTGGCGGGCGGGCGGTGCGTACCACTCGGAGCAGGGCCGCGGCAGCACCACCGCCCCGTCGGTCGCGGCGTAGAGCGCGAGGAGCAGGGCCGGCGCCCCGGGGGCGGCGAGGACCCGGTCGGGGGTGGTGACCAGGCTGCGGCGTTCCCAGTAGCCGCAGGCGGCGGTGCGCAGTGGCGCGCTGCCGCCGAGGGGCTCGGCTTCGGTGCGGTCCGCTGCCGCGGAGAGGTACGCGGCGAGCGCCGGCAGGACCGGCAGGCCCACCGGCGGATCCGGGTCCGGCTCCCGCTGCGGATCCTGGGCGGTCCGCTGCATCCGTACCTCCACTCCACGACGGCGGGTCGATCGTGGGCCCCTCACTCCAGGGAAACACCCCAAGACACCCCCTGGGGCGGCCCCGTCCACCTTGGCAGATCGCGGGGGTGGCGGCGGGGCGACACGTCAGCGCGGGGCGGGACCCGCGCTCAATGCGCCGGGCGCGCCGCGGCGGACTCGTAGCGATGCACCCACACCACCTCACCGCCGCCCCACTCCTGCCGCTCGGTGGCGCGGCGGACCCAGCCCAGCCGCTCATAGAGGCCGATGGCCGCGGTGTCGGTGGCCTTCACCTCCAGTACGGGGCGCAGTCCACGGGCGGCCGCCGCCGTCTCGACGGTGCGCAGCAGCCGTCCGCCGAGGCCCGCGCCGCGGGCGGAGGGGGCGACACACAGCCGGCTGACCTCGTGTCCGCACAGCGCCGCGTGGCCGACGACCGTACCGTCCGTCTCGGCGACCCAGGCGGCGGTCAGCGAGTCGGGGGTCAGCCAGCCCGCCGGATCGTCCGGCCACTGGTGCGGATAGCCGCTGTGGGTGTGCACCTCGGCCAGGAGCGCCACACAGGCGTCGAGGTCGGTGTCGCGCCGTTCCCTGATCATCCCGACATCGAAGCATGGATGGTGGGCGCACGGGAGGTCGGGGCACACGGGCGGCCGGGGCAGAGGGACGGCCGAGGCGGGGGCGGCCGGGCCAGAGACGGCCAAGGCGGGGGCGGCGGCCGGGGCGCAGCCCGGTCTGCGTGCGGCACCGCCCCACAACGGCCACGCACGCCCCGCAACGGGCCATGCACCGCCCCACAACGGCCGCGCACCACCCCACGAACGCCGCGCACCGCCCCCAGCAGCTCCTTCCTGCCTGGTGCGCCGAGTCTGGGGTACAAGAGGGCGCATGCGATCGCTACTTCCCCAAATCGACCGGCGGACCTTCCACCTCATCGCCTCCCGCGAATGGCCGGGCGCGCAGCGGGTCCTGCCCCGGCTGACCCGCAGCGCCAACCACGGGCTGCTGTGGTTCGGCATCGCGGCAGGCGCGGCGGCACTGGGCGGCCGGCCGATGCGCCGGGCCGCGCTGCGCGGGGTGGCATCGCTGGCCGTGGCGTCGGCGACGGTGAACACCCTCGGCAAGCGCTCGGTGCAGCGCCAGCGACCGCTGCTGGACGCGGTGCCGGTCATACGGCAGCTCCACCGTCAGCCCTTCACCTCCTCGTTCCCGTCCGGGCACGCGGCCTCGGCGGTGGCCTTCGCGACCGGTGTGGCCTTCGAGAACAAGTGGTGGGGCCTGGCGCTGGCGCCGGTCGCCGCCTCCGTTGCGTTCTCCCGCGTCTATACGGGCGTGCACTATCCGGGTGATGTGCTGGCGGGTGCCGCGCTGGGGGCCGGTGCGGCGTTTGCGGTCCGGGGTTTCGCGCCGACCCGCGCCCAGCTGGCGCCGCCGGCCAGACCCCGCGCCGAGGCGCCCGCGCTGCCGGGCGGCCGGGGTCTGGTCGTGGTGGCGAACCAGGGCTCGGGGCAGCGCACGGGCCCCGGACCGGACCGCGCCGAGGAGGTGCACGGGGTGCTGCCGCAGGCCGAGGTGACGGTGTGCAGCGGGCCGGACGGGGAGCCGCTGGACAAGGCCCTGGAAGATGCCGCGGAGCGGGCCAAGGCACTGGGCGGTGCGCTGGGAGTGCTCGGCGGGGACGGCACCGTCAATGCCGCGGCGGAGGTCGCGCTCCGGCACGGGCTGCCGCTCGCGGTGCTGCCCGGCGGCACCCTGAACCACTTCGCGTACGACCTCGGGATCGAAACCTATGCGGCGGCGGCACGCGCCGTGGAGACCGGTGAGGCCGTCGCGGTGGACGTGGCGCGCTTCCGGGCCCGGCCGCATCCGGAGGCACGGCACTTCCTCAACACCTTCTCGATCGGCGCGTATCCGGAGCTGGTGCGGATCCGGGAGCGGTGGGCCGGGAAGATCGGCGCCTGGCCCGCGGGGGTGCTCGCGGCGTGGGAGGTGCTGCGCACCGCCGAGCCGCTGACCCTCACGATCAATGGCGAGCGGCGGGCCGTGTGGCTGCTGTTCGCCGGCAACTCTCAGTACCGGGGGCTGGGGTTCGCTCCGGTGCGCCGGCACGACCTGGCGGACGGGGTGCTCGATGTGCGGGTGGTGCACGGTGGCCGGCTGGCCCGCACCCGGCTGCTCGCCGCGGCCCTGCTGGGCACCCCGCGCAGCTCTCCGGTGCTCGGTGAGGCGCGTTTGTCCCGACTGCGGATCAGCGGGCTCCCGGAGGGCACGACGCTGGCCTTCGACGGTGAAGTAGCCCCCGCTCCGGCCGAGTTGACCCTGGACAAGCAGAACGAGGCGCTGACCGTCTATCGACTGCTGCCCGAATAATGAGACCCCACTCTCATGATGCGAGATTGCGGCGTACGGTGTGATCACCACACCGCAGAGCGGCCGCGCGGGGTACGTGCGGCCGCCCGGGCGGTGGACGGGATGCCGTGTGCACCCCGTCCACCGCTCCCCGCATGCGAAGGAGCCGGTTATGCCGCAGGAATCCGCTGTCTACACCCACGGCCACCACGAGTCCGTACTGCGCTCCCACACCTGGCGCACCGTCGACAATTCGGCCGGATACCTCCGGGACTCGCTGCGGCCGCACATGCAGATCCTGGACGTCGGCTGCGGCCCCGGCACCATCACCGCCGACCTGGCGGCCCTGGTGCCGGACGGGCAGGTCACCGGCCTGGAGCACGCACCGGACGTCCTGCGGCAGGCACGCGCCACGGCCGCCGACCGGGGCCTGACGAACGTCCGCTTCGCGGTCGGCGATGTCCACGCACTGGACTACCCCGATGACACCTTCTGCGTGGTGCACGCACATCAAGTGCTGCAGCACGTCGGCGACCCCGTCCAGGCGCTGCGCGAGATGCGCCGGGTCACCAAGCCCGGCGGGATCGTCGCCGTCCGGGATTCGGACTACTCGGCCATGACCTGGTACCCGGAGGTCGACGGGATGGCCGAATGGCAGCAGCTGTATCTGCGGGTGGCCCGCGCCAATGGAGGCGAACCGGACGCCGGGCGCCGGCTGCACGCCTGGGCGCGGCAGGCCGGTTTCGCCCCGGACGCGGTCACCGTCACCACCGACACCTGGTGCTACCACACTCCTCAGGAGCGCTCCTGGTGGAGCGAGCTGTGGGCGGAGCGTACGGTCAGCTCCTCCTACGCACGGATCGCGGTGGACGGCGGGCACGCCACAACGGAACAGCTGGACCGGGTCGCCCAGGCCTGGCGGGCCTGGGGCGCCGAGGAGGACGGCTGGTTCGGCATCCTGCACGGCGAGATCCTGTGCCGCGTCTGACGACCGGGACCACCGGGGCCACCGGGGCCACCGGGGTGGCAGATCCGCGGGGCCTGCCACTGGTGGCCGGGGTCCGGAGGGCCGGGGGGCGGGGGTCAGGCTCCGTCGTCCGGGGCACCTCCTTGTCACAAGACCCGACGGAGAGCGGTCGATGATGACCAAGTGATCGCGTACCCGCCGGCCATCCAACTAGGGTTGCCCGTATGGACATTCTGGGGACCTCATTGCGGGTGTGCGTCGGCGATCTCGATGCGGCGGTCGGCGTCTACGAACGGCTGACCGGCGCCGAAGCGGTCCGCTTCCAGCGTGGCGGAGTGGCGGTCGCGGCCGTCGGGTGCTTCTTCCTGATGAGCGGTCCCGAAGCGGAGTTGTCGGTGCTGCGGAAGATCACAGCGACCCTCGCCGTCAAGGATGTGGACGATGCGGTGGCCGACCTGAGGGCCGTCGGCGCGGACATCGTCGCCGGTCCGCTGCCGACACCCATCGGCCGCAATCTGGTCGCCCGCCACCCGGACGGCTCGATCTTCGAGTACGTCGACCGGAAGCAGGAGGCGGATGCCTAGGGTGCGTGGGGGTGCGTAGGGGCGTGCAGGAAAGGCGCAGGCCCCGCCCCCTCTACCCCGCGACCGCCTCTGCGGCCGTCCCCACCCCGAGCGCGACGAGCACCCCGCCCGTCGCGCGCTCCAGGTTGCGGTGCACGCGGGGTCGCCGCAGCCGCTCCAGGAGTCGGCCGGCGCAGACGACGACCAGCAGCAGCCAGCCCGCCGCGATGACGGCATCGATCGCGCCCAGGAACAGCGTCGCCCCCAGGACCGAGTGCCCGTCGGGCAGGAACTGCGGCACCACGGCCACGAAGAAGATGCCGACCTTGGGGTTGAGCAGACAGCTCAACAGCCCCTGCCGGAAAGCCCGTACCGGCCCCAGGTATGCGGCGGAGCGGTCCGGTGTCGCCGCCGCCGAGGGCACGTCCGCGGACTCGGCGACCGCGCCCGACCGCCGGTGGGCCCACAGCGCCTGCGCGCCCAGCACTGCCAGATAGGCCGCGCCGGCCAGCCGTACGACGGTGAACGCCGCATCCCACCGCTGCAGTGCCGCCGCGAGCCCGACCGCCGCGGCGACCGCCCAGGCGAGCGAGCCGAGCGCGGCGCCGGCGGCCGTGGCCGCCCCCGTACGCCGTCCGCCCCGCACGCAGTTGCGCAGCACCAGCAAGGTGTCCGGGCCGGGAGTCATCGTCATCACCAGGGCGAACAGCGCAAAGCCCACTACCGCAGCCGTCACGGCGACCTCCTGTCGTACGAGGATCCGGCCGGACGACCCTATCCGGCACCCCTGCCCTTCGGCTCTACCCCTCCGGCTCTGCTCTTCCTGCTCTGCTCTTCCGGCCCTGACCATCCGGCAGGGCCCGAGGGAGCCCGAGAAGGCCGGGCAGCCCTTAGATGTCGCCTGTCAGTTCTCCGACGGTGCGCTCCAGCCAGGCGCGGTCGGCCTTGCTGGTGGCGTGGGCGAGTTGGAGCATGCCGCGCCGGAAGCGGTCGGTCATATCGCCGGCGCGCAGCGGGCGGCCGTCCTCGTAGAAGTAGCTGCCGGGCTCGTCCATGAAAGCGAGGCGGCGGCGTAGTACGCGGGCCTGGTCGGCCGGGTCGGGCAGCCGGCCGAGGAAGGCGAGCAGGATGAAGAAGGAGTTGCGGTCGGTGATTTCGAGGTCGGCGGGCTCGCGTAGCCGGCGCAGGAATTCGGCCCGTCCGGATGCGGTGAGGGTGAGGACCTGGCGGGGCGTGGCACGTTCGCCGGGTTCGGTGTGGCGGGTGAGGTGCCCGGCGGCCTCCAGTCGCTTGATGGCGGGGTAGAGAGCGCCGTCGCTCACGGGGCGCACATGGCCACTGAGGCCGGAGATGCGGGCGCGCAAGTCGTAGGCGTGCAGGGGTTCCTCGTCGAGGAATCCGAGGATGCAGAGGGTGAGCACCGGGCCTCCGAGGTGCGTACTTCGCGGTCGTCGTGGCTGTCCAGAGTAGCCGCGCCGGAGCCTATACCTCTACTAGAGATGCCTCTAATAGAGGTACCTCTGTTAGAGTCAAAGACATGACGACGGCAACCACGCAGTACTTCCGCACCCCGGACGGCATACGGCTCGCCTACCTCGACCTCGGTGGCGCCGGCCGCCCCGTCCTCGCACTGCACGGCGCCTATGGACGCGGCCGCTCCCTGCTCGGGCTCGCCGACCACCTCGGCCCCGGATACCGGCTCATCGCGCTCGACCAGCGCGGCCACGGCCTCTCCGACCACCCCGACGACCACGGGCGGGAGGCCTATATCGGCGACGCGGCGGCCCTCGTCGAACACCTGGGACTCGGCCCCGTGGCGATCGTCGGACACTCACTCGGCGGCATCACCGCATACCAACTGGCCGCGAGACGACCGGAATTGGTCTCGGCCGTGGTCGTGGTGGACTTTCCGGCGGAGTACCGGGCACCACTCGGCGACGATCAACTGCTCGCACTGCCGACGCACTTCCCGAGCATGCGGGCGATGCTGGACGCACTCGCGTTCGTGGACGAGCCCCGGCACTTCACCGAGAGCGCGGTGGAGGATCCGGAGGGCTGGCGGTTCCTGTGGCGGGCGGAGGAACTGTATGCCGCCAAGGTCGCCGTCCGGGGCGACTGGTGGGACGACTTCACCGCCGCCCAGCAGCCGCTGATGGTCGTACGGGGCGAACGCAGTGCGGTCGTGCCGCGCCGGCACGCCGAGGAGATGGTGCGTCGCCGGCCCGGCACTGAAGTCGTGACGATCGACGGGCACCACGACTTCTACCTCACACACCAGGCGGAACTGGGCGTGACGGTAAGGGAATTCCTCGACCGCACGGCCCCCTCGGCGGCGTAACGCCTCCTCGCGACGACCGGAACGGCAAACTCTGCGCACGCGAACCGGTTTGCCGATAGCCTGGAAGGCTTTCCACTCCTGTGGATGGCGCCCCTGCACTGCCGGCCCGCCGGACCGGAGAGGGACTGGGGGGCGGCCCATTGCCGTGGACGCGTGGTTGCCGTGGCGGGTCCTGGTGGGTTCACCAGGACCCGCACAAGGGGCTGATTCCGTCCGGCCGGAGCGCAGAAAACCACTGGCCGGTGCCGCAGACGAAGGAAGGAGCGTGTCGCCGTGAAGTGGCGAACCCAGCCGCCCGCCCGGAAGGTCCGGAGCCCGGGCGGCGGTTCCGGAAGGAACGAGATGTCCCGTACGGACAGGACGAAGCCGTTGTGGGTGCGCTACGCGGAGCACGACCCCCGGCCGGTCCACGATCACCGCTACGGTGCCTGTGATCTGCCGCCGGACCCGGCGCAAACGGCAGAGGCCCCGGACACCCGCTGCCGGTGGGAACACCCCGGCACGCTGCTGTTCGGTCGCACCTGCTGTTCGGGGTGCAGTGTGCGCGGCTGCGTCAGGGAGCGCCAGCAGATGGCCAGGCAGAGCAACCGCAAGGAGCGCTACGCGGGTCGGCGCGAGGCCCGCCGTTTTGTCGTCGGCGAGGTCAGCGACTGACCGGTCAGAGGTCAGCGACTGACCCCTCCTCGGTCACGGCCCTGTGCCGTCATCACGGTGGTGCGGGCCGCCGCCTCCGCCAGGGGGCGGCGGCCCCGATGCCATTGCGCCCCGCTCCCACGGCGCCCCACGCCCGCTGCGCCGGTCGGCGGTTGCGCACCGGACGTGGTCAGGACACCTCAAGGACGATCTTGCCGCGCGCCCGCCCGGCCATGCTCCGCCGGAACGCCTCGGCGGCCTCGGGCAGCGGGAGGATCGCCTCGATCGGCACGGCCAGCTTCCCGGCGTCCGCGAGTGCCCCGAGCGCGGTCAGATCGGCGGTGTCCGGGCGCACCCACACCATGTGGCCGCCCTTGTTCTTGACCTCGCCGTCGGCGATCGACGCCACCCGGCTGCGGTCCTTGAGGAGTTCCTGCGAGACCTCCACGACACCACCGCCGACGAAGTCCACGGCCGCGTCGACTCCTTCGGGCGCCAGGGCCCGCACCCGGTCGGCGAGGCCGTCACCATAGGTGACCGGCTCGACGCCCAGGGAGCGCAGGAAGTCGTGGTTGCGCTCGCTCGCCGTGCCGATGACGCGGGCGCCCTGTGCCACCGCGATCTGGACGGCGAGGGAGCCGACACCCCCCGCGGCGGCATGCACGAGGACCGTCTCGCCCGCCTGCGTGCCGACCCGCTTGAGCGACTGATAAGCCGTCAGCCCGGCGAGCGGCAGCCCGGCGGCCTGCTGCCAGCTGAGCGAAGCGGGCTTGCGCGCCAGCGTCCTGACCGGCGCGGCGACCAACTCGGCGTAGGTGCCGTGCTGCACCTCGTCCCTGCGCACATAGCCGATGACCTCGTCGCCGACCGCGTACTCCGTGGCGTCGGCGCCCACCGCCTCGACCACGCCCGCCACGTCCCACCCGGGAGTGAGCGGGAAGTGCCCGTCCATCATCGGGTCCAGATAGCCGGCGACGATCTTCCAGTCCACCGGGTTGACCCCGGCCGCCTTGACCCGGATCAGGAAGGAGTCCGGGCCCACCTTCGGATCGGGACGGTCGGTGTATTCAAGGACCTCGGGGCCGCCGTAGCTCTTTGCGATGATTGCCTTCATGGCCGTCACAACGCGTGACGGCCGGGGATCATTCCAGGGTCGCGGAAGGTCACCGAATCGGCGTACGCGACGTGCGACGAGCGGGGGGCGGCGGCGGTGACGGCCCTCAGCCCGAAGCCCCGGCCCGGGGTCTGGCTCAGCCGGACGGCGCTCCCACGGCGCGCAGCAGGAACGGGAGGAGTTCCCGGGTCGCCGCCTCGCCGGACGAAGGGCCGTCCGTCGTGCCGGAGTGGGCCGCGTCAGGGGTCAGGAAGAGGCGGCTGACCATCGAGCCGACGACCAGGTCGGCCAGCACATGCGCGTCCTGGAGCGGTGGGATGTCGCCGCGGGCGACCGCACGGCACACCACGTCGGCGGCCCGGTCGCGGACCGGCTGGATGATCGCGGTGTCCAGGACGCGGGCCAGCGCCTCGTTGTGCGCGGCCTCGCCGATCAGGACGTGCAGCAGCCGGCCGCCGGGGCCCTCCAGGGTTTCGGCCTTGTCCTTGAGCAGGGCGGTGAGGTCGCCGTCGAGGCTTCCGGTGTCCGGCTGGGGGCCGAGGTCGCTCGCCCAGCGGACGGCGGTGCCCACGACCAGATCCTCCTTGGAGCGCCAGCGGCGGTAGAGGGTCGCGGTGGAGACCCCGGCCCGTTTGGCAACCGCAGCGGTGGTGAGGCCGCCGTAGCCGCTTTCCTGGAGGACCGCGACGGTGGCCTCCAGCAACGCCCGGTCGCGTCCGGCGTCCCGCGGCCTGCCGCGGGACGGCTGCCGCGCTGTGGATGCGGGCCGGCTGCTCTCGGTGCGTTCGGTCACACCGGGAGTCTACCGGCAGCATTACGAAACGAAATGTTTTCGTTTCCTGTAGCCTCGCGGCCATGGCCTCACAGACCCCCTCCCCCGAACTGGACGCCGCCGCTGCCGTCAGCCGGCTCCGCCGCACCTTCGCCACCCGCCGTACCGCCGCCACGGACTGGCGGCGCGGCCAGCTCGCCGCCCTGCGCACCCTGCTCACCGACCACAGCGACGAACTGCTCGCCGCGCTCGCCACCGACCTCGGCAAGGGCCCCGAGGAGGCCTACCGCACCGAGATCGGCTTCACCCTCCACGAGATCGACCACACCCTGGCCCACCTCGACGCATGGCTGGCGCCCCGGCCCGCCGAGCTGCCCGACCGGCTGCTCCCGGCGACCGCCCATGTCGTCCGCGAACCGCTCGGCGTCGTCCTGGTGATCGCGCCCTGGAACTATCCGCTGCAACTGGCACTCGCCCCGCTCGTCGGCGCGCTGGCCGCGGGCAACTGCGCCGTCGTCAAGCCGAGCGAACTCGCCCCCGCGACCTCGGCCGCCCTTGCCCGGCTGCTGCCGCGCCACCTGGACCCCGAGGCGGTGACCGTCGTCGAGGGCGCGGTACCGGAGACCACCGCCCTGCTGGCCGAGCGCTTCGACCACATCTTCTACACCGGCAACGGCACCGTCGGCCGGATCGTGATGACGGCCGCGGCGCGGCATCTGACGCCGGTCACCCTGGAGCTGGGCGGCAAGAGCCCGGTCGTACTCGACCCGGGTACGGATCTGGCCGCCGCGGCCCGGCGGATCGTGACCGGCAAGTTCCTCAACGCCGGCCAGACCTGTGTGGCGCCCGACTACGTCCTGGCGATCGGTGACACCGCCCGCGCCATCGAGCCGCACCTCGCCGAGGCGGTGCACGAGGTCTACGGCGCCGATCCGGCCGGCGCCGACGAGTACGGACGGATCGTCAACGAGCGGCACTTCGACCGGCTGACCGCTCTTCTCGACAGCGGCCGCACGGTCCTCGGCGGCACGCACGACCGCGCCACGCGGTACCTCGCACCCACCGTCCTCGCCGATGTCGCCCCCGACGCACCGGTGATGCGGGAGGAGATCTTCGGCCCGGTCCTGCCGATCGTGCCGGTGTCCGACCTCGACGCGGCGATCGCCTTCATCAACGGGCGCGACAAGCCACTGGCGCTCTATGCGTTCACCGCGTCCGACGCCACCAAGCAGCGGCTGCTGACCGAGACCTCCTCGGGCGCGCTCTCCTTCGGGCTGCCGGTCGCCCATCTCACCGCGCCCGACCTGCCGTTCGGCGGGGTGGGCGAGAGCGGGATGGGGCGCTACCACGGCGAGTACTCCCTCGACACCTTCAGCCACAGCAAGGCGGTGCTCGACAAGCCGCTGGGGTGACGGCGGGCACGCGGCGGTGCCACCCGCCGGGCGCAACGGCCGGGCCGGGCGGGCCGGGCGGGCCGGGCGGACCGGGCGGACCGGGCGGACCGGGCGGACCGGGCGGACCGGGCGGAGCCTTCCGGGCCGGGTGGCCCACCGGAGCCCGCTGGACCGGGCGGACGCCGGAGCCGGCCGGACCGGCTGGAGGGGCTACGGCGGCTGCACGGCCTACACCGGCCGCATCCGGTATTCGTACCGCTCCGGGAGCGGATGCCGGGAACGGGCCTCGGCGCGGACCTGTTCGGTGACCGGACCGCCGCCCGCGACCAGCCGCTCGGCGATGGCGTACCAGGTGTCGGCCGGCGCCTCCTCGCCCTCCCGCAGCGCGGCGATCTCGAAGCCGGCGTCGAAGATCTCCCGGGCCGCGGCCGGCTGCCCCTGGGCGAGCAGCACCTGTGCGGTCAGCAACCGGAAGCGGCCGTCGGCCGGAGCGGGTTGCGGCAGGTCCGCCAGCAGCCGCGCCGCCTCGTCAATGCGGCCGGCCGCGAGCAGCACGGGCACCGCCTCCCGGACGAGCGCCAAGAGCACCGGCCGCCAGTCCCGCGCGGCCGGCCCCGGCTCCGCTGCCGCCCGCGCCGCTTCGTCGCAGGCCTGCAGAGAGCGGTCGGCGGCGCGCCCGGTCTCGCCCGCCTCCGCTTCGGCCACGGCCAGGCAGTACAGCGCCAGAGCGCCGGCGCCGTGCCCGAGCGCACGCTCCCAGCTGCGGACGGCCTGGGCGCGGTCACCGGCATGCCACTGGGCGAGCCCCAGGTGATAGTCGGTGGCCGCGCCCGAGGGGGCGGACTCCAGCAGCTCGCGCCAGGCCGGCCCGACCAGTGCCGGTCCGGGTACAGGGCGGGCAGCCGGCAGATCCCCGGTTCTGAGCAGCGTCAGCCAGGGCTCCTGCTCCGCGCCCAGCGTGGCCGCGTCGAAGGGCGTACCCGGCAGGTCCAGGCCCGCGCGGGCGGCCTCCAGTGCACCCCAGCCGGAGCCGGTCGCCAGCGACTCCTTCGGTTCCTGGTCGGCGTACGGCAGCCAGGCGGCGTACGCGGCATCGACGTCCGCGCGCGGCAGGGCGGCTTCCAGCCGGTCCGCGACCTCGTGGCGGGCCGCGTCCCAGTCCGCGCCGTGCACGGTCGCGGCGTCGGCGCCCAACGGCCCGTAGGCCTCCAGCCAGGCGAACTCCCCACCCGCGTCGAGCGGTACCTGCTCCAGTTGCGTACGGGCCAGACCTGCCTGGATCTCGGCGTAGCCGCCGGTGCCCGGCTCGGTGAGCCACTGCTGCCAGCGCCGCCCGGCCCGGCCGGCGCCCCACAGGAAGAGCTTGCGGCCGCGCAGGGTGTCGGTGGAGGTCTGCACCAGGCCGCGGCCGTCGGCGTCGAGGGAGGTGATCCAGCGGCGGGCGCCGTCGGGCACCTCGTAGAAGTAGTCGGCGGGGAACTCGCTGCGCAGCGGGTACGTCCGGTCGATGCCGTCGAAGCCGGGGACCGGAACGCGGCGCAGGCACCGTTCGTAGCCGAAGTGCCAGGCTTCGTCGGCGGGGGCCAGGACACGGGTGCGCTCGCCTTCGGGAACGGCGATGTTGGACCACCAGTAGACGGGGACCGTGTGGTGGTGCGGGTTACGGATCCGGACGCCCACGTGGAGGAAGTCGGAGCCGTCGGGCAGCCACAAGTCCACCTGGAAGGGCAGGTCGCGCAGCCGTTCCCACTCCCACAGCCGCAGCATCTCCCCGCCGTCCGGGGCCGGGACACGCGCGGCGTGCAGCGGGGCGCAGGAGAGGGTGGTGTGGCCGGTGGCCCCGATGTTCCATTCGATGCCGCCGGAGAACCAGGCGCCGTTGAGGGCGAAGGCCGCGGGCTGCCACACCGGATTGCGGTACAGCAGTTCACGGCCGGTGGGCTTGTGGTGCAGGGAGTACACCCGGCCGCCGAGGCCGGGCAGGACGGTGGCGCGCAGCCGGTCGTTCTCGATGACCAGCGCGTCGAGGCCGGTGGGACGGCGGGTGCGGCCGTAGCCGTCACGCATCCGTGTCGGCAGGATCGAGCGCAGTGGCGCACCGTCGATCTGCCGTGCCATATCGGCGGGCAGGCCGGCATCCCGGGTCTCGATGCGGTGCGGGTCCTGTCCGCCGCGCAGCGCGGGGAGGGGGTTGTCGGGGCCGAGGGGGGCTGCGGGGAGGGTCAGGGTGGTGCGTCGCACTCTCGTGGCCACGGCTGCCTCGCAATGCTGGACCGGGCCACCCCGGCTGCGGCGGCCTCCTGTTGACCATGGAACCGCGTGCCCGCCCCTCTGCACAGGGCTTCTTGCGGCCGGGGGAGGTCAGGGTTGCGCAAAAAGGTCCTCAAGGAGGTCGGCGAGCAGCGCCGCACCGGTTCCTTCGGGGTCGCGGTCCGGGTCGTAGATGGTGACGTTGATGCCGGCACAACGCGGTGAGGCGGCCAACGGGTCCAGCAGTGCGCGGAGTTCGGAGGCGAGCAGGCCTCCCGGGTCGGGGCTGTCGACGGCCGGCATGACCGACGGGTCGAGGACGCCCGCGTCGAGATGGATCCAGAAGCCGTCGAGGGGCGAGCGCGCGAAGTGGGTGAGAACGTCGCGGGCCACCGCCTCCGGGCCGCGGCGGCGGATCTCGCCGACCGGGGCGTGGCCGATGCCGACGGCGGTCAGCTCCTCCTGGTCCTCGTCGGCGTCGCGCAGACCCAGCGCGCGCAGATCCTCATCGCGAACGTACGGCCGCAGCCCCTCGATGTCGGTGAGATCCGCCTGCCCGCGCCCGGTGATCTGCGCCAGGCTCTCCCCCGCCGCGGCACCGAGCGGTCCGGAGACCGCCGTATTGCCCGGGTGCCGGAAGTCGCCGTGACCGTCGAGGTAGACCACGCCGTACCGCCCCAGCCGCCGCAGCGCGAGCACCACCCCGAGCAGAATGCTGCAGTCCCCGCCCAGCACCACCGGGAAGTCACCGCTGCCGACGTGCTCCTGGACGCGTGTGGCGAGCTTGCCCGTATAGGCGGCGAGGGCGGGGGCGTTGAAGTCTCCGTCTCCCTCCCGCCACTCCCCCAGGTCGTAGCGGGGCGGCACCACCACACCGCCCTCCAGCGCGCCAAGCCGCCGCAGCAGCCCCTGTTCGCGCAGTGCGCCCGCGAGCTTGTAGCAGCCGGGGACGGTGCCGGGCGCGGGCGGCCGCAGGCCCAGGTTGGAGGGGGCATCGATCAGTACGGTCCGGCGCATACGGGGATCGTCACATATGCGTACGGAAAATGTGGAGGCATCGGAAGATCCTCCGGCATAGTCTGTCCCCTCGGCTCACCGGCGAACGGCAGAACGGACAACGGTCCCCATGGCGCCCCAGCACACCTACCGAGTCATCGTCCGCGGCAAGTGGGACGGCCTCACCCCGCGGTCCCGGGCCGGGCTGCTCGCCGAGGTGGACGACCACGGCCTGGCACAGCACCGGTTCACGCCCGACGGCTCCCTGGTGTACGACAGGGCGCTGCACTCCTTCAGCTACCGCTTCGTCATCGTCTCGGACGCGGCGGACGGCGAGGAGATGGCGGCCGCGCTCGCCGAGGACAAGGCGGAGCGTGCGCTGAAGGCCGCCGGCCTCGGCTGGCGCGAACTGCGGTCCACGGCCACCGACATGGATACCATGAAGATCAATCGCAAGTCCCGCTAGGGCGTGTCCCGCGAAGTCCCGTCGCCCGGCTCGTTGAAGCGCAGCCGGTTCCCGAAGGGGTCGGTCAGGGTGAGCGAGGTCCCCGTCTCGTCCTGCTCCAGACCGGGGCGCAGATACGGATAGTCCTTGCCGACCAGTTCGGCATGGAGCGCGCGCACCCCGCTGAGCTCCGTGTAGAGCGTGGAGCCGGGCGTCGCATCCCCGTGGTGCTCCGACAGATGCAGCACCAGGTCACCGCGCGAGACCTGGGTGTAGAGCGGCATACCGGGCTCGAAGCGGTGCTCCCAGTCGACCGTGCAGCCGAGGTAATCGACGTAGAACTCATGGGCCTTGGCCACGTCGAAGATCCGGAAGACCGGCACGCTGCGGTGGAAGACGATGTCCATGGCGGACAGAGAATCACATGGTGTCCCCGGCGGCCATCTCGGCGGCGACCATCTCGGCAGTGATCGCCCAGCGCTCGTGGTCACGCCAGGCGCCGTCGATGAAGAGGAAGTCCGGGGAGAACCCCTCCAGCCGGAATCCGGCCCGCTTGACCAGGGCGATCGACCGCTCGTTGGCCGGCTGGACATTGACCTCCAGCCGGTGCAGCCCCATCTCCCCGAAGGCATGGTGCAGGACGAGCCGCAGGCCCTCGCTCATCAGCCCCCGCCCGGCGGCGTGCGCAAAGGCGCCGTAGCCGATCGCGCCGCAGCGGAACGCGCCGTGCACGATGTTGTTGATCGTGAGGTAGCCGGCGATCCGGCCGCCGTCGAGCTCGCAGACCAGGAAGCCCTCGCGCTGCGGGTCCTGGAGCCGGTGCAGATAGGCGGCGTAGGCGGCGTCCTCGGCCGGCGGGAAGAGCCAGGGGCGGTGCTGCTCCGCGCTCTGCCGGGCCAGCGCGGTGAACTCGTCCCGGTCGGCGGCGGTGAAGTGCCGGATGCCCACCCGCGGGCCGTGTGCGAGGTAGCGGTCGTTGGTCGTCACCGGAGGATCGTACGGAGGGGGAGGGCAGCGGACCAGCGGTTTGCGGTGGTGCCGCCGCGGGGCCCGCCCCTACCGCCACAACGGCGCATCCGTGCCGCAGCGGCCGGGCGGGGTCGCCCAGGTGGCCGGGGCGCCGTCGAAGGAGACGGGCGGGAGGGCGTGGCGGAGCCGGCCGAGGGGGCTGTCGGTTTCGCGGAGGTGGTGCACGGGGTCGTAGCTGTCGGCACCGGGCGCCTCCGGTTGCGGTCCGGGGGCCCCGGGTCCGGGGTGCGGCTCGCCGTCGTCCGCCAGGTCGTGCATCAGCCATCGCGCGGTGCGGGCCAGGGCGAGGGTGGCGAGGTACGAGCCGCCGGTGCGGGACTGTTCGGTGAGGGCGCGGAGCACGGCCGCGGCCAGCAGATAGCCGGTTCCGTGGTCGAGTGCCTGGGCGGGGAGTGCGCCGGGGGTGCCACTGCGCATCGCTCCGCCTCCGCTCTCTTCCGCATCCCCGGGTACGGAGCCCGCGTCCGCTTCGACGGCGGCGATCCCGGTGGCCACCTGCACCACACTGTCGAAGCCGCGCCGGCCGCCCCACGGCCCGTCGTCGCCCCAGGCGGAGATCCGGGCCACCACCAGCCCCGGGCGGCGCGCGGCCAGCGCCTCGGGGCTGAGGCCGAAGCGGTCGAGTGCGCCCGGACGGTAGCCGGTCACCACCACATCCGCACGGGAGAGCAGCTCCTCGAAGGAGGCGCGGCCGGCGGGTGAACGGAGGTCGAGCGCGGTGGACCGTTTGCCGAAGCCGGTGTCGCTGTGGGCGTCCTGGCTCTCCGGCAGTTGCGGGGGGTCGATCCGCAGGACCTCCGCGCCGAGCAGGGCCAGCGTGCGGGTGGCCACCGGCCCGGCGATCACCCGGGTCAGATCGAGCACCCGCAGCCCGGCGGCCGGGAGCGCCGGTGGGCCGGCCGGCGGCGGCAGCCGGCGAGCCGGGGCGTCACCGAGGGAGGCGAGGGTCAGCAGCGGGTGGGCGGCCACGGCGGCGCCCTGCGGGTGGGCGCGCCACTCCTCGGGGGTGCGGGCGGCGACGGCCAGTCCGCCCGCGGCACAGACCGTCTCCTCGATCTCCTCGGCCCGGCGGCCGGACAGCGCGGCCCCGGCCTCCGCTTCCCCGGCGGTCTCGGGGAGGTCCAGCGCGCGGAGCAACCGGGCGCGGTGGTGCGCATAGTTGGCGTGGGTGCGTACCCAGCCGTCGGCGGTGCGCCAGAAACGGGAGAGCGGCGCGAAGGACGAGCAGGCGCGGCCGTCGACCCGCAGGTGGCGTTCGCTGAGGAAGGCGGTGGCCACCGCGCCGTCATCGACCCGTACGGCGGGCACCGGGCCCCCGTTGCGCCGGGCTGCCAGTTCGGCCGCGGCCAGCGCGCAGACCGCGACCGTGGACCGGGCCAGCGACATGACCGGCAGCCGGGCCGGCAGCAGACCGGGGGGACCGCCGTAGGCGATCCGTTCCGTCAGGGCCGGGTCGCCGCCCAGGGCCGCCCAGGCCAGATCCGTTCCGCCGTGCCGCGCACCCGCTTGCCCTCGCCCCATGGCGGCAGTCTGCCACGAGCCCAAAGCAGGCCCGTCGGGCGCCGGGGGAAACGGCGCAGCACCCTTGGTCCGTACGCCCGAGGAGGGAAGCCCGCCGGCCCTGCCCCGCCACACCTGCCCTTCCCAGCTCGTCCCCGCCCGGTGATCGAAACCCTCGTCCGGCCCCTGAACGGAGGTGATGCTTCCGAAAATGTGCGAACCTGAACGAAAATGGCCGAACTGCGCGTAGACGTGTCCGGCACCCGAGGCATGAGGTGAGATCAGCGCGGCGAACACGGCGCGCTTCAGCATTGACATCTCACACCCGAGCAGCTCGATCCACTTGAGCTCCTCGTACGGGAGGAATTCCGTGACCGAAGCCATCTCCTACTTTCAGGACCGCACCTGTCCCTACCACCCGCCCGCCGACTACCAGCCGCTGCGGGAGACCGGACCGCTGACGCATGTCACGCTCTATGACGGCCGCAAGGTATGGGCGGTAACCGGCCACAGCGAGGCGCGGGCACTGCTGAGCGACCAGCGGCTCTCCTCCGACCGGCAGAACCCCGCCTTCCCGATGCCGGTCGAGCGCTTCGCGGCGATCCGCCAGGTCAGGACCCCGCTGATCGGGGTGGACGATCCCGAGCACAACACCCAGCGCCGGATGCTGATCCCCAGCTTCAGCGTGAAGCGGGTCGCCGCGCTGCGGCCGGACATCCACCGGATCGTCGACTCACTGCTCGACCGGATGCTGGCGGAGGGCCCGCCCGCAGAGCTGGTCTCCGCCTTCGCGCTGCCGGTCCCCTCGATGGTGATCTGCTCGCTGCTCGGCGTCCCGTACTCCGACCACGAGTTCTTCGAGGGCGCGTCCAGCCGTCTGCTGCGCAGCCGTACGGCCGAGGCGGCGGAGGCAGCCCGCATCGAGCTGGAGGAGTACTTCACCGAGCTGATCGCCCACAAGGTGAAGAACCCGGGCGAAGGGCTGCTGGACGAGCTGGTCGAGGAGCGGCTGCGGCCCGGCGACCTCGCCCACGAGGACCTGGTCCGGCTCGCCATGATCCTGCTGGTGGCCGGCCATGAGACCACCGCCAACATGATCTCGCTCGGCACCTTCACCCTGCTCGAACACCCCGAGCAGCTGGCGCAGCTGAAGGCCGAGGAGAGCCTGATGCCGGCCGCCGTCGAGGAGCTGCTGCGGTTCCTGTCCATCGCGGACGGCATGCTGCGGGTGGCCACGGAGGACATCGAGATCGGCGGGCAGCTCATCCGCGCCGACGACGGCGTGCTGTTCCCCACCTCGCTGATCAACCGGGACGAGGCCGCCTATCCGTCGCCGGACGAGCTGGACCTCGACCGTTCGGCCCGCCACCACGTGGCGTTCGGCTTCGGGATCCACCAGTGCCTGGGGCAGAACCTCGCCCGCGCCGAGATGGACATCGCGCTGCGCTCGCTGTTCACCAGGATCCCGGACCTGCGGCTCGCCGTGCCGGCCGCGGAGATTCCCTTCAAGCCGGGCGACACTCTGCAAGGAATGATCGAACTGCCGCTGGCCTGGTAGCAGCCATGACGGCAGACGAACGAAAGGGGTCCGGGATGCGGATCACCATCGACACCGACCGCTGTATCGGCGCCGGCCAGTGCGCCCTGACCGCGCCGGGAGTCTTCACCCAGGACGACGACGGTTTCAGCGCCCTGCTGCCCGGCCGTGAGGACGGCGCGGGCGACCCGCTGGTGCGAGAGGCCGCCCGCGCCTGCCCCGTACAGGCCATCTCGGTCACGGACGACTGAGCCACCACCCCCGCGGACGGCCCGGCTGACGCGCGCGGCTTCCGGCTGACACCCGGCCCGCGGTGCGCCCGGCACCTTCCGCCCTCCTCCTTCTGTCCCTACGGCATCCACCCCATCCGCTACCGCAACACCCCTTGTGTGACGGGAAGTTCCAGCACTCCGGTGTCCGAGGGTGCAGAGCGGACCGTCACCGGCTTGATCCCCCGGTTGCCCGCATAGGCGTCGTCGCTCGCGGCGAGGACCAGGCGCAGCCGGTGCCCCGGCTCGTAACGGTGCACGATGCCCGGCAGTTCCACGGTGAACCTCCGGGTCACATCGGCCACCCGGGCCGGGGCCACCAACCGGTGCACCAGCGTCTTCCCGCCGTCCGGCGCGATGTCGTAGAGCTTGACGAAGAGCACCAGCCTGTCGGCCGCGTCCGAGGAGTTCCGCACCCGCTCGGCCTGCGGCGAGGAGACCTTCAGCGTCACCGTGGGCACACCCACCACCTCCACCGGTCCGCCGCTCACCGGCCGCGACGTCCAGTCCAGGTAGGTGCCCCTGGCGTCGTAGGGCGCCACGTCCGGCAGGCCGAGCAGCCCGGCCAGTGAACTCTCGGAGTGGCTGGTGGCCGTCCGCAGATTGCGGTACTCCCGGCTGCCGCGCACCACCTCGCCGCGGCGGCCGACGAGTGTGCCGTCCCCGGAGAGGTACAGCCGCCGGCTGCCGCCCGCCGGGAAGACGGGCGAGGTGGCGTAGGCGGCCCCGTCCGTCACCCAGTCCCGGTAGTAGGCGAAGGCCGGGCCGGTGGCGGCAGCCGTCCGACGGCGCAGATACCGGTCGAACCACGCAAGGACCCGCCGCCCGGCATAGCTGGTGTCCAGATTGCCCTGTGCCAGGTCGAGTTCCCCCTGTGCCGGCTTCCTCATCCCGCCGCTGTGGCCCCAGGACTGCCAGATCATCGCGGCCGGGGTGCCCTGTGCGGCCAGCGTCCGGTAGCTGGCGGTGGCCTCGTTGAGGTTGAACAGGCTGTCGTTCTGGCCCTGGACCAGCAGTGTCGGCGCCTTGACCGAGGCCAGATAGGAGACCGGGGAGACGCTGCGCGCATAGGCGAGCACGGCCCGGGTCCGCCGGGGCGGGTACCTGCCCGAATCCAGCAGCCGTTTGGTCTCGCAGGCCTGCGCGACGAAGTGCAGACAGCCGGCGCCGCCGGCCCGCGACGGGTCGAGTTGCGGGTGCAGCAGCCCCTGCGCCTCACCGATCAGGAAGAACCCGTTGGTCCACTGCCACTTGTACGCACCGGGCAGCGGCCCGCCGGCGCCCTGCGTACGGCCGGCGTTGTTGGGGTCGAGAGAGTAGGAGAGGTCGTTCCAGGTGATGAGGGGGACCAGCGCGTCGACCCGGTGGTCGACGGCGGCGGTGGCCAGTTGCACCGCCCCGCCGTAAGATCCGCCGATCATGCCGACCCGCGGATCGCCCGGCCCGTCCTTGGCGACATAGTCGATACGTGTCCCGTCGTCGGCCGTCCGGGCACCGGCCAGCAGGTCGACCAGCCCGCTTGCCGCCCGGCCGTCGATCCGGGGGTCGTCCAGGGAGATCGGGCAGTTGGTCTTGCCGAAGCCGAGTCCGGAGTAGGCCAGCGCCACATAGCCGCGGGCTGCGAAGGCCTTGGCGAGGGCGTCGGTCGGGCCGTCCGCCTTGTCGCCGCCGAAGCCGTTGGTGGTCAGCACGGCGGGCGCCGGACGGGCGGCGACGGCACCGGCCGGCCGGTAGACATCCGTGTCAAGGGTGCACTGGCGGTCACCGGCCCGGACGGTGACCTTCAGCGCGGTGACGGTGTACGGGGCGGTGGCGGCCACCGCGGGTGCGGGGGCGGTCAGGACGAGCGGGGTGACGAGGGCGGAACCCGCCAGCAGGGCGAGGGACATACGGAGCAGGGGGCGGCGGGACACGCCTCGGGGCACTCCTTGGAACACGCCTCGGGACACGCCTTGGGACATGCCTCGGGACACGCTGGGCACGTAGACCTCCACACACGTCGTACCAACCAGTCGGTAGCGGCGCGCTCATGCTGTGTCACGGGGAGGGGGAATGCAACGGCCGCGGCGTGCGTCGTCGTTAGGACGTCAGTTCAGCGCCGCCCCCGTTGCGCGCCCGGCGGACGCCCCCGTTGCGACACGGGGCGACGCGGCAGGCCGACCACCCCGGAAGCGACGGACAGTGGCGGGCCATCAGGAGAATGACGGACCCGTTCAGACGGTCGCCGTTCGCTCGAAGGTCAGCGTGCCGGCCGTCGTGTCCAGCTCCGCGGGGACGCCCAGCGGCAGGGTCAGCGCACTGTCGCCGTGCCCGAAGCCGAACTCCTCGGCCACCGGCACCCCGAGCCCGCCCAGCCGGTCCCTCAGCACCGCCCGCACCCGGTCGTAGGGACCGCAGCCGGCCCAGGAGCCGAGCACGATCCCGGCGACACCGTCCAGCCAGCCGGCGCGCAGGAGTTGGGTGAGCGCCCGGTCGAGGCGGTACGGCGGCTCCCCGATGTCCTCCAGCAGCAGGAGGCCGCCCGCCGCACCACGCCTGGCCCGCGGGGCGCCCACCTCGGTGGCGAGCATGGTCAGACAGCCGCCGAGGGTGACGCCGCGGGCCCGCCCGGGCACCAGGGGCCGGGCGGTCGGCGACACCAGGGTCCGGACGGTCTCGGGCGCGAAGAGCGTGCGCCGCAGATGCTCGCGGGTGGCGTCGTCCTTGAGGAAGACCTCACCCGCCACGGCCGGTCCGTGCAGGGTGGACACCCCGGCGCGCACCGCGAACGCCTCGTGCAGCACCGTCACATCACTGAAGCCGACCAGTGGTTTGGGGGCCGCGGCCCGGAGGGCGTCCCAGTCCAGCAGATCGACCATGCGCTGGGCGCCGTAGCCGCCCCGCGCCGCGAACACGGCCTTGACGTCGGGGTCGCACCACGCCTCCTGCAGGTCGCGGGCCCGTTCCTCGTCGGCCGCGGCCAGATAGCGCAGGGTCGGGTGGGTGTCCCTGGCATGGGGCGCGGCGACCGGGTCGAGGTCCCAGCCCCGCAGTACGTCCAGCCCGCGGTCCAGCCGCTCCGGTGCGAGGGGGCCGCTGGGTGCCACCACCGCCACCCGGTCGCCGGGCCGCAGCCGCGGCGCCCGTACCGGCTCCGCCGCGGTCATCCGCGCAGCTCCAGCACCGGGACATCGCTCCGGGCGAGGCCGAAGGTCTGGGAATACAGGGAGAGTTCGGCCTCCAGGGCGCGCACGATGGTGTCCGCCCGGCGGAAGCCGTGCCCCTCCCCGGCAAAGGCCAGATAGGCGTGCGGGATACCGCGCCCGGCGACCGCGGCGAGGAACCGTTCACACTGCGCGGGCGGGCAGATCACATCGTCCAGGCCCTGGAGCAGCAGGAACGGCCCGGCGATACGGTCCGCACGGTGCAGCGGCGAGCGTTCACGGTAGCGGTCGGGCACCTCCGCGATCGGGCCGACCAGCGACTCCAGATACTGCGATTCGAAGTCATGGGTCTCGTCGCCGGCCCAGCCGGTCAGGTCCAGGATCGGGTAGCTGATGGTGCCGCAGGCGTAGACGTCGGTGGCGGTCAGGGAGGCGGCGGTCGTCCAGCCGCCCGCGCTGCCGCCGCGGATGGCCAGCCGCGCACGGTCGGCGGTGCCCTCGTCGGCCAGCGCCCGGGCGACGGCGGCGCAGTCCTCGACGTCCACCACGCCCCACTGGCCGCGCAGCCGCTCGCGGTACTCCCGGCCGTAGCCCGTCGACCCGCCGTAGTTGACCTCGGCGATACCGATGCCCCGGGAGGTGAAGTAGGCGATCTCCAGGTCGAGCACCATGGGGGCGTGGCCGGTGGGACCGCCGTGCGCCCACACCACGAAGGGCGGCAACTCGCCGTCGGGCGCCCGGTGGTCGGGGTTGTGCGGCGGATAGATGTGGGCGTGGATGTCCCGTCCGCCGGGGCCGGTGAAGGTACGGCTGCGCGGCCGGGGGTAGTAGGCCGGGTCCAGGACGTCGGCGTGCCGGCAGGCGATCACCCGGGTGCGTCCGGTGCAGGTGTCGAGCTCGACGATCTCGTACGAGCTGTGCGGGCCGGCGGCGATACCGAGGACGCGGCTGCCCTGCACGGCGAGGGTGGGTGCCCACTCCGTCCACGGGCCGGCGGAGTCGACGAGTTCGCCGGTCACCGGGTCGAGGATGCCCAGGGTGGTGGATCCGCGGCCGTGGATCACCGCGACGGTGCCGTTCTCCAGGGGCAGGAACCAGCGCTGCCCGACATTCCACAGCGGCCCGCCGAACTCCTCCTGCCGGGAGGGGCAAAGGGCCACCGCGCCGTCGCCCTCCCCGGGTCCCGGCCCCTCTCCCGCACGCGGCCGCGCGCCCCCGCCGTCGGGGTCGATGCGCTGCACCTCCCACCAGCCGCTGCGGTCCGAGACGAAGAGCAGCGAGCCGTCCGCCGCCCACTCGATCTGCGCGACGGACTCCCCTGCCGCGCCGCCGTCGGGCTCGCCGGTGCCGAGGTCGCCGACGAGCGGCCGGACGTCCTCGAACTCGCCCTTGCCGGTGATCCGGGCCACCATCGCCAGCGTGCCCTCCCAGGGCATCAGGGGGTGGTCCCAGGCGATCCATGCGGCCCGCCGCCCGTCCGCGGAGATCCGCGGGCCGGTCACAAAGCGGTGCCGGTCATCGCTCAACTCCCTTACCCGGGAGCGGTTTCCGGCCGCGGATCCGTCGAGCGGCACGGCCGCGATCACCCTGCGCACATCGGTCGGCCGGTCGCCCGTGAACTCCTCCAGGACGCACCACACCTCGCCGAGTTCGGGGCGCAGTACCGGATCGACCCAGCGCAGTCCGGCGCCGACGCCGGAGAGCGGGGTGAGCGGGCGCGGGGCGTCGCCACCGTCCGGTGTGCAGACGTACAGCCGCTGGTCGGCGAAGTTGCTGAAGACGAGGAGCGGTCCCTGCTCGGTGACCGTGCCGGCCCAGGGCTGGCCGCCGTACTCCAGCACCCTGCTGCGGACGTTCCAGGGCGCGGGCAGCACCGGTTCCTCGGTGCCGTCCGGCCGCCGGCGGACCAGCGCCCGCCGGCCGCCCTCCGCGGGCCGCGGCTCCGTCCACCACACCTCGTCGCCGACCGCGCCGACAAAGGCGGGCCGGCCGTCGTGCGCGGCCACCACCTGGGCGTCTACCGGGGACGTCCAGCCGCCGTACGGAGCCGTGGTCACCATGTGCAGTTCCTCTCCTCCACCGGTCGGGCGCTCCGGCCGGTCAGACCGTGCGCAGGAAGTGCTCGAGCACCCGGACGCCGAAGTGCAGCCCCTCGACCGGTACGCGCTCGTCCACGCCGTGGAAGAGCGCCTGGTAGTCGAACCCCTCGGGCAGTTTGAGCGGCGAGAAACCATAGCCGGTGATGCCCAGCCGGGAGAACTGCTTGGCGTCCGTGCCGCCGGACATGCAGTACGGCACGACATGGCCGTCCGGGTCGAAGCGCTCGATCGCGGCCCGCATCGCGGCATACGTCGGGGAGTCGACCGGGGCTTGCAGCGCGACCTCGCGATGGTCGTAGTCCCAGCTCACACCGGGCCCCGTGAGCTCGTCCATGGTCGTACGGAACTCCGTCTCTCCCCCGGGGAGCACCCGGCCGTCCACGTACGCCACGGCCGATCCCGGGATCACATTGACCTTGTAACCGGCCGAGAGCATCGTCGGATTGGCGCTGTTGCGGACGGTCGGCTCGACCAGCTTGGCGGCCGCGCCGAGCCGGCCGAGCAGCGCATCGACGTCGAAGTGCGGTGCGTCGGCGGCCACCTCGACGGCGTACAGCTCGGCGAGCCTGCCGAGTGCGGCCCGCACGGTCGGGGTGAGCCGGACCGGCCACTCGTGCGCGCCGATCCGGGCCACGGCGGCGGCCAGCCGGCTGACGGCGTTGTCGCGGTTGACCTTCGAGCCGTGCCCCGCCCGGCCCCGGGCGGTCAGCTTCAGCCAGGCGGTGCCGCGCTCCCCCGCCGCGACCGGGTACAGCCGCATGCCGCGGTCCGCATGGAAGGTGAAGGCCCCGGACTCGCTGATGCCTTCGGTGCAGCCCTCGAAGAGCCCGGCGTGCCGATCGGCAAGGAAACCCGCGCCGTCCTCGGCACTGGCTTCCTCGTCGGCGGTGAAGGCCAGCACGATGTCACGCCGCGGTCGCACTCCGCTGCGGGCCCACTGGCGTACGGCGGCGAGCACCATCGCGTCCATGTTCTTCATGTCGATGGCGCCCCGGCCCCAGACCACGCCGTCGCGGACCTCGCCGGAGAAGGGGTGCACGCTCCAGTCGGCGGGCTCGGCGGGGACCACGTCCAGATGACCGTGCACCAGCAGGGCGTCGGCCCCGGGGTCGGTGCCCTCGATCCGGGCGACGACATTCGTACGGCCCTTGCTGCGCTCCAGGAGTGTCGGCGTCAGCCCGGCCCCGGCCAGCCGCTCGGCGACGTACTCGGCGGCCGGCCGTTCCCGGCAGGCGCCGTCACCGGCATTGCCGGTATCGATCCGGATCAGCTCGGAGGTGAAGCGCACCACCTCGTCGAGCGCCTGCCGGTCGACGCCGGCGGCCTGTTCGTCCGCCGGCCCCCCGGCCGTCTCCCGCTCAGCCATATTGCTCCTCCACGGCGGACGACACGACGGTCGTGACCGCCTTGAAGCACCGGATGGCGTCGTACATGTCCTGACAGGTATACGCAACGCGGCGCTCCCCCGTTCGCTCCACGCCGGGAACGCAGGTCGCCGCGCCCACCAGATGCTCGGCGTCGAACTCCAACTCGAACCGGAACGGCCCGCGCCGGCAGGGTTCGTGACGTACCGCCAGCGCCGCTCCCTTGCAGGCCGCGGCCCGGATCTCGGCCGCCGTACGGGCCGGCGGCCGGCACACCGCCGCATAGCGCGACACATAGTCCTTGACCGCCACACCGGGTGCCTGCGGGGCGTAGCCCAGCGCGTCCTGGCAGGTGCGGTCGTCGCCGGTGACCAGCACCACCGGTACGCCGTACTCGGCGACCACAAGGGAGTTGAGATGGCCCTCGCTCGCGCGGGTGCCGTCGACCCAGACCCCGGTGAGGGTGTTGGCCAGGTAGGTGTGCGCAAGGACGCCTTCGGTGCCGGCCCCGGTGTGGTAGCCGACGAAGGCGATGCCGTCGACATCGCCGTGCTGCACGCCTTCGACCATGCTGAGCGATTTGTGCCGCCCGGTGAGCATCTGTGCCCGCTCGTCGAGCTGTTCCAGCAGGAGATTGCGCATGGTCCAGTGCGCCTCGTTGACCAGCACCTCGTCGGCCCCGCCGTCGAAGAATCCGGCGATCGCCGCATTGACGTCGGACGTGAACATGTGGCGGCAGCGCTCCCATTGAGGGGTGCCGGGCAGCACATCGGCGGGCCAGGTCACGCCCGTGGCGCCCTCCATGTCCGCGGAGATGAGGATCTTCACATTCACCAGTCCTATCGCAGCTAGGAGGCGGTCCGCACGATTCCCGACATCACTCGTTCACATCACGTTCGGAGGGCCCGAACAGCTCCCCCAGCCTAACCAGGACCTCCGGACTGACGCCCCGTCCAGGTCCCGCCGGTGCGGCCCCGTTGGCGCGAGCATCACGTTTTCTTCGCCGCTGCACCACGATTCCTTCCAACCGGAACCTGGGGGTACGCTCTTGTGGCACCGCATCTCAGGCAGTTTCTGTCGCAAAGCGGAAGAACTTCTGACGGATTCCGAAAGGGCATCCGAACGAGTTCTGTCAGCTGCCGACGGCACGTGCCAGGTGAGGTAGAACAGGCTGGACCAGCTTCCCACGCGATGAAACAGAGGCAGAATGGTGAGCGAAGCCCTCAACGACGCCTTACCGCAACGCGGCATCCGGGCCGACAGCGAAGACGACCAACTCGCGATCCTGACCGAACTGATCGCGCAAACACTTTGCGATCGCAATCCAGGCTTCCGGGAAGTCATCGAGCGCGGCGGTCACCAGCAGGTCACCCGCCTGATCGAGGAGGTACTACGACGCGGCCGGCCGCTGCCCGACAAGGTGCGTGCCGTCATGCTGCGCACCGACACCGACATCCATCTCGTGGCGTCCGCACTGGGCGACTGTCTGGTCAGCGCGCCGCAGGAGGCGCCGGGCCTGCTGATCCCCGCCCAACTCGCCGACGGCAAGAGCGGCAGGGCGAGGCTGAAGGGCGTACTGCGACACCGCGCCGCCGTGGTCGGCCACGCGGTGCCGGCGCACGAGGCCGCCGCGTCCGTACGCTCCGCATCGCGGCTGCTGGATCTGGCGTCCCCGCACGACGGCCCCGAGGCCGGCGTGGTGTTCGTCGACGACCACCTCTCGTCCCTCCTGCTCCTCCAGGACGAATCGCTGTCCCGCACCCTGATCGCCCGCCATCTGAGCCCGCTCGCGGGACTGACGCCGGAGCGGTGCGAGCGGCTGGAAGCCACCCTGCTGGCCTGGCTCGGCGGCATGGGGGCTCCCGAGGTGGCCAAGGCGCTCAGCATCCACCCGCAGACGGTGCGCTACCGGATGCGCCAGCTGGAGAAGCTGTTCGGGGCCGGCCTTCGCGATCCGCGGACCCGCTTCGAGATCGAGATGGCGCTGCGCAGCCGCCAGCTGATGGCCGGCGCACGGCGGCGGCGCGCGGCCGCCACCCGTCGCCCACGCGCCGCCGCCAAACCCCGCAGGGCCCTGCCACGCCCCTAGAAACCACCCGCACCACCGAAACCAGGACGCACCCAGGACACCCCCGGAACGCACCCACCCCACGCGCCCACCCACATCTGACCCACCGCCCGATTTGTCGAATATCACACCACGACACGCGACACGAAAACGGACAATTCACCGCATTCCATCAAGGCGCCCAGACCCCCGCCACGTATCGTCACTGTGACCTTTCAACCGGGACCCCGGCCGCAGCGCGGCCACAGCGGCCCGGCGCACCATCGGTCACCCGAGGCCGGCCCCCGGTAGCGGGTCTCCGATACACAGCGGGACAGGACACCACCTTCATGCACGGATCACGCATAGCGACCCGCACGCGCCGTGGGCTGGCCGCGGCCGTGGTCGCCGGAGCACTGCTCACGGCACTCACCACGGCGACCTCGGCCTCGGCCAGCACCTCCAGCACGCCGGTGGGCGACTCCCGGGTCGTGTGCACCTCCAAGAAGCCGGGCCTGGCGCCCGCTCTGTCCCAGGACATCGCCGACGCCCTCCACGGGCGCAAGGGCGCCTCGGCGCTGGCGATCTACGACCGGCCGACCCGTACCCGCTGCGAGTTCAAGGCCGGCACCCACTTCGACTCGGCGAGTGTGGTGAAGGTCACGGTGCTCGGCGCCCTGCTGCGGCAGAGCCAGGAGGCGCACCGCAAGCTGACCCCGCACGAGGTGAAGCAGACCACCGCCATGATCACCAAGTCGGACAACGCCGCGACCTCGGCGCTCTGGCACCAGATCCGCCCGGCCGGTATCAAGCACTTCCTGTCCCTGGCCGGGATGCGGCACACCGTCCCCGGCGCGGGCAAGGCCTGGGGCCTCACCCAGGTCACCGCCGGCGACCAGCTCAAGCTGATGCAGCTGCTCACCACGGACAACGCGGTGCTCACCGCGCCCTCCCGCGGCTACGCCCTCGACCTGATGCACCGGGTCGAGGCCGACCAGCGCTGGGGAGCCCCCGCCGGCGCCCCCGCCGCAGCGTCCGTCCACGTCAAGAACGGCTGGCTGCCGCGCGACACCGGCGGCTGGCGGGTGAACAGCGTCGGCACCTTCACCTGCAGCGGCCACGACTACGGCATGGCCGTCCTCTCCACCGGAAGCCGCACCATGGACTACGGCGTGCACACCGTCGAGAGCGCCGCCCGGGTCATCCACCGCGATCTGGCGCACTGATCTTCACGGGCCGGAGCGCCCACTCCGCTCCGGCACCCGTCCCGCTCCGCGCCGGCACCCGTCCCGCTCCGGGACCGGCTCCTCGCCGGGCCGGCCGTCCGCCGTCAACCGGCCTTTTTTGAGGGCACGTCGCCGACGCCCCCGGGCTCCCTGCGGGGGCAGACAGGCATCCGAGCAAGCACCTTCTCCTGCTCGCCACCCGGCAGTTGCCCGGTGCCGGTCAAAGAGCACAGCGCATTCCGCGGTACGACTATGCACTCCCGGGGGTGACCGCTCCCCGGATCGGCCCCCTGCGGGACAGCAGCGGCGGTATCAACGCGGCACCGGGCAGTGCATCCGGCGGCCCGAGAGGTGTCGCGCCGCCGGACCGCCGCCACACCGCACTCTGGGAGGAACTCGGTGCCAGTCCGTGTCACGGCAGACCTCAAGGGAGTTCCCGAAACGGCGTTGTGGACGCTCTACCACCGCGCCGCCGAGGCCGCCCGTCCGGACACCGTGCTGACCGACCCACGCGCCGTACAGCTCGTCGCCGAGGTGGACTTCCCCTTCGGGGAACGGCTGGGTGGCGCCCGCCCGTGGCTGGCGCAGGCCGTCGCCCTCCGCGCCCTCGGATTCGACGGCGTCGTGCGGGACTTCCTCGCCGCCCACCCGTACGGCACCGTGATCGCTCTCGGCGAGGGCCTGGAGACCCAGTTCTGGCGGGTCGACAACGGCCGGGCCCAGTGGGTCACCGTCGACCTTGCCGAACTGCTGGCGCTGCGCGGCCGCGTACTTCCGCACGGAGCACGGCAGCGGCTCGTCGACTGCGACGTGCGCGAGCACCGGTGGATGGCCGGCATCGACCCCGTACGCGGTGTGCTGGTGACCGCGCAGGGGTTGCTGATGTATCTGCAGCCCGCGCAGGTGACCGAGCTGATCGCCGCCTGCGCCGAGGCGTTTCCCGGTGGCTCGATGGTGCTCGACACCGTGTCGCGGCGCTTCAGCGCCCGTACCCGCACCGGCGCCAAGGGACCCGGCGGCCATCGTCTGCCCCCGATGCCGTGGGGCATGGACGCGGCCGGGCGGGACCAACTGCGCGCCGCCCATCCGGCCATCGGCGACGTGACCGACGTCCCGCTGCCCGCGGGCCGTGGGTTCCTCGGCTATCTCGCGCCGCGCGCCGCGGCCGTTCCCCTGCTCCGCGGGGACCGCCCGCTGATCACCCGGCTGCGTTTCGGGCCGGCGGCACCGAGTTTCGGTACGGCGCCGCCTGGTTGACCGGTCCGGCACTCCCGAACAGGCGGCACTCCCGAAGAGGAAGTGCCGCCCGCGCACCGTGCGCACCGTCCGCCGCTGCCGTCGCGCAGCGCTCAGTCCTCGTGCCCCAGCTGGAGGTCGCGCTCCGTGCGGCCGCCGCCCGCCATCCGCAGAACGGTGGCCACCGGCGGGTACCCGGCGGCGATGACGGTGTACTCGCCGGCCGAGAGGTCCACGAAGCGGAACAGCCCGTCCGAGCCGGTGGTCGCGGTGTCGACGACATTGCCGGCGGCGTCCAGGAGGGTGACCCTGGCGTCCTCGACGGGGCGGCCGCCGCCGGCCCGTACGGTCCCGCGCAGCACCGCGCCGCCGGCGAGCTCGATGTCCTGGCGGGTCTCCCGCGACGCCTGCACGGTCACCGGCAGCGCGGCGGGGCGGAACGCCGGGGCGCTGGAGGCGAGGGTGTACTCGCCGGCCACCAACTCACCGATGACATAGCCTCCTTCGCGTCCGCTGCGGGTGGTGGCGACGACCTCGCCGCGGACATCGGTGAGGGTGACCATGGCATCGCGTACGGGTGTGCCGTCGGCGGTGGTGACGGTCCCCGCGAGGCGCCCCGCGCCGCCGAGCACGACGTCCAGTTCGACCGGCCGCTCCCCGACGGTGACGCTGACGGCCTGCGGCTGGTGCCCGCCCGCGGACGCGATCAGCACGTACGAGCCGGCCCCCGGGGTGCTCAGGGCGTACCGCCCGTCGTCGCCGGTGGCGCCGCGGCCGACCTGGCGGCCGGCGACGTCGATGAGGGTGAGCGCGGCGCGCGGCACGATGCTGCCGTCGTGGTGCTGGACGGTGCCGCACACCGGGACGCCGGCCGTGACGGGGGGCGCGCCGGCGCTGCCGTAGCCGTGCGTCCGGGGGTAAGTCGTCCCGCCGTCAGGGGTGTGGGGAGCGGCCGCGTCGGTCGTGGTACGGGCCGGTGGAACGACGGCGGGATCGGACGGATCGCCGTACGGGGCGTGCGGGGCGTGCGGGGCGTACGGGGTCGGGGAGGCCTGCGGGGCAGGAGAGGCGTGGGACACCAGGGGTTTCCCTTTCAGGAAGAAGGCGAGCACAAGGCCCAGGACGAGCACCGGCACAAGAGAGAAGAAGATCCCCGGCATGGCCTGCGCATACGCGGCGATGTCGCTGTCACGCAGCGAGGCGGGCAGGGCGCGCACCAGTTGCGGGAGGATCGACTCCGGGGCGGGCAGCCGCGCCGACGCCGGCAGTCGGTCGGCGAGCCGATGGGCCAGCCGGTCGGCGAAGAGGGTGCCGAAGAGGGCCGCGCCGACGCTGCCGCCGAGCTGCCGGAAGTAGGGGGTGGCGCCCGTCGCGGTGCCGAGGCCGGCGGCGCGTACGGAGTTGCGCACGGCGAGCGCCAGCACCGGCAGCACGAGGCCGATGCCGATACCGAGTCCGAGGAGGCCCGCCCAGAGGGCGTAGACCTCGCGCGGGGTGTTCTGCGGCATCCGCGACAGCAGCCACATCCCCACCCCGGCCACCACGCAGCCGAGGACGGGGAACACCCTGTGGTGCCCGGTGCGGCTGATGAGCCGGCCGGAGACGAGGGAGGCGAGGACGATGCCGCCCGTCAGGGGCAGCATCAGCAGCCCGGACTCGGTGGCCGTGCCCGCGTCGGCCCTCTGCAGGAAGGCCGGCAGGTAACCGGCGGCGCCGAAGAGTGCGATGCCGATGACGGCGCCGGTCAGGCCGGTGACGTTGAAGACCGAGTCGCGGAACAGCCGCAGCGGGACCAGCGGTTCTGCGACGACGTGCTCGACCGCGAGGAACAGCACGGCACAGCCGAGCGCACCGGCGCCGAGTCCCAGGATGACCCGCGAGTTCCAGGCGTACTCCGCACCGCCCCAACGGGTCAGCAGCACCAGACAGGTGGTGAAAGCGGCGAGCAGCAGCGCTCCGGCGAGGTCCGGCCGGGCGCGGCGCACCGGCCGGGACGGCTTCAGGCCGACGGTGAGGACGAGCAGCGACAGCACGCCGGCCGGAACGTTGAGGTAGAAGCACCAGCGCCAGGAGGCGTGGTCGGTGCAGAGGCCGCCGATCAGCGGGCCGGCCACGGCGGCGAGTCCGAAGGCGGCGCCGGCCACGCCCGTGTAGCGGCCGCGGGCCCGCGGCGGTACGACATCGGCGATGATCGCCTGGACGCCGATGATCAGCCCGCCGCCGCCGAAGCCCTGGACGGCCCGGAAGGCGACCAGTTCGTCCATCGTCCGCGACCAGCCGGCCAGCGCCGAGCCGGCGGTGAAAACGAGAAGGGCGAAGAGGAGGACGGGCTTGCGGCCGAAGAGGTCACCGAGCTTGCCGTGGAGCGGCAGGCCCACGGCAGAGGCGAGGAGGTAGGACGTCACCGCCCAGGAGATCGTGTCCAGGCCGTGCAGCTCGCCGCTGATCTTGGGGAGCGCGGTGGCGACGATGGTCTGACCGAGCGCCGCGAGCAGCAGCGCCGGCATCAGGGCGAGGACGACCATGCGGACGCGGCGGTGGCCGGCCGGTACAGACGCACCGGGGGCGGGGCGCTCGGTCCTGCCTTTCCTGCCGTTCCCGTTGTGCCTGTCCGTCCCGCCGTGCTTGTCCGTCCCGCCGTGCACGGCCGCGGCCGGGGCCGTGATCGCGCCGGCGGCGGGCGAACCGGTCCGTCCGGCCCGCTCAGCCCGTTCGGCTCTCTCGCCCCGCTCACTCAGGGTGGTCCCGCCCACGTGCTGCTCCCCTCGTCACGCCTGTTGCCGCCCAATTTCTCGCATTGGGCGACAACACCGATCAACCACGACGAAAGGGTGCGGGCGGGGCGGGAAGGGACGTCAAGTACGTTGCCAGGGGCGCCTCTTGGGCTCCCATCAGGGCTTTCCGTACGGAAGCGTTCCGGCGGGCCGGACGCGTCCGCTCACCGGAAACCACCCGAACCGGTGAGAGTGACGGCATGCGCTCAGGGTGACGGGCGGGAAAGGCCGATTACTTCGTCACGTGGGCGGTGAGGTTGTCGAGGAGGGTGTCGTAGATCCGGCCGAGCCCCTTGGGGGCAAAGGTCCGCTCGAAGAAGCCGCCGATACCGCCGGCGCCCTGCCAGGTGGTGGTGACGACGACCCTGGCGCGCTTCTCGCCGGCCGGGGTGACGACCCAGGTGGTCACCATCGAGGAGTTGCGGTCCTTCTCCACGAGCTGACCGTCGGTCGGCTCGTCGACCTCCAGCAGGCAGTCGCGCACCCGCTTGCTCGTGGCCTGGAGCTTCCAGTGGACGAGGGTGCCCTTGCCGTCGCCGCCCTCGCGGACCTCGTACTCGCTGAAGTGCTCGGGCAGCAGCTGCCGGCGCGTGCCGGAGTAGTCGGCGAGCGCGTCGAACACGTCCTCCGGGTCCGCCGCGATCTCGCGCTGCGTGATGGCCTCGACCTGCCCCATGTGTGTGTCCTCCAGTGCTCGGCTGCCGGTCCTGCGGTGCGCCGCCAAGCCAACCACCCCAGGGCGGCGCGCCCAAATTCAGGGCCGCCCCCACACAAGGGAACAGGGGTTCCATTATGGCTCCGGGGGCTCTGACGGATCCAGAAGGAGGCCGTCCGCCGGGACCACCTCGGCGCGAACCCGTCGGCGCTGTTCGGTACGGACATCATCAGCCGGGCCGTCGACCCCCCGAAGGGCGGTGCGGTCGCAGCCGGCGGGGCGGTCGCCGGTACGGGCTCAGGTTGGCGGGGCGTCGGCCGCGGCGCCGATGTCCAGGAGGATCGACCGGGCGCGTTCCCGGCTGGACCGTGCGGCTCGGGATCTGCCCGTCGCCTGCAAAAGGTCGGCCAAGACCATCAGGGTGTCGGCCTGGCCGTGACGGTCGGTGATGCGCTGTCGGATGGTGAGGGCCGTGTCCAGGAGTTGTTCGGCTTGGTGGTGATGTCCGAGTTCCGTGCAGGCATGACCGAGGCCGGTGAGGGCCGTGGATTCGGTGAACGGTTCGGCGGTGGCCCGGGCCAGGTGGAGGGCTCGCCGATGCCACTGTGCTCCTTCGTGCGGTTGCCGGCGGGCGCTGGAAGCAAGGCCCAGCGTGATCATGGCCAGGGCCTCGCCGTGCGGATGGCCGAGCTGCCGGACGTGGGTCAAAGCCTGCTGCGCCGTTTCGGTGCAATGGTCCGGCTGCCCCGTGGTCAGGCTGGTCAAGGCCAGACCGACGAGGGCGTCGGACTCGCAGTGCCGGTCCCCGATCTCCCGGGCGACGTCGAGCGCCTTGTGGAGGTGGCCCCGGCCTTCCTCGGTACGGTGCAGACGCCGGCAGAGGAACCCGAGCGAGGTGAGCGTCCACGCCTCGGTCTGGCGGTTGCTGATGCTGGTGCCGAGTGCGAGGGCCTGGCGCAGGAGGTCCTCGCCCTGCCGGTACGCGCCCGCGGACCACGCCACACAGCCCAGTCGGTGCAGTGCGATGGCCTCGCCACGCCGGTCCGAGAGTTCCCGGAAGACGCCGAGGGCATACCGGTGGTGGTCCCGCGCCACCTCGGGCCGTCCCAGGTGCCATGCCGCGAGGCCGAGGCCGTGGCGGGCGATCGCCTGCCCACGGAGGTCGCCGTTCTGCCGGAACAGGGCCAGCGCCAGGCCGTGGTACCGGGCGCACTGGGTGTAGTTGCCGAAGAGCCAGTGCGCCAGGCCCAGGTTGCTGGCTTCGTGGGCCTCTCCGCGGCTGTCGCCGGTCACCTTGAACAACGCCGCCGCCCACCGGTGCTGCTTGGCGCTTTCGTGGAGGTTCCCGGGAAGGAACCAGTGCGCCACAGCCAGCCCACCGCGCGACCGGGCCTGTCCGTGCCGGTTTCCGGTCTTCTCGAACAGCGTGAGCGCCCGCCGGTGGTGCTCGGCACTCTGCGGATAGCGCCCGAGTGCGTACGAGGTGCGGCCGAGCCCCGCGTGTGCCTCGGCTGCGCCTGCCGCGTCTCCCTCCTCCTGGGACAGGGCCAGAGCGGCGTGGTGCTGTGCCGCGCTGTCCTGGTGTCTGCCCAGCCCGTCGTACATGCGGCCCAGATCCCGCAGGATCTCGGCCTGCTTGACGGGGTCAGAGAGCCGGCGGGCCGCCTCGAACCCCAGCCGCAGGCCCTCACGACTGTCGGTGCCGTACGAGTGCTGCGCCAGGAAGGAGTGGGCCGTGGTCGCCAGTCGCCAGGTGCTGTGGTGCCACTCAGCGGCTGCGGCCTCACGGGAGACGGCCAGCAGATTCGCGCGTTCCTGCTCGAGCCAGTCGGCTGCGGAGGCGGAGTGGACCAGGGCGGCGGGAAGGGCGGCATGGTCCGCGGCGGCGGGTTCAGCGGCGGAGTCGGTCCCGGTGCCGTCTTCGCCACGCGGCCGCCAGGGTTCCAGGGCATGACGGGCAGCGCCGGCGGCGCGGCAGTACCAGTTCACCAGGCGTCGTACCGCGGTGCGCCACTCCGCCCCGTCATCCTCGGTACGGGCCAGTCCGGCGGCGTACAGCCGCAGCAGGTCGTGGTAGCAGTAGCGGCCGGAGGAGTGCTGTTGCAGCAGGTATTCGTCCAGCAGCGACTCCAGCTGTCGCTCGGCCTCGGCACAGGCCACACCGAGGAGCGCACCGGCCGAGCAGGGCGTGACGTCGTCACCCGGGTGGAGGGCGAGGAGCCGGAACGCCCGCCGCAGCTCAGCGGGGAGCGAGCGGTAGGACAGCTCGAAGGCGGTGTTCACCGTGCGCGTTCCGACAGAGAACTGCTGCAGCCGGCCTGTGTCGTTCTCCAACCGCTCCGCCAGTTCCTCCACCTTCCAGGCCGGACGGGTTCGCAGCCGCCGTGCCGCCAAGGCGAGCGCCAGCGGCAGCCGTCCGCTCAGCTCGACCACACGTCGCGCGGCACCGGAGGCCGGCTCCTCGGCCGGACGGCCGGAAACCCGCGCGATCAGCGTCAGGGCTTCCTCCGGCGACAACACGCCCATCCGCACGGTGTGTGCGCCGTCGAGCCCGGACAGCACCCGGCGGCTCGTGAGGAGCAGCGCGCAGGACGGGTTGCCGGGCAGCAGCAGCCGCACGTGGTCCTCGTCGACGGCGTCGTCCAGCACCACCAGAGCGCGCTTGCCCGCCAGCCGGTCACGGTACAACGCCGCTCGCGCCTCGGCTCCCGGGGGAATCCGGCTGCCCGGCACGCCGAGCAGCCGCAGGAAGTCCTCCAGCACATCGGCCGGGTCCGCCGGAGGGCGGCTGGAGGAGAAACCCTTGAGGTCGGCCCACAACTGCATGTCGCCGAAGTGGCCCTCGGCGACGAAGCGGTGTGCGGCGTGTACGGCGAGACGTGTCTTGCCCACCCCTGCCATGCCTTCGATGACCGCGAGGCGCACCGCTCGGGCATCGCCCTCGGCCCCGGCCGCAGGCCCGCACAGCGAATGTTGCAGTTGGCGCAGTTCTGCTGCGCGCCCCACGAACCCCCTTATGTCCATGGGGAGTTGGCGCAGGCCGGTAGTGGTGTCCGCTTCCGCCGGCGGGGGCTGGGGCGGGGCCGTCCGCTGAAGTCGTTGCACCGGCCGCGCGCGTGGGGTCAACGAGGGGTCCGAGCGCAGTATCCGAGCGTGCAGTTTCTGGATTTCCGAGCCCGGGTCCACCCCGAGGTCGTCGCGCAGGAGGCGTCGGGTCTCCTCGTACACCGCCAGCGCCTCCGCCTGTCGCCCGCACCGGTAGAGGGCCAGCATCCGACGGGCCCGTAACCGCTCCCGGAGGGGGAATTCGGCCACCAGGGCGGTGAGTTCGGCGATCACCTCTGCGTGCCGCCCCAGCTCCAGATCGGCTTCGATCCGCTCCTCCGTCACCGTGGTGTGCCACTCGGTGAGCCGTTCACGTTCCCCGTCCAGATAGAGACTCGACACATTGGCCAGAACCGGCCCACGCCACAGCGCCAACGCCTCGTGCAGACGGGCGGCAAACCGCTCCGGGTCGCCTTCGGCCCGGGCGATGCGGCCCTGCGCGACCAGCGCTGTGAAGGTTTCCAGATCGAGCCCGCCCGGCGGTACGGAGAGGACGTAGCCGCCGTCCGACCACCGCACCGTCTCTGACCGGGTCCGCGGCTGACGCCCCGGATGCAGTGCCTGCCGCAGCCCGGAGATGTATTTCTGGAGCTGATTGACGGCGTATGCGGGCGCGGGTTCACCCCAGACAGCCTGGATCAGCCGCTCCCTGGCGACGACCTGGTTGGCATGGAGGAGCAGCACCGCCGCAACAGCAGATCTGCGGGGGCTCCCCAGATCGAGTTGCCTGTCTCCGGCCCAAGCGCGCACCGGACCCAACACCTCGAAGCGCAGCGATTGCCCCGCGTTGCGCTCAACTCCCATGAAATGCCTCTCCCGTGAACCCTCGCTCAGCAGTGTGCCTACCCCCTTACCAGTGCCCCGCCCAGAGGTTCGTCCAGCGAATCGTCCAGACGAAGCGTCCAGAGTGGGGTGGGAAGCACGAGGGGCGAACAGCGACCGCCCCGGACGGCACGGGGGCACCCGGGGCGGTCGCGAGGACAGTCGGCCCGGGGCCCTGGCCCGCCTGGGCCACGGGGCCCACGGGGCCCACGGGCCCTCGGGCCCACGGGCCCACGGTCACCCCTCACCACCCGTGACCGCCCCCGCATCCACTCTGCGCATCGGGCGTCCCGGCTGCACCAGGCGCCAGAATGAGAGGTTTCCATGCACAAGTTCAGTCATGCCGCGAGCGCCACCGCCGTGGCGGCGGTGCCGCTCATCGGCCCGGCCCTCACCACGTCCGCCGCCGAAGCTCCCGCCTCCCCCGCGGCCCCGCCCGACCGCAACCAGACCTGAGGACGCCCCGGGCCGTGCAGGTATGTGCCACGGCGCCGAGTCCGCCCTCGGGGGCTCCTGGCCGGAATGCCGGGAACTCCGGCCTGCCGTGTCCAACGGCCGGTCAGGCGCCTTCGAACCGTTCACCCGACAAGAGGGACGTCACCTGCCTCGCAAGCTCCACAGCACAGTCGGCAGGCCAGGGCTCGCCATGTCCAGGGGCCCGCCGGTTGCGCCGGTCCGCGCGTGGAGTGCATGACGTTCCCACCGAAAGGAGTTGAATCATGGCTCAGCCACGAGCGATCGTCCTGACGATGGCTGCCGGCACGCTGGCTCTGGGCACGGCCCTCCCGGCCGATGCCTCCGACCGCGACACGCAGGCCACCACGCAGCCCGTCGTGAGCCGGCAGGCACACGTGAAGTCGCGCATCGATTTCGTGCGTGTGCCGAAGTGCGCGAAGAAGGGTGCGAAGCTCAAGACTTCGGGCTACACCGATCACCTGTGGATGAAGAACCACTGCGGTCACTCCGTCAAGGTGAAGGTGATCCTGCACAGCCACCGGGACTTCGGGTGCAAGAAGCTCCCGAAGGGCGGCTCGCACTGGTGGTCCTGGTCGTGGCCGGCCAAGCTCGACAAGGTCGTCAAGTGCTGAACCGGGTGCGCCGGTTGCGGCCGGAACAGCACCCGACCGCTGCCCACTGACGCCCGCGCACCGGTGTCCGACCGCTGCCGGGCCACGGTACGCCTCGGCCCCGGGACCACTGTCGTGGGCCCGGGGCCGAGGCACGGCAGTCCACGGCTGCGGCCGCCCGCGATCCCGGCACGAGCAGCCGCCGCACCCCGTACGGATACGGGCGATGACCGGGACCGGCGTCGCGCCGGGGTCCCGGCGGCCCCAGTCCGCTCCCCCGTCCCGGGCGGCTCGTCTCCCGTGGCCCCGCCGCCGCACTACCCCGGCACCTCGTGCACCCCCAGCCGCGCCAGTGAGGCGGCCGCCGCGGCCGCCAGCCGGGGGTGGGCGACAGCTGTGGTGAGCGCGGGCACCGCCCGACGGTCGCCCAGCGCGCCCAGGCCCTCGACACAGGCGAGCGCCACGCGCCAGTAGGGGTTGTGCGGGGTCAGCAGCCGCTCCAGGGTCGCGATCAGCGCGGGTACGGACTGCGGTGCGCGGAGTTCGGAGAGCAGCCGGACCGGGTGCAGGGCGTAGGCGGTGCGCAGCGGGTTGGTGGCGAGCGCGGCCGCCGCACGGGCGGTACGGGGGTCGCCGAGGCGGGCCAGGGCGTGTGCGGCGGTGGCGCAGCGCACCGGGTCGCGGTAGTTCAGCAGCAGGACCAGCGTCTCGAAGGCCCGCTTGTCGCCGGCGCAGCCCAGGATGAAGGCGGCGACCTCCCTGGCCCACAGCGGACGTTCGACGGCGACCAGCATCCGGGCCAGTTCCTCCCGCCCGGCCGGAGTGTTCTTGCGGGCCAGCCCCAGCAGCCGTTCGTAAGCGACCAGATCCTGCGGGGAGCGGAGTTCGGCCCGCACCCGGTCCGTCAACTCGTGGAATTCCTCTTCCATTTGCCGATCCCCTCCCGCCGGGACGCCCCGGTTCCCGCGACGTGGTCTGCACCACAGCCTAATGACCCTCGCTACCCCTGGCGCTCTGGTTACTCACCGGTTAACCTGCTGGAACGAGCAGCACCACTGCTCGGGCGGCCTGGTGACGCAGCCGCCACAGAGTGAAGTCGGTTCGGTACAGCACGACATCAGTACGGAGAACACGGCACGGCCCCGGGACAGGGCGCGCCGTATCTCCCGCACCGCCGGTGCTCCCGCAGCGCTGCGGCTCCCGCGGCTCTCCGCAGCCGTTCCGCCGCTGTGCAGTGCAGGTCTCACACCGCGCGGATACCCCTCAGTCGTCACTTCTCCCCTGTTGTCAGGGGAACACCCTCAGGAGTCTCGCGATGGGCCCTCAGTCCACCCCTGATCTCTCAACTGAAGCCTCCCCCCTGTCCCTTTCCACCGTCGCCATCGTCGGCCTGGGCACCATGGGTACCGGTATCGCCGAGGTGCTGACCCGGGCCGGCCGCGAGGTCATCGGTATCGACACCGACGAGGCCGCGGCCCGGCACGCCGTCACGGCCCTCGAGGCCGCCACCGCCCGCGCCGTGCAGCGCGAGCGGATCACCGAGCGGGAGCGGCAGGACATCCTGGCCCGGTTCCGCACCTTCACCGACCTGCAGGCCGCCGCGGACGCCGACCTCGTCATCGAGGTCGTGCCCGAGGACTACGAGCTCAAGCGGCAGGTCTTCGCCGGACTCGACGCCGTGGTCCGCCCGGACACCATCCTGGCCACCGGCACGAACGCCCTGTCCGTGACCCGGCTCGCCGCCGATTCGCAGCGCCCCGAGCGGGTGCTCGGGGTGCACTTCTTCAACCCCGCACCGGCCATGAAGCTGGTCGAGGTGGTCTCCTCCGTGCTCACCGCGCCGACCGCGGTCGCGGCCGTCACGGAGCTGGCGCACGCCCTGGGCAAGGACCCGATCGCGGTGGGTGACCGCCCCGGTTTCGTCGCCGACGGCCTGCTGTTCGGCTACCTGAACCAGGCCGCGGCGATGTACGAGTCCAAGTACGCCACCCGCGAGGACATCGACGCCGCGATGCGGCTGGGCTGCGGCCTGCCCATGGGCCCGCTGGCGCTGCTGGACCTGATCGGCGTGGACACCGCGCGGACGGTCCTGGAGGCGATGTACGCCGAGTCCCAGGACCGGCTGCACGCCCCCGCGCCGATCCTGGGCCAGCTCGCCGAGGCGGGGCTGACCGGCCGCAAGGCGGGCCGCGGCTTCTACACGTACGAGGCCCCGGGCAGCCCCACCGCCGTGCCGGACGCGGAGAGCCCGTCGGCCGCCGACGAGCTCGCCGGCGGGCGGACCGTCGCCGGCGTCGGCGTGGCCGGCTCCGGGACGATGGCCAGCGGTATCGCCGAGGTCTTCGCCAAGGCGGGCTTCAAGGTCGTGCTGGCCGCCCGCAGCCTGGAGAAGGCGGAGAAGGCCAAGGCCAGGATCGCCAAGTCGCTGGGCCGCTCCGTGGACAAGGGCCGGATGAGCGCCGAGGACCGGGACACCGCGCTGGCCGCGATCACCCCGGCCGGGTCGCTGGACGCGTTCGCGGACGTGGACCTCGCGGTCGAGGCGGTGGCCGAGGACCTGGCGGTCAAGCAGGAGCTGTTCAAGACCCTGGACAAGGTCTGCAAGCCGGGCGCCGTCCTGGCCACCACCACCTCCTCGCTGCCGGTCGTGGCCTGCGCCCGCGCCACCTCGCGCCCGCAGGACGTCATCGGGATGCACTTCTTCAACCCGGCGCCCGCCATGAAGCTGGTGGAGGTGGTGCGTACGGTCCTGACGGCCGACGATGTCCACGCCACCGTGCGGGCGGTCTGCGCCAAGGTCCGCAAGCACCCGGTGGACTGCGGCGACCGGGCCGGGTTCATCGTGAACGCGCTGCTGTTCCCGTACTTGAACAACGCGATCAAGATGGTCGAGGAGCACTACGCGACGCTGGACGACATCGACGCCGCCATGAAGCTCGGCGGCGGCTACCCGATGGGCCCGTTCGAACTCCTCGACGTGGTCGGCCTGGACGTCTCCCTGGCCATCGAGAAGGTGCTGCACGCCGAGTTCCGCGACCCCGGGCTGGCCCCGGCGCCGCTGCTGGAGCACCTCGTCGCCGCGGGCTGCCTCGGCCGCAAGACCGGCCGCGGCTTCCGTGAGTACGCCCGGCGCTGACGCGTGGCGGCACCCCGGCCCGGCCGGGGGAGGGTGGGGTGGACTGCTGGAACCGGACGGCGGCCCACCCCCGCTCACGGGGGCACAGGCTGTACCTCATGCCGCAGGTCGCGTAAATATGCAGTACCGTCCCCACATGTCCCAGCCCGCTCGTACGCACCCCTCCGACACCCCCGACAACGCCACTCCCGGTACCCGCCGGGCGGCCGCGCAACGGCTCAAAATGCGCCGTGAATTGTCGTCGGCGGCGATGGAGCTGTTTGCGACCAAGGGCTACGAGGCGACGACGGTCGACGAGATCGCGGCCGCCGCGGGCGTCGCGCGGCGGACCTTCTTCCGCCACTTCCGCTCCAAGGAAGAGGCGATCTTCCCCGACCACGACGACACCCTCGTCCGCGCGGAGGCCGTCCTGGACGCCGCTCCCCCGCACGAGAACCCCCTGGACACGGTCTGCCGCGGCATCAAGGAGGTCATGCGGATGTACGCGGCCTCCCCGGCCGTGTCGGTGGCCCGCTACCGCCTGACCCGCGAGGTCCCCACCCTGCGGGAGGCCGAGATCGCTTCGGTGGCCCGCTACGAGCGGCTGTTCACCCGCTATCTCCTGGGCCACTTCGACGAGGGTGCCCACCGCGAGGGCGACGACGACCCGCTGCTCGCCGAGGTCGCGGCGTCCGCCGTGGTCACCGCGCACAACCATGTACTGCGGCGCTGGCTGCGGGCCGGCGCCCAGGGCGATGTCGAGGCCCAGCTCGACCATGCCTTCGAGATCGTCCGGGAGACCTTCGGCGCCGGCATCGGCGCGGGCCGCACCGGCAGCGGGGAGAACCCCCCGGCGGCCGTCTCGCGAGAGGGTGAGGTGCTGGTCGCGGTGGCCCGCACGGACGCCCCGCTGGACGAGGTCATGCGCACCATCCGCAAGGCGATCAAAGAACACCAGTGACGGCCGTCCGGCCGGAACCCGACAAGAACGCGGCCCGGCGCCCTTGGACCGACCGGGCCGCGACACGGATGGCGTAACGCGCCCCCTGCGCACTCTGCGCATCCATCGCATTCCTTTGCGTCACCGAGAGGCCCCCCAGCGGGCCTCTTTTGCTCATGCGTGCCGTCCGGATGACATCTGAGAGAAATTCTTGGCACTCAGTGTCTTGTCGACTGGCACGCGGTGTCATACGTTGAGGGTGTCCGGGCGGCCGGCGTGCTGCGAACCCACGCACGCCGGCTGTCCCACCAGCCCTATGCGGCTGTCCGCCCGGATGCCTGCGTCACAGGCACTTCCCAGCTGCTGCTGGGCACCGCGCTCACCAAGCGCTGCCAGGCACCGCGGCCGACGGCTCTGCGACCCCCGCAGAGGCGACGGAAGCGGCGCCACCCCGGCCGAACCGACGGCACCACCTCCGCACCACCCCCGACGTTCCCTCAAGCCGTTCCCAACGGACTTCGCCGGAGGCACACCGTGAACGAAATCCTGGACGCAATCCTCGCGCCTGACACCACCGGCGCCGACTTCGCCGGCCTGACCATCCCCGAGTCCTACCGCGCGGTGACCGTGCACAAGGACGAGGCCGAGATGTTCGCCGGCCTCGAAAGCAAGGTGAAGGACCCCCGCAAGTCACTGCACGTCGACGAGGTGCCGGTGCCCGAGCTGGGCCCGGGCGAGGCGCTGGTGGCCGTGATGGCCTCCTCCGTCAACTACAACTCCGTGTGGACCTCGATCTTCGAGCCCGTTTCGACGTTCGGATTCCTGGAGCGCTACGGCAGGCTCTCCCCGCTCACCAAGCGGCACGACCTGCCGTACCACGTCATCGGCTCCGACCTCGCGGGCGTGGTCCTGCGCACCGGGCCGGGCGTCAACGCCTGGGGCCCCGGCGACGAGGTCGTGGCGCACTGCCTGTCCGTCGAGCTGGAGTCCTCCGACGGCCACAACGACACCATGCTCGACCCCGAGCAGCGGATCTGGGGCTTCGAGACCAACTTCGGCGGCCTCGCCGAGATCGCGCTGGTCAAGTCCAACCAGCTGATGCCCAAGCCGAAGCACCTGAGCTGGGAGGAGGCGGCGTCGCCCGGTCTGGTCAACTCGACCGCCTACCGCCAGCTCGTCTCGCAGAACGGCGCGGCGATGAAGCAGGGCGACAACGTCCTGATCTGGGGCGCCAGCGGCGGACTCGGCAGCTACGCCACCCAGTTCGCGCTGGCCGGCGGCGCCAACCCGATCTGCGTGGTCTCCTCCGACCAGAAGGCCGAGATCTGCCGGAAGATGGGCGCCGAGGCGATCATCGACCGCAACGCCGAGGGCTACAAGTTCTGGAAGGACGAGCACACCCAGGACCCCAAGGAGTGGAAGCGCTTCGGCAAGCGCATCCGCGAGCTGACCGGCGGCGAGGACGTGGACATCGTCTTCGAGCACCCCGGCCGGGAGACCTTCGGCGCGTCCGTCTACGTCACCCGCAAGGGCGGCACCATCGTCACCTGCGCCTCCACCTCGGGCTACAACCACGAGTACGACAACCGCTACCTGTGGATGTCGCTGAAGCGGATCGTCGGCTCGCACTTCGCCAACTACCGCGAGGCGTGGGAGGCCAACCGCCTGATCGCCAAGGGCAAGATCCACCCGACGCTGTCGAAGACGTACAGCCTCGAGGAGACCGGACAGGCGGCGTACGACGTGCACCGCAACCTCCACCAGGGCAAGGTCGGCGTGCTGGCACTGGCCCCCGAGGAGGGGATGGGCGTGCGCGACGAAGAAATGCGCGCCAAGCACCTCGACGCCATCAACCGGTTCCGGAACGTCTGAGGCAACTCGGACTCCGGACCACGAAGATACGGGCCTGATATGACTGAGCGTCAGAAGGATCGTCCGTGGCTGATGCGGACCTACGCCGGCCACTCCACCGCCGAGGCGTCCAACGAGCTGTACCGGCGTAATCTCGCCAAGGGCCAGACGGGTCTGTCGGTCGCGTTCGACCTCCCGACGCAGACCGGTTACGACCCCGACCACATCCTCGCCCGCGGCGAGGTCGGACGGGTCGGGGTCCCGGTGTCCCACCTCGGCGACATGCGACGGCTGTTCCAGGACATACCCCTGGACCAGATGAACACCTCGATGACCATCAACGCGACGGCCATGTGGCTGCTGGCGCTGTACGAGGTGGTCGCCGAGGAGCAGGGCGCCGACATCTCCAAGCTGTCGGGGACGACGCAGAACGACATCGTCAAGGAGTACCTCTCGCGCGGGACGCACGTCTTCCCGCCGGGACCCTCGCTCCGGCTGACCACCGACATGATCACGTACACGGTGGCGCACATCCCCAAGTGGAACCCGATCAACATCTGCAGCTACCACCTGCAGGAGGCGGGCGCCACGCCGGTCCAGGAGATCGCGTACGCGATGTCCACCGCGATCGCGGTGCTGGACGCGGTGCGGGACTCCGGGCAGGTACCGCCGGAGAAGTTCGGTGATGTCGTGGCCCGTATCTCGTTCTTCGTGAACGCCGGCGTCCGGTTCGTCGAGGAGATGTGCAAGATGCGCGCCTTCGGCCGCATCTGGGACAAGATCACCCGTGAGCGCTACGGCATCGAGAACGAGAAGCAGCGCCGGTTCCGCTACGGCGTCCAGGTCAACTCGCTCGGCCTGACCGAGGCGCAGCCGGAGAACAACGTCCAGCGGATCGTCCTGGAGATGCTGGCCGTCACGCTCTCCAAGGACGCCCGCGCCCGGGCCGTCCAGCTCCCGGCCTGGAACGAGGCCCTGGGGCTGCCGCGGCCCTGGGACCAGCAGTGGTCCCTGCGCATCCAGCAGGTCCTCGCCCACGAGAGCGACCTCCTCGAATACGAGGACATCTTCGCCGGCTCGCATGTCATCGAGGCCAAGGTGGACGCCCTGGTCACCGACTGCCTCGCCGAGATCGAGCGGATCCAGGAGATGGGCGGCGCGATGGCCGCGGTGGAGTCCGGCTACCTCAAGTCGCAGCTGGTCACCGCGCACGCCGAGCGGCGGGCCCGGATCGAGGCCGGCGAGGAGAAGATCGTCGGCGTCAACTGCTTCGAGGGCACCGAGCCCAACCCGCTCACCGCGGACCTCGACACCGCCATCATGACCGTCGACCCGGCCAACGAGGCACGCGTCGTCCGGGCGCTGCACGACTGGCGGGACAACCGCGACGAGGCGCGCGCCCAGGACGCGCTGTCGGTGCTGAAGAAGACCGCGGCCGGTGACGGCAACCTCTTCGCGGCCACCGTGGAGTGCGCCCGTGCCGGGGTGACGACCGGCGAGTGGGCGTGGGCGCTGCGGGACGTCTTCGGCGAGTTCCGGGCCCCCACGGGCGTCTCCAGCGCTCCCCTGGCGGTCGCCGCCGAGGAGGGCAGCCCGCTCGCCGCGGTCCGCGAGAAGGTCGCCAAGACCGCCGCCGAACTCGGCAGCGGAAAGCTGCGGCTGCTGGTCGGCAAGCCCGGCCTGGACGGCCACAGCAACGGCGCCGAGCAGATCGCCGTACGGGCCCGTGACGCCGGCTTCGAGGTGATCTACCAGGGCATCCGGCTGACCCCGGAGCAGATCGTCTCGGCCGCGGTCGCCGAGGACGTGCACTGCGTGGGCCTGTCGATCCTGTCCGGCTCGCACGCCGAGCTGGTCCCGGACGTCCTGGCCCGGCTGCGGCGCACCGGCGTCGACGCTTCCCCTGGGCCTCACGGCCCGGGAGATGCCCCTATGCCGGTCATCGTCGGCGGCATCATCCCCTCCGCCGATGCGGCAGCGCTCCGGGAAGCCGGAGTGGCGGCCGTGTTCACCCCCAAGGACTTCGGTATTACGGAGATCATCGGCCGTATCGTCGACGAGATCCGGAAAGCGAACCAGCTCGACCCCCTGGAGGTCCCCGCATGACCCAGGCCGCACCCCCGGTGTCCCGGCTGCGCCCGCGCCGCTCCTGCCTCGCGGTCCCCGGCAGCAACCCCCGCTTTCTGGAGAAGGCCCAGGGCCTCCCGGCCGACCAGGTCTTCCTGGACCTGGAGGACGCCTGCGCGCCGCTCGCCAAGGAGGGCGCCCGCCACCACATCGTCGAGGCGCTGAACCAGGGCGACTGGACGGGCAAGACCCGGGTCGTACGGGTCAACGACTGGACGACGCACTGGACGTACCGGGACGTCATCACGGTCGTCGAGGGCGCCGGTCAGAACCTCGACTGCATCATGCTGCCGAAGGTCCAGGACGCCCAGCAGGTGGTGGCGCTGGACCTGCTGCTGACGCAGATCGAGAAGACCATGGGCTTCGAGGCCGGCAGGATCGGCATCGAGGCGCAGATCGAGAACGCCAAGGGCCTGGTGAACGTCGATGAGATCGCCGGCGCCTCGCCGCGCCTGGAGACCATCATCTTCGGCCCGGCCGACTTCATGGCCTCCATCAACATGAAGTCCCTGGTGGTCGGCGAGCAGCCGCCCGGCTATGGGGCGGATGCCTATCACTACATCCTGATGCGCATTCTGATGGCGGCCCGTACCTACGATCTGCAGGCGATCGACGGCCCGTACCTTCAGATCAAGAATGTCGACGGTTATCGCGAGGTCGCCGGCCGCGCCGCCGCCCTCGGTTTCGACGGCAAGTGGGTGCTGCACCCGGGCCAGGTCGAGGCCGCCAACGAGGTGTTCTCCCCCTCCCAGGAGGACTACGACCACGCCGAGCTGATCCTGGACGCCTACGAGTGGCACACCTCGGAGGCGGGCGGCGCCAAGGGTTCCGCGATGCTCGGCGACGAGATGATCGACGAGGCGAGCCGGAAGATGGCCCTGGTCGTCGCCGGCAAGGGCCGGGCCGCCGGCATGACCCGCACATCCAAGTTCGAGGCCCCGGAGGCATAAGCACCATGCAGTTCGGCCGTACCTATGAAGAGTTCACCGTCGGCGATGTGTACAAGCACTGGCCCGGAAAGACCGTCACCGAGTACGACGACCACCTCTTCTGTCTGCTCACGATGAACCATCACCCGCTGCACATGGACAGCAACTACGCGGAGCGGACCACCGACTTCGGCAAGAACGTCGTCGTCGGCAACTACATCTACTCGCTGCTGCTGGGCATGTCGGTGCCCGACGTCTCCGGAAAGGCCATCGCCAACCTGGAGATCGAGTCGCTGAAGCATGTGGCGCCGACCTTCCACGGCGACACGATCTACGGCGAGACGACCGTGCTGGACAAGACGCCCTCGCGCTCCAAGACGGACCGCGGCATCGTGTACGTCGAGACCAAGGGCTACAAGCAGGACGGCACCCTGGTCTGCGTCTTCCGGCGCAAGGTCATGGTCCCCACGGCCACCTACATCAAGGAGCGCGGCGGCGAGCAGCCCGGCCGCCCGGAGCTGCAGGCCCCTATGGCCAAGAAGGAGAAGTAGCCATGACCCGTCTCGCGCAGACCGAGGGCCTGACCGACATCCAGCGGGAAATCCTCTCCACCGTCCGCGACTTCGTGGACAAGGAGATCATTCCGGTCGCCACGGAACTGGAGCACCGCGACGAGTACCCGTCGCAGATCGTCGAGGGCCTGAAGGAACTCGGCGTGTTCGGCCTGATGATCCCCGAGGAGTACGGCGGGCTGGGTGAGTCCCTGCTCACCTACGCACTGACGGTCGAGGAGATCGCCCGCGGCTGGATGAGCGTCTCGGGCATCATCAACACCCACTTCATCGTGGCGTACATGCTCAAGCAGCACGGCACGCAGGAGCAGAAGGACTACTTCCTGCCGAAGATGGCGGCCGGTGAAATCCGCGGCGCCTTCTCGATGTCGGAGCCGGCCCTGGGTTCGGACGTCTCGGCGATTTCGTCCAAGGGCGTCCGCGACGGCGACGAATACGTCCTCAACGGGCAGAAGATGTGGCTCACCAACGGTGGTTCGTCCACGCTCGTCGCGGTGCTGTGCCGGACGGACGAGGGCCACCCCGAGGGCACCGCCCCGCACAAGTCGATGACGACCTTCCTCGTGGAGAAGGAGGCCGGCTTCGGTGAGGTGCGCCCCGGCCTGACCATTCCGGGCAAGATCGACAAGATGGGCTACAAGGGCGTCGACACCACCGAGCTGATCATGGACGGGCTGCGGATCCCGGCCGATCGGGTGCTCGGCGGCGAGACCGGACGTGGCTTCTATCACATGATGGACGGCGTCGAGGTCGGCCGGGTCAACGTGGCCGCCCGCGGCTGCGGTGTCGCCCAGCGCGCCTTCGAACTGGGTGTTTCGTACGCCCAGCAGCGGCACACCTTCGGCAAGCCGATCGCGCAGCACCAGGCCATCCAGTTCAAACTGGCGGAAATGGCGACAAAGGTCGAAGCGGCGCATGCGATGATGGTTAATGCCGCTCGCAAAAAGGACTCGGGCCAGCGAAACGACCTTGAGGCGGGCATGGCGAAGTACCTGGCCTCCGAGTACTGCAAGGAGGTAGTGGAAGACGCTTTCCGCATCCACGGCGGCTACGGCTTCTCCAAGGAGTACGAGATCGAGCGGCTCTACCGCGAGGCCCCGATGCTCCTGATCGGCGAAGGAACCGCCGAGATCCAGAAAATGATCATCGGGCGACGGCTACTGGAGGAGTACCGGATCCAGGGGTGAACATCCCGTTTGGGCTGCTTTGGCCTAGACGAAGATCACACCCCGTCATCGTTCTTCGGCCACGGATTGGCTCTGGCTCTTGGCCAGTTGCCGCTCGTAACCGATAGCATCCCCGGAAAGCCGCCGTCCCCCGTATCCAAACGCGGCATCCTCCGCTACGAAGGTCATCCATGCCCCACAGCCAATCCTCTGCACAACGCGGTAGCGTCCGCCTCGCGCGCGGAGCGTCGCCGTGGCTCCTGCCGACCGTTGCCACGGCAGCGGTCAGCCTCGCCCGGTCCCGCCGGTCGGGTCGCTGGGCCGCCGTTGCCGTGCCCACCACCGCACTGGCGGCGGGCATGCTGTGGTTTTTCCGCGACCCCGAGCGGGAGATCGCTCAGGGCCGGGTCATCTCTCCGGCTGACGGCGTGGTGCAGAGCATCATGCCGTGGAAGGACGGGCGCACCCGCGTCGCGATCTTCATGAGCCCGCTGAACGTCCACGTCAACCGTGCGCCGCTGGCCGGCACGGTGACGTCCGTGGAGCACATCCCCGGCGGGTTCGTCCCGGCGTTCAACAAGGAGAGCGAGAACAACGAGCGGGTCGTCTGGCACTTCGACACCGAGCTCGGCGACATCGAGATGGTGCAGATCGCCGGCGCGGTGGCGCGCCGTATCGTCCCTTACGTGCCCCAGGGCACGAAGGTCGAGCAGGGTGAGCGGATCGGACTGATCCGCTTCGGCTCGCGCGTCGACGTCTACCTCCCGGAGGGCGTCGAGGTGGCGGTCGAGGTCGGCCAGGCGACCACCGCGGGGGTGACTCGTCTTGACCGTGATTGATCCCGAGACACAGGCGGGCTGGGTGCCCGAGGCCGACGAGGACGAGGACGACATGCCGCTGTCCACGCGGCTGTCGATAGCGGACACCCTCACCCTCGGCAACGCCATCTGCGGCTTCATGGCCGTGTACTTCACCACCACCGGGGTGCTGATCCCGCATCTGACGGGCACGGATGACGGCGGCATGGCCCGGCACAGCGCGGCCATGGCCGTGATCCTGATGCTGCTGGCGTCGGTCTTCGACCTCTTCGACGGGATGGTGGCGCGCAAGCTGCGGGCCTCGGCGATGGGGGCCGAGCTCGACAACCTCTCCGACCTGATCAGCTTCGGCCTGGCACCCGCGTACTTCGTCGTGACCTGGGGCATGGTCGCCCAGGACGCGAACCAGCGGGTGTCCGTGGTGGCGGCCGTCGTGGTGCTGCTGGCGGTGGTGCTCCGGCTTGCGCGGTTCTCCTGCGTGCCGATGCGGGACGGAATGTTCCAGGGCATGCCCGGCCCGTTCGGCGCCCTGACCGTCGTCGCGATCGTGCTGCTGGAGCTGCCGTTCGTGCCGACGCTGCTGGCGATCGTCGGGGTGGCCTGGCTGATGGTGAGCCGGGTCGAGTACCCCAAGCCGCGGGGGCGGCTCGCGGTGGCGATGCTCAGCTGGATCGTGCTCAGCATGGGCATGCTCACGGCCTGGGCGCTGGACGCCCCCGGCGGCCAGCTGCTGCTGCAGACCGGCTGCGCCCTGCAGGTGGTCATGGGCGCGATGATCCCGCTGTTCGCGACGGCCCGGAGGGTGAACACCTTCCGCGACAACCGCCGCGAGTCGCGGGCCGAGTCCCGCGCCGCACAGCTCCCCTAGCACCACCCGGACGCAAAAACCGGACGTAAAAACCGGACAACGCCGCGGGCCCCGAGCGAGTTCTTCGCCGGGGCCCGCGGCGTTGTGGTGGGTGCGGCCCGCGGCGGGCCGCACCACGCCTCAGACCAGGAAGTCCCGCGCCAGCTGCTCCGCCGCCCGCTCCAGCAGCGGGCCCGCCTCGGCCATACAGCGGGCCGGGTCGGGCTCCAGATCCGTCAGGGCGTAGGCCCGCCGGATGCCGGCCGCGCCGAGCGCTTCCCGCGGCAGCTGGAGCCGGCCGCAGACCGCGACCACGTCCAGGCCGGCCGCACGGGCCGCGGCGGCGACCCCGGCCGGCGCCTTGCCGTGCAGCGTCTGGGCGTCGAGCGAGCCCTCACCGGTGATGACGAAGGTGGCCTTCGCCAGCGCCGGGGCGAAGCCCAGGACGTCGAGCATCACGTCGATGCCGGGCCGGAACGCCGCGTCCAGGCCGACCAGCGCGCCGTAGCCGACCCCGCCCGCGGCGCCCGCGCCGGGTGCCAGGGCGGCTTCCGCGGCCTTCGGCCCCACCGCACGCCCCAGCACCTCGGCGTAGCGCGCCAGCGCGGCGTCCAGCGTGGCCACGTCCTCCTCGCTCGCGCCCTTCTGCGGGCCGTAGACCGCCGGGGCGCCCTTGGGGCCCGTGAGCGGGTTGTCGACGTCGCTGGCCAGCACGATCGCGGTCTTCGCCAGCCGGGGGTCGAGCCCCGACAGATCGGCCGTGGCCAGGTCGCGCAGCGGGCCGCCGCCGGGGGCGACCGGCTCGCCGTCCGCGTCCAGGAACCGGGCGCCCAGCGCCGCGAGCATGCCGGCGCCGCCGTCGGTCGTGGCGCTGCCGCCGACGCCGAAGACGATCGAGGTCGCGCCCGCGTCGAGAGCCGCGCGCAGCAGTTCGCCGGTGCCGTACGTGGTCGCCGTCAGGGGCGCGAAGACGCCCGCCGGGAGGTGCTGGAGCCCGGAGGCCTCCGCCATCTCCACCACCGCGGTGCCTCCCCCGGCTGAGGGTGCCCCCGCGCGCAGCGCGAAGGTGGCCGTCACCGGCGCACCGGTCGGGCCGGTGACCCGTGCCTGGTGGCGGGTGAAGCCGGCCGCCAGCGCCGCCGCGACCGTGCCGTCGCCGCCGTCCGCGACCGGCACGGCCGCCACCTCCAGACCGGGAACCACCCGCCGCAGACCGGCCCTGACATGCTCGGCGACCTGGACTGCCGTGAGCGAGCCCTTGAATTTGTCCGCGGCGATCAGCACCTGTGCCGAAGGTGTCCTTGCTGCGTCCGCCACCGTGTTTCCCCTTGCTTTCGTACGGGCAGTCGCGCCGCTGTGACCTTATCCGGCGAGGGGTCCGGCGACCAGGGCACTTCGGTCCGCGGTGCTGCCGAGCGCCCCCGGGGTGCGCCGCGAAGATCGGCGGGACCGGCCCCGGCCCCTGACCCGTTCCGTCTAGGCTCGCGCCGTGACCACCATGGACTACGCCACCTACCTCGCCGGCCTGCCCCGCGTGCTCGCGGGCGCGGGCGTCATCTTCCGCGACGCCGAGGGCCGTCTCCTGCTCGTGGAGCCCAATTACCGCGACACCTGGATCCTGCCGGGCGGCACCGTCGAGTCGGACCAGGGCGAGTCGCCCCGGCAGGCCGCCCGCCGTGAGACCGCCGAGGAGATCGGCCTGGACATCAAGCCGGGCCCGCTGCTCGCGGTCGACTGGGTACGCAGCACGGACCGGCCGCCGCTGGTGTTCTACCTCTACGACGGCGGAGTGCTGGACGCCGCGCAGCTGTCCGCGATCCGTGTCCAGGAGGACGAGCTGCTCTCCTGGCGCATGGTGCACTGGGACGAGGCCCAGACCCTGGTCAACCGCGGGATGGCCCTGCGGCTCGGCGCCGCTCTGAAGGCCCTCGCGGACGGCGGCGGACCGGCGGAGCTGGAGGACGGCGTGCTGCCGGCCGGGGCTGACGGTACGTCGTAAATAAAGCGGGCAGCGGCCGTGGCGCCTCGTCTAGCGTGGCGGGATGGATGAGATTGCCGCGAAGGTCGCGCAGGTGCCGGGAGTTGTCGGGGTGATGCTCGGGGGGAGCCGGGCACGGGGCACCCACCGGCCGGACTCCGACTGGGATCTGGGCGTCTACTACCGGGGCGAGCCGGATCTGGGGACTCTGGAGGCGCTGGCCGCCGAGGTGACCGGCGCCCCCGTCGGGGTGTACGGACCGGGGGCCTGGGGCGCGTGGGTCAACGGCGGGGCCTGGCTCGTGCTGCCCGACGGGAGGCAGGTGGACTGGATCCTGCGGGATGCCGACCGGGTGCGGCAGGTGTGGGAGGAGTGCCGCGAGGGCCGCTTCGAGATCGGGGTCCAGGCCGGTCACCCCCTCGGCTTCTGGTCCCCCGCCTACCCGGGCGAGGTGGCGCTGGGCCGGGTGCTCGCCGATACGGACGGGGAGCTGGGCCGTCTCCGGCAGGAGACCCGGACCTATCCCGGGGCCCTGCGCACGGCCCTGACCCGTGACGGGGTCTGGGACGCGGGCTTCTCGGTGGCGATGGCGGGCAAGTCGGCCGGGGCCCGGGACGTGCTGCATGCGGCCCTGTGTCTGTCCCGGGCCGTCGGCCACCTCGTCCAGGCGCTGCACGCCCATCACCGCCTCTGGTGTCTCAATGAGAAGGGCGCGCTCGCGGCGGCCGCGGCGATGCCGGAGACTCCGCCGGGCTTCGGTGCCCGGGCCACCGCTCTGCTCGGCGGCATCGGGCACGGGGGAAGGGAGTTGAAGCGCTCGCTGGAGGCCGCGGCGGAGCTGGTGGACGAGGTGCGGGGCGTGGTCGGCGTGTCCGGCGTGGTCGGGGGCTGATGCCGGAGACGGCCGGGCGCGGCTCGGCAGGGCAGGGCACGGCACGGTTACGGCTGCGGCACGGGCGCGGCCGCGGGCACGGGAGGCGCATCCGAGCGCCGCCTGGCGGACACGGAGCGGCGGGCATGGGCGCGGAAGGCAACCGGAGGCCGTTGCGCTTCCTCTTCGAGAGCGGCACTCGACCCGGAGCGGCGTGAACCGGGCAGACCTTCCCGCGCCGGCTTCTCGCCGGCCCCGGCCCCTGGGGGGCAGCATGACCTTCGCAGTGATGCTCTGCGTCTTCCTTCTCCTCGTCTCCTGCGTTGCGTTCGTCGTGGCGCGACGCTGGTTGAGGACGGGCGGGGCGCTTGCCGTTTCCGCCGGTGTGCTGGTGGCTCAGGTCTGCGGCCTGTGCGTGGTGGCCGACCTGACCATGGCCAACATGGGCTGACCCGGCCCTGCGAACTCCGGATCGGGCAGAGAACGCTTCCGGCCGGCCCGGAGTCCGCAGGGGCGCTTCCAGCGGCCTATTCGCCAACAGCTCCGTCCGCCAATTCACGTGCGACGTCGAGGTGCCCCACGTGCCGTGCGTACTCCTGCAGCAGATGGAAGAGGATCCAGATCAGGGTCGGCCGGTCTTCCTCGGCCGGAACGCGCCCGCCGAGGGTGGCAGCCTGGTCCTCCAGACGTGCCCCGGCGACAATGGCGCGGGACCGGGCGCACTGTTCCTGGAAGAATTCCTTGACCTCCTCGAAGGATTCTTCGGAGTCCACGTGCCACGGACCGGGTCTTTCCTGAAATTCACCCCAGGGATTTTCGACATCCGCACCGAGGAACCCCCATTGCAGCCAGCGTAGTTCCACGCAGGCCAGGTGCTTGAGCAAGCCCAGTGGTGCCCAGCCGGTGGGGAGCCGGCTGTTTCGCAGCTCTTCGTCGGACATTCCCTGCACCTTGCGCACCACCGCGTCCCGGTAGAAGTCGAGGTAGCCGGTCAGCAGTTCGTACGGGCTGGTGAGCGTCACCGGGGGTTCTGCCGCGGGCTCGATTCTGTGCACCATGACGAGGATCTTAAGGACGGGAAAATGGGACTGTCCAACCTTCCGCCTCTCGGGCTCGTGTGCCTTCGTCTTTAGTCTGAGCCCCATGAACTCAGAACTTGTCCTGCTCGAGAGTGATGGCCCGCTCCGCACCATCCGCCTCAACGCGCCCGAACGCCGCAACGCCCTCGACCTCGACCTGCTCGGCGCACTCTCGACCGCGATCGCCACCGTCAAGGCCGACGCGGACGCGCGCGCCCTGATCGTCGCCGGTGCCGGCACGGCCTTCTGCGCGGGAGCGAACCTGGAGAGCATGTTCGGCGACGTCACCAGGCCGGTGCACGAACTCCGCGAACATCTGAAATCGGTCTACGCCTCGTTCCTCGGCCTCCGTGAACTCACGATCCCCACGATCGCTGCCGTCCAGGGCGCGGCCGTGGGCGCCGGACTCAATATCGCCCTTGCCTGCGACATCGTCATCGCCGGTCCGCGTGCCGCTTTCGGGCCGACATTCGCCGAAATCGGCCTCCATCCCGGGGGTGGCTGTTCCTTCCTGCTGACCGAACGCATGGGTCCCGCCCACGCCACCGCGGCACTGCTCTCGGGCGACATCATCAAGGCCGAGGACGCCGTACGACTGGGCCTGGCCAATCTGCCTGCCGACGATCCCGAGGCCAAGGCCACGGAGTTGGCCGCTCGGTACGCGAAGCGCAGCAAGGATCTCAACGCCGACATCAAGCGGTCGGTGCGGATCGCTGCGACGTCCGACTTCCCCACCTCGCTCGACTTCGAGTCGTGGGCGCAGGCGTCATCCGTGGGCAGCGAGGAATTCGGCCGCTACATGGAGGACTTCCTCAAGCGCTAGCCGGGAGCGCGGTCCGGCACGAGGTGCGAGGAGCGCGGAGCGTGCGGAGCGTGCGGAGCGTGCGGAGCGCGAGGGTGTCCGGGTTGTTCGTCACCGAACAGCCTTGGACACCCTCGCCGTTGTTTCCGCCCTCATCCTCGCTGCCGCCCTCATCCTCGCTGCCACGCTCATCGTCGTCGCCACGCTCGTCCTCGCTGCCACGCTCGTTGCCCGCCCTCGCCTTCGTTCCGCGAACCCGTTGGAGCGGATCGCCGATTTACCTATAACCTATAGGCAAAAGCTTAGTCACTTAAGGTGCGCGAAGGGGAGACCATGGCACGGGCAGGACTCACCACGGAACGTCTGGTCCAGGCAGGGGCGGAGCTGGCGGATGCGGTCGGTTTTGAGCAGGTGACCGTCTCGGCGCTGGCGAGACAGTTCGACGTCAAGGCCGCGAGCCTGTATTCGCACCTGAAGAATTCCCAGGACCTCAAGACCAGGATCGCCCTGCTCGCACTGGAGGAGCTGGCCGACCGGGTCGCCGCCGCCCTGGCCGGGCGAGCCGGCAAGGACGCCCTGGCCGCCTTCGCCGACGTCTACCGCGACTACGCCCGGGAGCACCCCGGCCGCTACGCCGCGGCGCGTCTCCGGCTCGATCCGGAGACGGCGGCGGCGAGCGCGGGCCCCCGACATGCGCAGATGACGCGGGCGATCCTGCGCGGCTACGACCTGACGGAGCCGGACCAGACGCACGCCGTCCGGCTGCTGGGCAGCGTCTTCCACGGCTACATCAGCCTGGAGACGGCCGGCGGTTTCAGTCACAGCGCTCCCGGCTCGCAGGAAACCTGGTCATGGATCCTGGACCGCCTCGACGCCCTCCTGCGGAACTGGCCCGCGCCCTGATCCCCGCCGTCACCGCCTCAACGCGTAAGCGCGAAGGCACGCAAGCACGAAGGCACACAAGCACGCAGGCACACAAGCACGCAGGCACGCAGGCACGCAGGCACGCAGGCACGCAGGCATCACCGCATCTGACACCGCACGCCTTCGGCATCTTGATCACAAGGCTGGGACATGAACACCGAACACCACTGGATCACCACACCCCTCACCGCGGATCTCCTGCGCGGAGCCCTCGACCTGGAACACACCCCACACGGGGTGCTGCCGCACCGGCTGCCCGCCCGGGCCCGCGCGCAGTACCTGGACGGGCAGCTCGCCATGGCGGAATCCCAGCCCTCCGGCGTACGGCTGGTCTTCCGGACCCGGGCCACCGCCATCGAGCTGGACGCGCTGCCCACCAAGCGGGTCTACGTGGGTGCCCCGCCCCGCCCGGACGGCATGTACGACCTGCTGATCGACGGCCGCCTGGCCGACCGGGCCTGCGTGAGCGGCGGCAACACCCTGACCATCGACATGGCCGCCGGGACCGCCGAGCAGCAGCCCGGCCCGGTCGGCACCCTCCGCTTCTCCGGCCTGCCCGACGGCGCCAAGGACATAGAGATCTGGCTGCCGCACAACGAGACCACCGAACTCGTCGCCCTGCGCACCGACGCCCCCGTCGAGCCCGCGCCGGACCGGGGCCGCACGGTGTGGCTGCACCACGGCAGTTCGATCAGCCACGGCTCCGACGCCGCCAGCCCTACCACCACTTGGCCCGCACTCGCCGCCACTCTCGCCGGCGTGGAACTGATCAACCTGGGCCTGGGCGGCAGCGCCCTGCTCGACCCGTTCACCGCCCGCGCCCTGCGGGACACCCCCGCCGACCTCATCAGCCTCAAGATCGGGATCAATGTGGTGAACGCCGATCTGATGCGCCTGCGGGCCTTCGTCCCCGCCGTCCACGGCTTCCTCGACACCATCCGCGAAGGCCACCCCACCACCCCGCTGCTGGTCGTCTCCCCCCTCCTGTGCCCCATCCACGAGGACACCCCCGGTCCCAGCGCCCCTGACTTCAGCGCTCTGAGCGCCGGGCAACTGCGGTTCCGGGCCACCGGCGACCCCGCGGAGCGCGCGCACGGCAAACTGACCCTGGGCGTCATCCGGGACGAGCTTTCCCGGATCGTGCGGCAGCGGGCGGCCGAGGACCCGAACCTGCACTACCTCGACGGCCGCGACCTCTACGGCGAGGCCGACTTTGCCGAACTGCCGCTGCCCGACCAGCTCCACCCGGATGCCGCCACCCACCGCCGCATCGGTGAACGCTTCACCCAGCTGGTCTTCAGGGCCGACGGCCCCTTCGAGGACCACAGCAGCACGGATCGCGACTTCCCGGACCGCAGCCGCACGGACCGCAGCGCATGACACCAGAGGCCCGCTCGCCGCCCATGAGCGGCGAGCGGGCCTCTGGTGCTCCGTCACCCGCACGCCTCCGCCGGGAACAGGCCGTCCGCCGTCCGCTCGAAGGCGAGCAGGCGGCACTTGCGGTCGAGGCCGCCCCCGTAACCGGTGAGACTGCCGTTGGCGCCGACGACGCGATGACAGGGGACGATGATGCCGACCGGATTGCGCCCGTTGGCCAGACCGACCGCGCGGGCCGCCGTCGGGACGCCGAGCCGTTCGGCGAGCTGCCCGTACGAAAGGGTCTCGCCGTACGGGATGGTGCCCAGCGCCGCCCAGACCCGGCGTTGGAAGGGCGTGCCGCGCAGTGCGAGCGGCAGGTCGAAGGTGGTCAACTCGCCGCGGAAATAGGCCCGGAGCTGGGCGATGGCCGCGGCGAACGGCGGGTCGTCGGGGTCCGCCGGAGCGCCGAAGGTCTCCTGGGGCGGGCGGTGGCGCTGGTCGGTCATGTACAAGCCGGTGAGGGTCTGGCCGGCGGCGACCAGGGTGAGCGGCCCCACCGGGGTGCCGTCCAGGACGGTGTGGGTGCGGGGCGCGTCGGGCGTGGAGGGGTGAACCGTCATGGCTGCGGCCTCAGTTCGTCGGAAGGTGGTTGATGGGGTGGTCGTCGGTCGCCCAGAGGTACTGGACGGCGTAGGCGCGCCAGGGGCGCCAGCGCGCGGAGTGCCGGGTGAGGGCGGCCGGGGTGTGCGGCAGGCCGAGCCCGGCGGCCGCACGGCGCAGCCCGAGGTCGGTCGGTGTGAAGGCGTCCGGGTCGCCGAGCGCGCGCATGGCGATGCATTCGACGGTCCAGGGGCCGATCCCCGGCAGCGCCGCGAGCCGGTCGCGGGCCTCGTCGCGGTCGCTGCCGACGCCCAGTCGCAGCGCGCCGGAGCCGAGGGCGGCGATGACGCCGGTCAGCGTGGCGCGGCGGGTGCGGGGCATCGCCAGCGCGTCCGGGTCCAGCCCGGCGAGCGCGGCGGACGTCGGGAAGAGGTGACTGAGGCCGCCGTCCGGGTCGTCGACGCGTTCGCCGTGCGCACGGACCAGCCGTCCGGCGTGGGTGCGGGCCGCCGCGGTGGACACCTGCTGGCCGAGGACGGCGCGGACCGCGAATTCCTCGGCGTCGACGGTTCGCGGGACCCGTCGTCCCGGCGCCTTGTCGACGAGTGGCGCCAGCAGCGGATCCTCACGGAGCAGCCCGTCGACGGCCTCCGGGTCCGCGTCGAGGTCGAGCATCCGGCGGCAGCGGGCGATGGCGCCCGCCAGATCGCGCAGATCGGTGAGGGAGAGACGGCAGTCGATGTGGTCGGGGCGGGGTGCGAGGGCGACGATGCCGTGCCCGTAGGGGAGGTTCAGGGTCCGGCGGTAGGCGCCCTCCCGCCACTCCTCGACGCCGGGGACCGCGGTGGCGGCGAGGTGCCCGAAGAGGTTGTCCGGGTTCAGTGGCTGCCGGAAGGGCAGCCGCAGCGCGAGCGCGCCGGGCACCGCCGCACGGGGCCCCGGCCGGGCGCGCTGCCGCAGCTCCGTCGGGGACAGCGCGAAGACCTCCCGTACCGTCTCGTTGAAGGTGCGGATGCTGGCGAAACCGGCGGCGAAGGCGACATCGGCCATCGGCAGTGCCGTGGTCTCCACCAGGAGGCGGGCGGTCTGCGCGCGCTGGGCACGGGCCAGGGCGAGCGGCCCGGCGCCCAGCTCCGCCAGCAGCTGGCGCTCCGTCTGCCGGGTGCTGTAGCCGAGCCGGGCCGCGAGGCCGGGGACACCCTCACGGTCGACGATGCCATCGGCGATCAGCCGCATGGCGCGGGCGACGAGGTCGGCGCGGGCGTTCCACTCGGGAGAGCCCGGGCTGGCGTCCGGGCGGCACCGCTTACAGGCCCGGAAACCGGCCTGCTGGGCGGCGGCCGCGCTCGGGTAGAACCGCATGTTCTCCGGCTTGGGCGGCACCACGGGGCAGCTGGGGCGGCAGTAGATACGGGTCGTGAGGACGGCGGTGTAGAACCAGCCGTCGAAGCGGGCATCCTTGGACTGCACGGCGCGCAGACAACGCTCGGTGTCGGTGTGCATGACCTCAGGATTGCTCAGTCAGGGCCATCCGGCTGGCGAGAATCCGACATCAACGTCGGGCTACCAGGGACGGCGCAGGTCGCCCGCCCGCCAGGGTGACGCAGGCCGCCGTCCCAGGAGCGGCGCAGGTCGCCCGGCCCGCCAGGGAGGATGCAGGCCGTCGTCCCAGGAGCGGCGCAGGTCGCCCGTCCCCCGGGCCGCCCCGCAGGTCACCCGGCCGGCCGCCCCTCGGCAGTCACGTCCCGCATGTCCCGGCGAACCGGTCGAGCGCACCGATCACCGCCTCACGCATCGCCTCGCTGCCCTTGTGCCCCGCGTCGGGAATGATGGTCAGCCGGGCGTCGGGCCAGGCGCGGGCCAGCTCCCAGGCGGTGTGCGGCGGCCCTCCCATGTCCTGGCGCCCTTGGATGAGCACGCCCGGGATACCTGCCAGCCGCCCGGCGTCCCGCAGCAGGGCCCCCTCCTCCAGCCATGCGCCGTGCGAGAAGTAGTGCGAGCAGATCCGGACCAGGGCCACCCGGGCATCCGAGGGGCGGCCGCTGTAAGGGCGGGGAGCGCCGTACGACTCCAGGGAGAGCACCGCGTCCTCCCAGGCGCACCAGTCCGTGGTGGCCCGCTCGCGCACCGCGGGGTCGGGGTCCGCCATCAGGCGTGCGTACGCCCCGACGATGTCGCCGTCCGGCCCCACCCCCGGAGCACCGGCGAGGAAGCGTTCCCACGCTTCCGGGAAGAACCGGCCGGCGCCCCGGTAGAGCCAGTCGATCTCGGAACGCCGGGTCATGGTGACGCTGGGAATGACGATCTCCGACACCCGCTCCGGGTGCCGCTGTGCGTACGCCAGGATCAGTGTCGAGCCCCACGATCCGCCGAACAGCAGCCAGCGGTCGATGCCCAGGTGCTCCCGCAACTGCTCGATGTCGGCGAGCAGATGGCCGGTGGTGTTGTGCCGCATGTCGGTGGCCGGGTCACTGGCGTGCGGCGTGCTGCGTCCACAGCCACGCTGGTCGAAGAGGACGACGCGGTAGCGGTCCGGGTCGAAGGTCCGCCACGTGCCCGTGCTGCATCCCGACCCCGGCCCGCCGTGGACGACCAGCGCGGGCTTCCCTTCGGGATTGCCGCAGACCTCCCAGTACACGCGGTTGCCGTCGCCGACGTCCAGCAGCCCGGTGGCGTACGGCTCGATGGCCGGGTAGAGCTCCGTCATCTTCGGTTCCCCTTCTCCTGTTTCACCTGACGGGCATGCTGCCTCCTTTCCGGGGCCGGTGTGCTTCGGTTTGCCGTAGAGGCTTCGGTTTGCCGTGTAGGGGCTTCGGTTTGCCGTGTAGAGGCTTCGGTTTGCCGTGTAGGGGCTTCGGTCCGCCATAGGGGCTTCGTCAGGCCGGGTGGACCGCGCTCAGCCGGCGGTGCGCCCCCGGGCCGCCCGCCCCATCCGCGCGGCCGGCTGACGTACCCGCCGCCAGTGACCGGCGGGCGAGCCAGCGTCCGTCCATGGCCTCGTACCTCCCTCCGCACCCGTACCGCCGGCGGGCCCGTACGGGTCCGCGGTCAGTCGCCCTGGGCGGCGAACGCCGCGTACGCGTGGTCGTCGAAGAGGACGAAGCGCGCCTCTTCGACGGCGGTGTCCGCGTCGCGCACCGTCTCGACGGCGATCCGGGCGGCGTCCTCCACGGGCCAGCGGTAGACGCCGGTGGAGATGGCCGGAAGGGCGACGGTCCGCGCGCCCAGCTCGTCGGCCACCCGCAGCGCCTCGCGGTAACAGGAGGCGAGCAGTTCGCTGCGGTCCTCGCTCTCGGAGTGGACGGGGCCGACGGTGTGAATGACCCAGCGGGCGGGCAGCCGGCCGGCGGTGGTGGCGACCGCCTGACCGGTGGGCAGGCCACGGCCGTACTGGGAGGCGCGCAGCGCGCGGCACTCGGCCAGGATCTCCGGGCCGCCGCGTCGGTGGATCGCGCCGTCCACACCCCCGCCGCCGAGCAGCGAGGAGTTGGCGGCGTTGACCACGGCGTCCACGGTCTGTTCGGTGATGTCGCCCTGGACGAAGGTGAGGGAAGTGCTCATGGTGTCCGAGCCTAGGGAGGGCCGGGCCGTGCGGCCACCTGGATGTGGATTCAGCGTCGGTGCGCGCGCAGGCGGCGCCAGACCGCCTTGGCGGCGTAGTGGCCGGACATGCCGTGGACTCCGGGGCCGGGCGGGGTGGCCTGGGAGCAGAGGAAAACGGCGGGGTGGGCGGTTTCGTAAGGGACGCGGGCGAGCTTGGGGCGGATCAGCAGCCGCAGGCCGGCCGCGGAGCCGGTGGCGGTGTCGCCGCCGACGTAATTGGCGTTGCGGGCGGCGAGTTGGGGCGGTCCGGCGACCGCACGGGCCAGGACGAGGTCGCGGAAACCGGGGGCGAAGCGCTCGATCTGCCGCTCGACGACTTCGGTGGCGTCGCCTTCCCAGCCGTGGGGGACATGGCCGTACGCCCAGAAGGTGTGCTTGCCCTCGGGGGCGCGGGTGGGGTCGATCAGACTGGGCTGAGCGGTGATCAGGAAGGGGACGGAAGGCGGACGGCCCTCGGTGGCGGCGTTCAGCGCCGCGGAGATCTCGCCGCTGGTGGGGCCGATGTGGACGGTGCCGGCGCGGTGGGCCTCCTCGGCCGTCCACGGCACCGGGCCCGAGAGGGCGTAGTCGACCTTGAAGACGCTGGGGCCGTACTTCACATCACGGTAGGCGTTGCCCAGGCCCGCGATCCGGGCGAGCGCGGTCGGTGCGGTGTCGAAGACATAGGCGCGGGCCGGCGGCAGGTCGTCGAGGCGCTTGACCTCGAAGTCGGTGTGCACCACGCCTCCGTGGGCGCGCAGCAGACCGGCGAGCGCGTCGGAGATGGCCTGGGAGCCGCCGCGTGCCACCGGCCAGCCCTTGGCGTGTGCGGCGAGCGCGAACATCAGGGCCATACCGGAGGTCCCGAAGCCGCCGAGCGGGGCGTTGGCGTGCGCCGCGAGCCCGGCCATCAGGGCGCGGGCCTTCTCGTCCTGGAAGCGGCGGTTGAGGAGGGTGACCGGCTGCGCCGCGACCAGGCCGAAGCGGGCGTAGGTCAGCGGGTCCTGCGGCAGGCCCAGCCACTGCGTACGCAGGAAGTCATGGGCCATCGCCTCCCACTTGCCGGTGAAGGGCTCGACGAGCCTGCGGTAGGTGCCGGCGTCACGCGGCCCGAAGGACATGGCGGTCTCGCCGACGGAGTGGCCGAGCACGGCGGCCGTACCGTCCGGGAAGGGGTGCGCCATGGGGAGGTCGGCGTGCAGCCATTCGAGGCCGTGGCGGTCCAGCGGCATGGTGCGGAAGGCGGGCGATCCTGCTCCGGTGGGGTGCACCGCCGAGCAGGGGTCGTGGCGGAAGCCGGGGAGGGTCAGCTCCTCGGTGCGGGCGCCGCCGCCGATGGTGTCGCGGGCTTCGAAGACCTCCACGGACATACCGCGGCGGGCGAGTTCGACCGCCGCCGTCAGGCCGTTGGGCCCCGCCCCGATCACCACGGCATCGAGCATCCTCGGCACCTGCGCCACTCCCCTCAAGTCCGACCCTCGTCGGTGAGGGTCAGTTGGCGGCTGCCAGCAGTCCGAGGATACGCCGCGCCGTTGCGGTGTCCCGCGCCGCGGTGAAGGGCAGCGCATTGCCGCCTTCGATACGGAACGGCTGCCCGGCGACCGTGCCGCTCGCGCCGCCCGCCTCATGGACCAGCAGCAGTCCGGCCGCGTGATCCCAGACATTTTCCCAGCTGAAGGCCGTGGCGTCGATCTCGCCACGGGCAACGTGCAGATACTCCAGGCCCGCCGAGCCACAGGGGCGCGGGGCGATGCCGCCGGTCTCCAGGGTGGCGAGCACCCTCTTCTCCTCGTCGGTGGTGAAGTCGAAGTGCGACGTGGCGACATCGAGGACCGCACCGGACGACGGGCTGCCGGCCCGGAGCGGTACGCCGTTCAGCCGGGCGCCGGCGCCGCGGCGGGCGACGGCCATCAGGCCGAGCGCGGGGGCGTACGTCCAGGAGGCCAGCACCTCGCCCCGGTGGGCGAGCGCGACGAGCGTGGCGAAGCCGGGGTCGCCGTGGACGAACTGGCGGGTGCCGTCGACCGGGTCGACGATCCAGACGGGGGCGTCGCCGTGCAGCGCGTCGAGCACGCCCGGGTCGGCGTGCACCGCCTCCTCGCCGACCACCAGGGAGCCGGGCAGCAGGGCCGTGAGGGAGGCCGTGAGGTGCTCCTCGGCGAGCCGGTCGGCGACCGTGACGAGGTCGTGCGGGCCGTTCTTCTCGACGATGTCCTCGGCGGCGAGCTGCCGGAAGCGCGGCATGATCTCGTCCGCCGCGGCACGGCGGACGGCGGCCTCGACGGCGGCCAGGTCCAGCGCCGACAGGTCGAGCGACGGCTCTGGGCGGTCGGTGGCCGGGGCCGCGGCGGGCGGGGTGGTGGCAGTCGGGGTAATCGCGGTCTCTCCCGAATTGTGGGTACGAAGTGCTTCGATCATGCGTCCATCGAACCACGAGCCACTGACACGACGGCTGGACTCCAGGTGAATTCCGGATGCCACGGCGGGCACGACCGGGGGCCGGGCCGCTGGGGGGCCGGGCCACTGAGGGCCGGGAGGGCGGGGAGGGCGGATGTCCTCCACGGACCACCGGTGCGGGCACCGCGGGCCGGACCCCGACACCGACAATTGACAGGACGGCCGGGCGCAAAATGCCTACGCTCACCCCATGACCGGCACCCACCCCTCCCCCGACCGGCCGACCGGCCGCCCGCTCGTCGCGATCCTCACCGGGGCGGGCATCTCCACCGACTCCGGGATCCCCGACTACCGCGGTCCGAACGGGCTGTGGCGGCGGGATCCGGAGGCGGAGAAGCTCGTCACGTACGACACGTACATGGCCGACCCGCAGATCCGTCGGCGGTCGTGGCGGATGCGTCAGGAGAGCCCGGCGTTCCGGGCCGAGCCGAACGCCGCGCACGAGGCGGTGACCCGGCTGGAACGCTCCGGGACGCCGGTACGCGTCATCACTCAGAACGTGGACGGGCTGCATCAGCGCGCCGGGATGCCCGAGCGCAAGGTGCTCGAACTGCACGGCACCGTGCGGACCGTGAGCTGCACCCGCTGTCATGCCCGGTCGTCGATGGCGGAGGCGCTGGCGCGGGTGGCCGCGGGCGAGCCCGATCCGCCGTGTCTGGTGTGCGGCGGGATCCTGAAGTCGGCGACGGTGATGTTCGGGGAGCGGCTGGACCCGCAGGTGCTCGGTACGGCGGTGAGCGTGGCGAAGGCGGCGGAGATCTTCTTCGCGGTCGGGACGACGCTCCAGGTGCATCCGGCGGCCTCGCTCGCCGGGGTGGCCGCGGAGCACGGTGCGCGTCTGATCATCGTCAACGCCGAGCCGACGCCGTACGACGCACTCGCCGCCGAGGTGATCCGCGAACCGATCGGCAGTGCGCTGCCGAGGCTGCTCGCGGGCCTGGAGGAGCGCGCCTGAGACGCCGCCTTCCGGCCCCTGTCGGGCGACGCGTCCCGGGTCGTGAGCCCTGCCCGCCCTCATCGACTACAGTGCAGTAGACCGTCTACTTACCTGTAGTCACTCCGGGCCACCGTCGCCCGTCGTGCCGGTGCCGATGACGTCGGCGGGGAGACCGAGTCCGGACCGGCCACCGGGACGGGTGACCGCCGCACAGGGGGCGTCCGCGGCCTCGCCGCTTCCGCCACGGTGCCGCGGGTGGCTGCCGCCGGCGGCCGGCCGTCCCGGAGCCCTGTCCGGCGGACCGGGCGGACGCGGCGAGGACGCGGACCGGCGCCCCGAGCTTGTGAGGATCATCGTTGCGTCTCACCATCCTGGTCGTCGAGGACGACCACGCCCTGCGGGACGTGCTGGTGCGCGGACTGCGTGACGAGGGCTTCGGCACGCTGGCCGCCCAGGACGGCACCACCGCCCTGCGGCTGGCCGACGACGGCGTTGACGCGGTGGTACTGGACGTCGGGCTGCCGGATGCGGACGGACGCGACGTGTGCCAGGCGATGCGGGCGCAGGGGTTCTTCGGCCCGGTCGTCTTCCTGACCGCACACCACCAACTCCACGACCGCCTCAGCGGGTTCTCCGCCGGGGGTGACGACTACCTCCCCAAGCCGTTCCACCTCGCCGAACTCGCGGCCAGACTGCGCGCCGCCCTCAAACGTTCCGGGCCAACCGCCCCCACGAACGCCGGGGACCTGATCCTGGACCCGGTGCACCACAGCTTGTGTGTACGGGACGTCGACGTGGCCCTGACGCCGACCGAGTTCCGTCTGCTGGCCGCGCTGATGGCCGGCCTGGGGGCAGTGGTGGGCAGAAGGGAGCTGGTCCGGGCCGGCTGGCCGGAGGGCGCGCAGGTCAGCGACAACACCCTCGACCAGTATCTGAGCCGGCTACGCCGCAAGATCCGGGAGGCGGGCAGCGAACTGACGATCAGCACCCTCCGGGGGATCGGACACCGGCTGTCATGAGTACCGTCCCAGGCCTCCTCGCCGCGGCGGCCCGCCGTTGCCGCCCCCGTACGCTGCGGGGCCGGCTGTCCCTGATTGCGCTGACCACCGCCGCGCTGGTGATGGTGGTCCTCACCGTCGTGTTCAACACCATCGTTCGCCAGCGCCTCCAGCAGCAGGCGGACAACGAACTGCACGCCCGGGCCGGCGCCGTGGCGGCGACCGTCGACACCCGCCATCACCCGGTACGCGTCCTGGAGACACCGGGCGACGCCGCCCTCGACACCAACGTGTGGATCTACGCGGGCACCCGGCTGTTGGAGCACCCCGCCTCGGCCCCGCCCGGCGACACGGTCACCCGCACCGCCACCGGTCTCGCCGCGCACGGCGACAAACGCTGTGCCGAGGTGACGGCCGGTGATCGGATACGCCTGTGCGCCGAGCCCGTGGGCGGCGTCCGGCCGGGTGCCGGGCCCGCTGCCGCCGTCGTCACCGCCATGGACCTCGCGCCGTACCGCGCCTCGGCCGACACCCTGCTCATCGCCTCCCTCGCCCTGGACACCGGTGTCCTGGCCTGCACCTATGTTTTGACCCGACTGGCGGTGGGGCGCGCCCTGCGACCCGTGCGGACGATGACCGAGCAGGCCACCCGGTGGAGCGTGGTCGCCTCCGACCAGCGCTTCGGCGCCGGGGACCGCCCCGTCGAGCTCACCCGGCTCGGGGCCTCACTGGACGAGCTGCTGGACCGGATCCGTGCCGTGCTGCGCCACGAACAGCAGCTCACCCAGGAGCTCTCCCACGAGCTGCGCAACCCCCTGGCGCGGATCACCGCCGAACTCGACTGGTGGCAGACCCGCCCCCGCTCGAACGCCGAAACCCGCGCCACGCACGCCTCCATCGCCGATGCCGCCACCTCCATGCGCACCATCTGCGAGACCGTCCTCGACGACGCCCGGGCCGGCGCACACACCGTTCCCGGCACGGCGGACATCATGGCCGTGCTGCGCCGGCTCGCCGCCCGGCTCGAAGCCCCCGAGAAGACCACGATCACGGTTTCCGGTCCGGACACCCTGGTGGCCGGGGTGCCCGCCGCGCTGCTGGAGCGCATCGTCGCCCCGCTCCTCGACAATGCCCTGCGCTACGCCCGCACCCGGGTCGCGCTCCGGGTCTCGCCGGAGCCCGACGGCATGCGCGTAGCGGTCGTCGACGACGGTCCCGGTGTCCCGGCCGCCTTCACCGCGCACCTCTTCCAGCCCGGTCGGCGCGCGGATCCCGAGGACGGACACGGCGGAGCGGGCCTGGGACTGCCGCTCGCGCGACGCCTGGCCCGCTCCGCCGGCGGTGAGGTGACCCATGACGCCGGGCACACCCCGGGCACGCGCTTCGTGGTGAGCCTGCCCGCCGGGTGACCCGGCCCCGCCCGGCGCCCTCAGGCGGGACGGCTGCCTGCCACCGCCGCGCCTGTCCCGGTGATACTCAGGAAACGCCCGTGAGGGTCTTGTCCTCGGGAACCGCGGTCCTGCGCTCCTGCACGTGGGCGTATCCCATGAGGCCCAGCAGCACCGCCAGGATTACTGCCGACGAACCGGCCGTGCCGAGGTCGAGGCCGCCCTTGGCGACCGGCTTGGTGAGGAAGTCACCGGCGGTCGCCCCGAGGGGCCGGGTGAGCACGAACGCGATCCAGAACAGCACGACGTTCGGCACGGCCGGCACCCGCATCAGGGCGACGAGTACGGCGAGCACACCGGTGACGAGCAGGGCGCCGCCCGCGTAACCGAGTCCGGAGCTGTCGGAGAGGAAGTCCCCCATGGACGTGCCGAGCGTGTTCGACACCAGGATCGCCGCCCAGAAGAGGGCCTCCGCGCGGAAGGTGACGATGTCGCGGATGGCGAACGTCAGACCGGTGGCCTTCCAGATGACGAAGATGGCGATCAGCAGCGAGATCAGGATGGCGGCCCCTGTGGGGTAGCCCAGCCCCAGGCCCTGCGGCCCCCAGCCGAGCGACGTCGAGCCGTCGGTGAGGAACTTGGCACTGGCGTCCCGGTTCATGAAGTCGGACATCGTGGTGCCCGCCATGCTGGTGGACAGGATGACGGTCCAGTAGAAGAAGGGGTTGTAGCGCCGGGACCGGAGCTGCACGACCAGCGTGACCACGAAGATCAGGAACAACGCGATGGTGGTCAGGAAGTAGCCGAGCTTAAGGGTCTGGGCGAAGAGGTCACCGGCCGTCTCTCCGAGGGTCGTCGCGGCGGTCTTCATGACCCAGAAGGCCAGGGTGACCTCCGGGAGCTTCCGCATCACGTACCTGTCGGTGCCTGCGACGTCCATGTCGGTCAGGACTTCGGGCTCAGGCATTGTCGATCCCTCCTGGGGGGCGCCTCCGCACCGCCTCACATCGTGCCGTGGGGGGCCTTGCGAAGTGCGCACAGTGGCGGCAATGGGCGGGTACGAGGCACACCGCAGTCAGCGATGACGTCGCACACCGCCCCACGCTCCCAGCCGCAGCCTGAACGCATCCTGAACACCGCCGACCGCACCCGCGAGGCAGCCCCGGACGGGTGAAGCCGACCCCCGAAGCTCAGAGGGGACCGGCTTCACCCGTCCGTGCCGGGACGAGCCCGCGCTCAGCTCGCCCGGACAGTGAGCCGTTCCGGCTCGGAAACGTCTCGCCGGGTGACCGTCAAGAACACCACCAGGCCGAGGATGACGGTCAGGAACAGCACGCTGGTGATCACCGTGCCCAGGCCGAGTCCGCCGCCCGAGGTGGGCTGGGACAGGTAGTCGCCGATCGACGCGCCCAGCGGCCGGGTCAGGATGTAGGCGATCCAGAAGCTCCACACCGCGTCCAGACCGAGGGCGAAGTGCGCCACCGCGACGGCGGCGATCACCAGGGCGAACAGGCCGGCCGAGATCCAGTACCCGAGGTCCATGCGTTCGGCGACCAGGTCACCGGCCGCGGTGCCCAGGGCGAACGTGAACAGCACGGCGAGCCAGTAGAAGGACTCGCGGCGGGTGGTGTCGATGTGGTGGATGGACAGCGTCCGCTCGTTGCGGTACCAGGCCACGAACACCACGACGAGGGCCACCGCGAAGGCCAGGGTGCTGGTCTCCAGCGGTACGCCCAGGTTGTCGGTGAGGTTGTCGCTGATCAGCGTGCCCACGATGCTGATCAGCGCCACGGCGAGCCAGTAGGTGCCGGGCCGGTAGGCACGGGTGCGGAACTGCGCCACCAGGACCGCGACGAGCAGCACGCTCATCATCAGCGACACACCCGTCAGGCCCAGGCCTAGCTTCTCGTTCAGCAGGTCGGCCGCGGTCTCGCCGACTGTGGTGCACAGGACTTTGATGACCCAGAAGTACGCCGTGACTTCGGGAACCTTGTTCCAGCGGATGCGCCGGCCAGTGGGGGCGGAAGGGGGGCCGGACGCCGCGTGCGCCTCAACGGCCCCAGGGATATCAGCTGTCATGGTGCCCGACCGTGCCAGCCGCAACCTGAACATATCCTGAGCACCCTCAGCCGTCTGCCGGGCCCGGAGGTAGCACAGTGCACGGTGAGTACAAGGTCCCCGGGGGCAAGCTCGTGGTCGTGGACCTCTGCGTCGAGGAGGGGCGGCTCAAGAACGTACGGGTCGCGGGTGACTTCTTCCTCGAACCGGACGAGGCCATCCTGCAGATCGACGACGCGCTGGAAGGCGCCCCGGCCGACACGGACACCGCCGGCCTCACCGCCCGGATCGACGCCGGGCTGCCCCCGTCGGCAGTGCTGTTCGGATTCACCGGCGAGAGCGTGGCCATCGCGGTGCGCCGTGCCCTGGCCCAGGCCACGGACTGGCGCGACTACGACTGGCAGCTCATCCACGAAGCGCCCCAGCCACCGGCCCTCCACATGGCGCTCGACGAGGTCATCACGACCGAGGTGGCTGCCGGGCGGCGCCCGCCCACCCTCCGGGTCTGGGAGTGGGATGCGCCCGCCGTCATCATCGGCAGCTTCCAGTCCCTGCGCAACGAAGTCGACCCCGACGGCATCGCCCGCCACGGCGTCACGGTCGTACGCCGGATCTCCGGTGGCGGCGCGATGTTCGCGGAGCCGCAGAGCACCATCACCTACTCCCTCGCCGTCCCCGACGCTCTGGTGTCCGGCCTGTCCTTCGCCGACAGCTATGCCTACCTCGACGACTGGGTCCTCACCGCACTCGGCGACATGGGCATCAAGGCGTGGTACCAGCCGCTCAACGACATCGCCACCGAGATCGGCAAGGTGGCGGGCGCCGCGCAGAAGCGCGTGGTCGGGCCGGGCGGCGGGCCCGGTGCGGTGCTGCACCACGTGACCATGTCCTACGACATCGACGCCGACAAGATGCTCGACGTGCTGCGCATCGGTAAGGAGAAGCTGTCCGACAAGGGCACCAGGAGCGCCAGGAAACGCGTCGACCCGCTGCGCCGGCAGACCGGCCTGCCCCGCGAAGCCGTCATCGAGAAGATGATCGGCTCCTTCCGCTCCCGCTACGGCCTCACCCGCGGGGAGGTCACCGACGAGGAGATGGCCCGTGCCAGGGAGCTCGTCCGCACCAAGTTCGAGACCGCCGCGTGGACCACACGCATCCCCTGACCGGCCGTCATGGCAAAGGCCCCGCCCGTGCGCCACGGGGGTCACGCACGGGCGGGCCGGTCTCTCTCAGAGCGTCCAGGAGTTGGCCGGACCGTCCAGCCACACCCTTTCGCCCTCGGCGGTCACGGTCAGACCGAACCGCGAGGGGTCCGGGCGGCCATGCCCGTCCCACCACCGGAACGCGGCCTCCGCTTCGTCCCACAACCGGCGGGGGCCGGACTGCCAGACGCGCGCCGCCTTCCCGTCGCGGAACATGCAACAGGCCCAGGACCGGTCGCTGAGGCCGTAGAACCAGACCGGCCGTGCGCCGTCGCGCTTCTCCGCCTCGACGTACGAGCACTGAGGGACGCGGAGCCCCATGGCGAAGCGCTCCGGGCCGAATTGCTCCCCGACGAACTCCGCTTCGGTGACCGTCGTGGACGACTCGTCGCCGTCGGCCACGCTGCCCGTGACGTACTCGGAATGCGCCCGCGGGACGAACCGTTGGGAGCGGAGCTTCATGAACTCCACGGGTCCCGTGAAGGAGCCCGAAGCGCTCTGCCCGTCCGGCGCGACCACCAGGCGGGCCACCGCGTCGCGGTGGCTGTAGTGCGTTCCCCACGGGGCCACGATGATCCCGCCGGGACGGCACTGCTCGACCCACGCGAACGGGACGGACCGCAGGCCGCACGTGGCGATGACCCGGTCATACGGCGCCCCTTCCGGGTAGCCCTGGAACCCGTCGCCGTGCACGACGTGAAGGGGGATCCCCAGCCTCTCCACCGTCGCCATGGCGGCCGTGGCCACCGCCCGGTCCACCTCCACCGTGGTCACGCACCCCGGCCCCGCACGGTGGGCCATGAGCAACGCGTTCCAGGTGGTGGCGGCGCCGATCTCCAGGGCCCTGTGGCCGGGCCGGAGGTCCAGGGCCTGGAGCATCCGGAACACCACGGAGGGCATGGACGCGGAGCTGGTCGGCACCTGCCCCGGTTCGGTGCCGGCGTGTTTCCCGTCGTCCCATTGCGTCACGATGGGTACGTCGGAGTCCGCGAACTCCTGCCACCTTGCGGGGTCGTTCGCTTTGGAGACGGCCACGCTCCGGCCTGCCGCCATGTCGAACGGCCAGATGAGGTCCGGCAACACGGTGGAGCGGGGAACGGCCGCGTACGAGGGTGCCCAGTCGCAGGAGAGGGCCCCTGAAGACATGAGGACACGCCCCGGCCCGTCAAGGCCGGGGCGCTCCTGTGGTGCGTCGGTGGTCACCGGGTCAGGCACCCTTGGGCGGGTTGGGCCGACCCGGGCCACCGTCGGGGGACGGGGGCTGATGCGGGCCGGGGTACGGCTCACCCGGGAGCCCGTCGCCGCCATCGTCGGTAGCAAAAATCACGGTCACTGCTCCTCCATATATCTCTCGGTGGTTGCTTACCCGTCCGACTGCCGCTGTCCGTGGGACAGTCGCACGGGGCCTTGCCCGCCTCCCCCTGCCGGGATCCCTCGACAACGCGGGGGGGGACGCCGGAAGGGGCATGGACATCCGGCAAAGGGGCGGAGTCCGGGGCTAGCCGGCGTCCGGCTTGCCGTGGATACGCTCCCGCATCCGGGCCAACAGGTCGGCTTTCCGGGCCTGTTGGCTGTCCTTGTTGCGGTCGTCCTTGACCACGGCGCTGGTCTTCTTCAAGTCGCCCCGCGGCTTGCGTGCGCCAAGCGGCCTACTCACTCCTGCCACCTCCCTTTCCCTTCCGGGCATGCGCAGCGGCCTCCACGGGTACGTCGTCGTGTTGCGGATGGCGCCGGAGCAGAACCCGACAGTCCACGGTCCGGGTCCGGTCACCAGCCCTTTCGGCTGCCTTCAACTCCCGTTCCAGGTCAGCACACTTCGTACAGCTCACGGCATACCCCGCGGCCGTGCCCGCTGGAGCTTCGCCAGGGCCTGGAGCTGTCTTTCATCGCGCTTCGTGCCGGGCCGCAGGCCCGCGTAAGTCACCCCCCGGACAAGGCCCGTGGGTCGCTCCAGAGCGCCCCTCAGGCCCGTCGCCTCTCGCACCACGGCCACCATGTCGGCGTCCCGGTCAACGACGACAGTCCCCACCGTGACCTCTTCGGGTGATCCGAGGGATGCGGATGGCATCTCAGTCGTGGTCATGCAAGTACCTCCCTTCCGTGTGGATGGCCCGCGATGACGGCGTTACAGCTCCGGAGGGTCAACGAATGTCCGTCCCTGCGCGCCGGCTCCCGCTCCAGGTCGCAGGACTGGCACACGTCGCACCCGGGAACGGCGACGGGTTCCGGTTCCGGGCCGGCAGCCCTCACGACGGCCCGGGCACGATCAGCGGCAGCCATGACGCACGCTCCATAACCCCGCCAGGGTGCGTTCCATGAGGGCACGGCTCTGCTTCGCATACGGGTGATGCGGCGGCGCCAGTGTGTCCAGGTGCCACCGTCGTCTCTCCCACCGGAGGACCGTGGTGCCCAAGGGCGTCAAGGCACCGTCTTCCGGTACTTCCTCGTCTCTGCGCGGGTCACCTGCCATGACGCCAGCATTCCGGTCCCGTTGTGCTTCCGGAGCGGCCTGCGTGTATGCCTCTGTGTGGGCCAGACTGGGATCATGACTGGGGAGACCATCCGGGCAATGATCAGACGCCTCCGCAAAGCGCGCGGCTGGTCGCAGGATCGCCTGGCGGAGAAGCTGAACGAAGTCGCCCGCGATCTCCCCACACTGGGGCTGAATGCCGCCCTTGGGCGTCAGGACGTGTACCGGTGGGAGGCAGGGAAGCGGAAGCCGCGCGAATGGCTGCCCGTTCTGGCTACCGCCTTAGGGGTGTCCAGGGAGGAATTAGAGGCAGCAACGGCTGTAGAGGAGGCGACCGCCCCGCCCGAACCACGCACGGTGGATGACTTCCTCCCGCCCGGTGACCCGTTCGCCCCGCTGGTCGGAGGTCTTGGCCGGCGGATCGGGCAGTCCACGGTGGTGGACCTGGCCAACCGGGTCCACGGCCTTCGGCTGGCGGACGACGTGGTGTATGGACGAGACCTGATCGGACGCGCACGCCGTGATCTGAAGTCCGCGGTCGACCTCTACCGAACGACCACGCACACCACAGCTGTTGGGCGGGATCTCCTCAGGGCGATTGCGGAGCTGGCGCAGATCGTGGGTTGGGTGGCCAGTGACGCCGGAGCGTACGCGGAGGCGGAGAAGGTTTACCGCCTGGGGCTCTCTGCCGCGCAGAAAGCCGGAGACGGCACCCTTGCGGGTCAGCTTCTGGGCACGCTCGCTTACCAGGTGGCGAATCAAGGTGATCCCCGTGAGGCCGTGGATATGGCGGTGGCCGCCGTTGACGCCGCCGGACCGGACGCCCCACCCCGCGCACGCGCGCTGTTCCTGGACCGCGTGGCATGGGCACACACCAGGGCCGCCCGCCCGCAAGAGGCGATCCGGGCACTGGGCAAGGCCCACGAAGCGCTCACGGATGAGCACGGGGCGGATGAACCGGACTGGACTTACTGGGTGTCCGTGGAGGAGCTGGAGGTCATGGACGCCAGGGTCTACACGGAGCTGCACAGGCCGCTTCGTGCCGTTCCGCTCCTGGCCCGGGTCTTGGACCGCTACGACACCACGCACGCACGGGAGTTGGCGCTCTACCTCTCATGGCTGGCGGTGGCTTATGCGGACGCCAACGAGCCGGAGGAAGCCGCAGCAACCGCAGCACGCATGCTGGCTCTTTCCGTCGGCAGCGCATCTGAGCGAACGGCTGACCGGGCGCGGGTGGTTCTTGAGAGCTTGAAGCCCTTCCGAAGGGTGCCGGAGGTAGCGGCGCTCCTCGGAGATCACCCCGCCGCCTGAGGACCGGACATGGCTGTGCCCCTCTCCTGGGTGCTCTTCGCCGGCTCGCAGCACGGTCTGGTCTGTTGCCGGTCGTTCGCCAGGGAGTACACGTCCGCGGCAGACACGTTCCGGTGATCTCCGCCTGCATTTCGCACGCCTGCCCGATGCGGGATCACTAAGGTATGCGGCATGACGCTGCAACTTGTTCAGGTGAACTTCAAGGCCCGGGACGACTCGGCGCTCGGCCAGTTCTGGGCGGAGGTGCTCGGCTGGGGAGTTTCCAGCGAAGGGCCCGGAGTCACCAACCTGCTACCCGTCGGCTTCGACTGGCCGGACCCGTCCGCCGTCTGCATCGATCTCGTCCGCGTCCCGGCCCCGGAGACGGTGAGGTACCGCGTGCACCTCGAACTCGCCACCACCTCCGACGCCCATCAGGCGGAGTTGGTCGCCCGTCTGACGGAGCTCGGGGCGACGCCCGCCGATGCGGGCCGGGGCGACGTGCCGTGGACGGTGATGGCCGACCCGGAAGGCAACGTGTTCAGCGTCCTGGAGCCCCGGGAGCTCTACCGGGACACCGGGCCGATAGCCGCCGTGGTCGTCGACTGCGCCGACCCGCGGGCCATGGTCCGGTTCTGGGGCGAGGCGATCGACTGGACCGTCCACGAGCTGACCGACGACCACGCCCTGCTGCGCTCCGTCAAGGGTGTCGGGCCGTACCTGGAGTTCCGCCGCACGCCCGACGACGAGGTCGTAGGGAACCGCGTCCACCTCGACGTGATGGCCGACCCCGTCGATGATCAGGCGAAGGAGGTCGCCCGGCTCGAAGGCCTCGGCGCGGTACGGGCCGACGTGGGCCAGGGGGACGTCTCCTGGGTCGTCCTGGCCGACCCGGCGGGCAACGAGTTCTGCGTCCTCGGGCGGGGCTGACGCGGAACTCCGTCCTCGGGCGGGGCTGACGCGGAACTCCGTCCTGGCCGGGCCGTCGCACCGCCGCGCCGTCGTCAGACGGGCCGGGTGGCCCGCCCGGATGCCGTGGCCATCAGCAGCGTGTAGAGCGTCAGCGCGGTGGCCAGGCCCACCGCCCAGCCGTAGTCGGCCAGGGGTTTGAGGAACGGGAGCAGACCGTGGGCGGGGAAGGGGCCCTTGCCGGGCTGGGAGTAGGAGCCGCCCACCGCCAGCAGGCCGCCGACGGCGAAGGCGAGGACGGCACGCCAGTTCCAGCCGGCCGTGTACCAGTAGCGGCCGCCGGGCCGGTAGAGGTCGGCGAGGTCGAGGACGGTACGGCGGATGATCCAGTAGTCGGCGATGAGGATGCCTGCGACGGTGCCGAGCAGCCCGCCGACCACGCCGAGCCAGGTGAAGATGTACAGCTCGGGGGTGGCGGTGAGCTTCCACGGCAGGATGATCACGCCGACCACGCCGGTGATCAGCGCGCCCGTACGGAAGGTGATGAACTTCGGTGCCAGGTGGGCCAGGTCGTAGGCGGGTGAGACGACATTGGCGGCGATGTTCACGGAGATCGTCGCGATCAGGACCGTGACCAGGGCGAAGAGCAGGCCGAAGACGCTGTCGGACTTCCCGGCCAGCGCGACCGGGTCCCAGATCGGCGCCCCGTACACCGCCTGTGAGCCTGAGGTGACCAGTACGGAGAGCAGGGCGAACGCGGTCATCGTGGTCGGCAGCCCGAGGGACTGCCCCCAGACCTGGGCCCGCTGCCCGGCTCCGAAGCGGGTGAAGTCGGGGATGTTGAGGGACAGGGTCGCCCAGAAGCCGATCATTCCCATGAGGGACGGGAAAAAGACCCGCCAGAAGTGCTCGCCCCAGCCCAGTGCGCTCGGCTGGTCCAGCAGCGGGCCGAACCCGCCCGCCTTGGCCGCCATCCATCCGAGCAGTGCCAGGGCGCCGACCAGGACGAAGGGCGCGGCCCAGTTCTCGAAGCGGCGCAGGGTCTCCATGCCCCGGTGGATGATGGCGAGTTCGATGACCCAGAACACCAGGAAGCAGAGCCAGAGGGTCCAGGGGTAGCCGCCGACCGACGCCGCCCCGGCCCAGTCACCGCCGAAGATCTTGCCCAGCAGGACGTAGATGCCCTGGCCGCCGATCCAGGTCTGGATGCCGAACCAGCAGCAGGCCACGGCGGCCCGCACCAGCGCGGGCAGATTGGCGCCGCGCAGCCCGAACGACGCCCGCGCCAGGACGGGGAAGGGGATGCCGTACTTCGGCCCCGCATGCCCGGTGAGCAGCATCGGTACGAGGACGACGAGGTTTGCCAGCGCGATGGTCAGGACTGCCTGCTTCCAGTCCATGCCGAGCGCGACCAGGCCGGAGGCGAGGGTCCAGGAGGGGATGTTGTGGGCCATGCCTACCCAGAGGGCGGTGAAGTTGTAGGTGGTCCAGCGGCGTTCGGAGAGCGGGACGGGGCGCAGGTCGGCGTTGACGTACCGGCCGTCCACGGCGATGGCTCCCGGGGCGGGTTCGACGCGGCCGTCCCGGGCGGTGAGCTGGCCCGGGTGCGCTATGGGGAGTTCCGGCGGCACGGGTGAGGGGGTCGCGGACATGCGGGGGCCTTTCGTCCGGGTGCGGGCCGCCCGGTGGCCGGGCGGCGCGGCATTTCATCGGTCGTGGCGCCCGGCCGGGGGGTGGACCGCCGTCGGCCGCCGGTGCGTTCGCCGGGCGCTCGCCGGGCGCTCCGGTGCCGCCCCGGCGAAGGCGGGGTGCGCCGCCCCGCCCCCGCGCCCGTTCAGTCGGCGAACGCGGGAAGGATCTCCGCTCCGTAGGCGTCGATGGTGGATTCCTTGGCGTCGTGCATGGCGTAGAGCGCGAACTGGTCCACGCCCAGGGCCTTGAGCTGTCGCAGCTTTTCGACGTGCGCGGCGGCCGGGCCGAGGAGGCAGAAGCGGTCGATGACCGCGTCCGACACGAAGCCGGCGTCCGGGTTGCCCGACCGGCCGTGGTGCGCGTAGTCGTAGCCCTCCCGGGACTTGATGTACGCGGTCAGCTCGTCCGGCACCATGCCGGAGTGCTCGCCGTAGCGGGCGACGAGGTCGGCGACGTGGTTGCCGACCATGCCGCCGAACCAGCGGCACTGCTCGCGGGCGTGGTCCAGGTCGTCGCCCACATAGGCCGGTGCGGCGACACAGATGGTGATGTCGGCGGGGTCGCGTCCGGCGTCCTTCGCCGCGGTCCGTACGGCCTTGATCATCCATTCGGTGAGGAAGGGGTCGGCGAGCTGGAGGATGAAGCCGTCGGCCAGTTCGCCGGCCATGGCGAGGGCCTTGGGCCCGTAGGCGGCCATCCATACCGGGAGCTTGCCGTCCTTGATCCAGGGGATCTTGATCCGGTGGTCGCCGACGTACGCCTCGCGCCCCTCGGCCAGGTCGCGGATGACGCCGATGGCCTGGCCCAGCCGGGCCAGGGTGTTGGGCGGCCGCCCGGCCACCCGCATCGCGGAGTCGCCGCGGCCGATACCGCAGACGGTGCGGTTGCCGTACATCTCGTTGAGGGTGGCGAAGGTGGAGGCGGTGACCTCGGGGGCGCGGGTGGAGGGGTTGGTGACCATCGGGCCGACGATCAGCCGCTCGGTGTGTTCCAGGACGCGGCTGTAGAGGACGAACGGTTCCTGCCACAGCACGGTCGAGTCGAAGGTCCAGCCGTAGCGGAAGCCGTTGCGCTCGGCACGGCGCATCAGGGACACCACGGCGGAGGAGGGCGGGTCGGCCTGCAGAACAACTCCGAAGTCCACGGCGGCGCTCCTTAGATGAGGTACTGGCAGGTGCCACGCGGGATGTACTGGCCGTGCCCCGCGCGGCCGGTGAACTCCCGCCTGTCGATGACGAGTTCGCCCCGCGAGAGGACCGTTTCGACCTGTCCGGTGAGCTCTTTGCCCTCGTACGCCGAGTAGTCGACGTTCATGTGGTGGGTCTCGGCCGAGACGGTCTGCTGTGCGGTGGGGTCGTAGATGACGAGGTCGGCGTCGGCGCCGGGGGCGATGGTGCCCTTCTTCGGGTAGAGGCCGAACATCCGGGCCGGGGTGGCGCAGGCGATCTCGATCCAGCGGCGGCGGCTGATCCGGCCCTCCACGACGGCCTGGTGGAGGAGGTCCATCCGGTTCTCCACCCCGGGCATCCCGTTGGGGATCTTGGAGAAGTCGCCGCGGCCGAGCTCTTTCTGCCCCTGGAAGCAGAAGGGGCAGTGGTCGGTGGAGACCACCTGGAGGTCGTTGGTGCGCAGCCCGCGCCACAACGCCTCCTGGTGCTCACGGGGCCGCAACGGCGTGGAGCAGACGTACTTGGCGCCCCCGAAGTCGGGCTCGGCGAGGTTGTCGGTGGACAGGAACAGATACTGCGGGCAGGTCTCACCGAAGACGTTCAGCCCCTTGTCGCGGGCCTGGGCGATCTCCGCGAGGGCTTCCTCGGCGGAGACATGGACGACGTAGAGCGGTGCGCCGGCCACCCGCGCGAGCTGGATGGTGCGGTGGGTGGCCTCGGCCTCCAGCAGGACCCGGCGGACCTCGCCGTGGTAGCGGGGGTCGGTCTTCCCCTCGGCCAGCGCCTGTTCGACGAGGACGTCGATGGCGATGCCGTTCTCGGCGTGCATCATCACCAGGCCGCCGTTGTCGGCGGAGCGCTGCATCGCGCGCAGGATCTGTCCGTCGTCGCTGTAGAAGACGCCGGGGTAGGCGGTGAACAGCTTGAAGGAGGTGACGCCCTCCGCCACCAGGAGGTCCATCTCCTTGAGGGTGTGCTCGTTGACGTCCGAGAGGATCATGTGGAACGCGTAGTCGATGGCGCACTGGGCGTCGGACTTGGCGTGCCAGGTGTCCAGGCCGGCGCGGAGCGACTTGCCGCGGGACTGGACCGCGAAGTCGATGAGTGGTGGTGCCGCCCCAGGCGGCGGCGCGGGTCCCGGTCTCGAAGTTGTCGGAGGAGAAGGTCCCGCCGAAGGGGAAGTCCAGGTGGGTGTGGGCGTCGACGCCACCCGGGATGACATATCTGCCGGTGGCGTCGAGGATGCGGTCCGCCGTCTCCCCCCAGCGGTCGGCGGTGGGGTTGCCGTGCGCGGCGAGGGCGGCGATCCGCCCGTCCTCCACCAGGACATCGGCGTGGATCTCGTCGGCGGCTGTGATCACCAGTCCGCCCCGGACGACCGTACGGCTCACCATCCTGCTCCTTCCACACCAGCGACATCGGCGGCACGGGAAGGCGGAGCCGACGCGCACCATCCCCTCGGCAGGTCCGCTCCGCTGACGCCACGCCACAACCGGTCTACACCCGTAGATCGCGGTCGAGAAGGAGACCGTAGAAGCATGTCACCCACGGTGGCAATACCGTGACCGTTAATCAGCGGAGACGTTCGTGTTGCGCCGACGATCATCTGGACGGTTCAACGCGGGGCCGGGCGCGGGGGCGGGTGCGGGTGCGGGTGCAGCGGTACCCGCCGGAGGGGTGCGGGCGCGGCCCGTTGGGCAGGTATGCGCCGACGCCGGCGGGCAATCCTCGCGAGCGCCGCAGCATCCTGGCGGACGATGCAGAGAGGCGAGAGGGCATGGAGCACAGCACACCGTGGGAGTTCTCCGACGACCGGGGGCGCCTTGCGGTGGCCGGGGACCGGCCGTTGCGGATCGTGGCGTACATACAGGCGGGGGCGACGCTGTGGGACCACGGCATACGTCCCGTGGGGCTCTTCGGGTCCCAGCACGACGGCGCCGCCCCCGACCCCGCGAAGGGCGGTGAGCTGCCGCTCGCGGAGATCCCCTACCTGGGTTCGGGCAGCGCGCTGCACCCGGACACCCTGCTGGAGGCGGAGCCGGACCTCGTCGTGGCCGTGACGTACGACGGCGAGCAGGTCTACGGCCTGGAGCAGAAGACCGCGCTGGAGCTGGAGGCGCATGTCCCGGTGGCCACGGTCGCGGTGGGCCCGGGGCGGAGCCTGGCCGGAGTGCGCGAACGGTTCGCGGCGCTCGCCGGTTCACTCGGGCGGGGCGAACCCCTCGGCGTCGCACGCGAGTTGGACGCCGCGGAGGATGCCCTGCGGCAGGCGACCGGCGGCCCGGTGCGGCCGCGGGTACTGGCGCTGTCGCCCGCGGGGCCGGAGCGGGTACATCTGGCGCGGCCCGGTTCCTGGCCGGACCTGCGGGCGCTGACCGAACACGGCCTCGGCCTGCTGGAGCCGGCCGCGGGCGCCGGGCTGAACTGGTCCACGGTCGGCTGGGCGGAGGCCGCGCAGATGGGTCCGGACATCGTGCTCGGGGACGTACGGGCCAATGCCGCCCGGCCGCAGGAGCTCCGGGCCGACGAGCACTGGCGCGCGATCGAGGCCCGGGCCCGGCTGCTGCCGTGGAACCCGGAGGCCCCGTGCAGCCGGCGCGCGCACACGCGGTTCTTCACCCTGCTGGCCGACACGGTGCGCGAGTTCGCCGGGACGGGGTGAGTCGGGCCGGGGCACACCGCGCAGGAGCGGGGGCGCCCCTCGGCGTGAAGCCCCCGCCCCGGCCACGGCGGCGGCCGCTACGAAGTGGCCGGCATCCCCTGCACCGACCGCAGCGCGTCCGCGAGCAGTTCCGCGCCCTCTTCCGCCTCGGCGACCGTCAGCGTCATCGGCGGTGCGATCCGCAGCGAGGCACCGCCCTGGCCGCCCTTGCCGACCAGCAGGCCGCGTTCCCTGGCGGCCTCCACGACCAGCGAGGCGGCCTCGGGTGAGCGCTCGTCGGTGCCGGGCCTGACCAGTTCGATGCCGATCATCAGGCCGCGGCCGCGCACCTCCCGTACGAGATCGACGCCGGCCGCGACCGCCCGCAGCCGCTCGATGAGCAGGCCGCCGACCCGCCGGGCGTTGCCCTGGAGGTCGTGTTCGAGGAGGTAGTTGAGGTTGGCAAGGCCCGCGGCCATGGTGACGGGGCTGCCGCCGAAGGTGGAGATGGAGTTCGCGGAGAGCGAGTTCATCACCTCGGCACGGGCCACCACCCCGCCGATGGACATGCCGTTGCCGATGCCCTTGGCGAAGGTGAGCAGGTCGGGCGGGCCGTTGCCGTCGTGCGCCTGCCAGCCCCAGAAGTGGTCGCCGGTGCGGCCCCAGCCGGTCTGCACCTCATCGCTGATCCAGAGGATGCCGTGCCGGGCCAGCACCTCGCGGAACGCGGCGTAGAGGCCGTCCGGCGGCATGGTGAACCCGCCGACGCCCTGGACCGGTTCGGCGATCAGCGCGGCGACGCCGCCCGCGGTCTGCTGGAGCATGTCCTCCAGGTCGGCGACGCAGGCGGCGATGTACGCGGCGTCGCTCAGCCCGGCGTACGGGCCGCGGCTGCGTACCCCGCCGTGCACATAGAGCGTCTGCAGCGGCGAGAGGCTGGTCGGGGACCAGCTCTGGTTGCCGGTGATGCCGACGGTGGAGAACGACCGGCCGTGGTAGCTGTTGCGCATCGCCAGGATCTGGTTGGAGCGGCGGTGCGTGGTGGCCAGCAGCAGGGCCGCGTCATTGGCCTCGGTACCGGAGGTGGTGAAGAAGACCCGGGCATCGGGGATGCCGGAGAGCGCCACGATCCGCTCCGCCAGCTCGACCATGGGGCGCGAGAGATAGAGCGTGGAGGTGTGGATGATGCGGCCGGCCTGCTCGCTGACTGCCTTGGTCACCTCGGGCAGCGCGTGGGCCGTCATGGTGGTGAGGATGCCGCCGAAGAAGTCGAGGTAGCGGTTGCCCTCGGCGTCGAAGACGTGGCGGCCCTCACCGTGGGTGAGTTCGAGAGGCCGCTCGTAGTACAGGCTGAGCCAGGAGGGCAGGACGGCCTGGTGGCGGGCGTGCAGGCTCGCCGGGTCATGGGGGGTCCGGGTCATGGCTGCACCAGCCCGTCGTACGCGTCGGGGCGGCGGTCGCGGTAGAACGCCCACTGCTGGCGGACCTCGTCGATCAGATCGAAGTCGAGGTCGCGGATGACCAGTTCCTCCTTGGAGTCGCTGGCCACGTCGCCGACGAACCGGCCGCGCGGGTCGACGAAGTAGCTGGTGCCGTAGAAGTCGTTGTCGCCGTACTCCTCGACCCCGACCCGGTTGATCGCCGCGATGAAGTACTCGTTGGCGACGGCCGCCGCGGGCTGTTCCAGCTGCCAGAGGTAGGCGGACAGGCCGCGGGAGGTGGCGGAGGGGTTGTAGACGAGCTGGGCGCCGTTGAGGCCCAACTGCCGCCAGCCCTCGGGGAAGTGGCGGTCGTAGCAGATGTAGACGCCGACCTTGCCCACGGCGGTGTCGAAGACCGGCCAGCCGGCGTTCCCCGGCTTGAAGTAGTACTTCTCCCAGAAGCCCTTGACCTGCGGGATGTGGTGCTTGCGATAGGTGCCCAGGACCGTGCCGTCGGCGTCGATGACGGCCGCGGTGTTGTAGTAGAAGCCGGACTGTTCGACCTCGAAGACCGGGACGACGATGACCATGCCGGTCTCGCGGGCGAGGTCCTGCATCCGCCGTACGGTCGGCCCGTCGGGCACCGGCTCGGCCCAGCGGTAGTGCTCGGGCTCCTGGACCTGGCAGAAGTACGGAGCGTTGAAGACTTCCTGGAAGCCGATCACTTTCGCGCCCTGCGCGGCCGCCGCTCTGGCGTACTCCTCATGCTTCGCGATCATCGATTCGGTGTCGCCGGTCCAGGTCGCCTGGACCAGTGCGGCACGCACAACATCGGCCATGAGCTGCTCCTTTGTCGATGCGTCAGCCTGCAGCCCGCGCGGGATCTACGCGTGTGGAGGTGACCGTAAGCCCCGTCACGCACCGTGGCAAGACCATCTCCGCATGGCGCGTCCGCGATATCGACAGGAAAACTTGCAAGTTTCCCTGTCGATATTTACGCTGGAGATATGCCGGAAAAAGACCAGGAACGCCTGGCGACGGAGCTGGGCGCCACCGTCTCCCTGCTCATGCGACATCTGCGCGCCGCCTCGCCGCACGGGGAGCTCACCCCGACCCAGCGCGCGGTGATCAGCCGGATCGACACCGACGGCGAGGCCACCATCGCCGCCCTGGCCCGCGCCGAGCTGGTCCGCCCTCAGTCGATGCGGCTGACCGTCGGGGCGCTGGAGGAGCGCGGCATCCTCGCCCGCAACCCGCATCCGACGGACGGCCGGCAGGTGGTCTTCTCGCTGACCGAGGAGGGCCACCGGGTGCTCGCCGTCGTACGGCAGGCCAAGCACAACTGGCTGGCCGAGGCCATCGCCGACCGGCTGACTCCGCAGGAGCAGCAGACCCTGGAGTCGGCCACCGCGCTGATACGGCGGCTGATGCCGGAATGAACACCAGGAGGAAGGCCGGAGCGGAAGCCGGGACGGAAGCCGGGACGGATGCCGGGACGGATGCCGGGATGCACCCCGCCCCGGCCGGTCCGGGCGCGGGCGGCCCAGGTACGGGCTGCCCAGGTACGGCCACCGTCCCCGACACGGCCACCGGCTCCGGCCCGGCCTTCGGCGCCCGGCTGATGGCGCCCCTGCTGCTCGGCTCGCTGCTGAACCCCATCAACTCGACGATGATCGCCACCGCCCTGGTGGCCATCGGCCAGGATTTTCACGTCGGTGCCGCCGACACCGCCTGGCTCATCTCCGCGATGTACCTCGCCAGCGCGGTGGGCCAGCCGTCGATGGGGCGGCTGGCGGACCGCGTCGGGCCCCGCCGAGTGTTCGTCGCCGGCGCGCTGACCGTCTGCGCCGCGGGCGTCGTCGGGGCGCTCGCGCCCACCTTCGCGCTGCTGATCGTTTCCCGGGTCGTGCTCGGGATCGGCACCGCGGCGGCCTACCCCGCCGCGATGGCGGTGCTGCGCGCCGAGTCACGGCGGACCGGCCTTGCCACCCCCCGCCGGGTGCTCGGCCGGCTCTCGCTCGCCGCGCTGGGCAGCGCCGCCGTCGGCCCCACGCTCGGCGGACTGCTCGCCGCGACCGCCGGCTGGCGCGCGGTGTTCGCGGTCAACGTCCCGCTCGCGCTGCTCGCTCTGCTCGGCGCGCTCGCCTGGCTCCCCGCCGACCGGAAGGGCGCCCGGCCGGAGCGCGCCGGGCCCGCCTCCGGTTCCCTCGACCCGCTGGGTATCGCGCTGTTCGCCGCGGCGCTCACCTGCGCCATGGTCTTCCTGTTGCGCCTGGCGGACCCGCAGTGGCTGCTCCTGGCACCGGCCGGGGTGCTCGCGGGCGCCTTGGTGTGGTGGCAGCTGCGCCACCCGGCACCCTTCATCGACCTGCGGATGCTCACCCACAACAGCCCACTGGTGCGCACCTACCTCCGCCAGGGACTGACCTATCTGGTCATCTACTGCGTGCTGTACGGCTTCAGCCAGTGGCTGGAGCAGGCGTACGGGGCCTCGTCCTTCCAGGCCGGACTGATCATGCTGCCGATGTCCCTGGCGGCCGCGGTCTGCTCGCTCGTCGGCGCCCGGACGAAGGGCATCCGCGCTCCGCTGACCCTCGCCGCGGTGTGTCTCGCCCTGGGCAGCGCGGTCTTCCTCCTGCTGCAGGGCACCGGCCCGCTGGTCGCGCTGCTGTGTGCCGGGGCGCTCTTCGGTATCCCGCAGGGCCTGGCCTCCACCGGCAATCAGGCCGCCGTCTACGCCCAGGCCCCGGCCGACGGCGTGGGCGCGGCGGCCGGGCTCCAGCGCACCGCCCAGTACCTCGGTGCGATCACCGCGTCCGGCCTGATCGGGCTGCTCTACGGGCAGCGCGCCTCGGACTCCGGGCTGCACGAGATCGCGCTGATCGGCATCGTGCTCGGCCTGGCGCTGCTCGTCCTGACCCTCGCCGATCGCGGTCTGCGGGCCGGGGCCACCGGGAGCGGCGTCTAAATCCGGCCACCGGTCACCCGCCGCAACGGCCACACCCGCACCACCTCCACCATCTCCACCGCCCATCACCACACAAGGAGCACCCATGCCCGCCACCACCCTCGACACCACGACCGCCCTGGTACTGATCGACCTGCAGAAGGGCATCGCCGCTCTGCCCGGCGCGCCGGTGCCCTCCAAGGAGGTCGTCGAGCGGGGCGCGCGGCTGGCCACCGCGTTCCGTGCGCGCGGACTGCCGGTCGTCCTGGTGAACGTCGCGGGCGGCGCCCCGGGCCGTACGCAGACCGCGCGGCCCGCCGGCAGCCCGCCCGCCGACTGGGCCGAGCTGGTGCCCGAGCTCGACAGGCAGCCCGGCGACATCCTCGTCACCAAGCAGCAGTGGGGCGCCTTCCACGGCACGAACCTGGATCTGGAGCTGCGCCGCCGCGGGGTGACCCAGGTCGTCCTCGCCGGCATCGCCACCAGCATCGGGGTGGAGTCCACCGCCCGTGCCGCGCACGAGCACGGCTACCACGTCACCCTCGCCACCGACGCGATGACCGACCTGGACGCCGACGCACACCGCAACAGCCTGGAGAAGATCTTCCCGCGGCTGGGCGAGACCGATACCACCGAGGCGATCCTCGAACTCCTCGGCTGAGGCGCGGCGCAAGCATCTCGGGGGGCGTACGTCCGCCGCGGGCAGGTACGCCTCGGGGGCCCGGGTCTCAGGGGTGTGTGTCACGGGACGTGCGTCGCCGGGGATGTCCGCCTCAGGGGTGTTGCCTCGCGGGATGTACGTCTCAGGGAGGTACGCCTCAGGGTCGTGCGCCGTCCGGCGACGCCGGATGCTCCGCAGGCCGCCGCTCGTGCCAGCGCAGATCGTCCTGGAGCTGGGCGGCCAGCGAGATCAGCCGCGGCTCGGCATGGGCCGGGCCGAGCAACTGGGCACCCAGCGGCAGACCTCCGGCGCTGAATCCGGCGGGGACGCTCACGCCCGGCCAGCCGAGGACGTTCCACGGCCAGGCGTACGGGCAGGCTGCGATCATGGCCTGATCCGTACGCCAGCCGCTGAGCTTGGCGAGCGTACCGATCCGCGGGGGCGGGGTGGCGGTGGTCGGCGTCAGCAGGACGTCATAGGGGCCGAACAGCGCGCCGATCCGGCGCTGTTGACGCCTCTCGACGGCCCGTGCCCGGCGCAGTACGGGCCCGCCGAGCAACCGGCCCATCCGCGCCGCCTCCCGCGTACGCCGGTCCAGGAGGGAGGGGTCGGGGACCCGGCCCGCCCACTCCCCCACCCCGGCCGTGGCACGCGGAACGAAGGCCAGTCCGACCAGCCCGTAGTCCGGCTCCGCCTCCTCCACGAAGTGCCCCAGCCGGGCCAGGGTGCGGGCCACGCCCGTCACCGCGTCCCGGACGTCGGGGTGCAGCGGCTTGGGGGTGAAGGTGAAGGCGGCCTTCCACGAGAGCGCGATCCGCAGCCGGCCCGGGTCGCGGCCGGCCGCCTCGCGCGCCGCGATGGCGGGCGGCCGGTGCAGATCGCCGTTGTGGTTGCCGCTGGCCACGTCCAGCAGCAGCGCCGCGTCCTCGACCGTACGGGCCAGCGGTCCGATCCCGGTGATGCCCTGGAAGGCCTCCGGGTCCGGCCAGGTGGAGATCCGGCCGCGCTGGGGTTTGATGCCGACGAGATGGGACCAGGCGGCGGGGATGCGGACCGAACCGGCGCCGTCGGTGCCGAGCGCGGCGGGTACCAGCCCGGCCGCGACCGCGGCGGCCGAACCTCCGGAGGAGCCGCCCGGGGTGTGGGCGAGGTTCCACGGGTTGCAGGTGTTGCCGAAGGCCGGGCCCTCGGTGAACGGCCACTGTCCCAGTTCGCAGGCGTTGGTCTTGCCGACGATGATCGCTCCGGCCGCGCGCAGCCGCCGGACGACCTCGGCATCGCGCTCCTTGGGCGGGAACTCGCCGGCGCAGCCGAACGCGGTGGGCTCACCCGCCACATCGGTGTCGTCCTTGACGGCGACCGGTACCCCGAGCAACGGCAGCCGCTCGCCGTGCGCCAGCCTGCGGTCGGCCTGTGCGGCCTCCGCCATCGCCGCCTCGGCCCGTACCCGCCGGAAGGCGTTGACACTGGCCTGGGTGGCCTCGATGCGTTCCAGCGACCGACGTACCAGGGCGGTCGAGGTCACCCGCCCCTCGGCCAGCGCCCGCGCCTGCTCGGCGAGGCCTTCCCACTCCCCGGCCTCGGCGCCGGTGCGCCGGGCCGGGGCCGGGCCGGTCTCGCTGTCCTGACTCTCGTCAACGCTCACGCTGCGTGCCCTCCCTGGGACCGCTCATTCGAACGAACGGTCCCAGGAGGCTAATCGTCTCGGCGAGGGCCATCAACGATGCCGCGCGGTGCGCCACATAGACGACACACGGACGGCACACAGCGGCCCGCCGTGTTTCCGGCAGTGTGACGCCCGGTCACGAGCCGGCGGCGGGACGAGCGGTGCGCCACCACCGGCCGGCCGTGGCGCAGCACGACCGCCGGCGAGATGGACGAGCGCGGCCGCTCGCCGGGCCCCGGAAGGTTGGGGTCATGGACCGCCGGATCCGCGGGCGCGAAGGAGAAGTCCGTGAGCTCGTCGTCGAGCAGGAAGCCGCGGTGCGGGACGACGATGCCGCTGCCGCCGGTCTGCTCGATGGTCAGGGTGCAGGCGGCGACGTTGCCCAGGTGGCGCGGCGGCGGCCGGGACCGCCGCCAGGGAGCCGGGCGGCGCGGCGGCCGCTCCCAGGACCGTGGCAGGCGTCGGGCTCTGCTCATACCGGATATTCCTCCCGAGCGTGCGCACGGGGGGCGGCAGGGGCCGGAGCCTACCCGGCCCAACAGCCCGCGGACAGAGGGCTTTTCGCCTGACGGCGTCGGCGCGGGACGGCCGGTCGGCCTTGAGGACGGCAGGGATCAGCTGCCCCTTTTCCGTACGGATCAGGTAGGCCGGTACGGACCGGGGCAAGCCGCCCCGGGGCCCCTCCCCGCCCTCGAACACCCACCCGGTGAGCCGCTACGCTCCCCGGCCATGGACGACACCCTGCTGCTCCTGACCGCGGCGGCCGTGGCCCTGATCGTGGGCCTGGCGGCCGGCTGGGCCGTGCACGCGGCGACGGTCCGGCGGAAGCTGACCCGCGAACAAGGCTTCTTCGGGCTGCCGGACGGTTCGGAGTGCGTGCTGGTCACCCACCGGGACAACTCCTCGGCGCACTGGAGCATCCCCCGCCATGACGCCCTGGCGCTGCTCGGGCTGGCCGCGGTGATCGAGAACTGTGGTGCGCACCCCGAGGTGGCCCCGCACGACACCGGCCTGCAGGGCTTCGGGGCGCGCACCGAGTTCTGTGTCGGCGACCCGACCGCGCACCGGCGGCTGGCGGCCCATCTGGCCAATCTGCTGCCGGGTGTCGCGGTGCACCCGGGCGACGAGTCCGGCGCGGGCCGCGGCACCTTCACGATCGGCGGGACGGCGTACCGGGTGGAGCCCGGCGCGGTCGAATATGTCCTGCTGGCGCGGCTGACCGCCGGTGAGGGCGGCGACCGCCCGGTGTTCCTGGCGGCCGGCCAGCGGCCGGTCACCCACCGGGCCGCCGTCCGCCATCTGGTCCGCAACCGGGCCCGGCTGGCCCGTAAGCACGGCACCGACGGCCAGTTCTGTCTGCTGCTGAAGGTGGTCAACTCGCAGGCGTACGGGCCCGACGTCGTCGAGCTGGTCGCCGATGTCACCAAGGCCGCGCTCACCGCCGCCGAGCCGAAGGGCCACCGGGCGGCGGCCTGAGACCGGCGGGAGCGGCAGGACCGGCGGGGCCGGCGGGGCCCCGGCGGCCCGGTCCGGCGGTCAGCTCGCCCGTCCGCCCGTCCGCCCGTCCGCCCGTCCGCGCCCGGTCTGCTGGGGGGTGTCTCCGCTAGGCGCTGCGGTCGCGCGCCCTGCCCGACGGGAGCCGGTAGGGCACGTTGACCACCGTCACCCCCGGCGTGAACAGCAGCCGGGCCTTGAGCCGCAGTGCGCTCTGGTTGTGCAGCGGCTGTTCCCACCAGCGCCCGACGAGGTATTCGGGGATGACGACCGTGACGGCGCCGCCCGGATGCCGTGCACAGACGCCCAGGACGTGGTCGATCACCGGCTGGGTGAAGTCCCGGTAGGGCGCGCTGAGCACCCGCAGGGGTACGTCGATGTCATGGGCGTCCCACTGCTCGCGCAGCCCGCGTACATCGCCGGGATCGATGGCGACGATCAGCGCGTCCAGCGAGGTGGGACGCATCGCACGGGCATAGCCGAGGGCCTTGAGCGTGGGCGCGTTCAACGCGTTGACCAGCACCAGGACATAGTTTCCTGCGGGGTCCCAGGGCCGCGCGTCCGGGGCGACGGCCACCTCCCGCGACACCCGCGTGTAGTGCTCGTGCACCGCGCGCATCCCCATGAAGAGCAGGGGCATGGCGATCACCACGATCCAGGCGCCGTGCGTGAACTTGGTGATCAGGACGACGACCAGGACCACACCGGTCAGTACCGCGCCGACCGCGTTGATCGCCTGGGAGCGCCGGTGCCGGCCCCGTTCCCGGGCCGGCAGCCCGCGTTCGGCGAGTACGGTCCGCCAGTGCCGGACCATGCCGGTCTGGGAGAGCGTGAAGGAGACGAAGACGCCGATGATGTAGAGCTGGATGAGGTGGGTGAGTTCCGCTTTGAACAGGATGATCAGCCCGATGGCGGCCAGCGCGAGCAGGATGATGCCGTTGGAGAACACCAGCCGGTCACCGCGGTTGTGCAGTTGCCGGGGGACGTAGCGGTCCTCGGCGAGGATCGACGCGAGCATCGGGAAGCCGTTGAAGGCGGTGTTGGCGGCGAGGATCAGCACCCCGGCCGTGAACGCCTGCAGCAGATAGAAGAGCACGGTGAGATCGCCGAAGGTGGCGCGGGCGATCTGGGCGAGGGCGGTGGAGGTCGGCGTGTTCGGCGGCAGCCCCAGTTCGGTGGGCTCCACCGCGACATGCACGTCGTAGAGCATGGCCAGGGCCGTGATCCCGGCGAACATGGTGATCGAGAAGAACCCCATGACCAGCAGCGTGGTGGCGGCGTTGCGGCTCTTCGGCCTGCGGAAGGCGGGCACTCCGTTGCTGATCGCCTCGACGCCGGTCAGGGCGGTGCAGCCGGAGGCGAAGGCCCGCATCCCCAGCAGGACCAGCGCCAGGCCCGTGTAGGAGGAGACGGCGTGCAGCGGCAGCTCCGCGGATTCCGCGCGCGGGGTCGCGCCGGTGGCGATCCGCACCGCCGCGAACACGAACATCAGATAGATGAAGAAGACGAACCCGTAGGTGGGGACGGCGAAGACCCGCCCCGATTCCCGCACGCCGCGCAGGTTCATCATCGCCAGCAGCGCCACGAACCCGACCGACAGCGCCATGTCATGGCCGCCGAGCGACGGAATCGCGGAGGTGATCGCGGCGACGCCGGAAACCACGGACACCGCCACGGTGAGCACATAGTCCACGAGCAGCGCACTGGCGGCGGTGAGCGCCGCGTTCCGCCCGAGGTTCTGCGCGCTGACGATATAGGCCCCGCCGCCCCCGGGGTACGCGTAACAGGTCTGCCGGTAGGACGCCACCACGACGACCAGCACCAGCACGATGGCGGCCGCGGCGTACCAGGTCAGATGGAGCAGCGCGACCCCACCGAGGCCGACGACCAGCAGGATCTCCTCGGTGGCGTAGGCGACCGAGGAGAGCGGGTCGCTGCAGAAGATCGGCAGCGCCAGTCGCTTCGGCAGCAGCGTCTCACCGAGCCGCGCACTGTCCAGCGGACGGCCCACCATCATCCGTTTCGGCCTGAAGAATGGACTCATAGGCGGACAAACTATGGGCCTCCTGCCGGAGGCGGAGGGAGGCTCGCGGAGCCGCCGCGCCATGCGGCCGCGGGCCGGCGACCCCTCCCGCGGGCAGGTCCCCGGCCCCTTCCCCGCGCGTCCCGTGCGAGCCGATCGGGTGCGGAACGCGGCCCGGCCGGTGTCGTTCCCGCTCCCGCCGCGGGCCGCATGAGAGCACGTGGAGGATGGCATCCGATCAGCGCACGAAGACGCGGCGGAGGTTCGTGCAGGCCGCGGTGGCGGTCGGGGTGCTCTCCGCCGGCCGCGCTCTGCTTCCGGCCGGCAGCGGCGCTCCGGAGACCGGCGGTCCGCCACGGGCCCGGCCCCGGCCGCCGGCCCCGCACGCCGTGCCGGCCGGGCCCGCCCCGGCCGGCGGTCCGGCCGGCGGTCCGGCCGGGGCTTCGCACGACCCGCGGTCCTACCGGCTCCGCCCGATGGCCGGCGAGACCTCCCGGTCCGGCCCGGGCGCCTCGCCACCGCATCCCGAGGTCGCCTTCCACCTCTCCACCGACCGCCGCGAAGTCTTCCTCACCTTCGATGACGGGCCCCACCCCTTCCACACCCCCGATGTCCTGCGGATTCTGCGCCGGCACGACGTCCGGGCGACGTTCTTCGTCATCGGCGAGAACGCCATCGAATTCCCGGGGCTGCTGTGTGACATCGCCGACGAGGGCCACGCCGTCGGCAATCACACCTGGACGCATCCGCAGCTGACCGCACTGCCGCCGGGTGCCGTCCGCAGCGAACTCGGCCGCACCAGCAGCCTGCTCGACGACATTCTCGGCACCGCCCCCGCCCTGGCCCGCGCCCCGTACGGCGAGTGGGACGGCCCCGCCCTGAGCATCTGCAACGACCTGGGTATGTCCCCGGTCGGCTGGGCGATCGACTCGCAGGACTGGACCCTCCCCGGGGCCGGGACCATCGCGCACACCGTCCTGGGCGCGATGCACCCCGGCGCGATCGTCCTGTCGCACGACGGGGGCGGTGACCGCCGGCAGACCGTCGCGGCTCTGGAGTGGTATCTGCCGCGCCTGCTGGACGAGGGGTACCGTCCGATCCGCATCGATCCCTGAGGGCCGAGCGGCGACGGCAGGCGTCGGGTGAGAGCGGTCACCCGATGCTCCGGAAGCCCACCCTATGGTTTATCGTTCAATTGGAAGCGGGCACCGGCACGACGGCGTCCGAGGGCCCTCCCCCAGGGAAGCCGGCCCGCCGCCGCACGGCAGCAGGCCCGCAGGCCACCGCCGTCACCGCCCGCGCCCCCACAGCCGCCCCGGCCGAATTCCCCCGTTCGGCCGGGGCTTCCCCTTTTCCCGTCCTTGCCCCGCCCCCCTGCCGCCATTGCCCCGTCGTCTCTTCCTCCCCGTTGCGGAGACGGAGCTCAGCGCAGATACGACGCCCCGTTGACGTCGAGCACCGTCCCGGAGGCCCAGACCGCCGCCGGTGAGGCGAGGTAGTGGACGGCGGACGCCACCTCCTGCGGTGTGGCGACCCGGCCGAACGGGCTCTGCTGCCGGACTTCCTCCGTGAGGCGGTCCGCGACCCGCTCGGTGGCCACGAAACCAGGGGCCACGGATGCCACGCCGATGCCGTACGGCGCCAGGTGGACCGCCAGCGACTGCCCCATCGCGTGCAGCGCCGCCTTGGACGCGCCGTACGCCGGATGATCCGGCTCACCACGGAACGCCCCACGCGACCCGATACTGACGATCCGTCCCTCCACCTCCCGCTCGATCATGCTGCGCGCCGCGTGGTAGGTGACGTCCGCCGCCCCCAGCAGGTTCACGTCCACGATCTGCCGCCAGGCGCTCCGCCAGTCGTCGAACGACGTACGGTCCAGTGGATGCGCCCGGTTCGCGGCCGCGTTGTTGACGAGCACATCGACGCCGCCCAGTCCGTCCACGGCCGCCTCGACGATCGCCGCCGCCCCCTCCGGCGTGCTCACGTCCCCCTGCACCAGCACATGCCCGCTCCCCGCCAGCCCCTCGAACGCCTCCTGCGCCGCCGCCCGCCGTGACGCGTAATGCAGGGCGACCCGGTCGCCGTGCGCGGCGAAGATCTCGGCAACCGCCCGGCCGATTCCCCGCGAAGCCCCGGTCACCAGCACCGCCCGGCTCATCGGACGCCCTCCGCTCCGGCGCGCGGACGGCTCGCGCCGCCACCACCGCTACGGGACAGCGACCGCTCGGAAAACGACCAGGGATGGTTCATCAACAGATCAATCCTTACCTCGTGCCATGTCACACACGTGCGGAGGGAATCGTAGAGAGCCGCGCCGGGCACCGGCGCGGCCGGCCGGACGAACACGCCCCCTGGTCGGACGACCACGCACCGCCGGCCGGACGACCGCAGACCGCCCGCCGGACAACCGCGCCCCTCGGGCTGCGCAAGGCGCTGGCGCCGGGTGGCGTGCTGGTCATCCTGGGCTGCTATCCGGAGAAGTCGGCGGCCGACTGGGCCTGGAGCCTGGCGGCCGTACCGGTGAACGCGGTGGCACGTCTCGCCGTCGCCGTCGCGGAGGGCCGCCGTCCGGCCGGTGCCGCTCCCGTACGGGCCCCGTCGCACCGCCGGACGTGCCGCTGTCCCGGATTCGCCGGGACGCCGCCGCGCTGCTTCCCGGGTGCCGGATCCGGCGGCTGCTCTTCTGGCGCTATCTGCTGGTGTTCCGCGAGGACGGGCTCCCGCCGGGCGGGTGACCGGGGCTCCGGGGGCGGGGGCGCACCCGTTCGGGCGGCACCCGTCTCCCCCTGTGGGCATGCCGCGGCGGCAAAACCGCCGTTGAATGCTGTGTGTCCGCCTGTGCCAGGAGGGCCGGCCCGCACCGGGAGCACGCATGTCGTTGCCGAAGACCCCGAGCGCTCCCGCCGCGCCGGGCACCCGGCGCTCCAAGGGAGTGCTGCGCCGCACCGGCGAGTGGTGTGCCCGGCACTGCGTCCTCGTCATCGTGCTGTGGCTGGTCGCCCTGGCCGGACTCCAGGTGCTGCAGCGCGCCTACGGCGGTGACTACTCCGACAACTTCGCGCTGCCCGGCGTCCAGTCCACACAGGGCCGCGAGGTGCTGCAGAAGCACGAGCCGAAGGCCGGTGGCTACAGCAGCCAGGTCGTCCTGCACGACAGGTCCGCACCGCTCACCGCCTACCGCAGCCGGATCGACAGCGCCGTCACCGCACTGGGCAAGCTGCCGAAGGTGCTCTCCGTGCAGAACCCGCTGCCCCCGCCCGGCGCGCCCCCCGCCAAACCGCCGCCCGGCACACCGGACGTCGGGCCGCTCTCCACCGACGGCCGCACCGCGTACCTCACCGTGCGGTTCGGCGTGCAGCCGTCCACCCTCGCCCCGGACTATCTGAACGGTGTCGACGCGGCAGTGCGGCCGCTGCGCTCCGCCGGCGTGGAGGTGGAGTACGGCGGGCCGCTGGGCGAGCTGGCCCGGCCCGCGCCCAATGACCTCGTCAGCGAGGTGATCGGCTTCGCCTTGGCGATCCTGGTGCTGCTGGTCGGCTTCGGCAGCGTGCCGGCCGCCGGGGTGCCCTTGCTGACCGCGCTGGTCGGCGCCTTCTGCGGACTGGCCTGCCTGGGGCTGTTCGCCGCCGTCTTCGTCTTCGCCACCGTCTCCCCCACCCTGGCCACCATGATCGGCCTCGGCGTCGGCATCGACTACGCGCTGTTCCTGATCACCCGGCACCGGCAGAACCTCATGGACGGTGCGGACCCGGTCACCGGTGCGGGCAAGGCCGTGGCCACCAGCGGCCGGGCGGTCCTGGTGTCCGGCTGCACGGTCATCATCGCGCTGATGGGGCTCTGGGTCTCGGGCCTCTCCTTCATCGGCAAACTGGGCGTGGCGGCCGCCATCACCGTGGTCTCCGCGGTGCTCGGCGCGCTCACCCTCGTACCGGCGCTGCTCGGGCTGATCGGCCGCCGCATCGACCGGCTCCGCGTCCGCAGACCGATCGCCGAGACGGACGCCGCACCGGGCGAGGAGGCCCGCGGCACCTGGCACCGCTACGCGCAGCGGGTGGAGCGCCGCCCCTGGTGGTACCTGGCGGGCGGGGTGCTCATCGTCGTCGTGCTGGCCCTGCCGGTCTTCTCGATCCAGCTGGGTCATATCGGCGACGGCGCCGACCCCAGGTCCTTCACCGACCGGCGCGCCTACGACCTGATGTCCTCGGCACTCGGACCGGGCTCCAACGGCCCGCTGACCCTTGTCATCGACGAGTCCGCCGTCCCGCAGGCGGACCGCCCGATGCTGGCGGCACAGGCACGGAAGGTGCTCACGAAGGTGCCGGGCGCCTCCTTCGTCACCCCGCTGAAGGCCACCCCGGACGGCGCGGTGCTGAGCGGTACCGCGTACTCCGCCCAGGCCCCGCAGAACGCGGACACCACGGACCTGGTCAACCGCTTCAAGCACGACCTCCTGCCGCAGGCGGTGCGGGGAACCGATGCGCACGGCTATGTGACGGGCACGACCGCCGGCCAGGTGGACTTCCTCGACCTCGTCGCCAGCCGGCTCCCGCTGATCATCGCCGTGGTCGTCGCCCTCGCCTTCCTCATCATCCTGATCGTCTTCCGCGGGGTGCTGGTCGCCCTGAAGGCGGCGGTGCTCAACGTACTGTCGATCGCCGCCTCGTACGGGGTGGTGGTGGCGGTCTTCCAGTGGGGCTGGGGCGGCCCGGCGCTCGGGGTCTCGGGCACGGTGCCGATCGAGAGCTATGTGCCGATGATGATGTTCGCGATCATCTTCGGGCTGAGCATGGACTACGAGATCTTCCTGCTGTCGCGGGTGCACGAGGCGTGGCTGCGCACCTGTGATGCGAAGGCGAGCGTGGCGCACGCGCTGGAGATCACCGCCCGGGTGATCACCTGTGCCGCGCTGATCATGGTGAGCGTCTTCGCCGCGTTCATCGTCAGCGACAACGTCGTGGTGAAGATGCTGGGCCTCGGCCTGGCCGTGAGCGTACTGATCGACGCCACCGTGGTCCGGCTGCTGCTGGTCCCCGCGGTGATGACGCTGCTGGGCCGGGCGGCCTGGTGGACGCCTCGGTGGCTGGACCGGATCCTGCCGCACGTACGGACGGAGGGCGACGAACAGCTCCCGACGGCCGGATCGGCCCGATCGGCCTGACCGGCGCCCATCCGATCTGCGAGCGCCCCCGGATCCGACGACCATCGACATATGGCCCCGTCCGCCGAGCCCGGCTCGGCTTCGTACCCCGTGATCCGGCCGATGCTGGCCACGGTCGGCCCGTTGCCCGCCGAGCACGAGGAGGCGGCCTGGGCGTTCGAAGCCAAATGGGACGGTGCGCGCTGCATCGTCAACACTCCCGGCGACGGGACGATCCGGCTGATCACCCGGGCCGGCAACGACGCGACCACGACCTACCCGGAACTGGGGCCGCTGGGCGAACAACTGCGGGGCCGGTCCGCGGTCCTCGACGGTGAGGTGGTGGTACTGGACGGGCGTGGCCGTCCCGATTTCGGGCTGTTGCAGCGCCGGATGGGCGTGGTGAACCCACGCCGCACGGCCCGGCTCGCCATGGAGTACCCCGTGCAGCTCGTCCTCTTCGACCTCATGTACCTGGACGGATCGCTGCTCGGTTCGCCGTACTACGAGCGTCGCCGGCTGCTGTCCGCGCTGCGGCTGCGCGGTCCGAACTGGTCGGCGCCCGAGTATGTGGAGGGCCATGGGCAGCAGGCCTGGGAGGCCTCGCTGCAAGGCGGCCTCGAAGGTGTGGTGGCGAAGCGGCTGACCTCCGCGTATCTGCCGGGCGTCCGGTCACCCGAGTGGCGCAAGACGAAACATCTGCTGACCCTCGATGTGATCATCGGGGGCTGGACCGAAGGCCATGGCGGGCTGGCCGGCCTGCCCGGTTCCGTCCTGGCGGGCGTCGCCGAACCCGCCGGGCTGCGGTACGTCGGCTCCGTCGGCTCGGGGCTGTCCGGCCGGGAGCGGCAGGAGCTGGCGCAATACCTGGGAGTGATCCCGCTCGACCACTCCCCGTTCCTCAACCCCGTGGACACACCGGGCGCTCACTGGGCCGAGCCCCGGCTCGTCGCGGAGATCACGCTGAGCGGCTGGACCTCGGCCGGCCGGCTGCGGCATCCGATCTGGCACCGGCTGCGCCCCGATCTCACCCACCTCGGCTGAGTGCGGGGATACCGGCGCCGCGCCGGGAAGGCTCGCACTGAAGACCCCGCGCAACGGCAGACGGAAGGAGCCGGCGATGAACCGCCCCACCGACAGCACCACAGGCGGCAACACAGTCAGCGCCACGGACAACGCCTCGCCCGCCCTCACCGAGGGCAACACGGCCTACGGCAAGAAGCCCTTCACACGTTCCAAGAGCCACTTCGCGGACCGCATCACGGCGGACGGCCGCGACGGCTGGCCGGTCGAGGCCGGCCGCTACCGCCTGGTGGTCAGCCGCGCCTGCCCCTGGGCGAGCCGCGCCGTCATCTCCCGACGGCTGCTCGGACTGGAGGACGCGATCTCGCTCGCCCTCACCGACCCGATCCAGGACGACCGCAGCTGGCGCTTCACCCTGGAGCCGGACGGCCGCGACCCCGTCCTCGGCATCCGCTTCCTCAGCGAGGCCTACGACGCCCGCGAGAAGGACTACCCGGGCGGCGTCAGCGTCCCCGCCGTCGTGGACGTACCCAGCGGGCAGCTCGTCACCAACGACTACCAGCGGATCACCCTGGACTTCGCGACCCAGTGGCAGGCGCTGCACCGGCCCGGCGCACCCGATCTCTACCCCGAGCCGCTGCGCGAGGAGATCGATGTGGTCATGGCGGGCATCTACCGGGACGTCAACAACGGGGTGTACCGGGCCGGTTTCGCCACCGGTCAGAGCGATTACGAGGCCGCCTTCCACGATCTGTTCCGGCGCCTGGACCTGCTGTCCGAGCGGCTGGCCGACCGGCGCTACCTCGTGGGCGACACCCTCACGGAGGCCGACATCCGGCTGTTCACCACCCTGGTCCGCTTCGACGCCGTCTACCACGGGCACTTCAAGTGCAACCGGTTCAAGCTGGCCGAGGACCCGGTGCTGTGGGCCTACGCCAAGGACCTCTACCAGACCCCCGGCTTCGGCGACACCGTCGACTTCCACCACATCAAGCAGCACTACTACCGGGTGCACACGGGCATCAACCCGACCGGCATCGTCCCGCTCGGACCGGACCTCTCCGGCTGGCTGACCCCGCACCACCGTGAGGAGTTGGGCGGACGGCCGTTCGGCGACGGCACCCCGCCCGGCCCGGTACCGCCGGCCGAGGAGGTCCCGCCCAGCGGACGACCCGACCCTGCGCCGAGCGGCTTCTGAAGCGGGCCCCGGCCGGCCGTCGAAGCGGTCCCGGCCGCCTCGCCGGCTCCTGGCCGCCGGACCGGGCCCAAGCTCCCGGAGCATGAGACCCTGAAAGCAGACAACGATCCCCCTCCCCACCCCCACTCCCCTCCCTCCACGATCCACACACTCCAACGAGGAGTGAGCCCGATGAGGATGGTCCTGACGGCCCGGATACCTACCCGGACAGGCAATGAACTGATCCAGAGCGGCCAGTTGTCGAAGATCATGGAGTCGGCCTTCGCCGCTCTGCGGCCGGAGGCGGCCTACTTCACCCTCGACGACGGCGAGCGCACCGCCTTCTTCTACTTCGACATGAGGGAGTCCTCGCAGATGCCGACTCTCCTCGAATCCTTCTTCATGGACCTGAACGCGAAGATCTCGCTGCGGCCGGTGATGAACGCCGACGAATGGCGCACCGGTCTCTCGGAGCTGATGAGCGGCACCTGAACCGGACACCCGGACCGGGCGCCAGAGCCGGGCATCTGCATCGGGCACTTGCCCGGGCACCTGCACCGCACCGCGGCGAACCGCCCCCTCCCTCACTCCGGCGCGGTGTCCTCCGGCATCCCCCGCGCCAGCCCGGCCAGGACATCGAGCGCCCCGGCCAGGGTGCCGACGGGCGGCGAGGCGAGGGCCAGGCGTACGGCGCCCGGCGCATGGCCCGGACCGACGGCGAACGCCCCGGACGGGGTGACCGCGATGCCGCGGCGGGCAGCGGCGGCGACGAAGGTATCGGCCCGCCAGGGATCCGGCAGTTCCCACCAGCAGTGATACGCCCGCGGATCGGCCCGGACCCGGAAGCCGGCGAGCCTTTCGGCAACGATCCGCTGGCGCGTGGCGGCATCACTGCGCTTCTCCTCCTCGATGGCCGCCGCGGTGCCGTCGGCCATCCAGCGGGTGGCGGCGTCGAGCGCGAAGCGGGAAGCCGCCCAGGTCCCCGACCTGAGGGCGGTCGCGAAGTCCTGGGTGGTGCCCGTGGGCACCGTGAGGAACCCCAGCGACAGGCCGGGCGCGAGCCGCTTGGACAGGCTGTCGACGACCACGGTGCGCTCCGGCGCGAGGGCCGCGAGGGGCGGCAGGTCGTTGCGGAGGAATCCGTAGATGGCGTCCTCGATGGCATGGATGTCCAACTCCCGCAGAACGGCGGCGAGTTCCGTGCGACGAGGCCCGGGCATGGTGGTGCCGAGCGGATTGTGCAGGGCCGGCTGGAGGTAGACGGCGCGCAGCGGAGCGGCGGCCCGCAGCGCTTCGGGGGTCAGACCGTGCTCGTCCATGGCGAGGGGGACGAGCGTGACGCCGAGGCGGGCCGCGATGCCCTTGACGACGGGGTAGGTGAGCGCTTCGACGCCGAGGCGTTCACCGGCCGGGACCAGTGCGGCGACCGCCGCGGCCACCGCCTGCCGGCCGTTGCCCGCGAAGAGCAGCCGCCCGGGGTCCGGTGCCCAGTCGGCGCGGGCGAGGTGGGCGGCCGCGGTCCGGCGGGCCACGGCCGTGCCGGCGGCACCCACCGGGCGGAGCGCGGCGGCGAGGGCGTCGGGGCGCACCAGATGCTCCAGGCTCTTGGCGAGGAGCGCCGGGTGGTCCGGCAGAACGGGGAAGTTCATCTCCAGATCGACCCTGGCCTCCCCCGGCTCGGCCAGGGCGGGCTCGGCCGCGGGCGCGGCGGTGCGGACGAAGGTACCGCGGCCGACCTCCCCCACCGTCAGGCCACGTCGGCTCAATTCCCGGTACACCCGGGCCGCCGTGGAACTGGCGATGCGCCGGTTCCTGGCGAACCTGCGAAGCGGCAACAGCCGGTCCCCGGGGCGGAGCCGGCCGGCAGCGATGTCGGCCGCGAGCTCATCGGCAATCACGCGATAGTCGTCCATCGATCCCTTTCCAACATTGCACCGAGTACATTATTAATATTGTGCCGAGCGATTGCCCTCTATAGCATCGAGGAGTCAAGCCGCAGCAGAGGGGACACCTTCCATGGGATCGGTCTTTCACCGAGAGATCACCGTCGGGTACGAGGACGAGGGCAGTGGCGAGCCCCTGATGCTCGTGCACGGACACCCCTTCAACCGTTCGATGTGGCGCCCGCAGACCGAGTACTTCAGCCGGGCCGGCCGGCGGGTGATCGCCCCGGACCTGCGGGGCTACGGGGACAGCACGGTGCTCCCCGGCGCGACCCCGCTGGCGACGTTCGCCCGGGACCTCGTCGACCTGCTCGACCACCTCGGGATCGAGCGCTGCGTCCTCGGCGGCCTCTCCATGGGAGGTCAGATCGTCATGGAGTGCTACCGCCTCTTCCCGGAACGGATCAGCGCCCTGCTGCTCGCCGACACCTTCGCCGCAGCGGAGACCCCGGACGGCAAGAGCGCGCGCTACGACATGGCGGAGCGGCTGCTCCGTGAGGGAATGGACAGCTACGCACACGAGGTGCTGGCCAAGATGGTCTCCCCGGACACGATCGCCGCCCGGCCGGACGTCGCCGCGCACGTCCTGGGGATGATGACCGCCACGCCCCCCGAAGGTGCCGCCGCCGCCCTGCGCGGCCGCGCCGAACGCCCCGACTACACCGAGCTGCTGTCCCGCATCACGGTGCCCGCCTTGGTGATGGTCGGCACCGAGGACACCTACACCCCGGTGAGCGACGCCCGTGACCTCCACGAACGCATCCCGGATTCCCGCCTGACCATCATCGAACAGGCGGCCCACATGCCGAACCTGGAGCAACCGCGCACCTTCAACGCGGCACTCCACGAATTCCTCAACTCACTGCCCCATGCCGCAGCAACGAGCACGCCGCACGGCTGAACGGCACCGAGGCCGCGCGCACCACCACCGCGTCCCCGCCCCGCGGAGTCGTGGCCGGGCTCCCGCCTCCGGATCATCAGGCACCGGCCCGCCCCGCCCCGCATCGGCCCCGCCACCCGCCCGTACGCCGGCAACGCCCGGTGCGGAATCACCAGCCGGCCTTCGCCCTCGGTGAACTCCGCCGCCGTTACGACGAAGTGCTGACGGATACGTTCGGCCACGGCCGCCCGGACCTGGGCCCGGGCGGCGGAAGCCGCTTTCTGCGTTCGGCGCCCGGGCCGGACGAGCAGTGACTTCGAGCGGTCCGCCCGGCGACGGCTGCGGGCCGACACCCTTGTAGCCGACGGCGCGCCGCAATCGCCCGTGACCTACTTGGTGAAGCTCTTGCCCCTGTTGCGGAGTTGGGAAGCCCCCATGGCAAGGATCACCAGCCCGAAGCAGAGCCACATCGCGGAAGCCAAGGTCGCCCCGATCCCGACCTCCCGGAAGTGCATGTCGCTGCCCAGCCAGGCCTCGACCACGTCCAGCTCCTCGCCGGCCGGATAGTCCTCCGCGTTCTCCAACGTTCCGCTCCACCCGTCGTCGGCAACCCGACCACGAGGGATGAAATCGCCACCACACTCGTAGTCGGAGTTCTTCCTGCTGGGGTTGGTGTCGGTGCAGTAGTCGACCGTAAAGGTGCCCCGTGTGCCTGCCAGGCCAGTTGCCTGCACACCGTGGACAGCGTTGACGAAGACCGCTGCGGCGCCGACAAGCGTGAGCACGAGTCCGAGCAGGAGCCCGGTAACCCGCCGGCCCAACGCCGGCTTCGGCTTCTTTTGCTGATTCCTGTTCCTGCTCGCCTCACGCGATATCGCACTGCTCACCCGAGCACCTTAGGGCCACGCTCCACCCGCTACCGTCGCCCTACTCAGCACAATTTGGCACACTGAGGGCCTGCATCTCCCTACGCATTGATCAACGGGCTCACCCCGATGCCACCGTGTGCGAGCACGCGGCCCCCCTGAAGCCTCGCAACCCGAACTCCGAGTGCGTCGGCCACAATCCTGCAGGAGTGTGCGATACAGCTTCTGCGGCTCTCCCCGGGTCGACGCCGACCCGCGCCCGCTGCGCGCCCAGGAGCCGGCCGTCTCCACGAGCGCGACGACAGCATCGACGAATGACCAACGCTCCGTTGACCATGAGCAATTGACGGAGTGAGCACTCACTCCGTACTTTGGAGGCATGACAGAGACCTCCCCCACTCCTCCCCGGCGCCGTGCGGCGCCCATGGAACCCGACCGGCGCCGTGCGATGATCGTCGCTGCTGCCCTTCCCCTCGTCGTCGAGTACGGTTCCTCCGTGTCCACCGCGAAGATCGCCCGCGCCGCGGGCATCGGAGAGGGCACGATCTTCCGGGCTTTCGCCGACAAGGACGCCCTGCTCGCGGCCTGCATGGCCGAGGCGGTACGTCCCGATGACACCGTCGCCCACCTGGAATCGGTCGCACTGGACCAGCCACTGACGGCACGGCTCACCGAGGCGGCCGAGGTGATGCACGGCTACATGACACGCATGGGCGCGGTCGCCGGAGCGCTCGCTGCGGCCGGGCGGTTGGAACGCCCCGCACCGTCCGCATCCGGCAAGGACGGTCGCTCCCTGGATCGCGAGGCGGGCCTTGCTGCGCCGCGGGCGGCCCTGGCCGCCCTGTTCGAACCCGATCGGGACACCCTGCGGCTGGCGCCGGAACGCCTTGCCGACGCCTTCCAGCTCATGCTCATGTCTGCCGGCCGTCCCGGGGCCCCGGACCCACTGACCACCGAAGAATTGGTGGGCCTCTTCCTGAACGGCGCGCTCACCACGCCCGGGGAGGCCCGATGACCACACCTGACGCATACGACGCGCTCACCCCCCGCCGCCGGACGGTGATCACCTTCGCCCTGCTCGGCTGCGCCTTCCTGGCCATGCTGGACGGCACCGTGGTCGGCACCGCCCTGCCGCGCATCGTCGAGCAGATCGGCGGAGACGGTTCCTGGTATGTCTGGCTCGTCACCGCCTACCTGCTCACCTCCTCGGTCAGCGTCCCGCTCTACGGCCGCTTCTCCGACCTGTACGGCCGCCGCCGGTTACTGCTCGGCGGACTCACCGTCTTCCTGGTCGGCTCACTCGCCTGCGGGCTGGCCGACTCCACGGCGGTGCTGATCGCCTCCCGCGCCCTGCAGGGTCTGGGCGCCGGAGCCCTGCTCACCCTCGGCATGGCCCTGATCCGCGACCTCCACCCGCCCTCCCGGACCCAGGGCCTCGTCCGGATGCAGACGATCCTGGCCACGATGATGGTGCTCGGCATGGTGGGCGGCCCGATCATCGGCGGCCTGCTGGCCGACCACGCCGGCTGGCGCTGGGCGTTTGGGCTCAACCTCCCCATCGGCCTCGCCGCCTCGGCCGTCCTTGCCCGGCTCCTGCCCGACCACCGCCCCACCACAGCACCATCCGGCCGCCTCGATGCCGCGGGGATCGCACTGCTCGCTGCCGGTCTCTCCCTGGCGCTGACCGGCCTCAGCCTCAAAGGCAACACCACCTCCGGGCAACCCCTGTCCTGGACCGATCCCACCGTCGCAGGCTGCCTGCTCGGCGGCCTGGCTCTCCTCGCCCTGCTTGTTCCCGTCGAGCGGCGCGCGGCCGTGCCCGTCCTGCCCATGCGACTGTTCCAACACCGCACCTACAGCGCCCTCCTGGCCGCCGGGTTCTTCTTTCAGGTCGCCGCGCTGCCGGTCGGCGTCTTCCTTCCCCTGTACTTCCAGTACGTCCGCGGCCACTCGGCCACCGTCTCCGGCCTCCTGCTCCTCCCCCTGCTCATCGGTATGGCACTGGGCAACCGGCTCACCGCCACCGCCGTCCTGCGCAGCGGACACCCAAAGCCCGCACTCCTGGCCGGCGCCGGACTGCTCACCCTCGGCACCGCCGGCTTCTTCGCTCTGGACCCTGCGACACCGCCGGCATGGACGTGCCTATGGCTGCTGATCGCCGGACTGGGCACCGGACCGGCCATGGGCGGCATCACCATCGCGACCCAGAACTGCGTCCCTCACGCCGACATGGGTACCGCCACCGCGGGCTCCGCCCTCACCAAGCAGATCGGCGGCGCGTTCGGCCTGGCTTTCGGCCAGTCCCTGATGAGCTATCACGCCACGCCCACCGCTGCGATCGGATCCACCATCGCCTGGAGCGGATCCATCGCCGGGCTGCTCGCCCTCGTGGCACTTCTCCTCATGCGCAACATCGCCATCTCCACACCCGGAAGTCGCCGTATCGAGCCGGCGGCTCGCGCCGCGGCGCCGACGACCGAGGGGTCCGCCACACGCCCCCCAGCACCTGTCGTCAATCGATCGAATCGACCAGCGGTTCTCAACCGGCCAGCAGTCGACCGCCCGGCAGAACCTCGCCCTGGACGAGGCCGGGATCGAGGCCCCGGTCCCGTTCGAGGGTAAGTCCGATACTTCCAGCCGCCTCCACCGGACATCAGGCGCCGGCCCGCCCCGGCCTGGCCACCCGCCCGGACGCCAGCAGCGCCCGGTGCGGAAGCGCCAGCCGGCCATCACCCTCGGTGAACTCCGCCGCCAGCACGACGAAGTGCTGACGGATACGTTCGGCCACGACTGCCCCCTGGCTCCGCACGATCCGGCCGATGGTTGCCACCCCTGCCGCCGGACCACTCCACCATTCCACCGGCGTGGTGTGGTGGTCCCAGGACACCGGGCGGCAGGCCGCCTCCGCCAGCCCCGCTTCCCGCAGCAGGTCGACGAGTCCTTCCGCGGTGCGCGGGAAGTCGTCTTCGGGGGCGAGCGGGGGCAGAAACGACGGACGGGACACTCCGGCCGCCTGTACGGCACGGCCGAGCAGTGCCTGCCCCGGTGCGGCGGGAGCCGCCCAGAGCGTCAGCGCGATCCGGCCGCCCGGCCGGGTCACCCGGCGCAGCTCGTCGAGGGCCGCGCGGGGCCGCCCCACGTGATTGAGCACAAGGTTTCCGACCACGGCGTCGAACTGACCGTCCGCATAAGGAAGTTGGGGTAGGGCACCGATATGAACACATGCGCCGGGGACCGCGCGGGCAGCCCGCCGGGCCATATCGGGCTCGGCATCCACGGCCACCACCCGCGCCCCGCGCACACAGGCCGCCGCGGCGGCCGAGCCGGTCCCCGTTCCGACGTCGAGCACCCGCGCGCCCCCGGCCACCCCGGCGGCGTCCAGCAACCACGGGACCACATGGGCGCAGAGCCTGCCGAACCCCGCCTCGTACGCGGCAGCACTCCCCGCCCAGGCCTGACGCTCACTCTCATCGAACGGTGTCTCGGGCACCCCTCCCCCTCCCCTGGCCGGCACCACCCATTCTCGCCCGCTCCCGCCCCGACTCCCCCTGGACACAAGGGCGTTACCCACCCGTAACCTACCGATGGGTTACCTCAGGTAAGGAGTGGACCTTACTCTCCAGTCAAAATCGGGTCACCGTACGCCCCACCTGTCCCTCTCGGACAGCGTGCGGACGGCCCGCATCGAGATCTGGAGCAGAAGATGAGGCCCTCCCGTACGACACTGCGCGCCGCGATCAGTACCGTCTCCGCGGCGGTGCTGGCCACCACGGTCCTCGCCGGCGCGCCGGCCACCGCCGAGGCGGCAACGCCCCAACCCGCCTCCGCGGCAGCGGCGTCGGGCTCCCCCTCCGTGAGGTTCGTCGACATCCAGGGCGACGGCGGCACCACTCTCAAGGCGAATGTCTTCACTCCGGCCGGTGCCGACGGCACCCGGCGCTACCCCGTCATCGTGTTGCCCACCAGCTGGTCGATGCCGCAGATCGAGTACATGGCGCAGGCCAAGAAGCTGGCCGAGGCGGGCTACGTCGTCGTCGGATACAACTCGCGCGGGTTCTGGCAGTCCGGCGGGGAGATCGACACCGCCGGGCCGAAGGACGTCGCCGACGCCTCGAAGGTCATCGACTGGACGCTGGCCCACACACCGGCCGATCCGCAGAAGGTCGGGATGGGCGGGGTCTCCTACGGTGCCGGGATCAGCCTGCTGGCCTCCGCGTTCGACAAGCGGATCAAGGCGGTTGCGGCGCTCAGCGGCTGGGGCGATCTCGTCGGCTCGATCTACAGCGGCCGCACCGAGCACCGGCAGGCCGCGTCGTTCCTGGGCGGCACGGGCGAGCTGACCGGGCGCCCCAGCCCCGAATTCCGCACCATCATGAAGGACTTCCTGGCCTCGAACCTGGACAAGGAGCAGGACCTCATCGCGTGGGGACGCAAACGCTCCCCCGCCACGTATCTCGACAAGATCAACGCCAATGGCGCCGCCGTCATGCTGGGCAACGCCTGGGGCGATTCCATCTTCCCGCCCAACCAGACCGCCGACTTCTACGAGAAACTGACCGGCCCCAAGCGGCTGGAATTCCGTCCCGGTGATCACGCCACGGCCGAAGGGCTCGGGCTGTTCGGGCTGCCCAACGACACCTGGACCGACACCCAGCGGTGGTTCGACCACTACCTCAAGGGCACGGACAACGGCATCGACCGGGAGTCGCCGGTGCTGCTCAAGTCCCGTTCCACCGGCGGGTACGAGAGCTACAAGAGCTGGAAGGACGTTCCGTCCGCCCAGCGCCGGATCGAACTCGGCGACAGCAAGCAGATCAACACCAACTGGGACTCCGGTGCCGACGGCGGGCTGGTCATCCTCTCCAGCATGCTGGACCAGTTCCTCCGGCTGCCGCCGATGGCCTCCATCCCTCTGCTGCCGCGCTCCCTTGCCGCCGTCTGGCAGTCCGAGCGCTACGGCACCGGGCAGCGCGTCAGGGGGACCACCCGGCTGCACACCACCCTGACCAGCACCGCGGAGAGCGGCACCGCCATCGCCTACCTCTACGACGTGGGCCCGCTCGGCATCGGCAAGCTGGTCACCCATGCGCCGTACACCTTCCACGACAAGACGCCGAACCAGCCGTTCGGCGTCGACCTGGCTTTGTTCTCCACGGCCTACGACGTCCCGGCCGGCCACCGTCTCGCGGTGGTCGTCGACACCGTCGACCCGCTGTACAACGAGCACAACCCGAGCGGCGCCCGGCTGACGTTCTCCTCCCCGGCGAACGACCCGTCCTATGTGTCGGTGCCGGTGCGCGATTAGGCCGTGCCTCCTTGACGGGTGGGTGACGGGTCGGCCTGGTCTCCACCACGTCGGCGGACGGGGACGGCACGCACCACCTCGCGCCTGCGAAGCTCCGAGGAAAGTGGCACAGGAAGTGGGAGGCCGGTCCGGGTCGGACAAGCGGGCAACGAGTTACCGTCCGCTCCGGACGGCGGTGGTGGCTCCCGTCAGGTCTGCCGCCTGAAGGCCCGCTGGGCCAGCAGGTCGTCGGCAGAGAGCACGGCCCCCTCCCCGTCGGTGGCCTGCAATTCTTCGATCCGGACAGTTCGGTCCACCGGGCCGGGGCCGGCCAGGCGCTCCGCATAGGCCGAGCTGGGATGGGCAGCAAGCAGGCGCACCCGGCCATCGCCCGAGCCGCGTGGGGAGATCGGCACCACCGCGGCCGGGAAACCTCTGTCGTCCGTGACGAACAGCTCGAAGTCGTCGTACCGGAAGTGGTCGATGTCCACGATGGGCTTCGGGTAGTGGTGGTACCCGGCGGCCTTCGGGAGCACCCCGGAGTGGGTACCGGCGGGCAGCGGAACCGAGGCGTTGAATATCGAGTCCGTCCACTCGGCCACCTGTTCGACAGTCTCTATGGGGGTGTCCAGGAGCCGTTGACCGTGGTCGTAGCCGAAGCTCTCGTACCCAGGCAGGGTGTCCGGGAATGCGCCGACCACCCGGGCGGCGCAGCGGCGGATGCGGTCCACCTTCGAAGGGTCCGCGCAGAATTGCGCCGACCACTCGATGCCGAGCGGCAGCAGCAGGCACAGCCAGCCGTCGCCGTCCTTTACCCACACTCCGCCGCCGTGGTGGTCCTGATACGGGCCGGGCGCGAACGCCCAATCACCCGTTGTCCCGACGAGCTTGACCATCAATTTACGGCTCGCCCGGTACTGGGAGCTCTCGGTACGGGGCGGATGGTCCGCCACAGAGATGGTCCACGGAAAGTCTTCGTGCTCCGGGTGTCCCCGTTCCGGACTGGGCATCGCAATCTCCTTGGGGGAGGTCCCGGCTGCTCCGGGAGCACACTCACGTTCTCGAAAGTCAGGGCCATGCAGGCCGTTGACAGGCATCTGGAATCCGGAGGAAAGGCGCTTCACCGAAATCGGGAAGCAACTACCGTCGGCTGCAGGCCGTGCCACTGCACCGGAGAGTTTCAGTTGCATCCATGCACTGCGACAGGGATTTTCTCCCGGATCGGTCCGCGCTGATTCCGCGGCTCCCTCCAAGCCCCGGGGTCATTTCCACGCGGCGAAAAGAGAGAAGCCACTGGCACCGGCGATGCTACCGCCGGCCTGGAAGACGCGCCTGCCGGGCAGCGCGACTCTCCCCGTGCGGGGGCATCCGAATGGCAACCCGATGGGTCGCCACGGACGATGGTGCTCGAACCCTCGGCGCGGCGGCAGATCTCCTGAGTCCGTGCTGCACACGTGCAGGGCACGACCGGCGGCCTGTGGAGGCGATCGCGTGCGGACACCCCCCAGGCCTCACTCCCGCCCGCACCCGAAAGCGCGACGGCCCTCGCTGAGAACCTGGCAGTCGCGGGTGGCCCTGGCAGTGATCGTGCTGGTGCTCCTTATGACCACGCTGCTGCTGGCCCAGATCGGCCTCCTGGACTTCGCCCAGGATCTGACCTTCGCCGGTCGTCTCACCGGTGCCGTCCTTCTCGTGGTCTCGTTCACCACGCTAGTGGCCGCCGCCGCGGTCCTGGACCACTGCATCCGGCAGAGCTTTCCCTACTCCGGCCTGGTCGCGCTGATTGGCACGTTCGCGGCCTTGCTGACCAACGCCATGCTCCTGGCGCAGACAGTCAAGGACGGCGAGACCGTGGCCTACCCGACGCTGTTCGGCGCGCTCACGGCGGGTTCGGCATACGCCGTCGTCGCGGTGTGGCGGACGTCGGTCGTGATCCCTGCTCCGAAGCGGGTGGCCGCCGCGGTGATCGTCTCCTCGGTCATCGCGATCGCCAATTTCGGCTACCAGAACCTCTATCAGCCGTACCAGCGACAGACCCAGCCTCTCATCACGGTGTCCATGGGAAAGCCGGTACTGAGCCAGGACCGCACGGCATTCGCCGTACCGGTCGACATCACCCTGCAGAACCACGGCGACGTGGGTTTCTACGTGCTCGGCACCGAGTTCCACGCCATGGGAAAACAGGTGCCGCTGAGTGCGAAGGACCGGCTCCGCCAGCAGTGGCGAACCGATGCCGAGCAGTGGAGCAACCCCTCGGGGGAAGTGAACCCGCTCTCCCGCCGGGAGATTCACCAGCCCGGCGAGTTGGTCGAGGCAAAACCGTGGATGCAATATGGAACTTGGGTTGAGTCGAACGACACCTACGCCACGCGAGTGGTGGTGCAACTTCCCATGAACACGCCGTACGACCAGGTGGCGTTCTATGCCACCGCGAGCCTCGCACGCAAGGACCGGCTCGTGCTGCAGCCGCCGCTCAACTTCGTGGCGTACTCCTGGGGTAGGGAAAAAGTCCCCGGATGGGTGAAGAAGCAACAGAAGAGCGGTACTGACTCTCTCATCTACCGTGCCAGGGTGCACGAGAACAATGCGCTCGATGAACGCACGAGGAAACCGCGTTTCGTCACCGTCTACTGGCAGTTCGGCACGCACGGCGCGTACGTGCACTCATCCATTAGGCGAAAAGGTGAGGAAAACCGCGACCCCAACCCGAAGGAAGATTTGGAGGTGTTGAGCCGGTACGGCCTCATCGACCTCATCACCGGCCCGGTAGAGCGGACCCTGTGGGACATCAAGAGCCGGCGGTGACGGGCACCGCCGCGCCGGGCGTGCCGGAGCGCCGGTCCAGTCGCTCCAACCAGGCCACCAGGGCGAGCGAACTGTTCACGCGATCCCAGGAGTACGAGTCCCCCAGGCCGAGCTGGGCCTCCCGCACGGCCCGGCACAGCGTCTCGACGTCGAACATCTCCGCGATCAGCGGATGCCGGGCTGAGCGGCACAGGGCGATGAGTTCGTCGCCGTGTGTCCGCAGGCCGCGGGCGTAGAGGTCGTTGAAGGGGACCTTGACCGCCCTGCCGCGGATCGGGGCCGGCAGGAGATCCGCCATGGCCGCACGGAGCACGGCCTTCGGACGGCCCGGCCGGAACGTGGCTGCGGCAGGCAGTCGGCTCATCGTGGCGACGACCTCCGGGTCGAGGAAGGGATGCGAGAGGAAGAACCCGTCCCGTCGTGCGCGCTGCCAGGACAGGAGGTCGGGAGCGGCGACGTAATTGGCGGCGTCGTAGAGCGACTGTTCCGGCTTGCGTCCGAACACGAACCGGCTCTCCGCGATGCCCGCATCCCGATAGCCGTGAGCGCGCGCGAATCCGGATCGCAGCCATCCGGGGCGGTTGAAGGTGCCGAGGCCGCCGAGCACCGTTCCACCGCCGCGGAGCGCGGTGATCCGTTCGGCTGCCAGCGGAAAGGCCGGCTGCACCACGTAGGCGCGGACGGTTTCCCGCAAGCCCCGCTCGCTTCCCGCGGCCCAGGCCCGTGCCTGCTCGGTCATCTGCCGGAGGTGTCCCGTGCGGGCCAGCCTGTGCAGATGGAACGGGTTGGCGTCCGCGATCGGATCGGCCCCGCAGCCGGTCAGGAGCGTGTCACAGCCCAGTCCGGCGGCCGCGGCGTGCAGCCTGGCCCAGAACGGGGCGCGGAAGGCGTGTGCATGAGGCTCGTCGGCGTCTCCCGCGTGGTGCTGGAAGTCGTCGAAGTCGGCTACGTCGTCGGCATCGACGATCACGGGGCGGGCCGCGGGTGTGTGACGGCGGATCGCCTCCATCGCGACGTCGAGGTACGGCCGCTCCGCGGCCAGCTCCCCGCGGGAGAAGCGCCCGGCGAGCAGGACCAGGTCCCCGGCGTCGCCCCGTTGTGCGGCCAGCAGGCGTGCGGCGAGCAGGGCGACGCTGGTGGAGTCGGTGCCGCCCGAGACATGGCATGCCGTCGTCGTGCCCAACCGGCGTCCGACAGCGGTCTCCAGCGCGAGGCGCAAGTCCTGCGCGGCGTCATCGAGGCAGGAGCCGTCTGCGGGCGGGTCGGCGGCCCGGCGGGCCCGTCGCAGCGTACGACTGCGCATCTGCCCGGTGATGGACAGCTCGACCACTTCGCCGCCGAGGACGCGGTGCACCCCGGCGAAAGGGGTGAGGTCCGAGTGCGGTTGTGCCAAGTTCCCGGTGAGGTATCGGCAGAAGTAGCGGGGTTCCAGCTCCGTGACGCTCCCCAGGCAGCGGACCGAGGTGCTCACGGCACTCACGCGGCCACCGGACTCCCTGAAGAACAGCGGGATACGTGCCTGCTCGTCGCGCGTCAGAAGGATGCGATCGCGGTACACCAGAACAGCCGCGTAGTCGCCGGCCGGCACGGGCGGGGCGGCCCCCTGCCTGTCGGAGTCGTCGAGGAGGCCCCGCGCGCCCGCCGCCCGGTCACGGGCCGAGCCGACCCAGCCGACGACGGCCGCGGTGCCGGCCCGCGAGGAGACCGTCGTCACGAGTCCCTGACGCGCCATGGTCTCGCTGGGCCGGAGCGTCGGTGCGCCCGCGGCCCACTCGAGGCGGAGCGCTTCCATGTCAGAGTCCTCCGCAGCCGATCGAGAGCACCGGTGTGAAGGCGTGCCCTCGCGGATCGGCGTCGGGGATGCACAGGCCGCCCGAGACTGTCCACGCGTGCAGGGCGAACGGGTGTTCACGCACGCCGACGTGGAGTACGGCTTGCAGGCCACACCGCCGCAGCAGGACGAAGGCCGTCACCGCCTCGGACTTGCAGTCGCCGTTGACGAACCAGCTTCTGCTGCTGTGTGACTGCACTGCTCGTTTCAGCCGTCCGAGCTCCCCCGCGGAGGGGAGGTCCGCACGGGCATATTCAGGAGCGGCCAAGGACAGCAACCGGAGGACGCGCCCGAATCCAAGGGTGCGGATCAGCAGGTGCACTCCACCCAGCCAGAGCCCGACGCCGACGTCCGCGTATTTCTTCCGGCGGCCCGTCGCGCACCCGGCACGCCTGAGACCGATGACAAGTGCGGCGCGTTCCTCAGGGCTTCCGGAGACGAATTTCTGGACTTCCGTCATCGCCAATCCGAGAAAACGCGTCCGCTTCCAGTCCGCGATCAGCGCTCCGTCGGACATCCGGGTGACACGGCAATGCGGTGACAGGCTCTTCGCCATGGCTGCCACCGCATCGATATCCTCTGCCACCGCATATCCTCCGGGATCCCACCGTGAACGGGGTCAGTGCTGGTATCCGTGACCGTCGTAGAATCCGCCGCTGAAGCCGCGGATCATAGAGCCGTTGCCGAGAAAAACGAGCCGATGCGGCTTACGGCGCCGCAGCAATCGGAGAAACATCGCCTACCTCCAGAACCGGGCAGCACATCAACTCCAGGCTACTCTCGCCCGAATGCCCCGCAACCGGGCTGACGACGCCAATTGGCCGATGTTCGGCACCTTTTAGCCCGAAGCCACCATGTTCATCACGCACGCCGAGAGACAGCTCTGCTTGCTCTGCAGCCCCACGCAGACGCAGCCCGCCGGTGGTGCGGAAAGCACCGGTAGTGCAAGGCCCGGGGCGTTCCCGGGACCTATTGGATGGGGTAGTCGGGCGGGGGGAGCTGGATGGTGCGCTCCCGGTCGACGGATTCGACGCCGTCGACTGTCTCCAGGGCCGGTACCCGGTCCTCCGTGACGGTTCCGGAGAGCGTGCCGAGGGCCGGCTGCTCGCCCGTGACCGTCAGTCCGGCACGTCGCAAGGCCTCGACCACTTCCGCGAACCGGCCGGGGTCGACCGCGAGGATGACCCCGACCGGCGCGGGCTGGGACGACTCGCTCACGGCGCCTGGAGCAGACCCGAGCCGACATCCCTGGCGGGCTGAGTCAGCGGGAAGGCACCGGACATCAGACCGGTTCTGAGATCGGCCGCGGAAGCGTTGGGGTTTGCCTGGGCGAGCAAGGCGAGGACGCCCGCGACATGCGGCGTGGCCATGCTGGTGCCGCTCAGGCTCTGGTACCCGCCGCCAGGGGCAGCCGAGTGCACGTCCCTGCCGGGCGCGGCGATGTTGACCTCGCCGCCCTGGCCGTTGATGCCGCCGTTGGAGAAGAACGACGGCGTGAGTGCCTTGTCGAGCGCGCTCACCGCGAGGATGGAGGGGCAGTTGGCGGGCCGGCTGACGGGCCGGATCTCCGGGGGCCGATGGCTGTCGTTGCCCGCGGCAGCGACGATCACCGTCCCGCGCTCGAGCGCCCGCTGGGCCAGCTTCTCGTACGTCTGCGGGAAGAGCTCACCCGGTCGGACCCGAGCGCCGAGCGACATGGAGATCACTCGCGCACCGTGGGCAACGGCCCAGGCCATGCCCGCCAGGATCTGGCCATCGGTGCCGCTGCCCGCGTTGCTGAGCACCTTCGCCGCGAGGATCCGGGCGTCGCAGGCCACCCCGTAGCGGGGTCCCTGCCGGGGGTGTGCCGGACCGGCAACCGTGCCGATGCAGTGCGTGCCGTGGCCATTGCCGTCCTCGACGGCCTCGCCGGGCACGAAGGAGGCCGACGCTTCGATGCGCCCGACCAGGTCCGGGTGGTCGGTGTCCACGCCGGTGTCGATGACGGCGATCTTCACATCGCGTCCGGTCAGGCTGGACAGATTGGCCCGGATCGCCTGCAGGCCCCAGGTCCAGCTCTGCTCGTCCAAGGCCGGGCCCTGGGCAGCGGCGATTTCGGCCATGGTGTGGTGGGCGACCACTTCCTCGTCGCTGCGGTAGGCCGGGAAGAACTCGGTCGGCGCCTGCTGCGGGGCGGTGATCGGTGAGGCGTAGACCATGCGCTCCGGTTCTGCCGCGATGATCGAGGATTCCGCCTCGGCCGAGGTCACCAGCGCGTGGCGCTGCTCGGGCCGCACCTCGACAACGGCCGCGCCGAGCTCCTCGAAGAGCACCGAGACGTCAGGGCGCTCAAGGAGTTCGGCGACATGCGCCGCCTCGGTTCCTCGGACCCGTTCGACGGACGCGATGTCGGCGGAGGCACGCAGTGCGTTCAGGCCGCTCTCCTGGTCAGTCGGTTCGAGCAGGACTACGTATCGACCTGTGTACTCCGTGCCCTGGCCCGTGACGGTGCCATGAGGCTGATCGGGATGCTCGCCGAAGGCGCGCCTGTCCATGGGTCCGTTCACCATTGAATTTCCCGCTCTCTGTGCGCTGCCCCCGGTTCGTGGACGCGCGCCGATTCACGGAGTGTCAGGCGCCAAGGACGGTGGGGCGCGGATCAGTCGCGTATCGACGCGTAGTGCCGTCGCCTGCAAGGCTGTCCATCGTCAGGCCGTCGGCATTGCCCCCCGTACACCGTCTCACCGGGCGCGAAGGCCCGCAACACAACGCCGCCACCCGCTGGCAGGAGAGCGTCGCCCCTCACCGGCCGGTGTTTCCGGAAATGCCGCCTCCCTGGATTGCGGCCTCATCTGCTGGACGGCAGCATCACAGCCCATCCCACGGCCACGGCCACGGCCACGGCCACGGCCACGGAAATCAAGATCGGGCCGCGCGGCGACAGGCTGGTCCCCGTATCGACAACGCCTACGTGCCCACCGCCCACCGGGCCCTCGTCCACCCGCGCCCACATGCCGGAGGGTGGGCCTCAGCCGCGATGGCCGGCAAGGTTTACGGGCACGTCCACGTCCCGGCCTTCGACGCCGCGCTCCGCACGGGACGGGGTGAGACGAAGTGATCGTGAAATCGTTGTTGTCACCCCACACCGGCGCTACCGGCCGTACGCTCGTTCGCCGTTCCCCCACACCGACCGGTCCGGCACGGGCCCGTCCCGTAGTGCCGGACCCGCGTGCCCCCCGGTCGTCACCTTCTCGCACGAGTGAGGAATCCATGACACAGCAGTCCGCCCGCACCCCCTACACCAGCGGCATGTTGAGCAATGACGCCGGCCGTGAGCGGGACCGCCTGACGTCCATCCAAGGCAACGTGGACACGTTCACCACCGGAATCCTGGACCGCCTCCCCGTCGAAGCCTCCTGGAACTGCCTGGAGTTGGGCGCCGGTGCCGGCTCCATCGCCTACTGGCTCGCGGGACGGTGCCCGCAAGGACGTGTGGTCGGCGTCGATCTCGACACGCGCCACCTCGACGCCGGCCGTGCCGCGAACCTGGAGGTCCAGGAAGCCGACATCACGGACGAGGACTACGCCCCCGGCAGCTTCGACCTCATCCACGCGCGCTACCTGTTCTGCCATGTCGCCGCGCGCGACGACATGGTCGCGCGGGTCAGCCGCTGGCTCTCCCCCGGTGGCTGGCTCGTCATCGAAGAGCCCTACCACCTGCCCGGCGCCACCTCCCCCTTCCCCGTGATGCGGCGCATCCTCGACGCCTACCAGCGCATGTACCACGAGCACGGCGCCGACCTCACCTGGGTCCGGGGCCTGCCCGCTCTCCTGGCCGGCAGCGGTCTGTCCGACGTCGCCTTCGCCGCGAACCCCGCCTTCATGGGCGGACTCGACAAGGACCGCTGGCTCCCGCTCATCAGCCAGGCCGCACCCACCCTCCTCGCCGACGGCCTGATCACGGAAGCCGACCTGGCGGAGTTCCACACCCTCCTCAAGGACCCGGCCTTCATCGACGTCCCCCAGATGACCCTCTCGGCATGGGCCCGCCGCCTGGCGGAGGCACCGTCCGCCGGCGGGCCGGTCTGACGCTGCCGCGGGGACCGGCGCCGGGGGCGGTCCCCGGACCTTGCACCGGCTCTCAGGCCGGCGGTCGCCGGCCCCCCGGCAGCAAGGCCCCCGGTTCCGGGGCGGCCACCTCGGCGGCCTCCACCTTGGGGTTGCGCCGCTGGCGCCGGGAGACCCAGTGGGCCAGCCAGGAGAGCAGCATGCACATCCCGATGTAGATCGGCGAGATGATCATGACGACGGGGATGAACGGCAGGTCGTAGTCGAGGTTGGAGGCGATCAGCTTGCCCGCGTGCAGGAACTCCTCGTAGGTGATGAGGTAGCCGAGCGAGGTGTCCTTCAGGGCGACCACCAGCTGACTGATGATCGCCGGGAGCATCGCCCGCACCGCCTGCGGCACCAGGACATGCGTCATGACCTGCGTCTTGTGCATGCCCAGTGCGTAGGCGGCCTCAGGCTGGCCGCGGTCGACGGAGTGGACGCCGGTACGGAAGACCTCGGCCAGCACCGAGCCGTTGTAGAGCGTCAGTCCGGCGACCAGGGCCACCAGCGGCTCCGCCTTCAGCGCCACATAGATGAAGAAGATCATGACCAGGACGGGCATGGCGCGGAAGAACTCCACCAGCAGCGTGCACAGCCAGCGCACGATCCGGTGCTCGGAGAGCCGGCCGGTCGCCAGCACCCCGCCCAGCGCCAGCGACAGCACCGCCGCGAGGGCGAAGGCCCTCAGGGTGTTGCCGAGGCCCCGCAGCAGGAGCTCCTGAATTCCCGTGTAGGTGAAGGGATTCCATTTCGCCGCGGTGAACTGGCCGGTGTCGAAGAGGAGGTAGAGGATCCAGCCGATCAGGGCGAGGATCAGCGCCGTGGAGAGCAGGCCGTAGAGCCGGTGACGCTGCCTGGTCCGCGGGCCGGGGACGTCGTAGAGGGCGGTGGTCATCGGGCGACTCCGAAGCGCTTCTCCAGCACGTTGAAGAGCGCGCTGATGGTCAGGGTCACGATCAGATAGCCGACGGCGATCCAGACGAAGGTCCAGATGATCGCGTAACCCATCTCGCTGAGCGGTTTGTAGACCCCCAGCAGTTCGGTGACGCTGAAGGCGCCGGCGATTGCGGAGTTCTTGGCGAGCGCGATCAGGGTGGAGCCGATGGGCGGGATGACGGAGCGGAAGGCCTGCGGGAGGACGATCCCGCCCAGCGTCTGCGGGAAGGTCATGCCCAGGCTGCGGGCCGCCTCGCCCTGCCCGACGGGCACGGTGTTGATGCCGGAGCGCACCGCCTCGCAGATGAAGGCGGAGGTGTAGCAGCCCAGTGCGAGGATGGCGAAGAGGTTGAAGGGCAGGACGAACCCGAAGCGTGGCAGGCCCAGCACCACCGCGAAGAACAGCAGCGTCAGCGGCGTGTTGCGCAGCACCGTCACCCATGCCGTGCCGAAGGCCCGCAGGGAGCCGACCGGCGCCACCCGGAACGCGGCCATCAGGAAACCGAGGACGAGCGCGAGCAGCGAGGCGAAGACGGTGAGTTCGACGGTGCCCAGCAGGCCCTTCCCGTAGAGGGAGAGGTTGTCGAGGAGAACGTTCATCGGTCAGTCCTTGGCGGCTCAGGTCGCCGGGTAGCGGTCGATCGGGGGCGGCTTGGGGGCGGGCACTCCGGACAGGCCGAGGGTCGCGTCGTACGCCTTCTTCCAGTTGCCGTTCTTCTCGTTCGCGGCGAGGGCGTCGTCGAGTGCGAACCGCAGCGCGTTGTCGCCGCGGGGCACGCCGATGCCGTACGGCTCCTCGGAGAACGGCTTGCCGACCACCTTCAGCTCGTCGCGCGCCTTGGCGGCGTAGCCCAGCAGGATCGCGTCGTCGGTGGTGACCGCGGCGACCTGGTAGGTGAGCAGGTTGTCGACGCACACCGAGTAGGTGTCGTAGGCGACCAGTACGGCCCTGGGGTAGTCGGCCTGGATGCGCTGGAAGGGGGTCGAGCCGGCCGCCGAGCAGACCCGTTTGCCGGCCAGGTCCTGCGGGCCCTTGATGTCGTTCTCGTCGGTGCGCACCAGCAGCGACTGGCCGGCCATGTAGTACGGGCCGGCGAAGCCCACCAGCTTCTTGCGCTTGTCGTTGATGGTGTAGGTGCCGACGTAGAGGTCGATCTGGCCGTTCTGCAGGGCCGTCTCGCGGTTGGCGGAGGCGATCGTCTGGAACTGGATGGTGTGCGGCGGGAAGCCGAGAGCGGCGGACATCATCTTGGCGATCTCGACGTCGAAGCCGGTGTACTGACCGGTGGCCGGGTCCTTCTCGCCGAGGTAGGGCTGGTCCTCCTTGACGCCGATGATGAGGTGGCCGCGGCGCTTGGCCCGCACCCAGGTCGGGGAGGCGGGCAGCGAGAAGTTCTTGGCGACCGGGTAGCGGGGCAGTTCGCTGCCCTTGGGGCCCTTGACCGGCGGGCTTCCTTCCCGGCCGCAGCCGGCGAGGGCCAGCGCGAGCACCGCGAGCACGACGGCCACGAGGGCACGGCGCAGGGGCGAGGAGTGGCTGTGCGGCATCACGACGCCCCCGTTCAGTGCTTGAGGATCTTGGAGAGGAAGTCCTTCGCCCGTTCGCTGCGCGGCGCGGTGAAGAAGTCCTCGGGGGTGCGGTCCTCGACGATGCGGCCGTCGTCCATGAACACCACACGGTTGGCGGCGGAGCGGGCGAAGCCCATCTCATGGGTGACCACGACCATCGTCATGCCGTCCCGGGCGAGCTGCCGCATGACTTCCAGCACCTCGTTGATCATCTCCGGGTCGAGGGCGGAGGTCGGTTCGTCGAAGAGAAGCGCCTTGGGGTCCATGGCGAGTGCCCGGGCGATGGCGACGCGCTGCTGCTGGCCACCGGAGAGCTGCGCCGGATACTTTTCGGCCTGGGAGGCGAGCCCCACCCGGTCCAGGAGTTCGCGGGCGCGCCGCGCGGCCTCGTCCTTCTTTGTCTTCCTGACCTTCATCGGCGCCAGCATCACGTTGTCCAGCACGGTCTTGTGGGCGAAGAGGTTGAAGGACTGGAAGACCATGCCGACTTCGGCCCGCAACTGGGCCAGTGCGCGGCCCTCTTCGGGCAGCGGCCGGCCGTCCAGCTCGATGGTGCCCGACTCGACGGTTTCCAGGCGGTTGATGGCCCGGCACAGGGTGGACTTCCCGGACCCTGAGGGCCCGATGACCACGACCACCTCCCCGCGGCCGACGGTGAGGTCGATGTCCCGCAGGACATGCAGTTTTCCGTAGTGCTTGTTGACCCCGCGCAGTTCAATCAGCGCATCACCGGCCATATGCAGACCTGCCCACTCTCATCCGTACAGCGGAGAACTCGCAACCTACCGGGGCGAATAGGGCGCTTCTTCACTGACACGCACGTATGCGCAGAGATGGGCGGGTAAATCAGGGCGACGGGGGAACCTGGGGCGAGGCCGGTGCGGCGTTACGGCCCTGCGAGCCGGCACGGGTCTGCGGGCGGTTACGGGCCTGCGGGCGGTTACGGGCCTGCGGGCGGTTCCCACGGCTTCCCGGCCGGAGGTCAGCTCTCCGAGACCTCGGCGTAGACCTGCGACAGCTCCGGCGCGCCGGTATCGGCCCACTCATGGCCCGTGGCCACCACGTCGATCTCCCGCCCGGACTCCAGCCGGACCACCGGCTGCCCGTCCGGCCAGACGTGCCAGACGGCGCCGGGCACCGTGCGGACCACGACCGTGCCGAGGTAGAGACCGGCGTCGTTGCCGAGCCAGGGCAGCACCTCCGGGTCGTCCCGCCAGACCGGCCGCAGCTGATCCAGCGCCTCCAACGACCTTACGGAGTCGTCCAGTTCCACGCCCTCCGTGGCGGCCTGGGCCCGCAGCAGTCCGCACTCGGACAGCAGCTCGACGACGCTTTCGGGGTCGGCGCGCACCGACTCCGCGAGCGGCACGGACCGGTGCGCGTTCTGCCGCTTGCGCCACTTGTCCAGGAAAGACATGTTCATGGTCTGCAGGGTCCCACCCGCCCTGTGGTCGCGGCCACAGGCGCGCGGCACACCCGTAGCCCGTTCGTCACCTTGACGCTTCCCCCGTACCTCCCTACCTTCATGGCGCTCGGATCGGATCTGACCGGCCCCCAGAAGTCCCCCGCCTCTCGCGGGACCGGCCGGGAATGCCCGCTCATACCTGCCCGCCCGCGCCCACCGGAGGGATACGGACCGATGCGTGTACGACGATGGGGCACCGCCCTGATCCTGCTGCTCACCGCTACCGCACTGCCGGCCACCGATGCCCGAGCCGCGGCGACCGGCGCGGCGCACGCGTCACCGGCCGCAGGACCGCCCGGCCCGCTGCCCCTGGCCAGACTCTTCGACAACCGGGCGGTCAGTGACAACTCCCGGCCCGGCGCGGCCGATTTCGACGGGGCGGGCCGTTCGCTGTCCGCTCAGGACCTGGCGGCGGCCGGCTGGTCGCCCGGGAGCGTCCTGACGCTCGACGGGGCCCGGCTCACGCTGCCGCGCACCGCGCCCGGGACGCCGGACAACGTCCTCGCGGACGGCCAGCCGGTGGCGGTACGCGGCCGGGGCGAGGCGCTGGCCTTCCTGGTCGCCGGGACGGGCGGTACGGCCATGGGCACCGGGACCGTGCGCTACCGGGACGGGTCGCACAGCACCTATGAACTCACCGCGCCCGACTGGCGGTCGGGGCCGCCGGCCACCAAGGCGGTGACACTGCCGCATCTCAACGGCCCGGGCGGGCAGCTGCCCGGGACGACGCGGCTGTATGCGGTGACCGTGCCGCTGCGGGCGGGGCGGGAGGTGAGCTGGGTGGTGCTGCCGGAGGCGTCCGGGCAGTCCGGTGCGCTGCATGTGTTCGCGGTATCCGTACGGGACACCGGGCGCGGCAGGACCGGGAGTTGGGCGGCGAGCACGGCGGGCTACCGGGCGGTCGGGCCCTGGACCGACCGTACGCTGCGGCTGGTGGTGCACAGCGGCGCGGGCGGGCCGCGGGCGCGCATACGGATCGCCAACACCTTCGCCGCCGCACCGGTGGACATCGGGGCGGCCAGCATCGCGGTGCGGGGCGCGGGGGCGGCGGCGGAGCGCACACCGGTGCCGCTGACCTTCGGCAAGGGGCACACCGGGGTCCGCATACCCGCCGGGGCCGAGGCGTTCAGCGATCCCGCCGCCTTCACCGTTCCGGCCGGCGCCGATCTGCTGGTGAGCCTCCATCTGCCGGGGACGGTGACGGCGGCGCCGGTGCACCAGGAGGCGGCCCAGCAGTCGTATCTGAGCGCCGCGGGCAGCGGGGACCGCACCGCGGACACCGGGGGCGCCGCGTACCCCGCAACGATGACCTTCTGGCCGTTCCTGACCGGCGTCGACGTCGCGGGCGGGCCCGGCTCGATCGTGGCCCTGGGCGACTCGATCACCGACGGGGTGAAGTCGACGAGCGGCACCAACCGGCGCTGGCCCGATGTGCTGGCCCGGCGCTTCCAGGCGCAGCAGGCGCTGCCCCGCTACGGCGTGCTCAACCAGGGCATCTCGGCGAACCGGATCGTCACCGACCGCTATCCGGGCGAGGGGGTCAGCACGGACACCGGCGGGGTGAGCGCTCAGCACCGGCTGGAGCGCGATGTGCTGGCGCAGCCCTCGGCGCGGACGGTGGTGGTGTTCGAGGGCATCAACGACGTGCGCTGGGGGACCTCGGCCGATGAGGTCATCGCCGGCCTGCGGGCCCTCGCGGGGCGGGCGCACGAGCGGGGGCTGCGGGTGGTGGTGGCGACCATCGCGCCCTGTGAGGGCTACCCCGACTGCACCGCGGCCGTGGAGGCCCGCCGCCAGGCCGTCAACGCCTTCGTACACGAGGCCGCCGGCACCGTCTTCGAGGCGACGCTGGATTTCGACGCCGTGCTCCGCGATCCGCAGCGGCCCGCACGGCTGCTGCCCGCGTACGACAGCGGCGACCATCTCCACCCCGGCGACGCGGGCCTTGCGGCGCTCGGCAACGCGGTGGACCTGCGGGCGCTGGTGCCGGGGCGGGGCTGACGCCGCCCCGGGGCGGAGCTGAACCGTCCCGGGGCCTGCCGCCCGCCGGCCCGTAGCCCCCGGCCGGCCCGCGGCGGGCTCCCAGCCGGGGCCGTCACACCGGCCTAGACATCCAGGTCCACCACGACCGGGGCGTGGTCCGAGGCGCCCTTGCCCTTGCGCTCCTCGCGGTCCACATACGCGTCCGACACGGCCTTGGCGAACGGCCCGTTGCCGTAGACGAGGTCGATGCGCATACCGCGGTTCTTGGGGAAGGCGAGCTGGCGGTAGTCCCAGTAGGTGTAGGGGTGGTCGTACTTGAGGGGGCGCGGCACGACGTCCGACAGGCCCGCCTCGCGCAGGGCGGCCAGGGCGGCGCGCTCGGCGGGCGTGACATGGGTGGCGCCCTCGAAGACGGCCGGGTCCCAGACGTCCTCATCGGCCGGTGCGACGTTGTAGTCGCCGAGGACCGCAAACGGGCGGGAGCCCGCCGCGTCCTCGGCGACCGCCGTCTTCAGTGCCTCGAACCAGCCGAGCTTGTAGGTGTAGTGCGCATGACCGACCTCGCGGCCGTTGGGGACGTACACCGACCACACCCGGGCCGGGCCGCAGGTCGCCGAGACAGCCCGCGGCTCCTGCACCCCGTCGTACTCCGGGCCGCCGGGCAGGCCCTTGACCACGTCGTCGAGCCCCACCTTGGACAGCAGGGCCACGCCGTTCCACCTGCCGTCGGCGTTGACCGCGGCTTCATAGCCGAGCTCGCGCAGCTCGTCGTACGGGAACTGCTCGGCGCTGCACTTGGTCTCCTGGAGGCACAGCACGTCCGTGCCGGTGCGCTCCAGCCAGGCCAGCAGCCTCGGGAGGCGGGCGGTGATCGAATTGACGTTCCAGGTCGCGATGCGCATGCCGGTAAACCTACCGCGCGGCACTGACAGTCAGGCCCTCAGCCGAGGGCGGTCCGGTGGCCCGGGGTCAGACGGCCGTGATCGGTTCCGCCGCCCAGCTTGTCGATCATGGAGTCGTAGATCGGGCGGGCGTGGTCCTGGAGCAGGCTGTCGTGGATGTCGATGGCGCGTCGCGGCGCGACCTCGCGCACATAGTCGATGATCTCGGCGACCTTGTTCCAGGGGGCGTGGACGGGCAGCAGCAGGGTGTCGACCGAACGGCCCTCCGGGACGGTGAGGGCGTCGCCCGGGTGGAAGACCGTGCCGCCGTCGATGAGGTAGCCGACGTTGGTGATGCGCGGGATGTCGGGGTGGATGACGGCGTGCAGCTGGCCGTGCACCTCCACCTCGAAGCCGGCGGCGGTGAAGGTGTCGCCGTCGCCGACCGTGTGCACCCGGCCGGGGAACGCCCCGGCGAGCTGGTCGGCGACGCTGGCCAGCGTCCAGATCTCGGCCGCCGGGTTGGCCTCCATGCCCGCCCGCAGCCGGTCCTCGTTGAAGTGGTCCATGTGCTCATGGGTGACCAGGATCGCGTCCGCGCCGACGGCCGCGTCCTCCTCGCTGAAGACACCGGGGTCGATGACGAGCGTCCGCCCGTCCTTCTCCAGCCGGACACAGGCGTGGGTCTTCTTGGTGAGTTCCATGGGCCCATTTTGCCGTGGCGGACCGCGATGCGTACGTCCCCGCCCCTCGCCGCGGCACGTCGTCCGCGCGCCACCCCGTGGGGGGCTCCTCAGCCCTCCGGCGTCGTCTCTTCCCGTATCACCCGCTGGGCGACCGCGAAGGCGGAGTTCGCTGCCGGGACACCGCAGTAGATGGCGGTGTGCAGCAGGACTTCCTTGATCTCCGTGGGGGTGAGGCCGTTGCGCAGGGCCGCGCGGGTGTGCAGCGCCAGTTCGTCGTGGTGGCCGCGGGCGACCAGTGCGGTGAGCGTGATGACGCTGCGGGTACGGCGGTCCAGGCCCGGTCTGGTCCAGGTCTCGCCCCAGGCGTAGCGGGTGATGAGGTCGTGGAAGTCGCCGGTGAAGTCGTCGGCGGCGGCCTCGACCCGGTCGACATGGGCGTCGCCCAGGACCTCACGGCGGACCTTGATGCCTGCCTCGTAGGTGGCGCCGCGGGCCTGTTCCGGCTGGGCGAGGCCGGACTCTATGGCGGCGGGCGGCGCCATCGGGGGCGGCGGGGGCGCGATCTGCGGCTTGGGGGCCGCGGCACCGATGGCGCTCTGGGCACCGGGGCCGGGCTTGTCGTGCCAGGCCGTGGAGAAGTGCCGGATGAGGAGTTCGGTGACGGCCGAGGGCTGCTCGACGGGCGCGAGGTGGGAGGTGCCGGGCACCAGCGCCAGGCTCGCGTCGGGTATTCCGGCGACGAGGGTGCGGGCGTCGGTGGTCGGGGTGACCTGGTCCTCGGAGCCGACGACGGCGAGGGTGGGGACACCGATCCGGCCGAGGGAGGACCGCACGTCGAAGGACGCCAGCGCCTCGCAGGCGGCGATGTAGCAGCCGGGGTCGGTGGTCCGCACCATCTGGACGGCCCACTCGACGATCGCGGGCTGGGCACCGGCGAAGCCCTGGGTGAACCAGTGCTCGGGCGCGGTGCGGGCGATCGGTTCCAGCCCGTTCGTGCGGATGACCACACCGCGCTGGCGCCAGGCGTCGGCCGTGCCGTACCGCGGCGAGGTGGACACCAGGGCGAGCGAGGTGACCTGATGCGGGCGGGTGAGCGCCAGCTGGATGCCGATGGCGCCGCCGATGTCGCAGCCGGCATAGCCGAAGCGGTCCACGCCCAGGGCGTCGAGGGTGGCGACCAGCCGGTCGGCCAGCTCGGCGATGGAGGCCGCCGCATGGGCGGGCGAGCCGCCGTGTCCGGGCAGGTCGAAACGGATGACACGCCAGTGACGGGTCAGCTCGGGGATCTGCCGGTCCCACATGTGCCATGTGGTACCCAGCGCGGCGCCGAGGACGAGTACGGGGGCGTCGTCGGGACCATCAATCCGGTGTTGCAGGGTCTTCTCACTCACCCGGCCACGCTACCGGGCCTCCGACGCCGTCCTGACGCCCGGGTCAGGAAGAGCCGCCGGAGTGCGCCCGCCGACCACGCCCGAAGCGGAGTTTGCGCAGGTCAGGGCCTCTACGGCCTAGACGACGTGGACAACCGGATGACCCGGCTCGTCGTAGCTCACCATGATCCGCCGGTACGGACGCGGGTGCCTTGCTCGTGATCAGGACCGGGGCGCCTTCTGTCCCATCAAGGCAGCCTTGCAGGGTGTGCCGATGTCTCACTTACCCCCTACGCGCTCTCAGATCTCACAACAGCCCCTATGACGGGGGCCAAGGCTATACGGGCCTGACCAGGTGGAAGACCTCCCGGGCAGCGTAGCGTTTGAGGCATCGGACGATTTCGCGTCGGGTCTTCCCCTCCTTGATGCGGCGTTCGCAGTAGTCCTGGGTGCGGGGGTCGAAGCGCAGACGAGTCTGCACGATCCGGTGCAGGGCGGCGTTGGCCTGCCGGTCGCCTCCGCGGTTCAGGCGACGGTACTGCCGGTTGCCCGAGGAACGCTCGACGGGGCTGACCCCACAGAGCGCGGCGAAGGACGCTTCGCTGTTCAGCCGTTCCGGGTTGTCCCCCACCGTGATCAGCAAAGTGGCGGCCGTGTCCGGACCGATACCCACCACTGCGAGCAGCTGCGGGGCGTGGCGTTCCGCGAGGCGGGCCAGGCGATCTTCCAAGTCCCGGATCTGGTCAGTGAGCTGCCCGATCCGGTGAGCCAGCAGGCTCAGGGTGATGCGAGTGGCGTGCAGCACCGGGGCTTCACCGTCCTCGTCCTTCTGGCGTACATCGGCGAGCAGTGCGCAGGTGCGGAAGAGTTCCGCATTGTTCAGCCCGGCCAATTCTTCCCGCAGGTCGGGGTCGGCAGTAAGGAGGACGGCCTTGAGCTGGTTGATGGCCTGAGTGCGGGCTTTGACGGCCGATCCCTTGGCCAGTTTGTATAACCGGGCGATCTGCACGGGTCCGTCACCTGACTTGGCCCTGGCGCGGGCTCGCCCGCTCAGCACCGTCCGGGCCGCGTTCTCGGCATCGAGCGGATCCGTCTTGCCGCGCCGACGGCGATCTGCCCGGTCCATCCGATTCACGTCGAACACGACCACACCATGGGACAGCAGATGGCGGGACAGAGCCGCCCCGAAGGAGCCGGTCCCCTCAACCCCGGCTCGCCTCACCACGCCCAGACCCCTGACCCACCTCAGCAGGTCGCGGTATCCAGCCGCGGTGGCCGGGAACTCGCCAGTGGCGAGCACTGCCCCCACCAAGGAGAGCACCGCAGCCACATGAGCATCCCGGTGCGTGTCCACTCCCAGCACCACCTCCCTCGTGGGGCGGCGACGGCGCGTACGCGGGGCAGGCGACGTACTGGACGTGCTCGTTGGGGACATGCTCGTTCCCTTCCGGTCCGATGGCTCGTCGCGTCGCCGGCACCGGGTCGCGTGGGGCGGTCAGAATCGTGATGACGCCTCATGGACCGGCAGGCCCCTATCGAGACACACCCCGCCAGCCCGGTGCCGACAACGCACCTTCCTCGGCCAACGGCCGACACTGTGAGAGAAGGACATCGCGGTCAGAGATCTCATGAGTCAGACTCCGGACCGGGGAAAGCACCCACCCATCCTCCCGCCCCTCACGACATGTGGACCCCCGTTGTTCAAACCCGACCGTCAGTCGGGACCATTCGACAGCTGGCGCCCACTGACGACAGCGAGAGGACCGAACAAGGAGCCCCACAGCATTGTCATTGTGAGACCATGCCCGCGCGCTGAAGTGGTCGTCGAGTGGCAGCGCCTTGCCGTCGCCGTGGACCCGGCCGATGCCGACCCGGACAGCGGTGGCCCTGCCCGCCCGACATGCGCGATCGGTGTGGCCCTGGCCAGGGTCCTGGGCTACGAGCCGGTTGAGAACCGGATCAAGTAGTAGTTGACGTTGGATGCGGTGCTGCTCAGCTGGTCGCCTTGGAGGACCGGCAGTGCCGCCAGTGCTGCGCCACGACCGAAACCGCGGGCGGCGGCACTGGTGGTGTACCAGCCGCTGGCGGTGAGCTGGACGTCGGAGGAGACCCCGCGATCGGATGTGGTGACGATGAATCCGTCGCCTGGAGCGGGGTCGTAGGGGCCGATCTCGGTACCGCTGCGGAGGTCCTTGTCGAAGATCTCGACGGGTCCTCCCTGAATACTGAGCGACTCGTCGCTCTGGAGGGTGCCAGTCACGGTAAGCTCACCCTCCGTGCTCAGCCGCGACCCGCTGTCAACACTGGTGGCGGTTGCGCGGACGGTCAGGGACTTGGTCTCCACGGGGCCGGAGGCTACAACCGCGGTGGCGGAGCAGGTACCGGTGACGTCGGTCTCGCCATCGACGGTGAGTGGGCCGTTGATCGTGAGCGGGGCCGTGATGGTGAGGGCGGGGCCGCTGACGAGTTCGCCGACTTCGATGCCGGGCAGTACGGGCCGGTCGACGGTGACCGTGAGCGAGTCGTAGCGCATCATCCCGCTCGCGACGCTCTTCAGGGTGAACACGGAGTCCCGGGTGAGCGGTTGGGTGATGTACGGAAAGGTGACGAGCCTGCCCGACGGTTCGTCCTCGCTGTACAAAGTGTGTTCCCCGGCCGGTCCGCTCCACTGGAGGACGACCATGTCGCCCGGACGAACCAGGGTTGCCGGGGTGGGGTGTGGCGGGTCTCCAGGGAGGTTGAGATGGGCGGTGAAGTTGACAGCCGTTGATGCCATGGGGTCAGACCTCCTCGGCAAGGCCCGCGGTGGCGAGTCCGAGCCCTCGCTTGATGATCTCGAAGGAGTGGGTGCGTCCTAACGGTGGCCCGTCGGGGGTGGTGGCAGCGGATTCGGCGACCTCGACGACTGCGGTGCCCGGCTCCCGGCTGATCCGGAGCCCCTTCAGTTCGATGGCCAGGCTCGGCGTCACCGTCTGCCGTGGCGCATGTTCGGAGGGGGTGAACCTGGCTGTGCCGTCGTGCGGTACGGCGATCAGCACGTCTTCCTGCAACGCTACGACCGACCACGTGGCGGGTGTGGCGAGAGGGGTGATCCCGCTACCGGATGCCACGAGTTGCCGGGCCCCGGCGCCGACGGGCAGTCGGATGGTGAGGAGTGGGCAGTAGACGGGCTCGGTACGGTGGTTGGTCACGGTGATCAGCAGGTCGCACAAGGAGAGTTCGCCGTCCGGAGGACTCGCGTACACCTGATCCGGGACCGTTGCCAAGGTGTAGGTGAGCAGCGTCTGTTCGTCTGTCGGGCTGGGGGAATTCATGGCTGCCCTTCGCGATGGAGGCCGGGAGAGGTCCGTGCACGCGGTTAAACGCCGAATGCGAACCAGTAGAAGCTGACTTGGCCTGAGTCGGGAGTCCCCTCAACGGCCCATGTGACGTCCCTGCCGGCGCGGACGGGGACCGTCAGATTGCCCAGTCCACTCACGGTGGTGGTCTGGAATGTGTCTACCTTCAAGGTCAGTTCACCGCTCCCTCCGTGGGCGCTGGCCACCACCACCCCGTCCGTGGTCATGGTCCGCGTGCCTCCGTTGGCGGACAGCTCCTCCCTGCCGGCTCTGAGGATGCGTACGGTCCCGGTCGCGGTGAGCCCCCGCCTGGTGGTGACCCTGGCCGCGGTGAGATCCGTGGGGAAATGCATCTGTGTGGCGTTCACGGTCCCCGAGAAGCGCAGACGGTCGGCGTCGACCGACGGCGTGCAGAGTGTGCCCTGCGTCTTCAGCTCTCCGGAGACCAGGGCGCACGGCGCGGTGAGAGACTCCGTGATCGTGAGCTGTCCGTCGACGCGCATCGGGGTGGAAGGGGCAGGCGTACCCACCTCACCGGGCACCGTGATTTTCGTGTAGGAGGGCACGTCGACTGCCACGGTCACCGAGTCGTACCGGTTCGTGGTCTCACCTTCGGCCTGGGAGACGGTCTGGAGGGTGAATGTCGTGTCCCGGAGCAGAGGGCCGCACACCAGGCTGCCCGCACCGTCCGCGATCTCGGTTCCCGTGTCACTGTCCTTCCAGTGCAGAATGCGGGCCAGCCCGGGCGCAGGTTTCCAGGCGATGGTGACCTTGCTGCCGCGAGCGACCCGGACCAGCGGCAGGTCCGCCTCGGTGTGTTGCTCTGGGAAGACCGCGAGGTTGGTACCCGTGGCCGCGCCGCTGCGGACCCCGACCGGGAACTTGGGCAGCTTGAGGATGACGGGCCGCTCCTCCGCCGGCTCGTCTCCGGTAGCAGTCGTCTCGGTGACCTCGGGGTAGGACACGCCCACAGTGCTGTTGACGGCCATGGGGAAGAAGTCGAACCGAAGCGACCTGTCCGTGATGACCGTGGAGCCTCCGGACGGGGTGAAGGCAAAGCGTACGAACCTGTTGGTCCGGATCGGGTCCTCCGCCTCCCAGCCATCGGGCACCGATGTGGCATTGACGTTCTGTGAGCTTGCGGCCAGGTCCCGGGCGCGTTGGCCAACAGGGATGGTGACGGTGATGCCGGTACACCGCACGGGGCTCCAGCCTCCGTTGGTGACCAGCAGGGTGACCTCCGCTTCGGTGGGACCCCAAGGGTCGGATTCCAGCGGATCGGGGTCCGTGTAGAAGCTATGGGTGAGCAGGGGTGTGGCAGCGGCCTCGGTGGTCATGTCTGCCTTTCTCAAGGGCGGTGCGCATCAGGGTGGACGCTGTTCGCCAGTCCCCCGAACGGCATCCACAGCACCAGGGTGGTGTTGCCGCCCGGCACTTGCCCGCTGAGTGTGAGTGTCTCGCCACGCAGCATGGGCATGAAGACGGCTTGGCTGGGGTGCCTCATGCTCGCGTGAGCGTGCATCGGCCGCTGGTCGCCGTTCACGTGCAAGTGGAAGTTCGCACCGATATTCGAGCCGATGTAGAACGCATGGGCCACGCACAGGCCGTCGGATTCGGCGGTCAGGGAATCGCCTGCTAAGCCCAGGCGGCGCGTGTCGCCGAACATTTTGACGGTCTTCTTCGCGGTGAGGTTCCCGGTGGTGATGTGCTGCGCTTCGACGTCGAGCACCTCGATGGAGCCGTCCACCTGGAGCGGGCCGTCGATGGTCGCGCCCACCTCCGTAGTCAGGGTGTCCCTCACGGAGACGGCGGTGGACGCGTGAAACGCGCTGGATGCTTCGATTCCCTGTTGTGCGACGAGTTCTCCGTCCACGGTCACCGGTACGGCGAGGGTGAGCGTGCCGTCATACCCGCTCAGGGGGCCTGTGAGGGTGAGCCCGGCCAGGGTGGGCGAATCGACCTGCACCGTTACCGTGTCGTAGGTCGTCTCGCCGGTTTCCTGGTGGCGGGTGCGCAGGGTGAAGGTGGTCGCGCGTTGCAGCGGTTCGGTGTCGAAGCGGCTGAGGTGGGAGACGTCGGTTCCGGGTGCCGAGTAGTCGGCGGACAGGTACTGACCGAACAGGTGGCGTTCGACGCCCTCCCGGTATTGCCAGCGGAGGGTGACTGCGGACCCGGCCTTGACGAGGGTGGCGGGGGCGGTGTCGGCGCCGCTGCCCGAGTAGCGGTGCGCGGAGAAGCGGTTGGGGGATCCGGATTCGATCTCCGGGCGGTAGGGCACCTTCGCGAAGACCAGGGTCACCGGTTGCCTGGTGGTGTTCAGTTCCAGTGGTTCGGAATCCTCGAACACCTTGAGGTAGGTATTTCCGTGTTCGCGGTTGATGCCAAGGCCACGCAGCCCGACCGTCAGGCCGTCCTCGTCGAAGATGAATCCGTCGTCCTTGGCGGTCAACAGGCAACGGACCGCGGTGTCGGTGGTCTCCAGCGACCAGCTCCAGAAGTCGTCCGACAGGGCGATGCTGATGCCGTCGGCGGACTCCACCAGGTCCTGGGCGGTGGTCCCCATCGGCAGTTCGATCACCAGGCCCCGGCACAGCACCTCCTCGCCGGGGGCCGCGGAGATGACGAGGTCCAGGTCGGCACGGTTCAGTGGTGCGGTGACGTGGCCGGCTTGCAGGGGGAAGGGGGCGGAGGTCAGGGCGTGGTCGAGGGCTCCCCGGCCCAGGGCGTAGGCCGGTGGTGGAAGTTCTTCGCCGGTGATGCCGGTCGTCATGCGTGGTCCTCCTCGGGCTCGGCCGGGTGCAGTTGGAGCCAGCCGGTCCGCAACTGCGGGCTTGGCAGGGGAAAGTGCGGTTCCGGAGTGCTCGGGCGGGTCGGCAGTTCCTGCCATGTGCCGGCCGGGGACCTCTGCTGCCAGCTCCAGGTGCCGTGGCGGTCGGAGGGGCGTGGCAGGGCCGGGCTCTCGTTGCCCGGTACGGGGAGCAGGGGCATCGGCCCGAACCGGAAGGCTGCGGCCAATGCCTCCAACGGCTCCTCGAACACTCGCCCAGGCAGCTGAAGGTGGGCGGTCGGCAGGATTCCGGTGGTGGCGTGGACCGCTCCGTACGGGTCGACGAGGAGCGTCAGCCGTGCCGAGCTGGCGGTGTCGTGGTCGCGCGGTGCACGCGCGGGCAGGGCCAGTCCGTACCCGGCGGCGATCGGCCGCAGGTAGCCGTCCGGATCGTCCAGGTCGCTGAGGTCTTCGTCGGCCAGGACGGTGTGCAGGGTGCCGTAGTCCCGTTCCAGGAAGTGGCCGAGCAGCCCGTCGTCCAGGTCGTCGCACTCGCCGAGCCGCACCGGCCAGCGGTAGCCGAGCAGCGCCGGGGGCGCGGGGTCCAGCAGGTTGCGCCAGGACGGGTCGTAGCGTGCGGGGCCGTCCAGGTCGATCCTGGCACAGGCCCGTACCAGGGCCAGCGGACGGCCGAGCAGGCGTCCGAGGGTGGTCCCGGGGGTCTGGTCGCCGTTCGGTGCGATCGTCGTCAGGGTACGGTCGAGGGCGCGCAGCAGGGTGACCAGGGTGCGGGGGTCGCGCTCCAGCAGGGTGGCGACCAGGTCGTGCAGGTGCCGGTGGTCCTCGGCCAGGTCCTCGTGCTGTTCGTAGGGAGAACCGGGAAGCGGCAGCCAGGCCAGCCGGGTGACTCCGCCAGTGGTCACCGCCGTGTCGACGGCGCCGAGAGCCGCTCCGTCCGGGCCATAGCACAGCAGGGTGCGGTCCAGGTAGTTGGGGATCAGCCAGCCGCACAGGGCGGCGCCTGCGTGATCCCCCTCGGCGGGGGTGTCGTCGTCGGTTGCAGAAACGGGATAGAGCCGCGTGCGTGCGGGCTGCGGCAGCCGCGGCTTGACCTCCACGAAGCGGCCGGCGTCCTGAGTGACCACGGTGATCGGGTGGCCGTTCTCGTCCAGGCCCGGACACAACTCGTCGGCGATCCAGGGGCGGAAGGCGTGGGCGGGTGTGCCGTTGCCGATGGACTCCCGCAGCTGGATCTCGTCGGGCACGACCACCGGCAGAGCGCGGCCGAACCGGTCGACGATGCTCAGCCGGTGGAAGGCGAACTGCCCGGAGCGAATCTCCTGGAACCGGGACGTCGGCCACAAGACGAAAGGATGGGGCAACGACCCCAGGTCGGGAGGCCGGATGAGGGCGGCCTGCTCCGCCACCGCGGCGCTGCGTACCCGCGAAGAACCATCCGTCTCCAGCGCGTTGTTGACCGAACGAGCGGAGAGCTGGTCCTGGAAACCATCAAGCGTCTGGGCGATGAGGTCGCCTTCACCGGCCAGCGCGGCCAGTGCCATCAGCTGCTCCCGGTACGGTCCCGAGCGGTCCGCCGCGTACTGGCGCAGCCTCCCCTCCTGCTGCTGGGAGGGTGTCGGAGTGAGGAACTGGCGGCCGCGCAGCGTGATCGCTTCGCCGACACCACGCCGCCGGGGCCAGCGATAGCGGTAGCCGTCGAAGACCCAGTTGGCGTTCTCCGGGGCCTGGGCCGAGTCGGGCTCCGCAAGGGCGATCGGGTAGTAGTCCACCTCCCATTGGAAGAACAGTGGCGACCACGGCTGTGACCACGGAGCGGTGCCGTGCGCGGGCGCCACCCCGCGTGCCTGTCGCTGTGGCGCTGTCATGGCCGCGCGCAGGTCCTCCAGCAGTTCTTCCGGCACTGCTGTGGCGGCGGCCAGCTCGGCCGCACCGGCCGGGTCCAGATGGAAGAACTCTGCGAGGAGCGGGCGGAGTTCCTCCGGACTGTGCGGCAGGTTCGGCGGGAGGGGGACAGCGGAGGCAGGCGCGGCGGCCAGGTGTGTACGCCCGGCGTCCAGGTACACCCCGGTGACCAGCTCGGCGGGGCGGCGACAGCGCAGGGCTTCGTCGGCCTTCGACCGGATCTGCTGGTCCGCCTGCGTCCCGCGCAGGATCACCACTGGTTCGTTGGGCCGGTGGTAGTCGGGCAGCGGGGCCCGCTTGAGCACGAATCCGGGAGCGGCGTCGCCGAGATATTCCTGGATATCCGCGGCCAGCTTGTCGGGCGTCATCCCCCAGGGGATGAGGGCGCGGGCCTGTCGCAGGGCTTCCTCGCAGGCGGTGGCTTCCTGCTCGGCGGCGGCGAGCTGCTGGTTCAGCTGTTCCCGGTAGGCGTCGGGATCCTGCTGGTTCCCTCCGGGCAGCAGCATCGGTGTCTCCGGCATGCCCTGTGCCCACCACAGGTCATAGAGCCTGCGCCGGGCCGTTGCGAGATCCTGGGCCGCTGCGTCGTGCACGGCCTGGGCGCGGTTGAGGCGGTCGAGCAGGCCGGTGAGGGACCGGCGGGCTGCCCGTCGTTCGCGGCGGGAGGCCCGGGGGGCGTGCGGGTCCTCCTCCAGGTGCCAGGTGTAGCCGGCGGGGGCGGGGGTGAACCAGGCGGCGAAGGCCCGTCTGGCCTGCGCGAAGGGGCTTTCCGCGTCGTCCAGCATTCCGTGCTGGAGCGCCCCGAGGAGCGCCGCCGCGCTCCAGGGACCTCGCGCGTCGTCGCCCGGCTCGGTTTCCTGGGGAAGGGCGCCGGTGGCGTGTGCGGTGGTGTTGCCGACCGCGGCGTTCACGACGTCGGGGCGCGGCGAGGACGGCATCGGCCCGGTGCGGTGCCAGGTCAGGCCCAGCACCGTGCCGTGGCACAACAGGCGGGTCGCGGGGCCGTCCTGGTCTTCGGCGACCGTCCAGTCGTGCGTGGTCAGGAGGGTCTTCAGCTGTTCGGTGGTCAGTCCTGTCACCGGGTCGGCGCTGGTGTCGCTGTACCAGCCGGCGACGAAGTAGGAGACGGCGTGCTCCCGGTCGTCGTCGAGGCCGTCCATCGTGTCGTGGAGGGAGAACACGTTGGTGTTGTAGGGCTGGTAGGCCGCGAAGGTGGCCAGGCCGGGACCGATGACGGTCAGGAACAGCTCGCCGGCCGGTGCTTCGGGTTCGCTCCACGGTTCGTCCGCCAGGGCGATCCGGCGGCCGATGCGGGTGATCTGCCCGTCGCGGGTGACGTAGGGGCTGGTGCCGGTGGCGGGGTCGAGGTGATCGCTTTCCACGATCCAGGCGGTCCGCTCACGGATGCCGCCCGCGGAGGGGCCGTGGGTGCGCACCACCAGCCAGCGGTTGGGTACCAGCGGGAAGGTGATGTCGGCCTCGGGGTTCTCCTGGCAGCCATGGATGAGTGCTTGCGGAAGCTGCCACTGGAGGTAGACGCCGCTGCGTTCGGGCCGGACGGCGAACTCAGTGTCGATGCCCGCGAACGGCGGCGGCTCCGGTGAGAGCCGGTGGCGCAGCAGAGCGTAGTTGGGCTGCCAGCGCTGGAAGTTCTCACCGATCCGTACCTGATCGTTGACCACGAGTGCGTCCACCTGGACGGGGACCAGCAGGGCTGTGGGCTCATTCATGGCCGGCTCCCGGTGGAGGCGTGGGGGTGAGGGGTGGGGTGACGATCATTTGCCGGTAGGGAGCGTTGAGGAGCTGGAGCCCGAAGGGGGCGGGCGCCAGTGGCCCATCGGACAGCTGGCCTGCCTCGCGGAGCCGGGTGGCGAGTGCGCCGATCAGCGCGTCGGGATCCGCCGGGCGCAGATCGAGCACACGCCGCTCGCGCTGCCCCTCCGCGTTGGGTCGCAGGTACGCCAGGAGGCCGTCCTCACCCGGTTCCTGTGGGAAGTACGCGCCATCGAGCGTCTCCCCCGGCGGATCGTCGCCGCCGCCCAGGCTGCGCAGGTTGAGGACGGGTGTTCCGTCGACCGGGTGCGGGTCGGCGCCGAACGAGAGCCCTTCGGGCGGCTCGGACAGCTCCACCGCGTCCGGCACCTTGTCGAAGAGGACGAGGAGGATGTCGCCCGCCAGCAGTTCCCGGCGCAGCAAGCCGACGGCCTCCTCGCCCTGCCACGCCTGGATGCTGAGCTCCGGGCATTCACGGGTGAGCGCGGACCGGATCAGCATGCCCGCACACGGGCCCGGGTCGTCGGCCGCGGTGATCTGGCTCCGCCAGGGGCCGGCGAACGCAGCGAGGGCCCGGTCCGCCTCACCAGCTGCGCCGACGCTCTCGGCCCCGGCCTGCAAAGCGGTGAGCCAGCCGGGATCGACGTGGAAGAACCGCAGCGACTCGGGGGGCAGCATCGTCTCGGACGGTACGAGGTAGGCGAACGGCACGCCGTGCAGCAGGCGCAGCCTCGCGAACCAGTCGGCGAGCGGCTTCTCCCCGTCCTCGGCGAGTTCCTCGCGCAGGGCGGCGCGCAGGGCGGTGAGCCGTTGGGCGTGTGGGCCGGAAGCGGTGCCGGGGCCGGCCAGTGCTTCAGCGAGCACCCGGTGCAGGGGCGCTTGGCGTGGCGGAGCACCGGTCTGTGTCAGGTCGGCGGTAGCGCTTCCGGAACGGCCGCGATCGGCCGATCGCGGCCGTTCCGGCCCTGTCCTGACCTCGCTCAGCTCGCGGATGAGCCGCTCAAGGGTCCCGTCCTCGACGCGCTCCCGCAGGGCCCGCGACCGCGGTCGCGGCCCGAGACAGGCCGCCGCGTCGGCCTCCGGTGGTGCCGCGGCCAGGCGTTGGGCCAGTTGCGCCGCCCGGAATCGCGCCCGGTCACGCCAGTTGCCCAGCCTGGCGGCGAAGTCGTCGTCGGCGAGTGCCAGGGAGCGGCCCACCGTCCAGGCCACTGCCCAACCCGTGTCGAACACCGCCCAGTCCGGGTCGTACGCCAGCAGCCCGCCGGCCGTCGTCCAGCCGCCCTCGGGCATCGAGGGCAGCTGGTGGGAAGGAGCGGCGGTGAAGGGGCCCCGGTACCAGGCGTACGCCTCCTCTCCCGAGTCGACCTGGTACGGCAACGGCACCCATCCCTGGGCGAGGCGGTCGGTGGCCCGCTTGCGTGCCTCGTCGCCCGGCCCGGTATCGACTCCGTCGGAAGGCCCCGGCACGGGGATCCGCAGCAGCAGGTCGCGTGCGGCCCCTTCCGCCGCGTCGTCGAACAGCAGGTCGTGCACCCGCTGGACGAACCCGGCCCCGCCCTCGCCCTCCGGTAGCGCGTCGAAGCACCAGTGATGCAGTGACACCAGCCGTACGTCCTGCTCGTGCGGGCCGGCGGACGCCGCGTACGCGAGTGCCTCGCCGCAGCCCTCCAGCGACACCAGATGCGCGACGTGCCGACCACCCGCTGGATCCGGCAGCCGCCCGGAGATCACCACCGAGAAGTCGCCCTCGGTCAGATCGTCTCTGAGTGAGTCGGAGTCGGCGTCGCGTACGGAGCGTACGTGCGCGAGGTGGCGCAACTCGTCCTCACGAGGGCAGACGGCGGCGAAGGCGGCACCGGGTACTCGGAGCACCCGGCACTCCGTCGCCGCACCCTCGGCGACTTGGGATGGCGGGATCGTCGGCCTGATCTCCCCGAGGGCCGGTTCAGCAGGCCACAGCAGATCACTGACGGCCATGGTGTCGGTGATTCCTGCCGCGTTCGGGTCGTCCGGGAGTTCACCGGCGGCGAAGACGAGTAACGCGAGCCACGGCGGGCGAGGTTCGATGGGCCCGGTGTCCAGCTCGCCGGGGTCGGTGGTGCGCTGCCACGGCAGGATGCGCGCCGCCAGCGTGACGTGCGCCAGGACGCGGCCGTGGCACCCTTCCGTCTCCGGCGCTGGATTGACCGCGTGCACGACGCCGGGAGCCAGCTGGAACTGCGGCGCCCTCACCTCGAAGATACGTGCTGCCCCTGGTAGTTCGCCTCCGTCCTGGATGCCGGAGATGGTCTGCGTCGCCTCGATCCGGAACTGGCCGGCCGGCACACGCGGCACGTAGTCGTCCGTCAGGTGCACCTCGAAGCGTGGCGCCTGGGGCTGCGTCTCACCGCGTGACATCGGCATTCCTCCCCTGCGGGTCATGCGCGCCGGAAACCACGAGCAGCGGGTCGGCTCTGAGTCCCTCTTCGCGGACATGACCGGCGAAGGCGGCCAGCGACCCGTCGGGCAGGCACCCGTGCCGCTCCGGGGCCAGCAGTTCCGTCAGCGCTTGGTGCAGCCGCCCACGCTCGCCGCTCTGCATGTCGATGGTGTCCGCGACCCGCTGCACGCCGGCGCCGGGCGCGGGCGCGGGCTGTGTCCGGTCGCCGGCGGGCAGGGCAGCGGGGTCGAGTGGGCCCTCGGCGTCCGGCATGGGCTCGTACCTGAACGAGCTGTCGGCAATCGGCTCCCACAGGTCGCCGGTGGTCTTCGGCGAGGGCACGGTGATCTTCAGTCCCGTACGCCCCCCGACCAACCGATTTTCGGGGTCGAGCAGTTCCTCGTTCAATGCTCCGGGTGCCCCCCACAGCGCGGAGGAGGCACTGCCCAAGAGCACGGTCTCCTTCCAGGAACCGTCGTCGACCAACGGCTCCCACCGGGCAGTGGCTCCCTGCGCGGCAATGTTGCGGGCCACCCGCACGGTCAAGGGGCTGTCCAGCCCGGTGAGCTGCATCGGTCGGATGTTGAGCTTCGCTCCGGTGCCCAGGTCACGGCCCTGGAAGGTGACCTGGGAGGCAGGCACCGTGGTCTCCGCGATGAAGGAGAACCCGTCGGCGTCGACCAGCCACCGCCGGTCCGGATCTTCACCGGAGAGCTCTTGCTGGTCGTCCGGGAGCAACCCGCACGCGGCCGAAATCCGCAGAATCTCCCCGGGCGGCGGCAGCAGTTCGGTGAATTCGTTCCACTTCAGCTTCTCCGGAGTGGTGGTGCGGTCCCGCCCAAAGCCGATCGTGACCGTGACGAACACCAGCTTCGCGGTGACCGTTCCCCCGGTGGGCGGCCCCCACAGGTCCAGCTCCGCCCCCAGCTCTCCCTTGAGGGTGACGAACAGCAGGTTGAGCGACGCCCCGACGGTCACCCCGATGCCCACCCGGAAGTACAACGGCTTCCAGCTGATCAGGATCTGGGCCCACGCGGTCAGCCACGCGCTGACCGGCCCCGCGGAGTAGCGAACGTCCAGAGTGCCGCCCGCCATCACCGCCGACGGGGTGAGGGCGAAGAACGCGGTGCCGGTGATGCTGACCCCGCCCGGCGTCCAGGAAAAGCCGAGCCGGGGCACCTGGGGATAATGCGCGGGCGCTGCATACAAGGGGTGGTAGCCGCCCACCGTCAGCGCGAAGTCCCCCCTATGCGTACTGGGCGAGAACCACATGGTGTACGCGAATCCGCCGGTGAGTACGCACTCGGAGTCGATCACATAGGAGTCGTACAACTGCGCCGACGCGCTGAAGTCCCCGTATGCCGACCGGTACACCAGCCTCAGCTGCAGCTGCACCTGCGCCAGCGCGCGTCCTGTGGGCGGGAAGGCGCCGCGCGCCGTGCCCAACAGCCCGAGCGTGAGCCCGTCCCCGACCTCAAGGAACAGGAGCAATCGCCCGTGAACCAACTCGAAGGAGGAGAAGTCCAGGCCGGCCGCGAGCCAGATGCCACCCTCGCGGGGAACCACCCACTGACCGTTCGTCAGCTCGCCGAGCACCACCATCGGGTCGTCGGACAGCCCCCCGCCCAGCCCGGACACCAGCGGGAAGTCCGCCACCCTGTCGGCGGCCGGGAGCCGGACCGAGCTGTTGAAACCGAACCCGGCGGCCACGCCCCGCAGCCGGAACGGCGCCGGCCCGCCGAGCGCCAAGGTCCCGCGACCGAACACGAACAGCGACGGCATACCACCCGAGCGCTGATACGCCCCTACGGCAGTCACCCCCACCGTCGGCATCTGCACGACGAGCGCGCCGCCCACCATCAAGTCGGGGGGCGGTAGCTGCCGGTTGACCAGTGCGCCCCCGATGCGCAGCGGCGGCCGTTCGAACTCGACGCCGAGGCCGGCCAGGCGGGCCCGCACGGGGAATCCCTCGCCACCGAGGTCCACCCCCAGGCCGAGACCATCCACAGACATGGTGAACCCGGACGCGGTCAGCGCCCCGTCGACCATGAGCCAGACGGCACCTTGCTCATAGGTGACCCCGATCCGGCGCACATGCAGTGGCCCGATGGAGAGCCCGATGTCCACCCAGGCTCCGGGGCGGGTGGTGACGGGCACTCGTCCGGGTTCGGGCACGGCGTCTGTGGGCGCGGTGCGTTGCTCGTCGGGGAGCTGTTGTCCATCGGGGAGCTGGGGCAGCCGGTGCCCGTCGTCCCCGGTGCCGGTAGGTAGGGCGGGCGGCCGGGAGCCGGCCGACTTGCCCAGGGACACGGTGAGGGTGTTGGGCGGCATGCCGGGGACGGCGCACTCGACGCACAGGAGCCCGCCACGCGGGAGGCCCCCGCCCGGAGCCACGGCCGGGAAGGAAGGCAAATCCGCGGCGTTGACCATGATGTTGAGCGTTTCCAGCAAGGGCTTCTCGACCGCGGCCGAGGCGAACACTCCGCGCAGGGAGGTGAGTCGTAGATCGGCCTCCTTCGGCAATGCCCCGGCAAGCAACGGGACGTCTCCCAGCCCTGCGTCCACGGCGGCCTTGACCTGTACGCACCAGATCAGACCAGTGGTGGCCCGCACCGGGGCGAACACCACGGTCAACGCCCCGACCGTAACGGCGAGCAAGGGCCCGGTCCTGGAGTCGTACGCGAGCGTCACTTCCCGCAGCTCGGGCTGCAGCGCTGACGGAAGATCCTCCAGCAGCTCCCCGGCATCCGGCCATCCGAGAGCAGCACCGAGGTCGGCGAGCGACAGCCCCTTGTCGTCGGCCTTCCACGTACCGCGCACGGACCATGCGCTCTGAGAACCGGTGGCGCGTCTCATTTCGCCTTCGAACCACATGCGGGTCTCCTCCTCGTCGATGACGAGGGTGAGTCCCGCCTGCGCCGACATGGTGAACTCGCTCTTCGGCTGGCCACCGGCGGTCGATGTCTGACGGCGCAGAGAGATCAGCAGGTCCGTGGCGAGGTCGCCGAACTTCGTTTCCGCAGCAATGGTGAAATTCCAGTCCTCAATGCCCGGGCCGGTAAGCCTCTCCAGCGTGAGGTTGCGCAGGACGAGTTCGCGTAATCCCTCCGGAATCTCAGGACCCACTCCCCACTGCTCGTCGATCCACTCGATGAGTTCACCGATCGCGATGTCGGTCGCACTGCCACGGAGCCGACGGTGATTGTCTTCCTCGTACCAGACATCGAGTTCGATCGTCTTGCCGGAGATCTCCACGCGGTCATCTGTCCAGTCGGACGAGTGCTGGCCAATTCCTTCCACCGGCCTGAGCTCCGGGACGCCCCGGATCCCCCACCGATTCGGATTCTTTTTCCCCCTTTCCCAGTCAACGTGCCTGAGTGGCCAGATTCTATCGCCCGTTCCCTCCTTTATGAGCTTGATGTACTTATCAACAAACTCCTTCCCTTCCGACGTCAGCCCGGGATTCTGAAGATATCTTTCCAAGTTCGCGAACGCACCCCTTCGAATCCTGAGTGCATCCTCCCCGACAATCGGCGCACAATCCCTCTCGAAGCCCCCCTTCGGGTCTTTGTAGCGATGCTCACTATTGGGGCCGATGAATAGATTGCCCGGCAGCCAGGCGAAGAATCTAAGTACCCTGTAGAACCCTTCGGGGCGAGACTTGGGGGGATCGGGCGGGTCCGCCACACGGTGAGCATACTCTGAGGCGATGAATTTATCGACGAAATCCCTGAAAGAGCAGATGTTGCCTTCGAAGCCCTGATATTCACCGCAAACATCCAAAATGACTTTGACTAGAGCCTGAAGTTTTTCTTTGAGCCCCTCGGGGGACGGCGATGTTTTATTGTACTCATTCTCAACAACCCTGTTCCAGAAATTGAGAAGGTGAGCATAAGGGATGACATGATGGCGCGAAAGCGGGATCCCACCTTCCATTACTTGCTCTAGGTTTTCCGGATTCCGACTGACCAGTTTTTCCAGATACGGATGCGAGATGTTGTCCTTCCTGTCCTTTGGCTTAGCAGGGGAAAGGAGGTTCACTTCTTCTTTTTCCGGCATGGCAACCCTTTCAACGGCAACCGTCGAAGCGTGCAGGCAGGCGTCTATGCCCGGCAAGTATGCCCCTGAGCTAGGCGTCACCTTTTAGACATCGGCGAACATGAAACAATCACACCAGAAACAACAGAAGGTACTCTCCGCCCAACGATTCCGCGAGGACCGAGCAACCACCGACCCGAGCCGTTGGACATGCCGGTAGTGGCCGGGAACCTGGAACCGCCCGTACCGGACGGTCGGAACCACCTCAGCCGCGGCCGTCCGCCCCTTGCCCGCGTACTCAAGGTAGAACACGGGTGCGCGTCCCCTCGTCCCCCGTAATCATGAGGGCCAGTTCAAAAAACAGGGCGAGCGCGACATCGGCCCAGCCTCAACCGCCTGACCGATTCGGGTCGCTGACCGGTGGCATCGCGCCCAAATTTTCGCTGTCATGTTCTACGAGGAAAAGACTGTCCACCGAGGACGTCGGCAACATCACGCGAGCGGTCGTCGAAGTCCTGTGCCCGCAGTCCAGGCGCCGCCCACAAAGCTTGGGGTTCCGGCAGTGAAGCGCAAAGGGATGCCCCATCCACCGGCCCGAGTGGTTGCGCACAGCTCTATCTGCTCCTCCGCCTACGGAAGTTGCGCCCAAAACAATGAGCCTGAGAAGCCGCCCGCAGGCGACTTCCGCGCATCCATGACCCGGAAAGTCCCTGTGGCCGGCGGCATGCCCCGGGGGACGGAGGTCCGCGGTGCCCGAATCCAGAGGCCCTTGGGGGTCGAAGTAGATCCCCGGTTTTCGGCAACCGGGGATCTACAGCTGAGTATCGCGCCGCGCGGCTGGTCCCCTCAGGGCGGATCAGTGATCGAACCAAGGAATTTCCCCATGCTTCGTGCGGCACACCCTGCTGGCTCCGTCGACGAGGCCGAGGGGCTCCTGACCGTCTATGCCGATGCCACCTCTGTGCTCGCCCACACACCGGCCACGAAGGGTCTCCTCGACGTTGCGGAACCCAGCCCGGTACGGGCGCACGCTTACACCACTTCGCGAGACGCGCCCTCTCCCACACAGGCGGTCATTCCAGGACAGGGTCAAGCAGGCATCGAGGGCGACCCAGTCCCGGGCAAGACCGTGCAGAGCGCCCTCGCCGGGATCCGAGCCGCGCGTATCGAGCACATCGGCTCCGTGACGTAGGCTCTCACGCGCAGAACCCCGCCGGAGCAGTCCGGCGGGGTTCCTCTCGTCTCACGCGGTATCACAGGCGTCTCACCAACAGCGTTGATGCTCTTGGACCACAAGGCCCTGTCCTGTGCCTACGCCCCTGACCTGGACCCCCTGGACCACACGAGACGCGATCTACAACCTGTGCCAGGTGGTACCCAGAGCGGCGCCGAGGACGAGTACGGGGGCGTCGTCGGGACCGTCGATCCGGTGTTGCAGGGTCTTCTCACTCACCCGGCCACGCTACCGGCTCTCTGACGCCGTCCTGACGCCCGGGTCAGGAAGAGGTTCGAAAGGTGACCGCCAGCCACGCCGGAAGCGGAGTTTGCGCAGGTCAGGGCCTCACCGTCTACCCGACGTAGACAACCGGATGATCAGGCTCGTCGTAGCTCACCATGATCCGCCGGTACGGACGCGGGTGCCTTGCTCGGGATCAGGACCGGGGCATCTACTGGCCCATCAAAGCGGCCTTGCAGGGTGTGCCGAGATCTCGCTCACCCCCTACGCGCTCTCAGATCTCACAACTGCCCCTATGACGGGGGGCATGGCTGTGTGGGCCTGACCAGGTGGAACACCTCGCGGACGGCGTAGCGTTTGAGGCATGGGACGATTTCGCGTCGGGTTTTGCCCTGCTTGGTGCGGCGTTCGTAGTGGTCCTGGGTGCGTGGGTCGCAGCGCAGGCGGGTCTGCACGATCCGGTGGAGGGCGGAGTTGGCCTGACGGTCGCCGTCCGTGGTTGAGGCGACGGTAGTTCCGGCGGCCTGAGGAGCGTTCGACGGGGCTGACCCCCGCACAGCGCGGCGAAGGACGCCTCACCCGCCCAGACGTTCGGGACTGTCCCCCCTCGTGATCAGTGGAGTGACGGCCGTGTCCGGGCCGTCCCCCCGCCGCTGGTATCCGGACGTCACCCTCGCCCGCGCCCGGGGCGCCGCCCGCAGGTGTCGTTGCCGGATCGCGCCAATCACCGTTGCTTGGCGAGGGACCGCGGAAAGTACCGAAAGTGGGGAGCCGACGGGCGCCGTCGGGCCGATTCCGGAGGTGTTCGGGAATCGGTGGGTGTCGGGATTTCTCCTGCGGTCTTGAACGAGCCGCGGCCGTAGCTTCATTATCTGATCCGTCGCCCAGGTCGGTCACGTTGTCATGCCCGGAGTCGCCATGCCGAGGCTGCCGTCCGGACTGTTATCCATGGGCCGACTGCGCATCACTGGTACAGAATCGAAAAAGGGAGCGCGGATGAATTTCGACCTCATGGTGGGAGCCAATGCCGACGTCGTGAACGAGACTTCCAAGGAGGTCTATGGACAGCTCTATCCGCAGTACTTCACCGGCTCCCATCCCTTCGATGTGGAGCAGGTCACCTTCACCGTCTCGTGGGACGTCAAGGAGGCCCCGGTCTTCGATCTGACCCCGCCGGCGCAGTCCGAGGCCGCCTTACGGGCCCGCCTCGCCGAGGGGCCGGCCGCGGGCAGGATGACCGAGGGCGAGCTGGCCGAACACGTCGCCGCCCTGCGCGACTCGCTGGACGGGAGCACCTTCCAGGTGCGGCTGAAGCTGGTGCACGTGAAGGTCGACTCCGGGGACGGGAACCCGGCGGAGGAGGACATCGCGGTGACCGTCCAGGTCCAGGCCGTAACTTCGCAAACGGGTCTGTTCAGTCTCAATCCCCTCGGCGCCACCGCCGATGCCCCGAGCAGGGTCGACAAGATCTTCCTGGACAAGGTGGTGCTCCCCAACGTCCTGGACCAGTCCCGGAAAGTACTGTCGGGCATCACCCTGCCCGCCCCGCAGATCCCGGGCCTGTCCCTGTCGACGCCCGTCCCCGTCATCCAGCCGCAGCGGGCCGTGGCCGCCCTGAACCTGGCCGAGCACGGCATCCCCAAGCCCCCCTTCCCCGACAGCTGGCCCGAGAGCCCCTTCGTCGCCGTGCTCGGGCGGGACACGGTCGAGCGGATCGCGCAGGTGGCGACCGGGTACCTGGAGGGGAAGACCTTCCATGCCGGTGATCACAAGGAATTCCTGGGCAGCAGCGGGTACTACAAGGCAGACATCACCATTCACCACGTCCGGTGCGAGGTGGTGTGGGACGACGTGCCGACCGTACGCGTCCGCACCTCCGTCTCCGGCAGCGGCAGCGCCGGCATCAACTGGCTCTGGGGCGGGTCGACCGACGCGTTCTTCGACCTCCACCTGGAGCCCGACCCCACCGTCACGCTGACGCTGACGATGTCGGGGACGACGCTCAAGGCCACTGCCGTGGAGGTGAGTTCCTTCGATCTGAAGCTCGTGCCCACGCGCGGCGACATCGTCAGCGTGATCGTCTCGTGGGTCGTCGACGCCCTGTCGTCGACGTTCGGCGGCATCGTCGGGAGTGCGCTGCGCGGCGTCGAGTTCCCGGTGGGCAACTTCCCGGCCATCCCCGTCGATGTCGAGCCCGTCCACCTCGACGTGACGCCGACGGACCTGACCCTCGCGCGCTTCGGTGACGCACTCGCGCTCCAGGGCACGGTGACCGTCACCAAGCGGTAGGAGACCGCGAAGCCGGTGCCGGGCCCAGGGCTTCCCGCCTCGCGCCCGGCACCGGAACGCGTGTCCGTACGCGGAGACCGGACGCGTTCCGGCCGGAGTCGTGTTTCCGTCCGGCTGGCCCTCCGGCACCGGCTGAATTGCGGCAGTTTTTTTCCGCCGCAGCACCATCTGCTCGGCTTTGCGCTGCGCATGTGCGGCATCGAATTCGGCACCAACGGCAATACCGGAGGGGCTTTTTTTGTTCGCTCTGGTGACCGACTTGGACAATGGCCGGGAACCGATTGTTTCTCCGTCCGCACAGCCCTTTAGATCAAGTACCGTGACCGAAACGCCATATGACCTCGCACTCGGAATCCATGCCGACGCACTCAACTCGGGTATCAAAAACCTGCACAGTCAGCACCGTGCGGTGTTCCAGGGCAGCTACCCCGAGACCATCGGAGGTGTCGAGTACACCTTCGCCTGGGACTTCCTCGAACCGCCCGGGCTCACCCTGCGGAAGCCGGACGCCGATCTCTGGAACAAGATGATCAAGGCGCAGGGCGTCACGGACCTGCCCGACTCGGGAGTCCTACAGATCCACGTCCCGCAGTTACAGGTGAACGGCACGATCGCCGGCGACGCCCTTCCCCAGGGCGTCAGCGAGGTCAAAGTCGCGGTCCAGGCCAAGGTCGACGGCGGCGGCATCACCGTCGTCCCGCTCGGCGTGTGGCTGTCCGAGATCCCGGACGCGTACACGAGGATCATGGTCGAGAAGGTGATCGTGCCGAACGTCCTCGACCAGGCGAAACACCTGGTGAACGGGGTGAAGTTGCCCATCCAGGACCTCTTCGGCCAGCAGGTCGCCCTCACCCCCGTCCTCCTGGACGTCACCGGGACCCACCTGGTCCTCACGGCGACCGCGAGCCCGAGCCGGTCCACGGCCCTCACCGCCACCGCCGGTCCGGCCGCGGACTGGCCGTCGGACAAGCAGGTCTTCCTCCTCGTCGGCCGGGGCCTCCTGGCCCGGCTGCTGCAAGGCGCCCTCGACCAGTGGCGGGACACGAAGCTGGCAGACGACGACAGGACCCTGACCGGCGTCGCCTCGGTCTGGTGGAAAGCCACCTTCCGCAAGGCCGACAACGTGAAGGTCGACGAGAGCGACCCGACCACGGTCTCGGCCGACTTCGACATCCCCTGGTCCGTGGGGCTGGACCTGTTCCCCATCGCCCCAGGCAAGGGTTGCGGGCTGTTCAAGGCGTCCCAGGAGTCGTAGGCCCGCACCGTCGTCCCGCACCCGTCCCCTGCAACCCAGGAGGTCCGCCCCGTGGATCCGCTGCTCGACTTCGAGGTCGTCCTCGACCCGACCGAACCCAACGTCACCCTGAAGGCCACCGGCCTGACGGACACGGCCCTCTCCGCGACCCTGGAGAAGATCGTCCTCAACTCACTCTGGCTGTACCCCAAGTCCGATGCCGCCAAGATGGCCGCCGCGCCCGCCAATCTGCTGGCCGCCGCGGCCCCGACCGTCCTGAAGGGCGCGCTGGAGGGCAAGAAGAGCGTCGACGTCCCCCTCGGCAAACCGCTGGGCACCGACATCACCGTCCAGGGCCAGACCGTTTCCGTGAAGCTGACGTCGCCGGAACTGGGCTCCCACGACGGGATGCTCATGGTCAGCGGCACGTTCGTCGTCTCCTGAACGGTCCCCGCACCGCCCTCTCATGTCCGATCGACCACCGCAGGAGACCCGTTGAGCACGCCACAGCCCCCGCAGTCCGGCGACGCCCGGCCCGGCCGCGAGGCCGAAACGCTCCACCTCGCCGACACACCCGGCTACCCTCTCGCCCGCAGCGTGGAGATGCCCGGCACCCTCGACTACCCCACCGGATCGCTGAGCTTCCGCCTCGGCGCACTCCGGTTACGCGCCGAGGGACAGCCGGAGGCCCTCTCCGAGGAGGCCCGCGGCGACGCCCGCCGTATCACCCACCGCATCCCGGCACTCGTCCTCACCGGACGCTACGCCCTCGATACCCGGCCCGACGAAATCCGGGAGATCGACACCGCCGGGAACCTCCGCCCGCTCTCGGAGGAGGCACGTCAGCCCACGCTCCCCGCCGGAGCCCGCCCCGCGACCCCCGGCCACCCGGACGAAGAGACCGTCCGCAGGTGGACCGGCCGCGCCGACGCCCACCGCACCAAGCTGATGAAGACCGAGAACGGCCGCAAGGTCCTCATCCAGTACGGCACCCACAACGAGAGCTACTACGACATCTTCAACGGCAGCTCCTCGGTGTCCTCCGCCCTCCGCAAGAAGTGGGCCGAGAAGGGCGTCACCCAGCGCATGTCGCAGCACACCTACGACGCCACGGATCCGGAAACGGCCGACGGCGCCCGCCCGTCCACCGACGACCATCAGCAGCAGGTCAACAACTGGCAGGACCCGCACGAGGGCGTCACGTACAACGGGCACGCCTGGCAGCAGCGGACCACGGTGCAAACCGCGCTCACCACCGAAGCCGCCCGGATCAAGCGGAAGGATCCCGCGAAGGCCGAGCGTCTGGCGGCTGCGGCGACGGCCGCCGAGAGCTTCTCCAAGTCCGTCCAGCAGACCGGCAACGACGGCTCGCAGACCACCCCGATGACCCAGGACAACGTCTACACGACCATCGACCAGCACTCGGGGGAACCGGCGGCGGTCTCCCATGGGGAAATGGCCCGCTACAACGGACTCGCCATGTTCACCGACGGGGAGGTCCAGGCACCCGGGGCGGAACAGCAGGACCAGCCGGAGGAGCAGGAGGACTGGATCGCCCTGTCCGACGAGGACCGCGCCATCGTCCACGAAATCGGCGCCGCCGCCTACCACGAGGAGGCGCGGCAAGGGCCGCGGGCCACCGACACCCTGCACACCGGCGACTGCGCGGCGCGGCTGGAGGACGTCCGCATCACCACCCGCCTCACGCCGGACGGCACACCGGAGGACGTCACGGTCGAGCTGCCGGACCTCGCTCTGAGCATCGACGACGAGCAGTGGCAGGGCAGCGCCGCCGACGTGGCCCGCGAACGCCTCGCCGCCATGCGGTTCGTGCACACGCTGCTGCAGGACGCCATCGCCGAGACCGTCCGCCACGCCGCCCTCACCGGCATCGCCGGCTACGCCCTCCCGCAGGACGGGCGGTCCTGACCCGTGCTCATCCTCGACACCAACGCCCCCGCCGAGAACGTCCTCGGCGGGGTGTGGAAGAACCTTCTCGCCGACGACGAGCCGCGCTTCGAGGCGTTCCTGGAGCAGGCGCTGGCCCCGCAGCAGGAGTACCTCACCGACGGCGAGCGGGCCCTGTACCGGCACGGTAAGCGGCTGCGCCCGGCCGTCCTGCTGCTGGCCGCCCGCATGGTGCACGGCCCCGCGCCGCTTCCCGACAAGGTGCTCCAGGGCGCCGTCTCTCTGGAGATGCTGCACGTGGCGACGCTGATCCACGACGACATCGTGGACGGCGCCGCCCTGCGCCGCGGCCTGCCCTCGGTCAACGCCGCGCGGGGCACCGAGGCCGCGGTGCTCGTCGGCGACCTGCAGTTCGTCCAGGCCATCCGCGGCTTCGTGGGGACGATCGACCGGGACAGCGACATGGGCCTGGTCGAGCTCGTCCTCGACACCGCGTTCCAGATCGGCTGCGGGGAGCTCGACGAGCTGCGCACGGACCTCTCGCAGGACCCGGAACTGCTGGCCAGGACCTACTGGCGCACCGCCGACCGCAAGACCGCCGCCCTGTTCGGGCTCGCGGCCGAGGCCGGGGTGACGCTGGCTGACGGGAGCAGCGGCGACGCCCGCCGGGCCGGGTTCTACGGCCGCCGGCTCGGGCGCGCCCTGCAGGTCATGGACGACCTGTTCGACCTCGCCCAGGACGAGTCCGGCTCCGGCAAGCCACGCGGCATGGATCTGCTGCGCCGTCGCGCCTCGCTGCCTCTGATCTACGCCATGCAGGAGCGGGGTCCCGACCACACGGTCAGCCGCATCATGCGCGGCGAGGCCACCGATCCCGCCGCCCTGGAGCGCACGCTCGCCGAGGTCCGCGGCGGCGCCGGCTTCTCGCGCGCGTACACCGACGCCCGCGGCCAGGCGCTGGAGGCCGTCGAGCTGCTGCGCCCGTTCCCGGCCGGACGGTACCGCTACGCCCTGGAGGACCTGGCCCTGCACGTCGTGGACCGCGGGGTCTGAGCAGCACGGCGGCCCGTCCCGGTCCAGTACACCGAGCCCCTGAAGGAGAGGTCCATGGCCACCGAGCTGGTCGGCTTCATCTACGCCACCATGTACAAGCGCATCAACAACCCGGAGAGCCCTTACTGGTTGCCCACCGTCCTCAAGGACGTCCGCACGGCCGACGGCCACACGCTGAATCCCCTGGCCGTCGACCGATGGGACATCGGGCAGCTCGACGGCACCGAGGGGAAGACGATCGGCGACACCATCGGTTCCGCGTGGTGGATCTTCGTGGGCGCCGCCTTCGACGACGCGAAGGACCGCGGCGTACCCGAGCTCCCGGACAACCTCGACGCCTTCACCAGCCAGCGCGACGCCGACCGCCCCTACCCCTCGCTGTCCCTGACCACCCTCACCGTGGACGGGCTGCCGAACGCCTCGGTCGGGGAGCTCCAGCACCTCACCCCCACCGACAGCGGCTACCGGGGCACGGTCCGGGTCACCACCGCGGCGTACGGCACACACGGGTGGAAGAAGCAGATCGCCATCCAGGGCACGTACAGCCTGGTGCAGCACGTCGTGGTGGTCGACGACCCCGGGAACGGGGGCGGGGGCGGGGGCGGGGGCGCAGGAGACCTGAAGCCGCCCACGAAGGTCGTGGTCAAGGGCCTGGAGGGAGTGGAGTGGCCGCACCAGGAGATCGAGGGCCACGGCCAGTTCACCGTGACGGCCGAGAACCTCGCCTTCGACGTCGTCCTCGGTGCCGAGACCACCGGCACCGGCGCGGACCGCACCCCGCGGCTGACCGTCGAGTCGATCACCGTCGCGGCGCAGCCGACGTTCCACCTCGACGAGAAGTCCCTGACCATCGAGGGGAGCACGATCGACGAGAACACCCTCAGAACCTGGAAGCAGGCCGCGGCCGACGCCTTCAACAGCCCCGACGCCGGCCAGGCCCTCACCACGAAGCTTGTCGACACCCTGGCCCAGCCCTCCTTCCACGACCAGTTCTCCACCACGGTCACCGCCCAGCTGGCCAAGGCGCTCGACGGGGTGCTCGGGGCGGTGCCGGCAGGCACCCTCCCGTCGGACGACAGCGGCTTCCCGAGGAAGTACGGACCGCTGGAGATCTACCTCTTCGACCGGCTGCGGGCCTCCGTGAACGACACCGGTTCCGGCTTCTACCCCCCGTCCGTCGTCCTCGGGGCGACCGGCCCGCCGCTCGAACCGTACGGCGTCGGGGACATCGAACTCGGCTCGTACAAGATCGGCGTCGCGACAGCCGACCTCAGCTTCAAGGGCGGCACGATCAAGGGCATTTCCAACGTCCTCATCCCCGTCAAGGACGCCGCCCTCACCGACGGGGGCATCGGGGCGACCCTGAGGTTCGGCCGGCTCCCCGGCGACGCGAAGGTTCCCGCGCCCCCGCTCACCCTCACCGGCACGGTCGTCGTCTCCTTCCCCGACACCCGCGGCAGCGCCGCGGGCGACGACGACACGATCCAGGGTGACCTCACCGTCACCATCGACCAGCCCTCGGCGAGCGCCGGCCTGTCCGTCACCGGCCGCGACGCCGACGAGCTCACCATCGGCCTGGACTCGCTCACCCTCGCCCTCGCCACGAAGGACCTGCAGGTCACGATCCACCTCAAGGAGCCCAGCCCCTTCGAGAAGGTCATCCAGCAGGTGCTGAACAAGGACGAGATCAAGCAGAAGATCATCAACGGTGTGCAGGAAGCGGCGGATGCGCACCGTGCCGACCTCGCCAAGGAACTGACCGACAACGCCCGCGCGGTCATCCACACCAAGCTCGAGGGCTGAACTCATCCATGACGCTCGAAGAACTCCGGGCCCTGATCACCCGGCACACTCAGGACAGCACCCTCACGCTCCCCGCCGCCGACCTCGGAACCGGGCCCGCCGTCGCACTCATCGGCACCTGGCTCGACGGCACGCTCACCGTCACCGACCCGCAGCGCGAGGACCGCGAGGACCGCGTGATCGTGCACGGCACGCTCACCGTCACCGGCCTCGGCCTCACCGACCAGCCGGTCCACGGGATCGCCTTCGGCCTAGACCCCGTCGACCACGAACCCACCCTCTACGTCCCGCTCGTCCTGCCCACGGACTGGACCTTCGCCACCTCCTTCCCCGCCACCGGCGACACCGACCTGGCCACCCTCGCCTACCCCACACCACCCGCGCTGCTGCTGAGCTCGGTGGCCCGCCCCGCCCGCGACGGGTACCCGGCACTGGACCCCGGCCTCACCTTCCACGCCCCCGAAGTCACCGACCCCGGGCAACTCGGCGCCCTCGCCGCGCTGCTCCGGCCCCGGCCCGGAACCCTGTCGCTGACCGGACCGGTTGTACGGCGTCCCGTCAAGGGCCCGGACAGCGAGGTCCGCACCGACATCGCCCTGAGCTCGACGCCCCAGCCGAACGGGGAGTTCTCCGCCTCCTTCTCCCTGTGGGCCGGATCGCGCGAAGACGGGGCGAACGGCTCCCCGGTGACGTACGGTCTGCGGCTGGCCGCGGACCTGGTTCTGGGGCAGGCGGCCGGGACGACGATCAGCACCCCGCTGCCCTCCGGCGCCGGTGCGCTCATCCTCAGCGCCGACCGGCTACCCGGGCAGCTCGCCCCGGGCGACCTCGCCGCGTGGAAGGGCACCGGCCCCGCGGCCCACCAGCTCGTCGACCAGGAGGGCTTCGCGCTCGGCGACTCGGTCCGCCTCACCGGGATCACCGCCACCATCGACCCCGCAGCGTTCGGCAAGGGCGGGCTACCGGCAGCGCTGACCCAGGTCACCGCGACCGTCGAGACCATGCCCGGCACCACCTGGCCGATCGTGGGCGACGACCTCGCCCTGACCGGCGTCGGCGCCACCCTGACCGTGACGGAACCGCTCCAGAAGTCCCGCGCGGCGAAGGTCACCGGTCACGGCGAGTTCACCGTCGCCGGGGACGTCAGTCTCCACGCAACGGCGGAGATCCCGCCCGGCACGTTCCGCCTCACCCTCGACGAGAGCACTCCCGCCGAACTGCGCGACGTACTCCGCCACTTTCTGCCGCACGCCGACCTCACCGGCGCCCCCGAGCTGAAGCTGAAGAAGTTCTCCGGCACCGCTACGCCCAAGAAGGGAGCGTACGAGGTCGACGCGTCCGTCACCTCCGAGTGGCACATCGATGTCGGCGCCGCCCGTATCGGCCTCACCGAAGCCGGACTGAAGCTGGCACGCACCGGCAACGAGGGCACCGGCGGTGACGTCGTGCAGCAGCCGGAAGGCGCAGCCGGTGCCGGGAACGGCGCCTCGCGGACCACTGGCACGCTGTCGGCCAAGGCCGAGCTCGGACCCGCCGAGGGCGGCGACGGCAACGGCTCCGTCATGAAGTTCGCCGCCGAATGGACGCTCCCCGGTGCCTTCGAGCTCGATGGGGCCTTCCCCGACGTCGACCTGACCGCACTCCTGAAGTCCCTCGCCTGCCAGGCCGATGTGCCCCTGCCCGACGGCCTGCCGCAGGTCCGCCTCCTCCACCCGGCCGTGACCGTACGCCTGGGGAGCGCGCTGTCGGGGCAGCCGGCCGCGGGGAAGAGCTACGAACTGGCGGTCAGCACCACGGCGACGTTCGACGGGGCGCAGCTGACGTTCTTCGGCAAGGCCGCCAAGAAGGCGGAGGGAGGCACCCTCTTCGCCGCCGCGTTATGGCAGCAGGACTGGATGTGGTCGCCGGGCAAGGTCTCGGACTGGGCACCGGTGCTCGGCTTCCTCGACGGCATCACCTTCGCCAAGTCCGGGCTTGCCGTCAGCTCGGCCGACGGGGTCACCGTCGATGCCGGGGCCAACCCGCCGGACACCCTCCCCGCCACGCTGGACAAGGGCCTCACGTTCTTCACCGAACTGGGGCTGACCGGTCCGCTGGCGCCCTTGAACGAGCTCTTCAAGGACGCCGGCGGCATCCATCTGACGGCCCGTCTCACCACGCCGGTCCAGAATTCCGAGTTCACCGCGTCCATCGCCGAGCAGAAGACCAGGGACGGCTTCGGCGGCGTCACCCTCGCGTTCCGCCCGGCGAAGCGGGAAGTGTCCCTCCAGACCTCCTGGATCTTCACCGTCCCGGCCGTCGGGTCCGCCCCCGCGACCAACCTCCAGTTCGTCGCGGGAGGCGCTCTCAAGGGCACCGAGTTCCACCTCTTCCTGGTGCTCAAGCCCGCCGCCGGCGCCGAGGCGGAAGAGACCGCCGGACGGCCCGCGCCGCACCAGCTGGCCTACGCCCTCCGGGCCCCCAGACACACCCTGCTCACCGCCGACCCGGTACCCGGCGCCGACGGCCGCCTCCTCCACGACGCCACGCCCCACCAGGCGAGCGAGACCACCGTCAACCTGGTGCGCGACGCCGCGAGCCGCCTCGCCGGGCTCTCCGGCCCGCCCCCGTCCGACGACCGCCCCACGTGGAGGAACGCCTTCGGCGTCGAGGGCTTCGACGTCCACTACTTCTACCTGCAGATCGGTTACGGGCCGGAAACGGGCCTCACCCTGGGCGCGGGCGGTTCGGTGGTCATCGGCGAGGCCACTCTGGACCTCGACATCGAGGGTGGGTTCAACCCGGAGCCCTTCGTCACCGTCTTCCGCTTCGACCTGGGGACCGTCCACAAGGACAAGGGCATCTCGATCTGGGACATGCTCACCGTGCTTGCCAACCCGCCGGACTGGCTCGTCTTCCTGAAGCAGATCGTGCTCCACAAGCTGGCGATCTGCGTGGTCACCGCGCCCGTCGGCTGGACCAACCCGGTGACCCACGAGGAATGGAAGCAGGGCTTCTACGCCAAGGGCGACATCGACTTCTTCGGCAACAACTGGCGCTTCGAGGTCAACGTCAGCGACGACGGCCTCTACGCGTACAGCAACATCGCCCAACCGCTGAAGCTGGCCGACGTCTTCACCCTCTCTGACGCGAGCGGAACCAAAGGTCCCCAATACCTCCTCGACACCCGGGGCATCCGGAACGGGCAGCTCCCAGCGAAGATCTTCTACCTCTCCGGCCGGCTCGACCTCCTCGGGCTCTCACGGGTCGCGGTCGAGGCCGAGCTCGGCAACGCGGGCTTCGCCTTCACCGTGGCCGCGGATCTGCTGGACATCCTCCACAGCGACCTGAGCTGCACGCTCAACAGCACCGGGCTGCGGGCATCGGCCCACGTCAAGCTGGACTTCGACGTCGACATTCCGCGAGGCGTGGTGCTCGGTGGCCTCCCGATTCCGGCCGGAAAGCTGGTCGGTATCCATGCCGGGGGAGGCTTCGACCTCACCATCGACGGTAACGGGGTCAACCTGCACCTGACGGCGAGTTGCGACGCCTACCTGCTCGACGTGCACCTGGTCCAGTTCCACTTTGACCAGCAGTTCACGATCGGCAAATGGGGCGACATCGTCTCCTGGCTCCAGAACCACCCGGAGGAGCTCTTCGAATCCCTGGGCGAGGGGATCTGGGACGCGCTCAAGGACTGTGCCACGACGACGGCCGCACAGCTCACCTGACACACCCCGCGGTGCGCGCCGCCTCCCGCCCGCCCGGTACGAGCGCCGTGCCGGGCGGATTCCCGCCGTCAGGAGACTGAACGGCCTACCAACGGCTTGCAGGGGGAACGGTGAGGATCTGCTGTGCGTGTCCGACGGTTCCGGTCAGGTCGTGCAGGAAGGGGGCGGAGCCCAAGCCCTCGCACAACGAACCCCGCCGGAGCCACTTCAGCCGACGGGGGTTCCTCACCTCTCACCTGCTATCACAGGCGCCTCACCAACAACGTCGACGCACCTGGACCACAAGGATCTGACCTGCGAAAACACTCCTGATCTAGACCACCTGGACGGCACAAGACACTATTTACAACCTGTGCCATGTGGTACCCGGCGCGGCGCCGAGGACGAGTACGGGGGCGTCGTCGGGACCGTCGATCCGGTGTTGCAGGGTCTTCTCACTCACCCGGCCACTACCGGGCCTCTGACGCCGTCCTGACGCCCGGGGGGGGCAGGAAGAGCCGCCGGAGTGTGCCCGCCGGCCACGCCCGAAGCGGGGTTTGCGCAGGTCGTAACGCCTGCGGAGCAGGCGGTGGGTTCAGCCTGCCAGCTGTCGGAGCCATTCGCGCAGCAGAGCCGTCTCCGTGTCTCGCAGAGGTACCCCTGCGCCCGCAGCCGGGAGCCCGGTGGTGAGCGCGGTTTGAAGTGCGGCATCGAGGGCGAGTGCGCGCGAGGCCAGGTCCGACCCGGATGAGGCGGGCGAGTCCGTGGTGATGGAGGCGATGACGGCGTCCCGCAGCCGTGCCGAAGTGGCCAGGTCCCGCTTCGAGGACTCTTCGCCGATCAGCGCCAGCGTGGCACCCGTCGTCGCCGCGTGGATGACGCGGGTCGCCTGCTCCACCGGAACCCGAAGGCGCCCGGCGTCGGCCGCCCGGCCCAGCAGTCTCACCAGCAGGGCGTGCGCCTCGTCCGCGGCCGGGGGCCGCCGCCCGGGCTGCACGGTGCCGTACATGAGCATGTAGAACGCGGGGTGCCGCAGTCCGAAGTCGACGTGCAGGTCCCAGCCGCGGTAGAGATCGGCCACCGGGTCGTCGGGGGTCAGCGCCAGTGCCTCCCGTTTCTCGGCCAGGTACATCTCGAACCCGTAGGCGGCCAGCTCGGCCAGGAGTCCGTCCTTGTCGTCGAACATCCGGTAGAGCGCGGGGGCTGTGACGCCCGCGGCTGCGGCGACAGCGCGCGTGGAGACCGCCTCGCTGCCGCCCTCCTCCAAAAGCTTGGCGGCCACCTGTAGCACCTGGCGCCGCGCGGCGCGTCGTCCCTCGTTCACGGAACAACGATATCTCATTTTGCGTATCGGCGCCTTATCGATGCTACGGTTCAAAGCGGAACGGCGATCCACACCGATGGTGGCCGGCTCCGGCCCGCGGCACCCGGGCATGCGCCACACCCCGGCCGGGGCCGCCGGTTCCCCACGCGTGGAGCAGTGCGGCCGACAGCCGCGGTGGCAGCTCAGCGTCCGTCGGGCACCACCACCGAACACGCCGCCATCGCGGCAGGAGAGGAACAACCATGCCCGATATCTCGATCGTCATCGCGTCGCATTCCGGCTACGGCCATACCGCGCAGATCGCCATGGCCGTGGCCGACGGCGCACGCTCGATCGCCGGAACGCACGTCCACCGCGCGGACGTCGCCTCCCTCGGCGACGCCGACTGGGAACTGATGGATGCCGCGGACGCCATCATCTTCGGCACCCCCACCTACATGGGCACCGCGTCGGGGGCGTTCCACGCCTTCGCCGAGGCCAGCAGCAAGCGGTGGATGACCCGCGCCTGGAGCGACAAGCTCGCGGCGGGATTCACCAACTCCGGCTCCATGAGCGGCGACAAGCTGCACACCCTGCAGTACCTCTCGCTCCTGGCGGCCCAGCACGGAATGCTCTGGGTGAGCCTGAACCTCCTGCCGGGCTGGAACACCACCACCTCCAGCCCCCAGGACGACAACCGCCTCGGCTTCTACCTCGGCGCCGGCGCACAAAGCTTCAACGACACCCCCGCGGTCCACGACGCAGACCTGAACACCGCCCGCCACCTCGGCCGGCGCGTCGCCGAGCACACCCACATCCACCGGGCCGGGCTGGCCGCCGCACCGCACTGACACAACGGTCCGACCAATCACCTTTCAGCTTCTTCCAGAGGAGTGCACCATGCAGAACCGAACACTGGGGAGGCAGGGCCTTGAGGTCTCGGCGATCGGCTACGGCGCGATGGGCCTGACGATGGCCTACGTACCCACCGACGAGGAGGCCGGCGTCGCCGCCCTCCGCCGCGCCCACGACCTGGGCGTCACCTTCTTCGACACCGCCGAGATGTACGGCTGGGGCACCGGATCCAACACACCTTCATCACCGTCACCTCCGGCATCGCCTTCCTGCCTTTCCCGCCCATGCCCACTGCCGCCTCGAAGGCCGCGGTGCACGCCTACTCCGAGGCACTGCGCGCGCAACTCGACGGCACCGGCGTCAGCGTCGCCGAACTCGTCCCGCCTGCCGTCGCCACAGCAGACCAGGAAAAGGTGAACCCGCACGCGCTGCCGCTCGACGACTTCACCACCGAGGTCATGCAACTGCTCTCAGAGGACCCCACCCCCGCGAAATCCTGGTGAAGGGGGTCCTCATGCACCGCTGGGCCGAGCGCGACGGCACCTACGACGACCTCGTCGCACAGCGTTCCCGGCCCTGGCCATGCTCCCCAGCCGCGAAGGCTGCCCCCTTCCCCCCATCAGGGGGCGCATGGATCATCGTCCCCCGGCGCCAACGAGCAGCCACGCGCGTCCTGGACACGAAAGCCACCCTCAACCAGCCTGCCGTCGCACGGCTCGCCGTCATGTCCGGGATCTCCACCGAGCGGCTACGGAGGGCGCTGCCCGCAATCTCCTGGTCGACACATGAGGCCTCAGCGCTGCCCACCGACGTTCCCACGTTCTGGATGCGCCAAGCCCGCTCGCGCAACGCGGTCATCTGCCACCAGTGCGCCCTCCGCCGCGGCATCAGCACCCAGGTCCGAGCGCACTTGGCCCTGCCTGACCTCGTGTGTCACCGCCACCACATCGGGCAGGCACCCGAACGGCAGGACACCTCGGCGGTCCCCGAGATCGCGCGAGCGCAGCGCAAGCTGCGCACGTTCCGCAAAGCCCATGGCAGCCACACCATGGCCTGCTGCATCCGCGACGCCCGATGGATCACCGCGCCGCACCGGCTATCGGGAGTGGAAGTTCAAGACACACCTACGGTCCTGCCTCGGCCTGGCCCCCCGGCGACAACCCACAGGCGACCCCATCAACAAGTTCCTCCCAGCAGTCCAGGCGGACCGGACCCGCTGACGGAGCCCCAAAACCGTCATGATCACTGGGACGGCGGCACCGAGAACCTCTCAATGATCACGGCGAACGGCGATCCGGACACGCCGTCAGCCTGAGGTCCAAAAGCAGCTTCTGTCCTCGCCTGTCGGTCTTCGTGGATCAGGCCCGCGGCTCCCCCACATGCCCGGGAGGCCTGGGGAGCATGTGGGCGACTTCGTCAACGCGGCGAGGCGCGGTGGCCGGGAAGAGGCCCCTCACGACCCGCGACGAGCCCGGAGCCGACGGACAGCGGCGGCCGTCCCCCGGCCCGGACGACGACGGTCACGGCGTGCCGTCCATCGCACGCCTTGAACTGGGGTGTGGCAACGACCACTCAGCTCCACGTTGCGGGCCACATCGCGTGGCAGTTCGTCGTCTCGTACGGCGTGCCCGGGTTGGGCTGTGCATTGGTCTGTCCGGGTGATATCCGGGTCAGGACGGTGGTGTTCCATTGACCATTTCGGGTTAATGGTGGGGACCGTTTTCCGGTGGGTTGCCCATCTCTCCGGGGAGAGATGGGCAACCCCTGTGGTGCGCGGGTGCGTGGTACATGTCGGCGTGCCCTCTTTCTGTCCCGGTGTGCAAGCGGTGGTCCGGTTCGCGTATACCGGCGCCGTGCGACGCGGGCCCCGGTGGGAGTTCTTGGGCGGCCCTCTCAGCTGAGAGAGGTTTGTCATGGAACCGATTACGGGTTGGTGGGGAGCTCCGGCGGTAGCCGGCGGGGTTCGGCCGGTTGTACCGGCCGGTGGATCCGAGGTGGCCGCGATCCGGGGGCTTGCGGTCGCGCCCTTCAGTGCGGCGTTCTCCACGGTGACGATCCCGGCGGGCACGAGCCCACTGGCGGTGGCGGTGGCGCCGAACGGCAACGTCTACGTCGGCAACGCCAATTCCAACAACGTGACGGTGATCAGCAGCACCACGAACACCGTCCTGGCCACCGTCCCCGCCGGCTCAAGCCCGGCCATGATTGCGGTGGCACCGAACGGCAATGTCTACGTCACCAACCAGGGCTCGAGCAGCGTGACGGTGATCAGCAGCGCCACCAACACCGTCCTGGCCACCGTCCCCGTCGGCGGGGGCCCGTTCGCGCTGGCGGTGGCGCCGAACGGCAACGTCTACGTCGCCAACAGCGCTGCCAACAACGTGACGGTGATCGACAGCACCACGAACACGGTCCTGGCCACCGTCCCCGTCGGAGCGGTCCCGGACGCGGTGGCGGTGGCGGCGAACGGCAACGTCTACGTCGCGAACCGGAACGCGAACACCGTGACGGTGATCAGCAGCGCCACGAACACCGTCCTGACCACCCTCCCCACCGGTGGGTTCCCGGGCGCGGCGGCGGTGGCGGCGAACGGCAACGTCTATATCGCCAACCAGACCTCGAACAACGTGACGGTGATCGACAGCACCACGAACACCGTCCTGGCCACCGTCCCCGCCGGCACGGTCCCGGGAGTGATTGCGGTGGCGCCGAACGGCAACGTCTACGTCACCAACACCATTTCGAACAACGTGACGGTGATCAGCAGCACCACGAACACGGTCCTGGCCACCGTCCCGACCGGCGGGGGCCCGTTCGGGGTCGCGGTGGCGCCGAACGGCAACGTCTACGTCGGCAACAGCAATTCCAACAACGTGACGGTGATCAGCAGCACCACGAACACGGTCCTGGCCACCGTCCCCGTCGGCGCGTTCCCGTTCTCGGTGGCGGCGGCGCAGAACAGCAACGTCTACGTCACCAACGCCAATTCCGCCAACGTGACGGAGATTTCGCCGTTGACGGTGACGACCTCGCCGGCGTCGCCGGTGTGCGGGCAACCGGTGACGTTCAACATTTCCGGGGGGACTCCGAACGGGACAGCGGTGGTGGACTTCGGGGACGCCAGCCCCACGGTCACCGTCCCCCTGGACGCCACCGGGAGCGGGCAGACCACCCACGCCTACACCGCCGGTACGTTCACCGCGACCGTGAACGGCAACCCCACCTCCGTCACCGCGAGCCCCAACCCCACGACGACGGCGCTGTCGGTGACGCCGAACCCCTCCACCTGCGGGCAGAGCGTGACCGTGTGCGCCACCATCACCCCGGCACCAGCCACCACCTCCGTGCCGACCGGCACGGTCACCTTCACCCTCCCCAACGGCCAGAACCAGATGGTTGCCGTCAACGCCTCGGGGCAGGCCTGCTTCACCACCACCGCCCTGACCTCCGGCACCCTCACCGCCAACTACAACGGTGACAGCTGCTTCACCGGCTCCACCGCCAGCACCCCCGTCACCGTGAACCCCACCCCCACAACGCTGACCGCGCAGCCAGGCACGATCCGGCTCCGGCTGACCCCGCTGCCCGAGTTCTACATCCCCACCCTCAGCGCCACCCTGACGACCACCTCGGGGATGCCGGTGGCCGGTCAGCCGGTGACCTTCACCGCCACCACGCTCTTCGGACCGGTCAACCTCGGCACCGCCGTCACCGACGCCAACGGCACCGCCACCATCCACAACGCCATCGTCCCCGTCTTCGCCATAGCCACCCCCTTCTACACCGCCACCTTCCCCGGCACTGCCTGCTACACCGCCGCCACCACCCACAACATCCTGCTGTTCATCCCCCTCCCCGGCTGACCTCGTCGGCTCCGAAACGCCAGGTCACCACGGCGGCGCCGCGCCGCGCCCTGTCGTAACTCCCGTCGTCCGCCCGCGGGACAGGCCAGGCGTCGCCCGGCAGGCGCGAGGCCGGCAACAGGGCTCCAGGACTCCGGGCTGAGGACCCAGGGCTGAGGGGATCACCCGGACGGCGCCTACCGGATTGCGTCGGGCGCCGACGCGCGGCAGGGCGCGGGCGCTCTTATGCTGGATGTTCAGGACCTTGCGGCCCGTGTCCCAGGGCGCTGCCGTGACCTGCGGCTTCTGTGCAGTCGCGTCGTAGGCGGACACATGTTCATCCCGCGCTCGTGCTCGCCCGGGTGTGCACACACGCTCGTGCTCGGAGTTGCGGAACGTGGCCTCGCATGGTGGGGAGTCACTCCATGACGCATTCCCGTTTGTGTCGGGCTGCTGCGACGGCTGCCGCGGCAGGGATGTTCGCACTGCCGATCGCGGGCGTGGCCGGGTGCGGTGGCCCCGCCGTGCCGGCGAAACCGTCGCCGTCCGTTTCCACATCGGCGTCCCCGGACGAGGTCCGTGACATCACCCCTGGCGTGACGCAGCAACTCGACACCGTCATCCAGCGGATCATGCGGGAGGCGAACATCCCGGGTGTGACCGTGGGACTGTGGACGCCCGACGGCAACTATGTGCGGTCCTTCGGGCTCGCCGACCAGAGCAACGGCCAGGCCATGTCGCCGGATCTGCACATGCGGATCGGAAGCGTGACAAAGACGTTCACCGTGACGGCGCTGCTGCAGTTGGTCGACCGGCACAAGGTGAACCTGGACGATCCGATCGGGAAGTACGTCGAAGGCGTACCCAACGGAAGCAAGATCACCCTGCGCGAGCTGGCCGGGATGCGCAGCGGCCTGTTCAACTACTCCAAGGACGAGGCCTTCTACGAGGCGCTGACGACCGACCCACTCCAGCCGTTCGCCCCGAAGGAGTTGCTCGGCTACGCCTTCCAGCACCAGGTGCTGTTCCCGCCGGGAAAGAAGTTCGAGTACTCCAACACCAACCTCATCCTGCTCGGCCTCGTCATCGAGAAGGTCACCGGTCAGCACCTGCACGACTACATCAAGAAGGACGTCCTTGAACCGACCGGTCTGGACCACACTCTCCTGCCGGTCGACGCCACCTTCCCGACCCCGCACGCGCAGGGATACACAACCCAGACCGCGAACGGCGACGTCCAGGACGCGGCCGACTGGAACCCTTCATGGGCCTGGGCGGCCGGCGCGATGATCTCCAATCTGCAGGACCTGCGCGTATGGGCGCGTGCGGTGGCCACGGGCAAACTGCCCGGCGGCGGCGACCTGATCAGTCCCGACCTGCAGAAGCAGCGGCTCACCACACCCCCGACCCCCATCCCGGGCATCGGATACGGTCTCGGCGTCTTCAGCGTCCAGGGGTGGATCGGGCACAACGGTTCGCTGCCGGGCTACGAGTCCCTGGTGGTCTATCTCCCGTCGGCACGGGCGACCCTCGTCGTCCTGTTGAACACCGACATCGACCATGACAACCAGGAGCCCACCACGCTTTTCGGCGAGGAGATCACGAAGATCGTCACGCCGGGCCACGTCTTCAACCTGCCCGCGGAGCCCGCGGCCAGGTAGGCAAGGCTGCCGGGCCGGTGCGGACGGGAGGGAGAAATCCAGCGCTCCGCCGCCGACCGGTTCTCACCAGGCAGTGCGCGCCGCCCCGTTCTCGCGGCGCGCGTTCCGTGACGAGTGAGGGGAGCCAGGCCGTGCGGGAGCGCACCGCTGTCGCCGTTCCCCGGTCACGGTACGAGGTGAATCCACGCGACCCGTCGGACGCGTACCAGAGCAGCCGCAGGACCGGCCGGGTGTCCGGCATACCCAGCAGTTCGCGCACCTGGGCAGGCTTCCAGGCCGGTTCTTCGGCCAGTTCTCGGATCGTCAGCCCTGTGTCGGACGCTGCCAGTTCGAATGCTTGCTGGTCTGCCGGGAGGAGGCGCGGAAGCAACTCCGGCCGTGGACGATGGGTGCCGGCCCCGTACTGTCCCAGGGCCGCAGCGGAGACGCCGATGCCGCCGGCACCCTACCGCTTCGTGCGGCCCGCCAGCCGGCGGGCCTGGGTCAGGCGGGGGGGCGTGGAAGCCGTCCCAGATGACACGCCTCACGACGGCGCGTGCCTCTCGTGCAGATCACCGTCGCACGAGAGACTTGACCCGTTGGCTTCGTTGATCTCCAGGAACAGCTTTTATCGACGGGCGAACTCAGGGGAGCTGAACGCTCAACGCGTAGAGACGGGTCGTCTGTTCGCTGTTGGTGTTGTCGTCCGACACGAGGTAAAGCGGACGTCGGCCCTTGTGCGAGCCAGTGGTCCACGGCGCACCGAGGGCCATTCCCTCGACGTTCTCCAGCAGCGGACTGACGATCCGTCCCGAGTGGGTGGGAACGACACCGGGGTCACCGGCAGGGCACTGCCCGAGGTCGAAGAGCAGGCTGTGCTCGACGAACACATCGGCCGGCTGGTCGTAGAGCGCCTTGCGCGCGTCCACGGGCTGGGCGCCTTTGAGGGGGACGTCATAGACCCGGATCGAGTTGCCGACGCCGTCCACGTACTGCCGTTCCAGGGCGAGCAGCCGGTCGTCGGCGGACGCGACCAGTTCAGCGAGGTACATGCCCTCCTTGGCCTGGTACGCGTACTGCTGGTCGAGGCGGTAGGCGCCGCCCGGGGTGCCGACGTAGCGCTGGATGCGGAGCATGTTGCGGCCGCGGGAGTCACCGTCCTTGGCCAACGCGCCCTCCATCGCGGCGTAGAGATACCTCCCGTCCGGGGAGACGGTCAGCGACTCGATCATTCGCCCGGCCTGTCCCTGGCCCTGCGGGCTGGCCCGGAACTCGGGCGGAATGGGCAGGTCGGGGCCCACCTGTGTGCCCGTGGCCATCTTGAAGCGGCGGATGGCGGGCCCGGACTCCGAGGCGACCAGGATCGTCTTTCCGCCGCGCTCGACGACCAGGCCCTCGCCGTCGAACCACTCGGAGGGTTTGGTGCCGCTCTGGGTGCGCAGCGTCTTGGCGGTCAAGGCCTCAGGGTGGAGCTTCTCCGGTGAACCGAGGCGCAGCGGGAAAATCCGCCCTGTCTGATTGTCCGTCAGTGCCAGGGCCTGGCCGGGACCGGTGAGCGCGAGCGCGGAGAGGCCGCCGATGGTCTCGCCCGACGCCTGCTGCTTGTCGAGCGCGTCGGAGTAGCTCAGCAGGGTGGCCCGCGGCGAGCAGGCGCCGCCCGGCAGACGGGGATGGAGTTCCCGCGCCCACTGCCACACGGCCGGTGCGGCGAGTCCTGCCACCAGGCCGAGGACCAGGGCGCCTGTCGCCAGCGCGCGGCGCGGGATGCGCACGCGCGGCGCAACAGGCGGGTCCGTGACTCTCGGGGGCGGCACCATCGCCAGATTGCGGATGAACGGCAGGAGGCCAACCCCGCCCTCGTCCCGGTCCTGGGGCTCCTGCGGCTGCGGCAACCTGCGCTCGGCCATCCGGTCCCGGACCGCCTCAAAGATCGCGTGCAGCCCCAGCAGCTCGGGCCCGTCGGGCACGCCCTCGCGTAGTACTCCCACGAATTCACCGGTGAATGCTGTACACCGGCGGGGGTCAGGAGCGTGGGACTTGCGGTCCGCTGACGTGGACGTCATCACATAGGCGCCGCGCACGCCCTTCAGCGTCTTCCCCGATGCCCGCACGCCACGGTCCGCGACGGACATGCCGCCCTTGAGGACCCGGCCGCTGTAGCAGCAGTCCAGCAGGAGGACCCGACGCTCGGCGGAGCCGTGATCGCGCATGGCGCGGCGGATGTAGGAGTCGCTGACGGCCGTCTCGGGCTGGTCCTCGACTGAGTCGGGGAGGGTGAGGTAGAGCTCCTCCTCCGCGCGGTCCAGCAGGCCGTGCCCCGCGTAGTAGACGATGAGCGTGTCGGCGGCCACCCGGGCAGCCGCGCGGATCGGGCCGACAAGAGCGGCCGCGGACTCCGGGTTCCGGACCGTTGTGATCCGCTCCGCGGGGATCCCCAGGATTGCTTCGTCGGTCAGCGCGGCAGCCAGTTCGGTCAGGTTGTGCCGCACGCTGCGCAGCGGTTCGAGTTCGGAGTAATGGTCGACGCCGATGAGGACACAGGCCGAGCGCGCGGCGTCGATGCCAAGTGCGTCCTCGGTGCCCGTGCCTTCCGTCGTCGCGTCGACGGTCACCTCCCCGCCTCCTGCTCCGTGTCTGGACCCGTCTCCGGCTCTTGACCGTTCCCGGCGATCGGCCGCACCGAGACGTCCGGGAAGGCCTCCCGGACCGCTTCCAGTTCCCCGGGCATGGCGCCCACGACCTGGATGGTGACCTGGGACCGAGGCCTGCGCCCGTCCCGCCAAGCAGCGTAGGAGAACGGCAGCTGCGCCAGCGTCGCGAGCGTGGACACCAGCGCGAGCACGGCCTCCAGGTCGCCGCCCATCTCGTCCGGCCTGGCCGGTCCGCGCACCGGCTCGATCGGGATCCGGCCGCGCAGCGAACGGTCGTCGCACAGCCAGGTGTAGAGCGACCGCAGCTCCTGCCGGCTGTCCGGACCGATCAGCTCGAACCTGATGTCCATCGCACTCCCCCGGGCTCACACGTCAGCTTGCTCTCAGTGTGCCCCCTGTCACTGACAGAACTTCCCTGTTTTCACGGGATGTTCCTCGTCCGGACACTTTCCGGCTCCCTGGAGCGGGACCAGTTGGGGGGCCACGTCGTGGCGACACTCCGGCCCCGTGACGGACGAAAACACGTTGGCCGGCCGCCGACGAGCTGCCACGATTCTCCTGATTTCCAAGCGGAGGACATTTGTTCGTGTTCGTGTGTGCGGGGTGCGGGGTGCGGGGTGCCCTGCTGCTGCGTCGAGGCCGGCCTGGCCTGGCTGCTCCTTGCGAAGTCACCGCGATACTGGGCAAGTTGGGAATTCCCAATCCGGGCCTACGGTTAGCCGCTCTCATCCAATCGAGGCGATTACTCAGCGAACCCAGATGGCCGGCCTTTCGTCTCAGCGAATCCAGGCGTGAGGTGTCCGGCGCGCGGAGGTCGGTCAGGGGCAGCAGCGACTCGAAGCTACCAGTGCGAGTCCCTCCCCGAGCGCTGCCTCATCACCCTTCACCTCGCGCACGAAGTCTCCCCGGACACGGGCGTCGAGGCCCCGTCCGCGCGTGGAGCCGGTTTCTCTGGGCGGTTCATCGCAGCGGTGAGCCTCACGCCACGCATGAGTCTCGCCAGATCGAGCAAATGATCAGGCCATCCCACGGGCTTCGTCTCCTGGGGTGATCAGGCGTCGATAGGGTCATGTCCGTTGTCGAAAACGGGGGTTGGCCAGTGCACACCAAGCAGCGTCGAGTCACCGGGGCAGCAGCAGTTGCTGCCTTCGGAATCCTGGCTCTGACGACCGGATGCAGCAGTACACCTGCCACTGGCAAGCACCACACCAAGCCGACGGCCTCCCGGGCCGCAGGTTCCCCGGCATCCCCGGGGCCGTCCCCCGTCGACCCAAAGCCTGTACAGGGCCAACGGCTGCGTCACTACCTACTGACCCCCGACGACCTGGGGCCGGGATACACGCAGACCGAGACTCCCGACGATGAGAAGGCCGCCGACCCTCACCGATACGACGACATAGGAATGAGCGGCTGCCCCGCGCTCGAAGAGCTGAGCAAGCACAGCGACGAAGTGCAGTTCGCGACGAAGACCTCTGCCGGCTTCTCGTTCGGCGCGGACTCGAAGCTGGGTGAGGAGCTCCACAGCGATTCGCCGTCCAAGCTCTCCGCAGGGCTACGCAGGCTCGTGCATGCCCAGACGTCCTGCCCCACATACACCATGACCTCCGGCAGCACCCCTCTCACTGTCAGCGTGCACAAGGATGCCCCTCCCGGCCCAGGTCCCGACGCCTACGCGTACACGACCACGCTCCACGGTCCAGGAGGCACTTCGGTGCTGAAAACGGCCACCGTCCGTCGCGGCAACGTGCTGGTCATGCTCGTGGGCGCGCCGGCCTTGGTCGACGGGCACATTGAGGCCGCGGTCGCCAAACTCCCGGCCGGCTGAGCAGCTTCCTTCTCGGCTAGGCACTGTTCTCGGCGGCGTCGTACCTGGGACTATCCGGCATCACGGGCTCAGCCTGCGCACGGCAGCTCCCGCCGCGAAGGTGCGGGTGGACTTCACCGTCCAGCGCAGCTACGACACCGGATCGCCCCGCTCGTCCGGCTCGACCGGCGCCGGCAGCGCGGGCCGCAGCCCCGGTGCCTCTTACGCCACGTTGACTGCGGTCCAGGCCTTCTCGACGGTCCGGTACTCGGTGCTGTTCTTGCCGTACAGGGCGGCTGCGGCCTTCAGGGTTCCGGACCTGGCGCCTTTGTAGTCCGTGGTGGAGGTGAATTGGGTGGTCAGTGCCCGGTACCAGATGCGGGCGGCCTTGGACCGGCCGATGCCGGTGACCTTCGAGCCGTCGTAGGCGGGGCTGTCGTAAGCGGTGCCGTTGATGACCTTCTTGCCGCTCCCCTCGGCCAGCAGGTAAAAGAAGTGGTTGGCCACCCCGGCCGCATGGTGGGGGTTGTCGAGGCGGCCGAGACCGGGCTTGTAGTAGTCGGGGGACTTGCCGTCCTTGGAAGGCTTGTCCATGTAGCGGAGCGGCTTGCCGTCACCGTGGTAGTTGACCTTCTCGCCGATGAGGTAGTCGGGCTTGTCCGCCGGAACACCGGCGGTGAACTCCACCATCGTGCCGAAGATGTCCGAGGTCGCCTCATTGATCCCGCCGCCTTCGCCGCTGGATGCGAGTCGGGCGGTGGCCTGATTAAGAGAGTGCGTGTACTCGTGGGCCACGGTGTCCAGAGCGGTGACCGGGTGCTTGCCGTCTTTCCCGTCACCGAAGGATGCGCCGTTGTGGTCCGAGAAGGCGTCGGCCTGATTCCTGCCGTAATGGACCGTCATGGCAGGGCCTTTGCCGTCATCGTGTACACCGCGGCGGCCGAAGGTGTTCTTGAAGTAGTCCCAGGTTTTCCCGGCAGCGAAGTGGGCGTCGACCGCTGCGGACTGGCGGCTGTTCATGGTGCCGTCGCCCCACACATTGTCCCTGTCGGTGAAGGGTTTCTCGTTGTCATCGGCGAAGAAGTCATGGGTGGACAGGCCTCCTCGGGTGGGGTCAATGAGCTCATAGGTGCCGTTACGCAGACGAGTGCTGATCTTCACCTTCCCGACGTGCACCCCATGGCCCGCACCGATCACACTTCCGTCAGGCGCCCCGCCTCCAACGGCATCCTTACCGTCCCCGAACCCTTGGGCGTGACCGACGGCTGCGGCGATCAGCATCCCCCAGGTCCCTCCCACGACAGCTGCGAGGGCCAACTTCCTACGCATCGTCCTTGCCTCTCCCTCCGGTGGTACTCGCTGCCTTCGTACGCCTTTGAAGAGTGCTGAGCCGGCCGAAGCGTCCCGTGGCAGCACGCCGTTGTTACAGAATGCGGACCATCGGCATTCGCTGCGGGCAAACAGTCGGGCGGCGCGCAGTCGGCCGGAGCCACGACGGGGTCCCCGGTCCGCACCCAGACCCTGTTGGACGGCAGCACGGCCAAGATCTACGACCAGGAAGACGAACTGGGGCGCTACACCTCGGCAATCCCCGCTATGGCCCGAACGGAGGCTTCCTCCCGCTCGGCACGCAGCTTCCTGGGCCCCTGCGGCTTCCGCACCTTGCGGAGCTCGACGTCCATCGCGCCCCTTGAGCTGGGGTGTCGCGACCACCACTAGGACCAAGGCGCTCCGGCGGGGCCTCTCGTCCAGCGTGCTCTCGCGGACGCCCCTATGACAGGAGGCCGGTGGACACCGGTCTGACCAGGACGGCGGAGACCGGCACCGGCATCCGTCGACCTGCTGCCCGCCCTCGCCCGCGCCACGAACCGGGAGATACAACCGTGAGCACACCCGACGAGCTCGCCGGCGTCCGCTCCATCGTCGACGACGTGGCCGCCGCGGTCCACTTCTACGCCACCCACCTCGGCTTCACTCTGCACACCCACCCCGCGCCCGCCTTCGCCAAGCGGCCCGCGCCGGACGAGGTCTGAGCTCGAGCCGGGCAGGCCATCGCGAAAGTCGGGATGCCGTCCGAGTGTCACCCCGCGCGCTGCCTCATGACTCCACGAGTTCTGCGCCACAATCCCGGCGTACCCAGGAGCAGCGTCTGCGCACCGATTTCTCGTTGGAGCCGCCATGCGCACCACCGTTAAATGCCGTCGCACCCGGTCATTCGGGGCTTTGACGGCGACGGTCACCGCAGCTGGCCTGCTGCTGACTTCCTGCGGCGGCGATGGCTCGCCGCCCGGGGCCACAAAAGGCAGCGGCAAGACCACTCTGACCGAAATGGACTATTATATTTCGGAACCCGGGCGAAGTGCGCTGGCCAAGCAGCTCACCCGGTGCGGGAAGCTGGCGGGGGTTGCCATCAAGCGGCAGATTGTGCCGGACCTGCGCACAAAAGTGCTCCAGTTGGCCAACAGCCGGGCGCTACCTGACCTGATTCTCCTGGACAATCCTGACCTCCAGCAGCTCGCTGCCACGGGAGCGCTCGTCGACCTCGGTGCGGCCGGCGTAAAGACCGACGGACTGTATCCGAACATCGTCGCCGCGGGGAAATACCGGGGCAAGACGTACGGTGTGGCGCCCGGTGTGAACCAGTTGGCGCTCTACTACAACACGTCGATGCTGGCGAAGGCGGGCGTCAAGCCGCCTGCCACGTGGGATGAGTTGCGCATCGCGGCCAAGAAGCTGACCCAGGACGACAAGGTGCACGGAATCGGCTTTGCGGTACCGGCCACCGAAGAAGGCAGTTTCCAGTTCGAATCCTTCTTCTTCAGCGCAGGCGCTTCCCTGAAGAAGCTCGATTCACCGGAGGCCGTGTCGGCGCTGAGCCTCCTGAAGGACCTGGTCTCCTCCGGTTCGGCGCCCAAGGACGTGCTCAGCTGGAATCAGATGAATGTCGGGGAGCAATTCACAAACGGTTCGCTGGCTATGATGATCAATGGCCCCTGGGAGATTCCCCTGCTACGAAAGGCAGGCATGAAGGATTTCGGCATCGCGCCGGTGCCCGCCCCGGCCGGGAGAACCTCCTCCGGTGCGCTCGGCGGTGAGGTGTGGGCGGCCGGCAGCAGTGGAGCCAAGTCTCCCAAGGCAGCCGAGGTCATCAAGTGCCTGGTGGCGAAGGGAAACAGTCTGGAGTGGGCCAAGCTCACCAATTACGTGCCGTCCGACCCGAAGGTGGCCGCGGAATTCAGTGCCGCTGTGCCCACGATGAAGACCTTCGTGGAGACCATCGGAAGCGCCAAGAGCCGCACGGCGGAAGTCGGGCCGGACTATCCGAAGTACTCGCAGGCGCTGTGGACCGCAGTGCAGGCAGCATTGTCAGGGGGCCGGTCGCCCGGCGCGGCACTGACTGACGCACAGAAGCAGGCGGCGCAATGAGCACCGAGCCGCCGATCCGTGGGTGGTACCCGCCGACGGCCCCCCTCCCGGAAAGGTAGCCGTGGTTCCGGCAGCGCCCAAGCATTCGGCGTCGGTCGTCGGCGGCAAAAGGCCGCCGCCGGACCGCTCCGTGGCTCCGGCGGCTCGCAACCGACGGCTCGGGGTCGGGTTCATCGTGCCGGTCGTCGTATTCGTCGCGGTGTTCTATCTCTATCCGCTGGCCCGCAATGTGGTGCTGTCCTTCCAGGACTACGACATCAATTCCCTCTACAGCGGCGACGCCCCGTTCATCGGCCTCGGCAACTACCGCCGACTGCTGAGCACCCCCGCCTTTGCCACTGCCGTCGTCAACACCGTGGTCTTTGTCGCGGGCTCGCTCTTCTTCCAGTTCACGATCGGTCTGGGACTCGCCGAGTTCTTCCGCCACTCGTTCCCGCTCAGCCCGCTGTTGCGGTCGCTCATGCTGATCCCCTGGCTCTTGCCCCTGGTCGTCTCCGGCACGCTGTTCCGGTGGCTGCTCGACACCAGCAACGGCGTCGTCAACCAGATCCTGCTCACCCTCCATCTGATCCAGGCCCCGGTGCCGTGGCTCAACACCCCCCACACCGCGATGGCGGCGGTGCTGATCTGCAACATCTGGATCGGTGTGCCGTTCAACATGGTGATCCTCCACAGCGGAATGCAGGCCATCCCGGCGGAGCTGTATGAAGCGGCTTCCCTCGACGGCGCCGGCCGCCGGCAGCAGTTCCGCTATATCACCCTGCCCCAGATCGGCCCCGTGATCGGCATCGTCGCGGCGCTCGGCCTGATCTACACGCTCAAGGTCTTCGACGTGATCTGGGTGATGACCAAGGGCGGCCCGGCAAACGCCACCCACACGATCACCACCTACGCCTACCAGCTGTCCTTCGGCGGGCTGTCGGAGTTCGGGCTCGGAGCCGCCGCGGGTGATCTGCTCATCGTCGTGGCCGCCGTCTTCGCCCTGCTGTACCTGCGTGCGCTGCACGCTGATCCCGGAGCCCGTGCATGACCGCCACCCGCGCCGCTCGGAGCCGGCCCGCCACGGTCCGTGGCAGGCGGAGCCGGACGGCCGTGGTCACCTGGGCGAAATCCGCGTTCGGTGTCGCCGTCGTCGCCGTCATGCTGTTCCCGCTGTACTGGATGGTGAACGCGTCCTTCCAGACCAATCAGCAGTTGGCCCGGCCGTCACCGCACTGGCTGCCCCTCGGCGGCACACTCAACGGCTACCGGGACGCGCTGTCCCAGCAGGGGGGCCATCTGCTGGCATCCCTGATCATCGCCGCGGGCGCCACCGTCCTGACGCTGACCCTGGCCGCGCCGGCGGCCTACGCGCTGGCGCAGCTGCGTTCCCCGGGCGGCAGGACGCTCCTGAGCGTGCTGCTGGTCGTCCAACTCGTGCCCGGCATCGTCATGGCCAACGCGCTGTACCAGATCTTCGCCTCGGTCCGGATCCTCAACTCTGCCCTGGCGTTGATCCTGGCCGACGCCACGCTTGCCGTCCCCTTTGCCGTGCTCATCCTGCGGGCCTTCATGACCGCCATCCCCCGATCCCTGCTGGAGGCAGCGGCATTGGACGGTGCGGGCGCGGTGCGCACCTTTTGGCAGATCGTGCTTCCCATATCCCGCAACGCGCTGATCACATCAGGCCTTTTCGCGTTCCTCTTCGCATGGGGCGACTTCCTGTTCGCCACCACGCTCAATCTCAACACCACCACGTGGAAGCCGATCACGCTGGGTCTGTACGACTACATCGGTGGCGGCACCGATATCACCACCTGGAACTCGGTGATGGCCACCGCCGTCATCTCTGCCCTACCGGCCGCATTGCTGCTGACCATTGCCCAACGGCACATCGCTGCCACAGTCACCAATGAAGCGGTCAGGGACTGACCGCGCCGTAACCGCCACTCGCGCCCCTGCACCGCCACTGACCCGTGCGACAGTCCTGCAGAAAGGAGCAGCATGTCTCCGCCCGACGGCACGAGGCCCGCACCCTCCGCCGCCACGTCCGACGCAGCCGGGAGCAATTCCCGGACTCCCGCCTTCTCCCCTCCGGCCGTCTGCCTTGAGTTCGGTGACGCCGAGCACGTACTGCGGGTGGAGCCCTGGGGAGCCGACAGTGTCCGGGTGCGCTCGGCCCGGCATCGGGTGCGCGACGACCTGCCGGGAGCCTTGAGTGCGCCCCCTGCCGCCGTGGCCGCGGAGTTGGGCGTGGGTCCCCACGGCAGCCGGATCCTCACCGTCGGGCGGCTGCGGGTGGAGCTGTCTCCCCAGGGCCATCTGCGTTTCGCGGGTACGCAGGACGGAACCGAGCTGTTGCGGGAGTCCGCCGGCCACTTCGCCTGGCCCGGTCCCCGCACGTTCACACCGGTCGGCGAGGGCCGCTATCAGCTGAACCAGCGCTTCGCCGCCTATGACGGGGAACAGTTCTTCGGGCTGGGCCAGCACTCCCACGGGCGCCTCGACCACAAGCATCTGGTGATCGACCTGGTGCAGCGCAATGGGGAGGTCACCATCCCCTTCACCCTCTCCTCCCGAGGCTACGGGCTGCTGTGGAACCTGCCCGCCGTCGGACGTGTGGAGTTGGCCGCCCATCAGACCCGGTGGGTCGCCGACGCCGCCGATCAGATCGACTACTGGGTCACCACCGGTCCGACTCCCGCCGCCATCTTGGCCAACTATGCCGATGCCACCGGACACGCCCCCGTGCTGCCGGAATGGGCCCTGGGCTTGTGGCAGTCCCGCCTGCGTTACCGGACACAGGAGGAACTGCTGGGCGTCGCCCGCGAATACCGGCGCCGGGGACTTCCGCTGTCGGTCATCGCCGTGGACTTCTTCCACTGGCCGCATCTGGGCGACTGGCGCTTCGATGCTGCCGACTGGCCCGACCCGGCCGGGATGGTCGCGGAATTGGCGAGCATGGGCGTACGGCCGCTGGTGTCCGTGTGGCCGTCCGTCAGCTTCGTGAGCGAGAACTACCGCCACATGCGGGATGAGCAGCTGCTGCTGGGAACGGAGCACGGCCAGCCTTTCCAGCATGTCTTCCCCGACACTCAGGTCGGCGACGAGCCGCTGCCCGTGGTGTTCTACGACCCCACCAACGAGCGGGCTCGTGACTACCTCTGGAGCCGTATCAAGCGCAACTACTACGATCTCGGCTTCCGGCTGTGGTGGCTGGACGCCTGCGAACCGGAGATGTACCCCGAACAATTCGGCAACCTGCGTTACGCGGCGGGGCCTGGCCGGGCGGTGGCCAACTTGTATCCGCGCGAACATGTGCGCGGGTTTTTCGAGCATATGCGGGCCGAGGGCGAAGACGTTCCCGTTAGTCTGGTGCGTTCCGCCTGGTCCGGCAGCCAGGCCTACGGGGCGGCTCTGTGGTCGGGTGATATCCCGGCCACCTTCGAGGCACTCGCGGCCCAGGTGTGCGCTGGGCTGAGCGCGGGCCTCAGTGGCATTCCGTGGTGGACCACCGACATCGGCGGTTTCCACGGTGGCGACCCGGACGACCCCGATTACCGGGAGTTGCTCATCCGCTGGTTCCAGTTCGCCGTCTTCTGTCCGCTGCTGCGGATGCACGGCCACCGCGAACCGCGGGACGCCATCCCTGCCGGCCGAAGCGGGGGGCCCAACGAACTGTGGTCCTACGGTCAGGATGCCTACCGGATCCTGACCCGGCAGCTTCGGCTACGCCAGGACCTTCGTGCCTACCTTCACCGTCAGATGGTCTCCGCAGCCGACTCCGGTGCACCGGTCATCCGGCCGCTGTGCTTCGGCTTTCCCGACGATCGGGCGGCGTGGACGGTCGAGGACCAGTTCCTGTGCGGCCCGGACCTGCTGATCTCCCCGGTGACCCGACTCGGTGAGCGCCGCCGCCAGGTCTATCTGCCGGCCGGTGCCGACTGGCGGTCCGCCGCCACAGGAACTGACCATGCCGGCGGCCAGACCATCACAGCTGACGCTCCCCTGGAATACATCCCCGTACTCGTACGTCGCGGCTCCACGCTGGATGTGAGGTTTCCGGGCTGATCTCCGACCGGATCCGCCGCGGTCCCTGAGTTTCAGTGCAGCTTGTTCGATTCTTTTCACGCAGGCACTATGGGACTGTGAGTAATGACGCTCGGGTGAAATGAGCAAAAATGGCCACTTCCGTGGGGGAGAATGGTCACTCTGGGTGGTTGAACCATGTCCCCATGGCCATCATCAGCGTGGGGGGCACGGTCACAGGGTGGAGTGAAGGGGCGCGGAAACTGCTGGGCTATCGCCCCCCGGAGGTTGTCGGACACCCCGTCTCGGACCTCCTGATCAACGGGGAGTACCCCGCGGTGGCCGGGCCCTGCCTGAGCGAAGCCCGGGAGTGGAGCGGCACAGCGGCAGTCCGCCACCGGGATGGCCACCGCGTCGATCTGCCCCTGCGTCTTCATCCGACATTCAGTGACGACGAAACGCCCCAGGCGTTCGTCGTGACGGCGGGTGCGGGCGAGGCGGAGCCCGACCGGCGGATGGTGGAGTGGGCGTTCACCCAGTCCTCTGTCGCGCTCTCCACCTACAGCACCACGTCACGCTCCTGGCAGTGGAACGCGGTCGCGCACGGGGGCGAGCAGCCCACGCCGACCGGGCGCACGACGGGCAGCCCCGCTGACGGCGACGGGGCGCAGACGGCCGCAGGGCAGGCCGGAGCTGTCGAATCCAGGCAGGGGCAGGGGCAGGGGCAGGGGCAGGGGCAGGGGCAGGGGCAGGGGCAGGGGCAGGGGCAGGCGGCTGAAGGGGACACCTGGCCCTACTCGGACCTGCTGGGCGCAGGCCGCTCCGACGAGGGGTTTTTGCGCTGCGTCCGCCGGGTCGCCGAGGAGGCCAAGCCAAGCCGCTATGAGCACCTTGCGCCGGCTACGCCGTCCGCTCACCGGCGTGCCTGGACCATCGAGATGTGGCCCGTCCGCAGCCCCGACACCGGCCAGGTGGCCGGTGTCGGAGCCGCTGCGTTCGACAGTACCGAGCAGGTTGCCGCACGGCAGCGCCTGGCCCTCCTCAACGAGGCGGGCAACCGTATCGGAACCACCCTGAATGCGCGGCGCACGGTTCAGGAACTCGCCCACCTGGCCGTTCCGCGGTTCGCCGACTCCGTCACCGTGGACCTGTTCGACTCCGTGACCCGTGGGAAGGAACCGCCGCCCGGTCCGGCCGACGCCGCCGTGGTGTTGCGCCGGGTCGCGCACCGGACCGCCGACGGAGTGCCCGAAGCCGGCACCGAGATCGGCGCGGCCGACACCTGTCCTCCGCGCTCACCCCCCGCACGTGCCCTGACAAGCGGTCGAACGGTGCGGTGCGGAGCAGACGACCCCGAGTTCGCCCGATGGGTCGCCGCCGGCGTCGGGGGATCCGCTCACGCGACGGAGCACGGATTCCACTCGATCATGGCTACCCCGCTGCGAGCTCGGGGCTTGACCCTCGGGGTCGTGGTCTTCGCCCGCGCAGAAGGCTCGCAACCGTACGAGCAGGATGATCTGCTCGTCGCCGAGGAGCTCGCAAACCGGGCGGCCGGCAGCGTGGACAACGCGGGCCGCTTCTCCCGCGAACGCGCCAATGCCCTGACCCTCCAGCGCAGTCTGCTGCCCCGTCACTTCCCCAAGCAGGCGGCCGTCGAGGTGGCACACCGTTATCTGCCGATCGGCAGGGGGGCCGAAGTGGGCGGCGACTGGTTTGATGTGGTCCCCCTGTCGGGCACTCGCGTCGCGCTGGTCGTCGGCGACGTGGTCGGCCACGGCATCCATGCCTCGGCCGCCATGGGCCGACTGCGTACAGCGGTGCGCACGCTCGCCGGAGTCGACCTGCCTCCGGACGAGCTGCTCACCCACCTCGACGAACTGGTCACCCACCTGACCTCGGACAACGACGTCCGGAACGCGCCCGACCCCGGCCAGATCGGCGCGACCTGCCTGTACGCGGTCTACGACCCGGTCTCCCGCCTCTGCACCATGGCCAGTGCCGGCCATGTCCCACCCGTCGTGCTGTTCCCCGACGGCACGTCCAGCGTCGTCCAGCTCACCCCGGGGCCGATTCTGGGTGTCGGCGGCCTGCCTTTCGAGCCCACCGAGCTGGAACTCCCCGAGGGAAGCCTGCTCTCCCTCTACACCGACGGCCTGATAGAAGCCCGCGGCCACGATCTCGGCGTCGGCCTTGAACGACTCTGCGCAGCCCTGGCTTCCGCCGAACCCTCGCTGGACGTCACCTGCGACATCATCCTCAGAGCCCTGCTGCCCGAGAGCCCCGCCGACGACGTGGCGCTGCTCCTGGCGCGCACCCGTGCGCTGCACACCGATCAGGTCGCCGCCTGGTCGCTGCCGTCAGATCCCGCCATCGTGGCCGACGCCCGGGCACAGGCCTCCCGTCAGCTGGCGACCTGGGGGCTCACCGACGCAGCGTCCATCACCGAGCTGGTGGTGAGCGAGCTGGTCACCAACGCCATCCGCTACGGGGACGCCCCCATCGGGCTACGGCTGATCCGGGACCGGACCCTGATCTGCGAGGTCTCCGACGCCAGCAGTACTTCCCCCCATCTGCGCCGGGCCCGCACCTACGACGAAGGGGGACGAGGCCTGCACATGGTGACCCAGCTGACCCAAGGCTGGGGCACCCGCCACACCCCCACCGGCAAGACCATCTGGGCCGAACAACGTCTACCGGCCAACGGACCATGACGGAGCGCACAGTCGACCTGTCAACAGGACGCGGCGCCCAGACCCATAGTGGTGCTGCGGCCCGGGACCTGACACATACGCTCGCCCTGCTCTACCCGCCGTCCGGCGCCAACCGGGACTACCCGGCGGTGCAGCTCGCCTTCGTCGGCGGGGTGGCGGAAACCGCCACCACATACGGCTATGACCTGCTGCTCACGCCCTGCAAGTCGGGCAGGGACCCCGCGTTCCGGCGGATGGTCAGCGAACGGCGCGTGGACGGCGTCATCGTGATGGAGGTCCGCCGGGAGGACGACCGCATCCAGCATCTGACGGAAGCGGCCTTCCCCTTCGTCACCATCGGCCGGAACAGCGGAACCGACGGGGTCGGCTGGGTCGATCTCGACTTCGCCGGCCTGGCAAGCGGATGCGTCCGGCACCTGACCGAACTGGGCCACCGCAGCATCGCCTTCGTCAACAAGTCGGAGCAGATCGTCAACAGCGGGTACGGATACGCGCTGCTCGGGAACGAGGGCTACACCGAGGCGATGACGGAGATGGACCTGACCGCGCGTGCGTACCCCAGCGGCGACGATGTCGGCGCCGGGGAGGACGTCGTGGAACGGATCTTGCAGGACGATCCGGCCACCACATCCCTGGTCGTCATGAACGAAGCCGCCCTGGAAGGCATTTACCGCGGGCTGACCCGTCACGGCCGCAGCGTACCGCGCGACTTCTCGGTCGTCGGCGTGGCGGCCAGCCGCTGGGCGGAAGAGGTGAGCCCGCCGCTGACCGCTGCCGAGATACCGGCCAAGGAGATGAGCCGGATCGGCGTCGACCTGATGGTGGAGCGGCTCACCTCGCCTGCCTCGTCACCCCGGCACATCCTGCTGAAACCGCTGATCACGCTGCGCGCCAGCACCGGCCCCTGCCGGCCGGTTCTCGATTCGGAGCCTGACCTGGAGGACGAATTCCCTGACCTGGACTTCTGACCCGCCAGCCGCCCCCGGCTGTGACCAGGTGACCGGCGACGCGGGACAAGGGGATCCTCGTCAAGTTCTCCGTCGACGCCCGTGCCCTCGTCAGGGAATGACCGGCAGGAACAAGCCTTGCGCAGATCCTCCGGGATATAGCCGGCCTCGGCCGAGGTGGGGCGATGCCGGCATGGATGCGATGCGGCCGGCCTCCATCTGGGCCTTTTCAGCCGGCCGGCGGGGTGAGGCTGGTTCGGTCGAACGGGCCACTGTGCGCGGCGGCGTACGCGATGGCGTCGTTGACGGCATCGAGGCCGAACGACCGGACTCGTTCGGGGGCGAGATCCAGAGTGCCCGAGGTGAGGAGCCGGATGATGCCGACATTGGCTGTGCGCGGGTACATCCACTGCCCGCGCACGGTGATCGAGTTGCGCATGATCCATGGGTACGGGAGTGCGAGGTCGTCGCCACCGAGCATGCCGACGCCGCCCATGAGGACGACCCGGCCGTACTCGCGCACGGTCATGGCCGCCGCGCGCGAGGCCGAGCTGGGTGCGCTCGGCGGTAGCAGGTCGATCACCATGTCAATCGGGCCGTCGGCCGCCGCGGACATCGCCCCCTGGTCGGTGGCTTCGTCCCCGGTCAGCGGCACCGGGCGCAGACGCGGACCGAACCGGTCGGCGAGGAGGTCGAGCGCGGCCTTGTTGCGGCCGGGGGCGACCACGCGGCCCGCGCCCATCGCGAGCGCGACCGCGACCGCGCTGCTGCCGAGGTTTCCGGTGGCCCCGCTGACGAGCAGCGTCTCGCCCGCCGCGAGCCCGCCTGCCAGCAGCCCGCCGTAGGAGATGGTGTGCACGGTGAGCGCGGCCCAGCGGGCCGGATCCTCCCCGGCCGCGGCCGGCAGCGGAAAGACGTTCTCCGTCGGGACCCGCATGAGCTCGGCGAACGCGCCGTCGTGCAGGTACTCGGCGAGCCGCGCGCCGCCCTCGCCGCGTGAACTCCAGCCCTGGAGCGTGATGTCGGGCGTCAGGGCATCGTCTCGCGAGCGCACCGTCGAGTCGCACCACACCAGGTCGCCGCCCCGCAGCCGGGTGGCGTCAGGGCCGACGTGGACGATCCGCCCCACCGCGCCAACGCCGGGCACGACAGGAGGGACGAGGGGGTACTTCCGCCTGCCGCTGAAGACTTCGGCCGCGTAGGGCGCCACGCCGGCGGCGAGGACCTCGACCACCACCTCACCGCTACCGGCCTCGGGGTCCGGCGCCTCCCGTACCGCGAGCGGGGCGCCGAAGCGCGTCAGAACTGCTGCTCGCACGTGATGACCTCCGTGTTCGTCCGTGCTCTTGAGATCAACCCTAGGAGCGGGACGAGCATGCGGGAAGCGATGATCTCGCATCTATGGTATGCGTATGACGCATGGACATCTCCAGCACGGGACTGCGGGTCCTGCGGCAGATCGCCGAGTCCGGCAGCTTCACCGCGGCGGCCGCCCGACTCGGATACACACAGTCGGCCGTCTCACGCCAGGCCGCCGCCCTCGAACACAGCGCCGGCACCACCCTGTTCGAGCGCCGCCCGGACGGGGTGCGGCTCACTCCCGCCGGGTTGACCCTGCTGCGGCACGCCCACACGATCCTCGCCTCGCTCGCAGCGGTCGAGCGTGAACTCACCGGCAGCGTCCCGCGGAACGAGCTGGTGCGGCTCGGGGCAGTCCTGAGCGCGGGCTCGGCGATCCTGCCCGCCGCACTCGCACACCTCGCGAAGGCTGACCCGCAGCTCACGGTCACCACCCGCGAGGGCACCACGCCCTCCCTGATCCGGGCGTTGCGCGCGGGCTCGCTCGACCTCGCAGTGCTGACATCCCGCCCGCCCCACCGGCCCTTCGACAGCGAGTTGCCGCGCCTGCACCTGGAGACCGTCGCGGACACCGAACTGGTCGTGGCCGTGTCTTCGACCGGAGACTTCGCCGGACGCACCACCGTGCACGTCGACGAACTGGTCGACGCCGCTTGGATCGCCGCCCCGTCGTCGAACTCCGAGCCGCTGCTCGGCGTCTGGCCCGGCCTGCCCGGACGGCCGCGCGTCGTCCACTCCGCGCGCGACTGGCTGACGAAGCTCCAGTTGGTCGCCGGCGGCTTCGGCGTGACCACGGTGCCGTCCGGGCTCTCACCGATGCTGCTGCCCGGGGTGAGCGTGCTGCGCGTCGACGGCGCGCCCCCCGAGATTCGCCGGGTGCTCGTGGCACGCCTCTGCGGCCACCCCACCCCGGCGATCACGGCCGTCACCCAAGCGATCACTTCGACCGCCTGAACCGCCATCAAGGCCGCACACATCGCGGATACCCACTGGAGTACTTGCCAGGCCAGCATCGGGGCGTTCCCGTTGAAAGGCCCTGGTCATGCCGCGGATGTCGAAGGTCGAGCTGTACGCGGCGATCCGGCGGGACCACCGGGCCGGCATGACGATGCGGGAGCTGGAGCGCACGTACAACGTCGCCTGCTCGCAGAATCCTTCGACGGTTTCGGAGCCGGTTCCTTCCGCCCGGCGGGTGCAAACGGTGTACTTCGCGGATTCACCGGATGGTGTAGATCATCCGTCGTTTGGCGTATCACCGTTCGTCCCTGCCAATGATCGGGGAGCGTCCGTCGTCGTCCGGGGAACGTTGTCCGAGACCTCGGCATGCCCGGTCGCAGGCACCATCCGATCAACAGAAACGGCTCGTCGTGCATTTGACTCCGCATGAGCAGGAACGCTTGCTGATCCATGTCGCGGCCGACGTGGCAGCGAAGCGCCGCGACCGGGGCCTGCTTCTCAACTACCCCGAGACCATGGCCCTGCTGTCCGCGTACGTCTTCGAGGCGGCGCGCGACGGTAAGACGGTGAGCGACATCATGGACTCGGGCCGACGGGTGCTCACTCGTGACGACGTGATGGACGGCGTCCCGGAGATGATCAAGAACGTCCAGGTGGAGGCGACCTTCCCGGACGGCACCAAGCTGGTCACGATCCACGACCCCATCCCAGAGGCCACTGAGGACCCCGAGGTCTACCCGGGCAAGGTCGAGCACCCCCAGCCGGCACGCAGGCCGGAGTGCCCGGTCGACCGCGACGACACCGACTCGTCCCCCTGCTGCCATGAGTGCGACGACGCCGCGTCCTGGCACGAGGCGATCGCGTTCAACGAGCACCTGCAGAGCGGCAAGAAGGCGATCAAGGTCCAGAACACGTCCGACCGTCCCGTCCAGGTCGGCTCCCACTACCACTTCGCCGAGGTCAACCCCGGCCTCAAGGTGGTCGAGAACCCCCTCGGCGCGCCCGTGGACGACAAACCGCTCTGGGACTGTGCCGAGGCGAAGGGGCGACGGCTCAACATCGCCGCGGGCACGTCCGTGCGGTTCGAACCAGGAGACGTGTGCTGCGTCGAGCTGGTGAGCATCGAGGGCGACGCCAAGAGCGACACCGGCAAGATTCAGGGACTGCGCGAGGGGAACGTCGGATGAGTGGCCAGCCGGGGAAGACGGGCCGGCAGAAGAGGCCGGGCAACTTGGTGAAGCGGGCGGAGTACACCGCTCTGTACGGGCCCACCACCAAGGACCGCGTCCGCCTTGCCGACACCGATCTCACCGTCGAGATCGAAGCCGACTGGAGCGGCGGGCCGAAATACAGCGGCAATGAGATGATCTTCGGTGGCGGCAAGGTGATCCGAGAGTCGATGGGCATGTCCCACATCGCGAGGGACGGGGGCGGCAACCCGGATCGCATTCCCATGGACACGGTCATCACAGGGGCGCTGATCCTCGACTGGTGGGGTGTGGTCAAAGCCGACGTCGGCATCAGGGATGGCAAGGTTCATGCCATCGGCAAGGCGTACAACCCGGAGACGATGGACCCGATCTCGGACTTCGAGCAGCCCGCCCGTGAGCAGCCGGACGACCAGCTACCGGTGACGGCTACGAACTTCGTGGTCGGCCCGAGCACCGAGGCCATCTCCGGCAACGGCCGGATCCTTACCGCGGGGGGTGTGGACACCCACGTTCACTTCATCTGCCCCGAAGAGATCCACGAGGCCCTGGCCTCGGGCGTGACCACTCTCATCGGCGGCGGCACAGGCCCCGCCGAAGGCAGCACGGCCACCACCGTGACCCCCGGCGAGTGGCACATCACCCGGGTCTTCGAGGCCCTGGACGAGTACCCGGTCAACATCGGTCTGCTCGGCAAGGGCAGCACGATGAACGAAGACGCTCTGAACGAGCAGGTGGATGCCGGTGTCATCGGCTTGAAGGTGCACGAAGACTGGGGTGCCACACCCGCGGTGATCGACAGGGCGCTGGCAGTCTGTGAGGAGCGCAAGATCCAGGTCGCCCTGCACGCCGACTCGCTCAACGAGTCCGGTTTCCTGGAAAGCACCAAGGATGCTTTCAAGGGGCGTTCCATCCACATCTTCCATGTCGAGGGCGCTGGAGGAGGCCACGCTCCGGACATGATCGAGCTGGTCAAGGAGCCGAACGTGCTGCCCGCCTCGACCAACCCCACCCGGCCCTTGACGGTGAACACCGTCAAGGAGCACATCGACATGATGATCGCGTGCCACCACCTCAACCCGGACATTCCGGCGGACATGGCCTTCGCGGATTCCCGCATCCGACCGTCCACCATGGCCGCGGAGGACCTCCTCCACGACATGGGCGCCATCTCGATGATGTCCTCGGATGCCCAGGCGATGGGACGCATCGGCGAGATGATCATGCGCACCTGGCAGACCGCGCACGTCATGAAGTCCCGCTACGGCGCGCTGCCCGAAGACCTGCAGAACGCGAAAGTCCGAACGATCCGACAAGACACGGACCCGTCCCACCCGTTCAATGAGGACAGGCTGACGCCGAACGACAACTACCGGGCACGCCGGTACGTCGCCAAGTACACGGTCAACCCGGCGATCACGCACGGCATCAAAAAGTACGTCGGTTCCGTGGAGCCGGGGAGGCTGGCAGACCTGGTGCTGTGGGAGCCGAAGTTCTTCGGCGTCAAGACGCACATGGTCCTCAAGGGCGGCCAACTCGCCTACGCGCAGGTCGGCGACGCCAACGCTTCGATCACCAAGCCGCAGCCCTACCTGCCGCGGCCGGTCTGGGGGGCCACCGGGCGTGCCCCGGGGAGCAACTCGGTGAACTTCGCCGCCGAGGACGTGGCTGACAGCTTGAACACCCGATTCGCCCCCGGCCGGCACAGGAACAACGAGGGGACGGGGACGGAAACGGTCGGTCTCCACAAGAAGTTCGTCCCGATCGAGAGCACCCGGAACGTCAAGAAGACCGACATGAAGCTGAACGACAAGGTGCCGGACAGCCTCGAAGTCGACCACAACAGCTTCGAGGTCACCATCGGCGGCGCGACGACGGGGGACGCCCGCACCGAACTCAACGGTGCGACCGTGCCGCGCACCTACGTCAACGAAGTCCCCTTGGCTCAGCGGTACTTCCTCTTCTGAGCCGACACCTGCCCGGCCATCGGCGCCGGCGCCACGGTCGGGCCTGGGCGGGCACGGCGTGCCCGCCCAGGGCACCGCCTCACCATCCGCCCCTGTGAAAGGCAGCCGCTCGCCCATGAGCCGCGCAGCCCTGCTCCTGTTGGCCGACGGCCGCTTCCCCGCCGGTGGGCACGCCCACTCCGGCGGCGTCGAGGCCGCGGTCGCCCATGGAACCGTACACAACACCGACAGCCTGGAGGCGTTCTGCCGCGGGCGTCTGCACACCACCGGTCTGACGGCGGCCGGGCTGGCCGCCGCAGCCGCCGCCGGACATGACCCGCTGCTGCTCGACGACACGGCCGACGCGCGCACCCCCGCCCCCGCACTACGTGCCGTCGCCCGCAGACTCGGCCGGCAGATGATGCGCGCGGCCCGTGCCACCTTCCCGTCGGCCGAGCTCGAACGCCTGGCCGCCGCGCGTCCCCAGGGCGCCCACCAGCCCATCGTTCTGGGCCTCGCCGCCCGCGCCGCCGGGCTCGCCCCGGTGGACGCCGCCTGTGCCGCCGCGTACGAGAACATCGGCGGCCCGGCCACCGCAGCGGTGCGCCTGCTGAGCCTCGACCCGCTCGACGCCTCCGGTCTGCTGGCCCGCCTCGGCCCCGAGACCGACGGCGTCGCCCAGGCCGCGGCCGACGCAGCGACCCGCGCCCTGACCGAGGGCCTCGACGCCCTGCCGTCTGCCTCCTCACCCCTGCTGGACATCACCGGGGAGCAGCACGCCGCCTGGACCGTCCGCCTCTTCGCCTCCTGAACCCCGAACCCACCACTGCACAGCGGAGTTGCCATGCACCTCGACCACTCTGAGACCTTTCCCGAGCGGCACACCTACAGCGCCGATCCGCTCCGTCCCGACGGCAGTCGCCGCGCCCTCCGCGTCGGCCTGGGTGGCCCCGTCGGCTCCGGCAAGACCGCCACCGTCGCCGCGCTCTGCCGCACCCTGCGCGACCGCTGGCGCATCGCCGCTGTCACCAACGACATCTACACCCGTGAGGACGCCGAGTACCTGCTGCGCGAAGCCGTCCTGCCGCCCGAGCGCATCGCCGCCGTCGAGACCGGCGCCTGCCCGCACACCGCGATCCGCGACGACATCTCCGCAAACCTGGAAGCCGTCGAACACCTGGAAGAGACCCTCCACCCCCTCGACCTCGTGCTCGTCGAGTCCGGTGGCGACAACCTGACCGCCACCTTCTCCAAGGGCCTCGTCGACGTACAGATCTTCGTCATCGACGTGGCCAGCGGCGACGACATCCCCCGCAAGGGCGGCCCCGGCATCACCACCGCCGACCTCCTCATCATCAACAAGACCGACCTCGCCCCGCACGTCGGCGCCGACCTGGACACCATGGCCATCGACGCGAAACGACAGCGCGGCGGCCTTCCCGTCATCTTCACCCACCTCACCTCCGACGACGGCATCCGCGAAGTCGCCGACTGGGTCACCGGCCACCTCGCCCAGTGGCGCGCCGGGGCAGCCGTATGAGTCCATCCACCCAACTCGCCGCCGCCCGACCCGCGTCCGACCGCGACGCACCCCCAGCCGGCGCCCAAGAGCCCGCCGGACACCCTCACGGCGTACGTGCCACGGCCCGGATCCGCGCCGCGCACAACGGACGCGTCACCACCCTCCCCCAGTTGCGCAGCGACGGCCCCTTCCACCTGCGGCGCATGCGCACCGACGGCAGCGCCGCCACAGTGGGCATCATCGGCGCGATGAGCGCCCCACTCGGCGGCGACCGGCTCACCCTCGACATCACCGCCGAGGACCAGGCCGAGCTGGAGGTCACCACAGCTGCCGCCACCCTCGCCCTGCGCGGCCCCACCACCGAAGCAGCCACCTACGACGTGCGGCTCACCGCCGGAGAACACGCCCGTATGCGCTGGCTGCCGCAGCCCCTGATCAGCGCCGCCGGCAGCAACCTGCGGCAGACCTGCACCGTCGAACTCGCCGCCACCTCACGGTTCGTACTGCGAGAAGAGCAGCTCCTGGGCCGGGCCGGCGAGGAACCGGGCCACCTCGTCAGCCGGATCCTGGTCCACCGAGCCGGGCGCCCGCTACTCGACCAGCGCACGACCTACGGGTCCCCAGAACCCGGCTGGGACGGCCCGGCCGTCCTGAACGGGCACCGCGCCGTCGGCCAGCTCCTGGTCGTGGACCCGCGCCTCGACATCCGACGAGACGCCGTACTGCTCGGCGAAGGCACCAAGGACGGGTGCGCCGTCCTCGCACCGCTGGCCAACGGCCCGGCACTGCTCGCCACCGCCGTCGCACCGACCACCTCGGCACTGCGGGAACTGCTCGACGAGGCGCACGCACGCGCCCTCGCCCGCTAGACCGTGCCTCTTCGATCATGTGATGCGTCGAGTTCGGGTACGGGGACCGGTATGCGACGGGTGCTGACGGGCTGACCATGGCAGAGCGATTCGGAGGCCGACGGCAGTGGCCCATCGCGGGAGTTGGCGGACAGGAAATTGCGTCGAACGCCGAGTCGTTCTTTGAGAAGGTCGTGAGTGTCCCGGGTCTACGACGAAAGGAAGCCCGTGCCGCGTGCTGTCACGTTGATCCGTTCTGCATCCCTGTCCGATGTTGCCGAGTACTCCTACGCTGCCACGGCCCCGGCCGAGTCGCGGCTGATCTTCCTGGCCGGAGCATGTCCGCTCAATGAGGACGGTTCCACTGCGGCAATCGGAGACGTCGCGGGGCAGGCGGCCAAGGCCGTGGAGAACATGCGGACCGCTCTGGCAGACTCCGGCGCGTCACTCCACGATGTCATCAGCACCCGCGTTCTCGTTGCCTCCCACCGGCGGGAGGACCTGGTGACGGCGTGGGGGGTTGTCCGGACCGCGTTCGGCGACCACGACGTGCCCAGCACGTTGATGGGTGTCACCGTGCTCGGCTACGACGGCCAGCTCGTAGAGATCGAGGCCATCGCCGCCGTGCTCGATTCCTGAGCCGACGGACCATCTTCAGTCATCACCCGCGGCTCGGCGTGCGGCGCAGGGCAGTGCAGCAGCGGAAAAGCAGCCTCCCCGTGTACGGGAGGACGCCGAAGCTGTCGACGGAGCCGTCCGATTCGTGCTCGGGTGCTACGCGCCTCCGCAAGAGCAACGCTGGGAACAGGTGCTGAGCAAATCCACGATGACGGAGCCGGTTCGTGAATTCGTCGACCGCAGCCTGGCCAATCCCTGGACCCGGCCGCGCTGAAGGGTGACGACAAGGTGCGGCTGTGGGATCAGCCGAAACGCAGATGCGTGGGCAGGGTGAGAATTTCGGCTCCGTTGTCGGTGATGGCGATGGTGTGCTCGCTGTGCGCGGTCCGGCAGCCCGTCGCGCTGCGCAGCGTCCAACCGTCGGCGTCGGTGACGAGGGTGGCAGTGTCGGCCATGACCCAGGGTTCCAGGGCGAGCAGCAGTCCGGGGCGCAGCTGGTATCCGCGGCCGGGCCGTCCGGTGTTCGCGACGTGTGGGTCCTGGTGCATGGTCGAGCCGATGCCGTGGCCTCCGAACTCGGTGTTGATCGGGTAGCCCGCCTTGCTGAGGACCGTGCCGATGGCGTGGGAGAGGTCGCCGATGCGCGCCCCGGGTTTGGCGGCGGCGATGCCGGCGGCGAGTGCACGTTCGGTCGTCTCGATCATCGCGACGCTCTCCGCCGGCCTGGCCTTGCCCACCAGAAAGCTGATCGCGGCGTCCGCGGCCACCCTGCCCCTGGCTACGGCAAGGTCGAGAGTCAGCAGATCTCCGTCTGCCAGCGTGTAGTGGTGAGGCCGCCCATGGAGCACTCCGTCGTTGACGGCCGTGCAGATGTAGTGCCCGAACGGGCCGCGCCCGAAGGAAGGCGCGTAGTCGACGTAGCAGGACTGTGCCCCCGCCTCGGTGATCATCTCCTTGGCCCACTGGTCGATGTCCAGCAGGTTCGTCCCGACCGTGCTGCGCTGCTTCAGCGTGTGCAGGATGTCTCCGACCAGCGCGCCGGTGTCCCTCGCCCGCTCAAGCTGCGCGGAGTTCAAGATCTCAATCATGGGGGACCTCTCATGTACGTCCAATAACTATCCCGGTCTAACTGTACCGGTATTAGAATGGGGTCATGGTCAGGTTGCCGCTCACCCCCGCCGAGGTAGAACGCGGACAGCGCCTTGGCGCCCTGCTCCGCCGAGCCCGGGGCTGCCGCTCGATGCTGGACGTGGCGCTCGCTTCGCACATCTCGCCGGAAACCCTGCGGAAGATCGAATCCGGCCGTGTGGCTACCCCCGCCTTTCCGACCATCGCAGCGATCGCCGACACCCTCGGCCTGTCTCTCGACGCCGTCTGGGCCGAGATCAGCCGGGCGGAGCGAACCGTCGAGGATCAGTCGGCCCTGTCTGTCACGCGGCATCCATCGCTGGTTTCCTAACGCCGAACTCGGAGAGCCAGCGGTTCACTGACCGCGCTGTACCGGTACACCTGCGCACACGCTGATCACTGATCACCTCGTCGACCAGCCCGGGCACCGCCTCGCGGACCCCGGCGGCTACACCGCCTGGACCCCGTCGGCTCCGTCGCTTCCTGCCCGAAGGGCGCGAGCGCCCGGCCCTTTGCACCACCGTCACCGGGTCCGTGTCGGGCGACACAGTGCACACGGCTCCACCGCGTCCGTGAGTGCGCGCGTCGCTTCGGGGGACGACGTTTGTGTGTCGTGTAGGGGGGCACACGCTTGTCAGTCCCCGGCTGATCTCCCCCGTTCAGCCGGGGACTTCTGCTGCCGGTTCGAAAATCTTCGGCCTTGTGCAGCGCCGTCGCAGCCTGAGTTCTTGCCGGGCTGAGGGCCGGGTCCGTCATAGTCCCGGCCCTCAGGTCATTGCGTGGGTCTACCGCCGCACAGCGCTGCCGCAGTACCGGGCCGAGCTGCTCGACATCACACAGCAGGCCCGGTCTCGCACGCCGCTGCACCTTCAGCCACGCCGCCTCACCCGCCCGGCTCGCACCAGGCATCTCACCGGGGCAGGAAGAAGCCGAACCGCCTGCCCATCACCTCGCCCCAGGTGGCGCACGCAGCGTGAGACATGCCTCGAACGGCGTGGCTGGCTGACGGGCGTTTCAGGCATCGCGTACATAGGCGGTCGGAGCTTGGCCGTTCTGCGCCTGCTGCGCCCGTTCAGCCATCATTCTCGCCAATACTTCCAGCCGTGGTGTGGAGGAGGCCTGGTCGTCAGTGTCATCGCCATGGATAGTCACGAGAACGGTGCCGACACGCAGAGCCAGGTAAGCGCCGCCGGAGTACATACTGCCGGCGGGCATTGCTACGGCCCAGAGTTCATCCCCGATTTTCGGCATCGGGCCGCTGATGCCCTTCTTCTCCGCCTGTCCGTCCGGGGCATTCGAGTTCTTCATGGCGCGGAGGAAGTCGCTGTCGCTGGCCTTGCCCGCGTCCGTGAAACCGGCGGCAACAATGGACAACTCGGCCTCCGGATCCCCCATCAGGTAGCCGGCGGCCTCGGCCGTGTTCATCAACTGCCTGTACTGCCGAACGGCCGCGTTCATCTGTCGCGAAACGCTCACGCACGATGTCTGATACCGCTTGTCCCACCCCGGTACCCACCGAAGTCAGAGCCCCGCCGGCCATCTGCGCGAAGATCTGAACCACTGTCTCAACCATCAGCGGCCCCAACTGTGTTTGCAACAAAGCCCATTGTTGCCGTGGGAGGGTCGCCCTGGTACCAAAAGGCTCAGCCCGGCCTGTATGCAGCGGTATCAGACACCACGAACAGCCGGAGAGCTGGCCGGACCGCGGGCTGCCGGGCGGAGAGGGCAGCGTTGGCCGTGCGGACCACCAGGAAGTGGTGGCCGCCGCGGCGACGGCCGTGTGGCCGGTGAGGGTGAGGGTGAGGGTGAGGGTGAGGTAGAGGATGCCGGCCCACACGGCGTCCCGCGCGACGGGGGCGAACAGGTCGCCCGCGCCCTGGGTGAGGGCTGCGCGCCTCCCCGTACAACGCGTTCACGTGCTGGGCGTCTGCTCCGTCGTTTCACCCTAGGACCCGGACCGAGGTGCGGGTCTCGGCGAGGACTGCCGGCTGCGATGTACGCGCTGTCCGGCCCGTTCGAGGGGGGAGTACGCGCCTCCTGTTCATCGTGGGGCGGGCTTGACTGCCAGGAGGGTCTCGCCGAGGTCGGTGTGCTGCCAGGCCGCGAGTTGGGCGCGTATGTCGTGGGCCTGGCCGCCCAGGGTCATATTGCCGGCGATGAGAAGACCGCCGGGGCGCAGGGCCGCGGCCAGTGCCCCGATGGCTGCGGTGGTGGGCGGGTAGCCATCGAAGAAAGCTACGTCCGCACCGGTCAGGTCAAGTTTGGGCAGGATGTCGGTGCCCTCTCCGGTGTGGAGGGTGATGCGGTCAGCCAGGTGGTGGCGGGCCAGGTGGTCTTGCGCGCGTCGGCTGTGGGTGGGGTCGCGGTCGATGGTGTGGACGTGGGCCCCGGTGGAGGCGAACCAGGCGGCCGAGTAGCCCAGGGCGGTGCCGAGTTCCACCACGGTCGTCGCTTTGGCGGCTGCGGTCAGGGTGGCCAGCAGACTGCCGTCGGAGTAGGGGTAGCAGCCGCATCCGTGGTGTTCCAGGTGGGCCAGTGTGGCGGTCTTGATGTCGCTGAAACGGTCGGCGGTCGCGGTGGTGGTCATATGGGTTGCCCGATCGGTCGGATGGTGAGGGTGTTGAGGTCAACGCCGGTGGGCTGGTCGAGGGCGAAGCCGATGGCCTCGGCCACGGGCCCGGCCGGCATGGCGAAGGGGGGTGGCGCGCCGTCGTCCCAGAAAGGGGTGTCGGTCATCCCGGGGGCGATGAGGGTGACGCCCACACCGAGGGTGGTGGCGTGCATGCGGAGGTTCTCCGCCAGCCCGGTGACGGCCCACTTGGTGGCCGAGTACAGGTTTCCCGGAGCATTCTTCAGCCCTGCGACGCTGCCGATGAGAACCAATCGCCCACGGCTGTCCTGCAGATGGGGCAGCGCGGCCCTGGCCAGCAGGGCGGGGCCCAGGACGTTGGTGAGGACCATCGAAGGCCACAGGGCCGGATCCCCGTCGCTGATGGCCGTCCCGCCGGCGCGGAAGTGGTCGGTGGACGTGAAGCCCGCATTCGCGACAGCCGCGTCGAGGTGTCCGAAGCGGTCGACGGTCCGGATGACCGCGTCCTGGGTTTCGTCCCAGTCGGCGGCATCGGCGACGAGGGTCATCAGCTGCTTCGGCCGGCCGGTCGCCCTGGCGAAGGTATCCAGCTTGTGCGGGTCGCGTCCGGTGACGGTGACGCGATGGCCGCGGTCGAGCAACAGGCGGGCCGTGAGGGCTCCGATGCCGCTGCTCGCGCCGGTGATCAGAACCGTCTTGGCTTCCGGTGACGACGGCGGCACCGTAGTGGCCGTCATGCCGACACCTCCTGGCGAACGGCCCGGGCGGCGAAGTCGGCGAGGGTGACGGTGCCGCGTTCGGGTGTGCCTTCGAAGCAGATGTGGCCGCTGTTGAAGCCGTCCCACATGGCGATGAGGTCCGCGGCGAGCCGCGCCGGCATGCCGCGGTCTGCGAGCGCCTGCTGCCACTGCGCGCGGGGGACGTCCCGGGCAGTGACGGGGCGTCCGAGAGCCTGGGAGAAGGCGGCGGCAACGTCGAGGGGCGAGTAGTCGGCCGGCGCGGCGATCTCCACGGTCCGGGTGCCCGGCCGTCGCAGTTCGCGTACGACGGTGGCGGCGATGTCGGCCGCGGCGGTGTGCGGGACGGGGCGGTCCAGCGGGGTGAAGAAGCTGGTCAGGAGGCCGTCACGCATGGCCGGGAGGCTGGAGAGCCAGTTGGACAGGAAGTTGCCGGCCCGTACGAAGGAGGCGCCCAGCGGTGCCAGGGTCGCTTCCAGAATGTGGGTGGTGGCGATGTTGCCGGTGCCCTCGGCGTGCTGGGCTCCGATCGAGGACAGCGCGACGGCGCGCGTGCCGGTGGTGGCCAGCGCGCTGCGGTACGCCTCCGCGACCTGCCGGGCCGACCGGAACATGTCGCCGCCGGTGTAGTCGGGCGGGTTGAGCACGTACGCGGCGTGCGCGCCGGTCAAAGCGGCGGTGAGCGCGTCGGCGTCGGTGACGTCGGCGAACGCCACCTCGGCCCCTCGGGCCGTCCAGCTACTGCCGTCGCGCCCCGGCCGCAGGACGACGCGCACGGGCTGCTTGTGTTCGAGCAGGGTGTGGGCGACAGCTCCGCCGGTCTGCCCCCCTGCTCCCATGACCACGTACATGGCGCACTTCCTCCGAAGGGTTGAGAGCGCCCCGCGTTCCTCGACAGGGTTGCGGGGCCGGTGGATCCACCGTGCGCGCCAGGGGCAAGTCCAGTCCAAGACCTGTTCCGCACCAGCTCATGCAGAACGGGCATCACCGCAGGTCATCACGGTTTCAGGCGCTGCGGGAAGGCGGCGGGGCGGTTACAGTCGAAGCATGCCTGACACGTCCGACGCCCATGCCGATCTGGACCTGAGGCTGGTGCGGTACTTCGTGGCGGTGGCCGAGCAGCGGCACTTCGGCCGGGCTGCTGCCGCCTTGCACATCGCCCAGCCTGCGCTGAGCCGGCAGATCCGGCGCCTGGAGGAATTGGTGGCGGCCCGGCTGCTGGATCGCACCCCCAAGGGCACCGAGCTGACCGAGGCCGGCGCGGTGTTCCTGCCCCGTGCCAAGGCGCTGCTGCGTGCCGCCTCCCAAGCAGTGGTCCAGACGCGGGCCGCGGCCGAGCCCACGGCCCTGACCGTCGGCTACACGACGGGACTGATCATCACCCCCGCGGTACGGGCGGTGCGCCGGCGCCATCCCGATGCAGAGATCCAGACCCGGCACCTGGCCTGGCACGAACCACGCACCGCACTGCTGGACGACCGGGTGGACGCTGTGGTGGCGCGGCTGCCGTTCGCCACCGACCAGCTGCACGTGACGATCCTCTACGACGAGCCCCGTCTGCTGCTGGTCGCGGCCGACCACCGGCTGGCCGGGAAGGAGTACGTCACCCTCGACGACATCGCCGACGAACCCACTCCTCGCCTGCCCGACCCGGCCTGGAACGCGTTCTGGCGCATCGATCCCCGCCCCGGCGGGCACCGGCCACCGGAAGGTCCCCTCGTCGAAAGCCTGGAGGACAAGCTCGAACTCGTTGCCGCCGGCGTGGCCGTCTCCATCGCCCCGGCCGGTGCGATGGCCACCAACAGCCGTCCCGACCTGGCTACCGTCCCTCTGGAGGGCGTGGAGCCCGGACACGTCGTCCTGGCAACCCGAGCCGGCGACCAGAACCGCCTGGTCGCCGCTTTCCGCACCGCGGCCCAGGCCCACCTCACCGCCCCGCACCTGCCCGACCCGCCTCCCCCCGCAGGGGCGTAGCACCCAAGCTTCCGGCCGAACGGCAGCCCCTGCGCCTAAGACGGTGTCCTATGTGGTGATGGCTCGTTGGTCTGAGTATGGGGCGGGGTAAGTGGAGTTGGATTATTCCGGACGGGCTGTGGGAGATCGCGGAGCCGCTGATCCCGCCGTCGAAGGTGCGTCCGCGGCGGCGGAACGCAGGACACGTCTGATGAGACGCTGTTCGCGGCAATCATCTACGTCTTGGTCAGTGGGTGTGCCTGGCGGGCTCTGCCGCCGTGTTTCGGGATATCGAAGTCGACGGCCCACCGCAGATTCCTGATCTGGTCAAGAGCCGGTGTCTGGGGCCGGCTGCACGAGGAGATCCTGCACCGCCTAGACGATGCCGTCCTACTCGACCTCTCCCGAGCGGTCCTCGATTCCGCCCACGTCAGGGCTAAAAAAGGGGCGAGCTCACAGGTCCGAGCCCCGTGGACCGAGGCAAGCCGGGTTCCAAGATGCACGTCCTGTCGGACGCGAACGGACTGCCCCTTCTCGTCGGCCTCTCGGCAGCGAACACCCACGACAGCCTCGCGTTGAAGCCGATGATCGAGGGGCACCAAACGAGACACGACCGGAGCGAGGCGGGTCGCAGGAAGCCGCCCGTCCCGACGGTCTGCACCGAGCGTCCGCGGATCCGCAGGACATCCGCCAAGCGCGCCGCCAGCCCTTCCGGATGGGCGGTCGGCGCCCCGTCGATCGCGACGCGCAGCCACGGACCGCCGTCCGCCGCCGTCAGCTTTCCGATCCGGTCAGCGCGCGCATCGGTCAGCCGCTCCCAGGAGATCGCTTCCAGCCGCACCCCTCCATCATGCCCGGGCACTGCCGTACGGTGCCGGGTGGGCGCCCGTGGCCGAGCGGCGTCAGCTGCGCGGGTAGCGCCCGGGGGCGAAGAACGACTCGTTGTACGGCTGGTGGGTGAGGGGGTGGAACGCCGCCGAGAAGTCGTCGGCCAGCTCGGTGATCGTGCCACGGCCCTCGACGGCGGTGAGCCAGGACGGGGGGAGGGCGAGGTCGCCGTGGTGAGCGCCGAGGAGGTTGCCGCAGATGGATCCCGTGGAGTCGCTGTCACCGGAGTGGTTGACGGAGAGCAGGAAGGCTGACTCAACGCGCGTGTGCCGGGGTACCGGGTCGGCGGGGCGGGCGAGGGCACAGTAGACGGCGATGGCCAGGGCCTCCTCGGCGATCCAGCCTCCGCCGAGGGTCTCGACCTTCTCGGGGGTCGCTGTGCCGTCGGCAGCCAGGTCGACCGCCTTGCGGAGGGCGGCCGTCGTCTCCTCGTGGCCGGGATAGCGGGCGAGGAGTTCCATCGAGCGCAGCACGGCGCCTTCGAGGGAGTCGCCGTCCAGTAGGTGTCCGATCATGGCGGCGAAGGCACCGGCCGCGTAGTAGCCGGTGGGATGGCCATGGGTGATCTGGGCGCAGCGGGCGGCGAATTCGAAGGCTCGGCGAACGGGCATCCCGGTGAGGCCGAAGGGAGCCGAGCGCATGACCGTGCCGCAGCCCTTGGAGTCGGGGTTGACCGGCCCCGGCGCTCCGAGCTCGCCGAGCGTGCCGGGGATGTGCTCGTAGCGGAGGCCGGAGACGCAGGCGTTGCCGGGGGCACGGCGGGCGTAGAGCCAGGTCTGCTGGCGCAGCCAGCCGGTGCGGTCGTAGGCGAGTTCGGCCGGCGGCGGGGGCGCGGGGTGGTTCTGGGTGTCGAGCCAGCGCAGATAGGCGTTCCGCACGATCACGGGCCCGGCGGAGCTGATGCCGTTCTCGGTGGCGGGGCCGTAGCGGGCGTAGGCGCGGATGAGGCCTTCCGCGGTGAAGAGGGTCATCTGGGTGTCATCGGAGACCTGGCCGAGGACGACGCCGCCGACCGGCAGGAAGCCGGTGACCCCGGACGGCCCGTAGCCGTTGCGGATCGAGGCCAGCGGCTGGAACTCGATCGGGTATCCCAGGGCGTCGCCTATCGCCCCGCCCAGAAGACAGCCACGGACACGGGCACGGCGGGCGACGATGTCGCCCCACGACTGACTGTTCAAGCCGGTTCCCTCACTTGATGGTTGTGCTCATGGTAATTGCGTCGATCGGTCGCGTGGTCGGAGCCTTCCGGCTCAGAAGATCCAGGCCAGGTAGAGGCTGAGCGCCGCACCACCGGCGCCGCCCAGGACCAGCCGCTTCATCCAGGCACTCGCGCGGGTTCCGGCGATCAACCGGCCCACGGCCACGGCCTGTCCCCTGCTCGGCATGATGCCGGTCGCGGCGAACGGGATCCCCAGCGCGGCGACGATCCAGCCGAGGAAGAACAGCGCGCACCAGCGCCAGATCTCGCCGAAGCCGGTGGCGAGGTAGCCGCTCACGGTCTGCTGGACGGGGATGCGGTCGCCCCGTTCGCGGTCTGCCGTGATGGTCGCCTCGTGATCGACGGTCGTTCCGTCGTCTGCGCGGAAGGTGCCGGCGCACACCGTCTTGTCGCTGTGGTGACGGCTTCCGTGGTCGATCCAGCAGCGCTCCACCGTGAGCGTGCCGTGACGACCGACGAGGCCCGCTGCGTGCGTCGAGTTGTACAGCGAGAAGCCGGCGCAGAGGAGCGCCAGAAGGAAGAAGAGGCCGCCGAAGAGACGCCCTTTCACACTCGGCGCGGGCATCGAGACGAACGGATCCGGCGTCCCCAGTCCTTGCTCCAGCATGGCGCTACCACCCCCTCCACTCCGGCTGCTCCCATGATCGCTCACCTTACCCATGCCCTAGATGAATGAGTCCGATGTTTGTGCTGGCCGCGACCATGGCGAAGGGCGCCCGTTGGCTCGTGTGTGACGACAAACCTGGACGCCCTTCTG